>NZ_CP101322.1:1233543-1850315 GCF_024300625.1 Halovivax gelatinilyticus | reverse complement strand
ATGGGGTTTCTCGCGTCCCACCCCGATAAGGCGTTCACCCAGAGCGAGATCCGCGATGCGACTGACGTCAAAGCCGGGAGTATCAGCGTCGTCCTCTCTCGGCTCGAAGAACGAGGACTCGTGCGTCACAAGGGCAACTTCTGGGCGCTCGGAGAGGGCGATGACGTAGCGGCGTACACGAGTTTGCTCGAAAGTACGCGAGCGGCGAATGACCGGTTCGGCGAAGAGGACATGGATGAATGGCTCGAACACGCCGTCGATGAGGAGTCTGGATGACGTATCGACGCGGCGATGTAGTCTGGGGGCCGGATCCGTTCAAATCGGGAGAGAACCCGCGTCCGTGGTTGATCTGTAACAACGACAACCACCCGTTCGGTGACGAGGAGTACATGACCGTCACGCTGACGACGACTCCGCACGACGACGGTATCCCGATCTTCGATGAGGACTGGGTCGAAGGTGGTATGCCTCGGCAGAGTTACGCCTCTCCGTGGGCAGTCGCCTCCCCGAAACACGCGGCGCTCGTACGGCGGCAGGGCCGACTCGAAGAATCGTTCGTCCAAACGGTCGTTGAGGCGCTAGAGGGCTATCTCGAATCGCCGATCGAGTGATTACACTCCGCACCAAACAGCGTTAACCACTAGTGACGAGCGTATCGCCACTGATCGATGTATCCGAAGCGTCGGTTGTGAGACGGAATAAAACCGTTCTCGTTCGACTCGTGCACCACTAACGGCGTCGTATCGGGGACGAATCTCGACACTCCAGAGAACGCGTCGTCGATCGATCGGCGGCTCTCAACTACGATCAGCTGCGAGCGACCGACCGTCGAAAAAGGTGCGCGTCACCCCCGCGCCACCGCGACGAACCACCCGTCCGTCACTCGATCCGAGAGATGCCTACCCGCCCTGTCCGAAGTGCGGCGAGCCGATCGTCCTGGTCAGAACCTTCGGTCCCGATCGCCACAATGCCGATCCCTGCGGCTGTGGACTCACCGCCTACGAGGTCAAACACCTGGTGAGGAGCCCATGACGGAAGACGACTCACCTTTCCCGAACTGTCCGGCCTGTGACTATCCGGTGACCGACGTCACGTCCACCGGCCCACACACCCATCTCGCTAGACCGTGTGGCTGTCCACTATCTCTAGCAGACGTCCAGGCGATGAACGACTAGGACGTCCCGACCGCCCACTCAGATTTGCGCCCGTGCGAGTACCGATCACCAGCAACCGATTCCTAGTCGGCTACCCCGTTCTCGTTCGGCTCGTCCCACCGCTGACGGCGCCGTATCGGGGACGAATTTCAGTTCTCAGGATGTCGCGATCGGCGGCTCTCACCGACGATCACCCGCGAGCGACCGCCGTACGAGTTCGATCGATGGAATCGTGCCGCGGCTAACCGTCGCCGAGTGTGACGGATCACCCTCGGACGACGGCCGTCGGATCGGTGGCGCCGGCCTCCTGGAGTTCGGAGTCGAACGAGACGAGTTCGGCGTCGTGGTTGCGTGCACAGGCCAGGATGAGACAGTCGATCGGGTACAGGAGGGTCTCTTTTTGGAGCCGGTTTGCGGTCATCATATCAGATGCGCCGGGGATCACGGTGCGGACGTCGGCCGTGATTTCGTCCTGTATATCGTGTGCTCGAGATTGCTCGAGGCGCTGTTTCTTCGTTAGGACAGAGCGCAGTTCCATGAGGTTCATCGTCGACGTGAGGAACTCGTGATCGCCGTCGAGTAGTTCGGTTGCGACATCGCCCGAGTCGGGTTCGTCTGTCACGGCCGCGATGAAACAGTTCGTATCGAGAAAGAGTCTCATCGTCGTTCGCGTAGCGATCGAACTTCCTCGACGGAGTCGACGTCGAGTTCGGCTGCAATGCCGCGGAGGCGGGTACCCAACGGCTCGCGCTCGTCATCGGTCGCATCGGTCGAGCGCGCAAATTCGCTCGCTTCGTCGGCGTACACTCCCATACGTGGGGAGAAGAGTGCCAACGATAAAACAGTTCGGTACGTGCCCGTCCCGGCGACGGAGACGCTACCTACGGTTGCATCGAGGACGATCGAGTTTCGGCGTACATCGCGTCGGCGCCAGCGTTCACGCCGCTCAAAATCCATCGATCTCCGTCTCGTCCTGTCCCCAGCGACGAGGATGTCTCGACGGTCCGGGCTGATCGGGATCGCCGTAACAGAGCTAACGCGGCCGCGAGCGAGCGACGAAGAAATTGGATTGTCACGCCTGCGCCACCGAGAGACACCACCCGACCGAAATACGATCACCGAGAGATGCCTACCCGCCCTGTCCGAAGTGCGGCGAGCCGATCGTTCTCGTGAGAACGTTCGGTCCCGACCGCCACAACGCCGATCCCTGCGGTTGTGGACTCACCGCCTACGAGGTCAAACACCTGGTGAGGAGCCCATGACCGAACACGATTCGCCCTTCCCGAACTGTCCGGCGTGTGACTACCCCGCGACCGCGGTCACGTCCACCGGCCCACACACCCACCTCGCCAGGCCCTGGGGCTGTCCACTGTCCCTTGCAGACGTCCTAGCGATGAACGAGTAGACCACCTGTGCGAGTGCCCCGCACCCACCGATCGACAGCCACGCTGTCGTGACGGACGAACGGTGCAAATGGAAGAATCCCCGTTCGGTCGACTGACTCGCTGGCGAACCCTTTTATCTCAGATGCACCTACTGAGGGTATGGTGCCGACGGAGCTGGACGATCGAGCGGTTCGCGAGGCGGTAACCGGCGTCTTGAGCGAGCACCCGGTCGACGTGGGGATTCTTTTCGGTTCCTGGGCGCGAGGCGACGTCCACGCGCGAAGCGATATCGACGTTGGGGTGGCTCTCGACGGGATCGAACCGAATGATCCGGCGTACAACGACGTGATACTGGGTATCGGCGTCGACTTGTCGCTCGCGCTCGGGACCGACGACGTGGACGTGGTCGACCTTCGTTCGGCTCGGTCGTCGCTCGTACGAGCGGCGCTGGATCACGGAATCGTTCTCGTCGGGGACGACAGGTCCGTCGACCGACTCCGAGATGCCGTCGAACGCGACGACGAATCGCGGTCGCCGGCCGACCGATTCGACGAGATACTCGCGAGGATCGACGATCTCCTCGCATGACGCTCTCTGCCGCCGACGTAGAGCGGGTGGTGACGGCTGCAAAAACCATCGAGGAGAGCCTGACTATCCTCGCGGAGTACCAGTCGATGGATCGAGCGGCGTACCGGTCGGATCAGGTCGCTCGAGACGTGGTCGAACGGCGATTCGTCAAAGCGACCGAGGCCGCACTCGACATCGCGAAGACGCTGGTTCGCGCCGAGTCCGGATCCGTTCCCGAGACGAATCGAGAAACGATGCAATCGCTCGCCCACGCCGGAATTATACGGTCCGAACCGGCCGAAGCGATGGCACAGGCGGCTAGCTTTCGGAACGTCCTGGCTCACACCTACGGTGACGTCATCGACCACGATAGCGTGTACAACGCCCTTCAGGATCTCGATCGGTATCGAACGTTTCTGCACGACGTTCGTTCGTATCTGAACGAAACAGGAGCGTTGTGACCGATCGCGGGCGACGGCAGTTTCTTCGGGTACGACGTGATCGGGATCTCGAGAACCGCTGACCGCTTGCGGTACGCTCGTCGCCGAAACGTACCCATCGAAAGAGTGACGAAGTGACACCGATTCGTCCGAGCCTGCCCGTTGCCCGAAACCGTATCGGATGGCCAGTTACGGAACGGTCCCTGCACCTGACTCGCGAGGACGCCGTCGTCGTGACCGGCGAATCAACCGTGAACCACTGATAGGTAGGGCTCACGAAAGCGCCTGTAATTATCCCGTGACCGACGTCACGTCCACCGGCCCACACACCCACCTCGCCAGACCCTGTGGCTATCCCTCGAAGACGTCCGGGCGATGAACGACTAATCCATGCAAATCAGGCCCGAGTGACGGCTGGACCGGTCACCGCAGCGGTGGGCGTAAGAGCTGGACCCGTTCGGCGGGGCCAACCAGGCACCGATTGTGATCGGTCCAGCCGACGGCAGACCTATTGATTACTGAGTTTTGGGCACCGAAGTGGAAATCTGGCCCGAGGGTCCGTACAGGCAGGGAGTCGGCGAAATACTTTTTGCAACACAGAGCGTAACACAGGAGTAACACAATGAGTACACTCAACGTGAAAGTCCCGGACGAAATGGACGAGGATATCGAAGCGTTTCTGGAGGACCATCCACATTATCTGAACAAGAGCGAACTGGTTCGCGATGCCCTCCGCCACATGATCGAGGTGCCGCGGTTGTCAGAACGAACGCTCGAGGACGATCGGATCTCCCGCCGCCAGATCGAAGATGGAAACGTAACTCGGCTCGACGACCTATAAATGGTGGATGTCTTTTTCACGGATCGCGGACGGAACCGTCTCGAGGAACTCGAACCTGACACGCAAGAGCGAGTCACGAAAAAACTCCGAGACGTGCGAGACTGGCCCGATCATTACCTAAAGCGGTTGACCGGTCGTGACGACTATGTGCTTCGTGTCGGTGACTACCGGGTCCTCATCGAGTGGAAAAAACGTGATGACGAATTATACGTGAAGTCAGTCGGTCATCGGCGCAACTTCTACGATCGCGAGCCGTAGTATCGAATCGAACATCGAAGTGGTGCGTACACTGCAGACGATTGAACTAAATCTGCGTTACTTCGATGCGGCCCACCTCACCAGACCCTGTGGCTATCCCTCGCGGACGTCCGGGCGATGAACGACTAGACCACTCTGAGTACGCCAGTGCGAATGGTGACGGCCCATCTTGCACTCCGACGCGTCGGCAGATGAGCGAGACACCCGGGCTAGCGCCCAGACCGAACGATCACGCAGCACGGCGGACCGATCGATGTGAAGAGCACCTCACCCGGAGGAGATATATTCCGTTCGTGGAAAACATATATCGGTATCGGTGCCGTTGAGAGAGCCATGAGTGACGAGGATTCGAGTCGACGCGGCCCAGGTGGCAGAGCCCGCCAGCGCTGGGTGAGAGAGCGAACGACGTTTCAGCGCGTCTACGACGTCGTGACGGGCCTCACGGCGTTCGAGTCGGCGAGTGGCGTCGCCGAGCGGGCGAATTGTTCCGACGACGGTGCGCGAGATGCGCTCGCCCAGCTCGTAGAGATGGGAATCGTCGAGGAGCGCGACGGGCGCCCCGTCGCGTACCGACGCAACGACTCGTACTTCCAGTGGAAGCGGATCGAGCGCCTCGCGTCGGAGAACGATGCCGGCGCTCTGCGAGACCGGGTCGACGAACTCGTCGCAGAAGATGACGCGTTCCAGGACCGATTCGACGCACCGGATCCGAATTCGATCGCACAGACGGCGTTCGAGACGATGGATCACGACGAGATTCACGACCGGTGGGACGCGATCACCCGCTGGCGGAGCGTCCGACACGATATCGAGATTCTCCAGCAAGCCGCCTACAGAGCGGCACAACGCGACGGAAGCGACACTGGGGACGCGGTGTCGGTCTGATTCCTATGCCTGGCCCGCCATCGGACGACGATTCGATTCCCCAGGGACGGCTCGATCCGACCGCGCTTCGCACGATCGGTCGCCGGGCGGCGTCGCACCCGCTCGTTGATTCCTGGCGGTTCCAACCGACGGGGACTTCGCCCCGGTATCTCGAAGTGACGCTCGTTGCCGACGCGTATCCGCCCGCCGTGTCCGAGGCGAGACTCGACATCCGCTGGTTCGTCACGAACGACTACGCCGTCCACTACATCGAAACCAGCGACGAGTCGACCTACCAGTGCCGGTGGGATCGCCATCCGAAAACGAACGCCCCGCTGACGCATTTTCATCCGCCGCCAGACGCCGGAACAGCCGAACCCTCGGGGCTGAAACCGCATCACCTCGACGTGTTATTTTCCGTTCTCGATTGGATCGATGACCGAGTAACGTAGGTACAATCGGCGTCGCGTACCGTCCCGACCGGCGTTGACCGCGAGCGACGAACGTATCACCGCTTCTCGAGCAATCCGAGGCGCCTGCGGCTAGACGAATCACAGCCGCGCTGCGACCGGCGATACCCCCTATTCTGAGTGGATACCTCACTCATCCCCGACGTGTCTTTACTGTGACTATCCGGTGACCGACGTCACCCAAAGGGTCCACACACCCATCTCGCCAGGCCCTGTGGCTGTCCGCCCACCCTGACAGACACCCAGGCGATGAACGAGTAGGCCACCCAGCGTACGCCCGTGCGAGTGAGACGATATCGAATCGATTCGGCCACACGACCGAACGGTTCAGGGGCTCACTTCGGGATTCACTCGACAAAAGCGGTGTAGCTGTGGAGTGCGTCGACGGCTTCGGCCACGATCGAGGCAGAGAGCGTCCCCTGTTGGGTATCGAGATCGCGTCGTTTGATCGTCGTCACGTACCACGGGGAGACGTACGCGTCCCGGTTCGATCCGCCTCGAATCCAGTCATCGGCGGAAACGGCGAGCCCATCCGCGTGTCGTTGCGTCGTCATCGCGAGGGCGATACACTCCTAGAGAGCGAACGGATGCGATCGGTCGCTGACGATCAGCCACGGTCGATACGAGGGGTCGGATTTGTGTGGTGCCACCAGACGCTTCCCTGTTCGTCTCGCATCTACTCGTCCTCGCCGTCGGATTCGACGCCGGGGCCCCATTCGTCGGGGTCTTCCGGACCGAACCGGTCGGTCGCCGCCTGCGCGGTTCGGATCGAACTGAGCGTCGTTTCGACATCGTCGACGTCGCCGATGGCCCAGTAATCGCCGCGGTGGCGGACGAGGTCGCGGTCTTCCAGTCGGGAGAGGACGACGCCGACGCTCCCGCGGGCGACGCCGGTCGCGTCGTGAATCTCCTTCGGTGTGAACGCCCGGTCGGGAGACGTCGCGAGAAACGAGAGGATCTCCGCCGCGTTCGTTCGGCCCCGGGCTCTGAGTTCCTCCGCGGGTCCCTCCTCGAAGCGTTCGATATCGATGGGCATACACGCCACTATGTAATCGAGTGTAATAGGTGTAATCGGGACGAATCGGACCGCCGCGAGAGCAGCCTCCCCGCGCGGGAAGCACCGTCGGATGACCCGCTCAGACCCTGCCGGTTTACCACACCTGATTCACATGCGACCAAAGAGAAACCTACCCTCCATCGCGGCGAGCCGACCGTCCTCGTCCGAACGTTCGGTCCGGAGCGCCACAACGCCGATCCCTGCGGCTGTCCACTAAGCCTCCCGGACGTCCAGGCGATGAACAGAAACTAACTCGACGTGTACCCCAAGACCCATAGTGTTAGAATCCCAATGGTTGCGCATGTCCGACCGGTCGGTGTCCATCGAGTTACGTCCGGAAGAACTCGACCTGGTAGTGATGTCGCTATCGCTGGCCAGGAATAGTCCGGAGATGCGTCGAGCGCGCGAGGTGGACGCGGTTATCGAATCGGTTCGGTCGCAAATCGATCGAACCGGGGACCGTCACTCCCCGTTCGACGGCTAGCCAGCGTCGAGATCGGCCGATCGCACCCGGCTGCACAGCCGGACACCACGAGCATCCCTCCTGATCGACTCTAACGTCCCTCCGGATCGACTATCTCGCGACGTCGATCACGGCGGTTCAATCGACGAAGGGTGGCGACGAAAAAACGTCAACTAGCCAAAATCTATTTGGGGCGAGCTGACGCCGGTCTAGTCGAAGGCGAACGCGCATGACGTACACAGCGACCGTCGAGAGCGGGTCAGTCGAGGTGACGAAAGCGCTGTCTGTGAGCGCCGCGGGCGCCGGGAACGTGGCGTTCAAACTCGAATCCGCCGACTCGGCGCCGGTCACCGTCAGCGTCACCGAGGCGCTCCCCGGCCTCAAAGACGTCCAGGTACCCGCGATGGACGGCGGGGAGTGGTCGGTCTCCGGGTCGACGGTCGAGTTCGCGCAGACGCTCGGGCCCGGCGACACCGAATCGACGATGTGCAGGTTCCACACCGACGATCCCGACGCCGTCGCCGACGCCGTGCGTCCGCCGCGAGTGCGGGTCCAGCAGCCGGCCGACCGGGACGACGATGAACCGACGACCGACGCGACCGGTGGCTTCGAGTTCGGCCGCACCTCGCCCGCGACCGACGGATCAGCACAACCGCTGATCGACCGAACGATCAATGGACGATCCGACGACGCCGGATCGCGGGCCCCCGACGACGCGAGAGTGACCGCCGACGGCGGCACCGCGCTGAACCGGGCGACCGACGAGACCGAATTTTCGATGCCAGATGACGAGTACTCCACGGCGGAGCTCGTCACGGCAGAAGAGACGCCGGATCGGCGAGACGGATAGCCGTCCCGACCGAAACCGGGGCTCTTCCGCCGACACGTTCACGAGACAAAGAGCACGCGTTCGACGGCCGATAGATCGGTGTGGCGGGTGTTCGGTATCGGATACACGAGGTACCCCGGTCAGTTCGTTCGGTTGTCGATCGCGCTTCGTCGACGCGTCCAGAACGTGTGATAGAAGGAGCCCGCGGCCCGGTTCCACCGGACGACGGCCGCTCGTCCGATCACTTCGACCTCACGCCAGTCGCTCCACCACCGACCCCACCACAGTCGCTCCACCACCGACCTCACGCCAGTCGCTCCACCACCGACTCCACGCCAGTCGCTCCACCACCGACTCCACGCCAGTCGCTCCACCACCGACTCCACGCCAGTCGCTCCACCACCGACTCCACGCCAGTCGCTCCACCACCGACTCCACGCCAGTCGCTCCACCACAGTCGCTTACTGTTCGACGAAGTCCTCCTCGATGTCGGACCCGCACGTGGTACAGAGGTTCGGCTGCCACGGTACGGTTTTTCGAATCGGTTCCTCACCATCACACTGCGGACAGTACGCTGTCAGATCCCCCATTTCAATCCCCTGACCTGAATGCGGTGTCAAGGTACATATAGTTTGGTGATTGAGCCAACTTCGTCTAACAAATCAAGAGATAGAGCAAATATATTCTAGATATCCGATCTCGACCGCCAGAATACGAGCGGCGCCCACGGTGTCGTGACAGAGCGAGCGCTGTGACGACGTATCGAGACGGACCCCGCCACACCCACCTCGCCAGCCCCTGTCCGCTCACGCTCACGTCCAGTCGATAACGACTAGCCCACCCAGAGAACGGCCGTGCGAGACCTCTCGCCCGTTTCACCCACCATCGACATCCCAGTAGCCGAGCGAGTTATCGGAGTCACGCTGCCGGGGAGACGAATCGTCCGGGAGCCGACGCGCGATGCGATGGATCCGACCACCCACGCTCGACGACCGACACCGAGGAGAACGCGTTACTATCGTCGCGACCGAATAGTTAGAGCGATGGCGCCCACGGGCTCGTCGAATCGGTGGACGTCGGTGTTCCGACGACTCGAACGTCGCGTGGCGAACCCGCTGATTCGGTCGATACTTCGGTCGCGGGCACACTGGATCGTGAGCGGCCGGCTCGCGCTCGTCTCGTACGTCGGTCGCCACAGCGGACGGCGGTATACGTTTCCGGTGGCCTACCACGAGCGCGACGGCGCGATCGTCGCGATGACGCCGAAGCGAGAGACCGACTGGTGGCGAACGTTCCGGACCGGTCGCGAGTGTCGCGTGTGGCTCCGCGGAACGCAATTTCCCGCGACGGGATCGCTCGTGACCGACGACGACCGGGCGTCGTTGATCGCCGGATACGTCGAGAGACACCGACTGCTCGGACGGCTCCTCGGCGTCGAGAGCGATCCGAACCCGCGTGCCTCCGCCGAGGCCAACGACCACCTCGCCGTCGTCCGATTCGACCGCCACAAACGCCGCTAACGCCGCGTCCGAGACGACGGTCCGGTCGTCCAGAGGCCACCGTTTTTTCCCGCTCACGGTCGAGATGTCCGGTATGGCAGAACGCGACCAGGCGGGGACCGCACGCTACGTGTTTCGGATCAGATTCCGCCTCGAGCCCACGCAATCAGCGGTGACGACGGATCCCGCGACGTTCGAGACGAAACTCTACCGGACGGCGGACCCGCCCGGAGAGAGCGGCTGGCTCTTTTTCCGCGACCACCTCTGGCGGGGACGCGTCGGCGACGAAGCGCACGTCCGGCGGCTCGCCGAAGCGGCGCTCGATGTCCCCGTGGTGTCGGTCTCGTTTCGCGAACTCCAGACGGATCGGGCGTATCTCGACGCGCTCAGGGCGGCGATCGGCGACCAGCTCGACGCGTTCAAGGCGGAGACGGTCGACGAGGCCGTGACGAAGTACCTGGGGAGTTCGATCCACGTCCGCTCGTCCGACACTCCCTGAGGCCCCGATCCACCCGGAGTATGACCGTACGAGTACAGTGGCGATCGTCGCCGACGATCGGCGACTCCGGACCGTCGCCGACGGCCTCGGTGCGACGGTGACCGGAACGATCGGCGTGATCGTCAGGGCGGTCGAGGAGGGGCTCCCGAAAGCCGACGCGAAGACGATCCTCCGGGACGTCGACTCGCACGGCTTGCACCTAACCGCCGAGTTGCGGGAGACGGCGGTGGAACTGATCGAGGCGGCCGGCGAGTGATAGGCCGCGGACGACGGCGACGGATGATGGCAACGGCGACCGTCGGCTACAGAAAAGGCAGGTCGAGTGCCTCGGAGTTCACGCTCGGTTGTATACCCACCTGGTGGTAGCGTGCTCGCTCGACAAAAAACGATCCCGGGAAATCAGTGCCCGCATCACCAGGTGACGGGCGAGGGACACCTGGTTCGGGGTATTCGAACCCCGATCGCTCACTCGCCGGGCGGCTGGAGTTCGCCGATGGCGACGAAGGTGTAGGGTTCCTCGACGTCGAAGTCACCGTAGAGGACCACGGGCGTGGGTTGGTCGGCGCCGGCGAACCGGTAGATCTGCCCGGGAACGAACTCGGCGTCGATACCCTGCTCGGTCACCGAGGCGTCGGCCGTCGCGGCGTCGGTCGCCTCGTCGCTCCCGGGAAGCGGCGGCGCGACGGGCGCGTAGGAGGCCAGGCGAATCGTCTCGGTGTCGACGTCCTCGGCGGTGAGGTCGTGTCCGTTCTCGGGGAACGTAAGCGACGCCGTCACCCGACCGCCCGCGTCGCCGCCGGGGCCGTCGAACGAGACGTCCATCGGGACGACGGCCGGAACGGCCCGCGGGTCGTCGTGAACCCGCAGGTCGGCGACGTAGGTGTCGACCACCGCCCCCGACAGCGCCCCGACGCCGATCGCCATCCCGAGGAGGTCGGCGTCGCCGTACCGGTCGACGAGATCCGCGATCGCCTCGCCCTCTTGCAACTCGAGGGCGTAGCCGCCGATCTCTTCGAGTTCTACGTTCACCGCCTCGTCGTCGACGTCGACGTGTTCCGGATCGAGTTCGATCGTTCGCCAGCCGTCGGCGGTCAGCTCGCTCGAAACGTCGCGCGTCTCCCACCCGTCCGTCGTCTCGCCACCCCCGCCGCGAACCGCTACGATGAGGGCATCGTCACCAGTCTCGAGGAGACAGAACACCTCGTCCGTCGCCCCCTCGCCGACGGAGCGATCGTAGGAGATCGCTCCCGCCTCGCTCGCTTCCTGGAGCGTCAGTTCGTCGGCTCGGAGGTCGATGCCGGCCGCGGCGTAATCGCTCGTTTCCGTTCCCCCGGAGGTGGCGTGGACGACGTCCTCGCGGCCCTCCTCGGTCGGGTCCGCCGCCGGCTGGATGGTGTTCGACAGCTGTGCGTCCATGTCGGTGTCCCAGACGAACGCCTCGGTGCGATCGGTCTGTAACACCGACTCGTCGGGCCGGCCGCGCTCGTCGTCTTCCGGAGGTCCCCGATCCTCGTCGTCATCGTCTCCGTGTTCGTCCGCGGCGGTCGCCCCCATCGCGCCGCCGAGAACGACTCCCCCGCTCGCGAGAACGATCGATCGACGGCTCCACCGCGCGCCCGTGTCGGAAGGTCTCTCGGTCATAGTAAGCATCGGATCTGTCTACAGACCGTGCTGTAAACGGCTGGTATCGTCCGGTGAACCGTCAGCAATCGAAGACCGTAACGGCGACTGCCACGTCGTCGACCGGAAAAACCGACCGAGCGCGTGGTGAACGATGCGGCGAAGTACGACTAGCCGCCACGCCTGGCCGGGACACAATCACCGCTTTCTCCGGCCGACGGACGGTAATCGGGATGTTAGCCGGCGGCCCCTATCGCCGGCGAAGGCGTGCGACCGCGCGCCCGATTCGGCTTCGACGGTCAAACGTCGCTGCATTCGATCCCTCCCGGTCGAGTCCCAGCAACAGCCCGACGAAGAGTCCGAGTAACACCGCCGAGACGCTCACGCCGCCGAGCGTCGACGTCTCGAACCACATCGACACCAGCAACGCGCCGCCCGTCCCCACGACGTAGCCCGTCCAGAGCGTCCACCGCGCTCGAATCCCCTTCGCGAGCGCGTACCAGATCGACCCGACGTAGAGTCCGCCGACGATCACGCCCAGACCCAAGGGAATGTGCAGAAACGAGTTGTGGACGTCGAGCGCGCGCATCTCGTCGAACCCGACGCCCCACAGCGGCGCTTCGGACAGCATCTCGAGCGCTTCGACCCAGCGGTAGACACGCCCCAGGAACGTCGTCTGCATGACGTCCTGGACGTGACCGATCTGGATCGCGACGTACGTCCCCGCGACGAGCGTCGCGACGGCACCCAGCGCGAGTCGGCGATCGACCGCCGAGAGCAAAATCGGCAGCCCGACCAGAAAGCCGGCGAAGGCGTGGTCGCCCTCCGCCAGGACGAATCCAACGAGACAGATCGAAAGCGCGACCAGCCAGATCGCTCGGCGCCGCGCGAGGAGCGTGTAGACCGCCGAAAGCGTCCCGACCAGCATCACGGTCGCGTACGCGTTCGGGTTCTGGTAGACGGAGACGGTGCGGTACTCGCCGTATCCCATCACCGGCTGACCGACCCACTGGGGAAGGTCCATCGTCGTCGTGTGATACCCGTAGACGAGCGCGAAGCCGAACACCGCGATACCCACAGCCCCGACCGTCATCCCGGCCGCGAACGTCTCCGGGCGGGCGGCGACGAACTGCGGAAGAACGATCACCGTCGCGAGCACCGCGACCGGCGTGGCGAGAACGTAGAGTAACAGCTCCGGATGCGGCGAGTGAATGTACTGAACCACCAGTCCGAGCCAGTAGCCGCCGATCAACGCGAGGAAGACGCCGTCGGTCGTCAACCGAACGCTCGTGAACACCACGGCGTAGCTCGCGACCAGAACGAGCGAGCCGGCCGCGATCAGGTAGCCCTGCTCGGCGGGTATCAGCCACGACGTCGGCGCGCTCGCCACGAGAACGACGAGCACGGCCAGAAGCGGGTAGCGCCGAGGGAACGGTCCGTCGCCGGCGACCGTGGCGGCCTCGGGGTCGTCACCCGTCGGCGCGGCGGCCTCGAGTGCGGGCGCGTCGGTTCTGTGACCATCCACGTCGATCACCGACCCCCCATACGTCTAGCGGGCACGCCAGCCGTGTGACGCTCGATACAGAACGGCTCGACGGGGTCACTCCGTTCGACACGCCACCAGCCGACCATGCCCCAGGCTGGGACTATGAGCCTAAAATAATGGAGCGACTACAGGGGTTGATCTCGAGAACTACGAGATGAGACAGAACGGAGACCAGTGAGTTTTCAAGAGAATCACATTCGTACCCTTGAAAGTGTCAAACAAATTCCTAACACGGCGTACTGGCACTCACCAGTCATCGCAGTACTCGGAGAGCACCTGATCGAGTGCAGTATTGTCTTCGAAGCTATCTGTCGCGTGCAGTATCGAAAGGTAATACTCGTCCGAGAAGTGTTCCATGAAGGAGTGGCGGACGTCGTTTTTCACCATCTCCATCTCGCGAGAGATTCCGTCGTGCATTCGTGGCGTCGCCAGATCGACCGACACGACGCGAACGACGTTCGGGAAATTTGTCATCGTTTCCGCTTTCCAGTCGATCGCCCAATCCGGTGCATCGTCAGTCTGTGCGTCGTAAACAGCATGAACGAATCCGTCTATATCGTCGATCATGACGTCCGTGCTGTCGACGATCGATACCTTCTGACCGAGGATTCGCTCCATCTCATCGAAGTATTCATACGCCGGCGGCCAAAAAATCGCGTAGAAAAGTCCGCCGACGGATGTAAGCAGATCAAGTCGGGCTTCCTCAAGCGCCTCAATTTCGGACGTTTTGAACCCAAGGGACCGAAGCCACGACCGATCGCGTCCGGCCCGCTGTCGAACACTGAACGAGCACGTGATCTCGTCGCAACCACCGTGGAGTACCCATGCGGCCGTCACCGGATCGAGAATACGGTGGCGTTGATTCAGTCGAAGCGTCACCTCTCCGTCGGGCTCAGTCCGTTGTAACGTTTCAAAATCCGTATCAAAGGGATTCAGCGTAAAATCGAGCTCGTCACCAGCGGCCGTTGCTTCTAGGGCCGCCCAGTACGCTACTGTTTCGTAGTCGACAAAACGGTCGCCAGCATACTGACGGTTTATCAACTGGCCCGGTCCAATCGACCTGGTCGTCCCACGAAGAGCATGAAAAGGTGTACGCAAATCGTGGACCGGTAATGCGCCCGTCAACCCTCTGATCCACGGAACCTTCCGCTGGATCAACCCGAATACCTTGTCGAGGGTGATCCGAATACCATCGGTTCGGAGAGATTGTATGCCCCGAGACAATAGTGAATTCGGTCGCTTGTTGTAATCTGACCGGTAGAGTTCCCAATTCCAATCTTCGGTCGCCTGTGAGTAATTCTCCAGCAACTCGACATCGCGTTCGTCCTTCGGTAGATCACGAAGCTTCTTGTACGAGAAAGCAATTTCCGGTCTGACAACTTTGAACCCGTCGACGACGTCGTGGTAGGTGTCGTCTTCAATGAGTTCATCGTCTGATAGTTCTATGGTGTCGTACCGTTCCTCGACCGCACTGACAAAACCGTCTAGTGAAGCGAAATCGACCCGATCGCGCTTCGAAGAGTGGATGCAGACGTCGATGTCGCCGTGTTCGCGGAGCCCACGAACCGAGAGCGAGGCGCTTCCGACGAGACAGACGAGTTCCGGATCGATTCCGTGCTCGTTAAGGATCGCCTCGAGCTCCTCCCGGCCCTCAAAGTCCCACGTGTCGTCCGTCGGAACGAGATCCATCGATAGAGGATATCAGTCAAAAGATGAAAGCGGTTTTCATCTACTCGCCGAAAATCTATAGGAGTCAGTCGGGAGAGTTTTTGGTACTGTGTCGCAACTGGATGGCATAGGCAACTATCTCCCGGGAAGACTCATCCAAGGTATATACACAATAGAGCAACATGGCAAGTGAATCATCCCTCTCGAAGCTGGTCCGGCACCTCCGTACTGACGGGATTCGAACTACTGCTACCGAATCACTTAGATACGGTCGGAGAACGATAGCAAGTCAATTTGAGGGACAACCCGGATACTACCGACTTCAGCGGCGACGCCTTGAACGGCAGTACGATCGGGAAAAAATATCGCCCGTCTGGGTGGATCCAGCCGACATCACCTATCTCACAGGAACGTACGAAGAGCGAGAGCAAGGCCACCTCGATTACGTTCCGCATTTCAAACCCCGGGAAGCCAGTTGGGCTTACCTCCCCTATATCGAAGAGGTCCCATACGGCGTCACTCGTAGTGGAGACTGGGACGAGTCTCGAAACGAGTTCGATCAGTTGTACATCGTTCGCGGGGCGAGAGAACGGTTCTTGGACGAGAAATCCTGGGAGCAGACGAGTTATTACACGGCACTCTGCGAGGCGTTTCGAGAACGAGGTCTGAGCGCCGAGGCCGCAACAGCGCGCGCTATTGACCGCTGTGAAAAACTCGAGCGCATTTATCAACGGATTACAACACACGGCTATCGCTCACAAGCGAAGCTGAACGGACACCCTCTTCATGAGGTGACGATTACCGTCGGTCGGAACGGAGAACTCCTCTACAATTGTGAGGGGCGCCATCGCTTAACGGTCGCAAAACTGCACGATATTGATGCGATCCCCGTGCAGGTATTAGTTACCCATGAAGGATACGATGGCGAAGTTGGTTATCAGGATAGAGATGCGCTGCGCGATCGGGGAGAATCAAAATGAAGATTTCACAATTACCCCATCAACACGCTCGACCGCAGCTATCGGTATCGAATTATTATTCACTCGGTGAATCGACTACGAACGAGATACTATGAGTGGGTACAATCGGATTGAACAGACTATCGGAGGGGTTCTCAATCGATTCCCGCGGACCAAATCCGCCGTCGAGTCGGTCTACCAGCGGACGAACTACTACCTACACGCGGATCGGGACTTCCGATACAATCTTCACGAGGATGCGACACTCCAGACGGCGGAGACGTGGGCAAGCTGTCCAGACCAAAAATTTTACCATTCCAAGGGCTACGGCGGGCGGTACGTCGGCTTCTTCGATGTTTGTCCGTGGGACGAAGGGATGGGGCGGTATCTGCTCCACGAGGCCAGCAATGAAGGCGGTCGTGCGGAAATTATCTGTCTCTCAGAAGGTGGTGCAATATCGATCGGAACTACGCGAGCGTGGAACTATCAGCAAGGTAGTCGGACACATTGGCATCCGACCCGAGACAAAGATATCCTCTTTAACGACCTCGACGACGGAGCGGCGGTTGCGCGACTGGTTACCGTCACAGGTGATGTGATTGAAACGTACGACCGACCGGTCCAAGCCGTGGATCCGACCGGAGACGGGTTTCTCTCGGTGAACTACCGGCGGTTGGATCGAAATAGTCCGGGTTATGGTTATGGCACCGACGACGGTTCAACACTCCGCTCACCGGACGAGGACGGCATTTTCCACTTATCGTTCGACGGGAATGAGGAACTCTTGATACCCTACACCGACCTCCTCGGGCAATCGGATTCGACGGTTTCACACGAACGCCACTTTATTCATCACGTCAGGTACGCACCTGACGGCGAGCGGTTCGCCTTTCTTCACCGATGGCGTGATGGAAAGCGAGAACACACCCAACTCATGGTAACCGAAAGCGACGGATCCGTCAGCCTCCTGCTCGAGAATCGATTTCTCTCGCACTTCTGCTGGCTCGACCCGGACAGGCTTTTCCTGTGGGGCGGATCGGAAAGCTTCGGTCGTGGATACTACATTGTTAACGTGGCCACGGACGAGATCTCGTATGTTGACGAACTCGACGGCTTCGGAGATGGCCATCCATCCCTCTCGCCAGACGGCGAGTGGGTGGTGACGGACAGCTATCCCGACCGCCGCCGTCGACGTTCGTTGACGTTGTTTCATCTTGCGAGCGGTCGAACGATCGACCTCGGTGAGTTTTTCGCACCGTTTGGCTTTGATGGAACTCGTCGATGTGACTTACACCCACGATGGAGTCCTGACGGCCGCTTTGTCTCGATCGATTCCGCACACGACGGGACGAGGCGGTCGTACGTAATCGATGTACGCGATTATATTTCCGACGGTTAGCGGAGTGGGTTGAAATTACGGGGTAATGACAGTCTCAAGGAGTGCCTCGAAAGATTCCAAATTGAGGAGAATATCCTTGTTTCGGGCTCGGCTTGCAGCCCCAACTCCTTCACCGACGATAGCCCGATACTCGTGCCCGCAGAGTGAGGCTAATTTATAATATGGTGCTTTGACAACTTGGTTGAATAGCTCAATGACCGTGAGATTGTTGCCCCAGCACATTGCGGTCAATCCTGCGCCGTGAGGACCAATGATTCCCTTTGCTCCACGCATCATCGCAAGTTCATCTTCCAACGAAAGTTCTTCGAGACGAATCGGTTGGATACCTAGTCGCTCAAGAATCGGTTCAATCTCGTTGAAATTCGCAACACGACGACAGCGATTTGCGTGTTGTCGAGACAAATAGAACCACCTCGAATTGCCCGAGTAGGCATCTACGGTTTGAATTATCCGGGAGTCGACCCATTCGAGAAGCTGCGGAGTGGGTTCCGGGACTGTTGGTAGAATTATTCTCTCAAGTCGTAATGGTTCACCATCCCATCGAATAATATCGTCGGTCGTGTAACCACAGTGTGCCAGAAATTCAAAGACAAATGATGGAGCGTTCGAACCCACAATTAATTTGACGGTACGACCAGTCATATATTCGTAATGTTCGATATTTCTGAGTTTGAATACCTGCTCAACAATCCAGTGATAGTAGTTCGGGGAGTGATGGTACAAAATTGCCCCTGTAGATAGTGATGAAGTATCGCCTACAGATGAGCCGTGACGAAGTGCCGAAAATAGGAGTTTCGGCCGGTTAATTATCGCATTGTTCAACATCCACCGGGTCCGATCATCCCGTTCAGAGAGAGTATCTGCGGTAGCTTGACCGTCAGAAGTAATTACAGTAGCATGTGGACCAACAAGGAGTACATGATCAAGTTCCAGAACGAACTGTGATTCTAACGTGTAGGAAGGTGTATCCACGTACTTCAATTCAGTTGATTCGAACTCCGGAGGTGTCAAATCAGGAATCAGATCCGAATTGTCGCAAAACGGTGACTCTATTTTCCAAATGGAATGTTGACTCGACTGATTCAAAATTGCTGATTTCGTCAGTAGTGCGTTTTCATAACTGCCAGATGAAGATATCACTACACCAGCACCAAAGGCGAACGAGCAAACTCGCTTACTTAACCCAATGAGCCCTTCCTTCCCATACCAATTTGATATACCGGCGAATAGAGAATTATTCATTGTTAATCAGGTAACAGGACAGTTCAATCGGCCAAACCATATTCAAATGGAAGGCTGTAATTATCATCACAAGAAGTGTGATATGTGTATATTTAATCGTACTGTCCGAAAACGGCTTCCGATACGGAAGACAGCGGTTAATTTGACGAACCGAAAATGAGTCATTGGGACAGGATTAAACGGGTATCAAAGTAGGGGTTGTGGTCTGCTTCAGGCACCAACAAATCAGAAATGTCGATTGTAACTTTGCCAAAGCGAGTGTGGAACCGCATTAGTGAGGATGGGTTCCAAGGATTATCGAGGTCCGTTAATTTTTATCTCAATCAATATATTGATTCGTGGATATGGCCACCCGCGACCACTATTTCACACAAAATACGATATAGATCGGGCGCACCAGACCCATTCAAAACCATTCAAATAAACCCTCAAAAGGTTACATATTTGCTGACCCCACACTTCTGGGATCATCTTTCGCGATATACAACACACGTCCGCAGTGGAGGCTGGGACCAGCGTATTAGTAACAAGGAGGTCGTGGTGTCAGGTCGACACGAAGGGTTTGAACAACCTGTGTGTGTCCCATTTGATAATTATGTCCTCTATCAATCAGTGAAGGATCGTATTGGGTCAGGAACACCATGGGAAGAAACAGAACTATACGAACGGTTACGACAATCGGAGTTTAATTACTGGCAAAAATATGAGTCGTTAGAAGCCGTCGACCAAACCCTTTCAGACATCGATTCCCTTATTGGAAGTATAAAAAGAGAAGGATATAAGCCACAGACCCCAGTCACAGAACACCGACATGGTTCACTCCGTCGACCAAATTACCTGCCGCCTAAAGCCCATGAGGTTGCAATTAACATCGGAAGGGATGGAAATTTGATTTTTGACGATGGTCGACACAGATTTGTTGTTGCAAAAGCGCTCGGAATTTCAGAAATTCCTGTACGAGTGTTTGTTCGACACGAACAGTGGCAAGCGATTCGTTCCGAAGTGGCTACAGCTAGTCGGGTCACGGATCTGAGTACTCGAGCAAAAAAACAGTTGGATCATCCAGATATACAAGAAGTGGCCGGCGAATTAGTGTGAGATAAGTAGTGTCGCATTGTAAGACCAAAATGAGTATTCGAACTGGTACGCTTCTGACGTTCACCTATTGGAGTTATATGAGTGTCCCAGAAATATGGTCAATGATACACCGGTGTATAAGGCCCAAACAAGACACCTATTTTTCTTTTGCAAATTAATTGAATCCTATTTTGGACAATGAAAATCGGCCAGACCTCACTCGTCGTCTTCCTTTCGAAAATCCTCGGTGCAGCGATCGGGTTCGTCGGGACGGTCTACTTCGCTCGCGTGCTGGGTGCCGAGGTGCTCGGTCTGTACGCGATGGTGGTCGCGCTGGTTTCCTGGCTGGTGCTGTTCGGAAAAATTGGATTCACGAGTGCGATCACCAAGCGGCTGAGCGAGGGTGACGACCAGGGCGCCTACATGATCGCGGGCGTTCTCGCCATCGCGACCGTCGCCACCGTGCTCGCGATCGGCGTCCTGCTCGGACGGCCGTACGTCGAGGCCTATACCAGCGGCGTCGAAGCGTACGTCGCGGTATCGGTGGTCTGGTTCGTGATCGCGATCGCCGTCGCGAAATTGCTATTCTCAGTCGTGCGTGCGTTCCTCCAGGGACAGCATCTCGTCCACATCGCCGGCGGCCTCGAGCCCGCAAAATCCGGAGCCAAAACGATCATCCAGGTCGGACTCGTCGCCGCGGGCTACGGTCTTCTCGGAATGTTCGTGGGATACGTCGTCGGTGTCATCGTCGTCGCGCTTTTCGGCCTCGTCTTCGTTTCGTTCAGACCACAGCGACCGACCCGGAAACACGTCCGGAGCCTGTTCGACTACGCGAAGTTCTCCTGGCTCGGCGGGCTCAAATCCCGGGCGTTCAACGACGTCGACATCGTCATCCTCGGGGCGCTGGTCCCCGCCTCGCTCGTCGGCATCTACGCCGTCGCCTGGAGTCTTTCGACGTTTCTCAACCTCTTTGGCAGCGCAATCAGCAAATCCATGTTTCCAGAAATTAGCGAGCGATCCGCCACGGAAAGTCTCGACGCGGTTTCGGGGTACGTCGAGGACTCGCTCGCGTTCGCCGGCCTGGTCGCCATCCCCGGACTCGTCGGTGGTACACTCCTCGCAGACCGTCTCCTTCGCATCTACGGCCCGGAGTTCACCCAGGGAACCGAAGTCCTCTGGCTCTTGCTCGTCGCGGTCGTCTGCTACAACTTCTTCAAGCAGCTGTTAAACGCGTTGAACGCCGTCGATCGGCCCGATCTGGCGTTCCGGGCCAACGCCGTCTTCATCGTCAGTAACGTCGCCCTCAACGTCGTTCTCATCGTCCAGTTCGGGTGGGTGGGTGCGGCTATCGCGAGCATCGTCTCGGTCGGGATCGGCCTCGCCGTATCCTACGTCATGGTGACCAGCCTCCTCCCGTTCACGCCACCGCTCGCCGAGATTTCGAAGCAGGTCGCCGCGGCCCTCGCGATGGGGTTCGTCGTCGTGAGCGCGGAGTTCGCAATCGAGACGCTGACCGCGTTCGATCACAATTTCGCGATCGTTTCCGTCCTCGTCGCCCTCGGCGCGGCGACCTACGGCCTGGTCTTACTCGCCATCTCCGCCCGGTTCCGGACGACGATCGCGCGCAACCTCCCCATCGAGCATCCGCTCATCAGCCGCGTGCTCGGGCCTTCTCGGTGAGAGACCTCGGAATCGTGCGGCGACTATCGGAGGACAGTCCGCACCCGTACGTCGGAACTGATCTCCGAGTCATCGGTTCGTTCGTGCGGGTGGAGCGAACATCGATACGTCGTCTCATTCGACGGCGACCCGAGTCCCGTGGCAGGACCATACCGGTCGTCGGGAACCGCCACCGGTTCGATTCTCGAACGGCGAATCGATCGCGTCGGGGTCGACGGCGTCGTACAGGGAACGGAGTCGATCGGGTCAACGTCGAGGTGGGTCGCCACGCGCTCGACGATTCGAGTCGACGCGTCGGATGCTCGGTTCGCAATGGTGGGCAGGAACGATCAGAGAGTGGCTTAAATGAGACGGATTCCAATCGAACGGTATGGTAACAGTTGACGACGTGTTGTCGTTGCTCAACGACGAACGGCGGCGGTACGCACTCTACTTTCTCTCCGAACAGGACCGACCGGTTCCGATAGACGAGGTCGTCCGAGCCGTCGCCGAGATGGAGACCGGTTCGGACGGCGAGCCCGACGAATCGACGATTCGGGACGTCGAATTATCGTTTCATCACAACCATCTCGACAGAGCCGACCGGTACGAGTTCGTCTACTACAACCGCACGGACCAGACGATCGAGATGTACGAATCGCCGACGAAGTTCGACGTGATGCTTACGGTCGCGGAAGTGTTCGAACGCTGAACCGGGAGACCCACCGAGGCGCCGCTTCAAGTCGCAGAATCGTCGATGTCGGTCCCGCAGTCGACGCAGAAGTCGGCTTGCCACGGGACGGTCGTTCGGATCGGTCGCTCCTCGTTACACTGCGGACAGAAAGCTAGCTGTTCCCCCATTTTATTCCCCCACGGTTCAAAGCGGCGAGGACACACATAAAATAAATGGTGCTGGGGAAGTAAGACACACAGACGGAATAATTCGGAAGTTATTCGTAGAATCAAAGGCAGCCTTCCCCGGACACCGACAAAACGGTCAATACGGTGGACTGAGTATCGATCGAGTATGACCGATTCGCGCGCGGCGACGGTCGCCCTCGTCGTCGCGGCCAGCGTGATGGCCGTACTCGTCGCCGGTCAGGTCCTCAGGTTCGTCAGCCGGATGCTCTCGTGGGGGTTGCTGGTCGTCTTCGTCGTCCTGCTCGCGTACGCCGCCTACGAACTCACCCGGGGCTGGAACGAGGCGGCAGACGCGGAGGCTGGAATGACGGAGCGGTGGACCGACGAGACAGCGCGTCGCGAGTCGATCGACGAGGAGGTCACCGACGCCGAGCTGGACGCCGAATTCGACGCCCAGTTGCGCGACCCGGAACTCGAGACCGAGCTGGACGAGCTCGTCGAACGCGAATACGAGTAGCGACGTCGAGCCGCGAGCGGACCGGTCGGTCACGCACCGATTACTCCGCGGTAGGCGCCGCGGACGCGGATCCACCGGGGCGGTTCGCGACCGGAGCCGAGGGGGACGACCGGGTACTCGGCGTGGACGAAACCGGGCTCGAACGCGCCAACCGAAACGGACGGTTCGCGAGTGCGATCACTCATGGAAGCCGGAAACACCCGCTTACTAAACTCTCGTGACGTCGGGCCCGTTTCCATGAAGCGACGTTACTTCCTCGTGGCCGGGGCGACCGCCGTCGTCGCCGGCTGTGCGGGTGCGGGGTCCGACGATGGGGACGAACCGGACGTATCGAGCGGCGAAAATGACGGTGAATCGGATCGAGGCGAGGACGACGGCGGAACCGATCCCGGCCCGAGCGACGGGGAGATCGAAGCGGCCATCGAAGATGCCGAGGCCGGCCTTGCCGCCGCGATGGACGAGATCGACGCCCAGACCGGCGGGTTCGCCGGGCTAGACGCGACTATCCCGCTCGACAACGAGCCGATCCTGGCCGAACTCGAGCCGGCTCGGGCGGCGATCTCCGAGATAACCGACGCGGACCTGCCCGACGAACGGGAACGAGTCGTGACGGGCCTGAATCGGGCGACGCGGTTCGTCTCGGCCGTCGTCGAGATTCAGCCGGCGCTCTACGACCTGTACCACGACGTCGCGGACCTGATGGAAGACGTCGAAGCCCGTAACTGGGCGGCCGCCAACGACGCACGCGGCGAGATCAGCGACGCCATCAACGACCTCGAGACGGGCGAGGTGACGATGGCGTACATGGGCGCCAGCGAGGCGGGCGCGATGGAGCCGGTCGAGGCGCTCGACGGCGACGCGGTCGAGGCCCAGCACCAGCGCGTCAGCGCAGAACGGAGCGCCATCACCTCGATCGTCTCGGGCGTCAGAATTCTCCGGAACGGCGACGACGCCCTCGAGTCGGGGGTCTCGATTCTCTCGAGGCGTTCGCCCAGCGACGACGATCTCGAGACGGCGATCGAGGCGTTCGAGGAGGCGGTCGAAGCGTACGGCGAAGCCGCCGACCGCGCCGGCGGGGCGGGTCTCGCCGGGGCGATCCAGTGGTTCGCCTGTCACGGGGGTGCGCTCGAATCCGCCGCGAGGACGTACGAGGAGGCCGCGCAGTTGCGCGAGGACGGCGACGATGACTGGGAGGACGTCGCCGAAGACGCGGAGGAGTACGTCGAGGATGCCGAGGAGTGTGAGTTGTCGGTCTGAGAGACCACCGATCGGATCGAAGCGAGCACTCAGGGGAAACACAGGGCTCCGGCCTCGAGTGAGGATGAGTCGAACCAGCTTCGGTGACGTGATCGACGGCAGCGTCGCGACGGTCGACACCAGCTCGATCCGGAGAGTCACCGCGAAGACACCGTCACGTCATCCGATAACATGTAACAATATTGGTTGTTGAGACGCGAGTATAGGGCATGCGACGACGGCACGTCCTGAAGGGAGTCGGCGGCATCGGTGCACTCTACGCGCTCACGGGGCGGGGTGCGACAGTACGGGAACGATCGATCGAGATCGTCGACGCGACCGATCCGGTGCAGGCGGGCGATCAGTTGAACATTGAGGTGCTGATCGAGAATCCGACCGCGGAAGCGATCACGCCGACGCTCGAATTTTTCGTCGGCGACGATCGGTTGATCACGAAGCAGACGCCCGTTCCGGCGAACGACTCGACGATCGTCGAGTTTAGCCACCGGACCTACCCCGTTCGCGAGGACGTCGACGTTCCGGTGCGGATCGTCTCCGACGCTGAAAGCGTAGAACGCACCGTTGCGGTAACCGGTATCGACGAACTAGACGCCGGCCAGGTCAGTCCCGAACCCGAGCTCGTAATTCCGCCGGAGACGTCCGTCCTCTTCGAAGTTAGCTCCGAGCAACTCGGCGCGTACGGCGGGTACACCCACTGGTACGTGGACGACGATTACGCCGGGTGGTCGCAGGGTCCGTGGAACGCCGCCTACTACGACGCGCAGGGGACGGACCACTGGCGACGAACGTTCGCCGAGGAGGGGACCTACGGGGTGGCGGCGGCCCTTCTCGGCGAGGACCGAAACGACACGGCTCGCTGGACGGTCGAGGTGGCCGCCGACGCCGACGCCGCCCCGTCGATCGATGCGACGCGGCCGGATCGGGGACCCCTGGACGTGCGAAGTGGCGAGTCCGTCGACCTGGAGGCGACGGTCTCCGCACCGGCCGGCCTCGACCGGGCCGTCTGGTGGCTCGCCCACGCGGACGTCGTCCTCGGCGTCGACGAGCTCGACGGCACCGAGGCCACGACCCGCCTCTCGACCGACCGACTCTGTCACGGCTGTCCGATCGTCTGCTGGGTGGTCGACGAGCGCGCCGCCGTCACCGCGGACGACGTCTGGACGCCCCGGGTCGATTACGACGGCGAGAGTCGGGTCTCGATCGACGGGACGAACGCACCCGTCGAGGCCGGAAGCGTCCTCGAAGTCGCCGCGACCGTCGAGAATACGACCGACGAAGCGCTCGCAGAGACCGTCGAACTCGTCGTCGGCGAGGAGGTCGTCGACGCGACCGAGCTCACCCTCGATCCGAACGCCTCGGAGTCGGTGACGCTTGGCTACGAGACCTACCCCGTCCGGACGGACGTCTCGTTCCCGGTCACCGTGCGTACCGACTCGGACCGCGAGACGAAGCCGGTCGAGGTGGTGACCGACGTCGGCCCGCTCGAGATCGAGATCAGCGAGACGAACGCGCCCGTCCGCGCCGGCGAGGTGCTCGACGTGACGGCCGAGGTCGTCAACACGCACGACGCGACGGTCACGGACGAGATCCACCTGACCGCCGGCGACCGCGTCGACACCGCGTCGGTCACGCTCGAACCCGACGAGACCGAGACGGTGACGCTGAGCTACGAAACCTATCCGGTCGCGAGCGACGTCGAGTTCCCGGTCGAGGTCGCCGGAACCGGCGCTCGCGACAGGCGGACGGTGGCGGTCCACGCCGAGGACGTGCCGCCGGTCAGGCTGACGGTCACCGGCGCGTCGGATCCGGTCGCCGGCGGCGAGTTCCTCGAGGTCTACACCGAGGTGACGAACACCGCCGAAACCGCGATCACGGAAGCCGTCTCGCTCGTCGTCGGCGGCGAGCGCGTCGACAGCGAGTCGGTCGGCATCGACCCCGACCGGTCGACCCAGGTCGTCCTCGGCTACGAGACCTACCCCGTCCAGCGCGCCGTCGAGTTCCCCGTCACCGTCGAGAGCGACGGCGTCTCCGACCGGCGGGCCGTTCGCGTCGAGGCGGCCGAGGATGACGAAGAGCCGGCCGATCCCGATACGCTCGAACTCGTCGACTACCAGATTCTGGGCGACGACCCCGACGAAGAGTACGTAACGCTTCAGAACACTGGTAACGAGTCGCTCGATCTCTCGGGCTGGCACATCGAAGATGACGGGCTGGTACCTGCCGAGACGCTCTCTGCGTTCGAGTTTCCGGACGGATTCACCCTGGAACCGAACGCGACGGTCACCGTCGTCACCGGATCGGGTTCCAACACGGCCGAGACGCTCTACTGGGGTGTCGGCCGGCACGTCTGGTCCGAAGACGGTGACGTCCTCACCGTGCGCGACGAGGGCGGAACGGCGAGACTGGAGGCGGCGATCGCCGCCGACCCGGACGAGGAACCCGAAGACGAAGAACAGGACGAGGAGGAACCTGAAGACGATGAACCCGAAGCCGGACCAGTGACCGTCGCGATCGACGGGACGAACGCCCCGGTCGAGGGCGGCGAGCACCTCTCGGTCCTGGCGAATCTGGCGAACGGCGGGACGGCTGACGCGAGCGCGACCGTCGAACTCGTCGTCGGCGGTGACGTCGTCGACACCGCGTCCGTCACGGTGCCCGGCGAGGCGACCCAGGTCGCAGAACTCGGCTACGACACCTATCCCGTCGAGACGGACGTCACGTTCGACGTGGTCGTCCGGACCGACGACGACAGCGCCACGACGGCGGTCGAGGTGTTCGGAACTGGTGGCCCCGAAGAAGATCCAGAAGAAGAAGAGACGGAAGAATCGCCCGACGAAGAGCAGCCGGACGAGCAAGAGCCGGAAACCGAAGGAACGGATGAATCACCGGAAGCGGATCCGCCAGATGACGAACCCGAAGAGCCAGAAGAACCGCCAGACGAAGAGACGACTGGAGATAAACCGGAAGCGGGCGACGAGGAAGAAACCGAAGGGGCGACCGACGGCAACGAAACCGACTGATCCGAATACACGAATCGTGACGGTCGATATCTCCTGCGACGCGTTGCGCTTCGCTACCGATCGCACCGCACTCGGATCGGCGAACCGTTCGACCAGCGGTCAGGTAGTATAAGACGCTGTGTGCCGTACGGAGGCGTATGTCCGAGGGGGACCCGGGTATCGACGTTCAGTCGACCGTGAATCTCGAAGCATTCGAATCGATCCTGGAGGAGGAAGACGTTCAGTACGCGGTGGTGTTCGGATCGTACGCGGACGGGACGCAAACGCCGACGTCCGATATCGATATCTGTCTCCGGTTTTCCGACTCACTGGATCGACGCGAGCGGTTTCGGGCGCGAAATCGAATCGATGCTACAGTTCAGGCAGTCGCGGATCCGTTTGTCGACGTAAGCGATATCGAGGGACTTCCCGACACGGTCGCACACCGGGCGCTCACCGAAGGGACGCTCATCTACGGAGACGAATCGACGAAAGACGCTGACGAAGACCGGTTGAGCCGAACCGTCGACGCGTCTGCCGAGCGCCGAGCCAAGTACCGGCGCAAGTTCATCGATAGACTCGCAGAAGGGGATGTTTGATGGTCGATGAAGACGTTATCGTGACTCGACTTTCGTTAGTTAATCAGTATACCGACGAGTGCAAGCAGATTCGAGGCGTGTCGAGAGAGGAGTATCTCGACGATGTCATCCGTCAGCGGGCGGTCGAACGGTCACTGATGAACGCGATACAATCCTGCATCGACCTGGCGGCCCACATACGTGCATCGGAATCGCTGGGTCATGTTGAAACAGCTCGTGAAGAGATCGAATCGCTCGTCGACGCCGGGATCGTGTCCGACGAGACCGGTTCGAAAATCACGGAGGCGACTGGGTTTCGAAATCACCTCGCCCATCGATACGGCGACGTCGATCACGACATCGTCTACGACGTTCTGTACGAAGATCTCGAGTGGATCGATCGATTCCAACAGGAAATCGCCGTTTGGTATCGAGCACGATAACCCGAGAGTTCACGAAAGCCCGTTCGCCGACAGATGACCAGTTCTGTCGATGAATACGGCGGAAAAGCCGTTCAGTCTCGCTGAAACAAGGGAAGAGCGACGACAGCGCCATGACGACGGTCGACGTATTCGGAACGGGCGAGCCCGACGAACCGCCCAAAGAGGAACAATCAGCGGACGAGATCGAAGGAGCTCCTGAAGACCAATCGGAAGCGCCAGAAGAGCCGGAAACCGAAGAAACGGAGGATTCGACCGATGGGAAACGTCCTGAGCGCATGGTGGTCGAAGCGGGTTCGAATCGCCGAACCGTGAAGGACGGGCCACCGCGAGCGTTCGCTCCACTCGAGACAATCCGCTCTAGGTGACGTCTTCGACGTCGACTTCCCATTCGGGGTCCGTCCCGTTCTCGGCGGGATCGGCCTCGAACTCGTCGGTCCACGTCGCGCCGGGCTCGAGTGACACCACCCCCGATTCGGTGACGTTGTCGGCCCCGACGGTGTAGGCGGCGACCACCGTCGACGCGGTCGGGTTCTCGACGGAGAGGGTGAGCGTCGACCCGTTCGTCGTCGATCCGACGTCGAGCGTCTCCCAGCTGCCGACGCCGACGTGATTCGACTCGAACGACTGGGAATCCGAAAGGCCCGCGGACGTCGCCGCGAACGAGGCGCCGACGAGAGCGACGCCGAGAAAGACGCACGCGGCCACGACCGCGAGTAGGCGGGCGTCACTCATGCCTTCCTCCGGTCTGGGTGGGTGTCGGTCCCCAGCGCGCTAAGTTCCCGGACGAGGGCCAGACAGCCGGACGTCAGGAGGGCGAGTCCCGGGAGGACGACGAGCACGGCGATGCCGATCCCGGATCGGGCAAACACCAGGAGCGAACCGACGTACGGTATCTGGAGGTGGCTGGTGCCGACGACGTCGTCGGCGGTCGCGTACCCGGGATCTGGTTCGGGATTCGCGTCGCCCTGAATCTGGAAGTAGTACTCCCCGTCGACGACCTCGACGTCGACCACACGGTGGGTCACGTACCCCGGATTCGGCTCGTCACCGGTCTGGACCGTGACGACGTCGCCGACCTCGACGTCAGCGGGCGACGATTCGGAGACGATGAGGACGTCGCCCGAGTCGATCGACGGGCTCATGCTCCCCGAGGTGACGAAAAAGGCTGCGTCCCCGCCGACGAGGCCGGGAAACGCGACGATCGCGACGAGACCGACGAGCACGGCGACGACCACCCCGGCTCCGAGGAGGGCGACGCGCCGAACGGTCATCGCTCACCCCGGCCGTTCGCGGGTGGCCGACCGTCGGCTCCCAGACGCCGGCGTCGCTCGTACCGGACGTGTGCGAGCGCGGAGGCGGAAAACAGTACCGTGACGACGAGCATGCCGAGCGTCGGCGAGACGAGCGAGAACGGGAGCAATCCGAACCAGACCCCGGCCGTAAACCACAGACACAACGCACCAAGGCCCGCGTAATACGTGCTCCAGGGGATGTCGTCGTGGGGAACGACGTCGAGGTAGACGTCGAGCTGCGAGGTGGCGTCGGTCGGTTCGACGACGCCGCGGTCTGCGTTGAATTCGACGACGCCGCCGTCGTCGAGTTTCGGAAGGTGTGACTGCCTGAGCGCCGTGTAGACCCGCATGCGTTGCTCGTAAGTCGTCTCGTCGACCGAAACGTCGTTCTCCCAGGCGGCGACGTGGGTCACGAGATCGCGAAGTTCGATCGGACCATCCCCCTGTTTGAGGAGGTGTATCACGTACCGTCGGCGCGGACAGCTGAGTAGCTTGAAGGCCGTGTCCTGTGACAGCGACGGCGATCGGTCGCGAAGGTCGCCGGTCCGAACCGATGCGGACGCCGCCGCGGTCATCGTTCTCCCGAGAGACGGTCGCCGTCCGAACGGTCGACCCGCGCCGACCGCTCGACAGCGTGTATCCCCGTGTTATTCTGACTGTGAGGTTCTGGGCTCATCGAACGTCACATCTTGTTATTCAAAATTAGTTACGAACTCTGTAGCAATTTCGAGTGTGAACCTACGTCCGGAGGAGAATATCTAAAGATGTATTATGACGGTTTCCACGTTTTGAAAGTGGCGGATCACACCGCGTGAACGCCCGGTGGGACCGGTCGGAACGCCTGCGATCGGTGAGAACGCTGTCGACCCGGGTCATTCACCTACATCGGGACGGAATAATCGGCTAGATAGAACCGAAGAGAAGTGATTTGAGACTCGTCAGTCATGAAATCGGGGTTGTGCCCATAAGTAGTTTCCAGATCGAATATGATTCGGACACATCCGCCGTAATACCGTGAATATACGAGCGCTATGTGAGGGAAATGCGGTATTTCTCCGCTGTTTCGAAAATCGACAGTAGACCGCCCAAGCCGTCGGATATTCGGATTCGACATCGATATTTGATTGGTTGATGAGTATCGGTTTGTCGCCGTGGCGAAGGGGTCCGATACCGACCACCCTCGCTCGCTACAGACATCGTATGCGCGTCCGAGGCGCCGTCTAGGCGATCTGAGGCTGTGTATAGCTACTCGTCGGGAGCCAGTGGCTTTGAGACACCCACCATGAACCGGCGACGCCGGTTTCGTGGCGGCCGATCACTATGACGGACGAATCCAACACGATATCGCGACGCAACGTTCTCGCCGGGCTCGGCGCCGTCGGCGTCGGCGGCGCCCTCGTCGGCGCAGGCACCAGCGCGTACTTCAGCGACGGCGAGAAGTTCAGCGGAAACGAACTCGTCGCCGGCGAACTCGAACTCAAACTCGACTGGCAGCAGTTCTACTACGGCGCGCCGGACGACCAGCGACCGCAGGACTACGGGACCGCCGGTCGCCCGTACGTGAACGCACACCCGGATCACGACAAAGACGGCGAGCAGTCGATCGAAGTCGACGGCCAGACGTATCGGTACGACGATCTCGGTCGAAACATCGGCGACGACGAGATCGATTACTGTACGGACCTCGACGACGACTACTACTTCGGGAAAAAGCAGGATTCGTTGATCGACCTCCAGGACATCAAGCCGGGCGACTGCGGCGAGATCACGTTCAGCTACCACCTCTGTGACAACCCCGGCTGGCTCTGGCTCGGCGCGAAGAACAAATCGTACGAGACGGTGCTCGCAGACGAGATCGAGGCCGTCCTCTGGCACGACCTAGACGGCGACAACGAACTCGACGACGACGAGCCGATCATCGTCGAGGGATCGCTTCGCGACGTCCTCGACGCGTTGAACCAGGGGATCCTCCTCGACGGCGAACCGACGTCGACGTCGGGTACCAAGACCGATACGTGCGTCGAGTTGCCGAAACTAGACGACGACAACCTCGCAGAGTACACCGATCCGACACGCCACGATCCCGACGAGCTACGAAGCGGCGACGTGATCACGTTCCCCGAGGAGGGCGTCGAGATTACGCTCACGAACGTCTATCTCAAGGACGGAGACGACGAGGCCTACGGGTTCGACTGGGAGAGTAACAAGGGGCTCTGTCGGATCGAGGTCGGTGCCGCCGGCGATACACTCACGTACGACTACGAGGAGTGTGCGACATCAGGTACAGAGGTTATCGCCCCGGAAACACCCTCACCAGAACCTCAGCAGGCCGCGATCAGCAACCTCACGTTCTGGTACTGTGCGGACGAGAAGCCGAACGGCGATCCCGTCTGCGTTCCGAACTCGACGACGCAGTACCTCGGGTTCGAGTGGTGCCTGCCGAAGGGTGTCGGCAACGAGGTTCAGGGAGAATCGATCGACTTCGACCTGAAGTTCTACACCGAGCAGTGTCGACACAACGAGAATCCGACGAACCCGTTCGCGAAGTGACGTGAGAGCCCGGTTCGTCGCAATCCGAACCGACTCGAACCGATTGCAGTTCCCCTGGCAACGAATCGAACACAGATCTAGTTCTGAGCGTCACGCGACGACTGTGACCCGTGACTCGCTGGACGGAATCTTCCCTGCGAGCGCCAGGAGCCATCGTCGCGGTGGGATCACAAACCGCGTCCATCTTCGTCCCCGTTGGACTATTCGAGATCGGTCTCTCCGGACCTGTCGGCACGAGCGCGTTTGCGAACACCGTCGGCGTGTCCGGCACGTTGCACCGGTGTGAATCGGTACCGTCGTTCATTACACTATTAGTACAATTGCTGAGCCATACCACACCACGATGTCCGCCGACCCCTTCGGTCGCGCCATCCGCGACCACTACCTCGGTAGCCGGGAGGAGCCTCTCATCGACCGTGACGGTGACGAAACGCGCGAACACGCTATCGAACGGTGGTACTTTGGCGAACACGACGAAGACGCGTGGCGTGATGCGTGGATGGAGGGCCCGTTACTCGATATCGGAGCCGGCGCGGGACGGGATGCCCTCTATTACCAAGAACAGTTCGAGACGGTCGCCATCGAGGTGAGTGACCACCTAGTCGAGATACTGCGCGACCGAGGCGTGGCCGACGCTCGAGTGGCGAATATGTTCACACTCCGAAATCACTTCGACCGCGACCGATTCCGCTCGGCGCACGCGATCGGCACGCAGGTCGGGCTGGCCGGGTCGATGGCGGGCGTTCGCCAGTTTCTGGACGATCTCGCGTTCGTAACGACGCCCGACGCGACCGCAGTCCTCGACAACTACGCCCCCGAGAAGGAGGCCACGGGGGACGTGTTCGCGTACCGTGAGGACCCGGCGCCCGGCCTCGCCTACCGGATCTACCACGAAGAGTACGAGGGGGACGTAGGGGAAACGCTCTTGTTCCGCGTCTTTAGCGCGGACCGGCTTCGAGAGGCAACGATCGGAACGCCGTGGGAGGTCACCGCGCTCACCTACGGTGAGACGCAGTGGAGAGCGATACTGGAAAAGTCACACTCACCGCCGTGAGGGCGGGAATTCCGAAATTGTGCTGTCCGATGGACCCGCGGCATCCGCAGCCTCTCGGGACACCGTCCAGACGTTCGGTAACCGGCCGGTCAGCTTTCACCACAGACCAGCTCTCTCAGAAACCGATCGGGATCGATGCCGACCGACTCGCCGTCGACCCGATCGAGGGACCGACCTGTACACGAATGCGACAGAAGACCCATACCATCACAGACTGTACCGTGAGCATGAACGACGAGCTGGTGACGGTCGAACTGCGCCGGACCGAGGTCGAGTTGCTCGTGATGGCGCTGTCACTGGCCAGAAATAGCCCCGAGTTCGCCGAGGCGGGAGACGTCGATTCGATCATCGAGTCGATCCGATCGCAGTCTCGGCCCGGGCGCCGCCCGACCGACGACCAGCCGGCTCAGTCCGAGCGCGGAGAGACCGCCGAACGATCGAACGAGTGCGTGCGCTGAGCCGTGCCCGGAGTCCGTACCGATACTCGTTCTTGCGGTCGATCTCGACGTCGAGAAGCGGCGGGTCCGATCACGCCCGAACGCGAGTGCGGAGAGCGGCGATTCGGACCGGATCCATCGGTACCCGCATTTCGGTCCGGGCGGGCGAATTTACTCGATATCCCCGCCACACTCCGCACAGAGATCGGATTGCCAGGGAACGGTCCGGCGAACCGGTCGCTCCGCGTCACAATTGGGACAGTAGTCCGTCAGTTCTCCCGTACTCATTCTACAGTAATACCATGTTCACCCCATATAATATTTGGTGATTATTGTTCCGTTGATAATCGCTCGGTCCAGCTGATATCGGTTCAGACAGCCCCTGAATGACGGCCGCTAGATCGGTCGTGCGGTCGCCACCACCGGCATCTCCGTCGAAAGCCCGAGTCAACAGAACCCACCACGGCCAGCAATCGTTAAGCGACTCGACGCCGACGTCCCACGAAATGGTTCGCGTCCTCGCCGCGGACGACGTCGCCGAACTGCTCGACCTCGAGGCGCTCGTAGACGTCACCCAGAACGCGCTCGTCGACCAGTCGCGCGGACGGGTCGAACGTCCCGACCGCCCCCACTATCCCGTCGGGATCGGACTCGCGGCTGACGGATCGGGCGCATCTACGAACAGCCCGTCCGCCGAGCCGCTCGGAACTGGCCTCGCCATGCCGGCGTACGTCCACGGCTCGCCCTACAGCGCGACCAAACTGGCGACGGTCCACGAGGGCAATACCGACCTGCCGACCGTCCACGCCCAGATCGTACTCGCATCGGCAGAAACCGGTCGTCCCGTCGCGTTCCTGGAGGGGACGACCATCACCAACGCCCGGACCGGCTGCATCGGCGCCGTCTCGGTTCGCGCGCTCGCGGACGGCCCGATCACCCTCGGCGTGTTCGGCGCGGGGACGCAGGCGCGCTGGCAGACGCGAGCGATCGGCGCCGCGGTCGACGTCGAGTCCGTTCGCGTCTACTCGCCGAGCGACTCGAAACGGGCGTGTGCGGCCGACCTCCGCGAGCGAGGGTTCGACGCGCGGGCGACCGATACGCCCGAGGAAACCGCCGACGCCGACGTGGTCGTGACGGCGACGACCAGCCGCGAACCGGTGTTTCCGGCCGACGCGTTGGCCGACGACGCGATCGTCGTCGCGGTCGGCGCGTACACGGACGAGATGTGCGAACTCGATCCGAGGGTGCTCGACCGGGCCGGTCGGATCTACGCCGACGTCCCCGAGGAAGTCGCCGAGATCGGCGAGGTGGTCGCGAGCGAGCGCGGCGTCGACGAGCTGATCCCGCTCGGGGCGTTGCTGGACGACGATAGGCCGAACGACGGCCCGATCGCAGACGGCCCCGCCGTCGTCGAGAGCGTCGGTAGCGCCGTCCTCGACGCGGCCGCCGCCGAGTCGATATACGGGCGGGCACTCGACGGCGACGTCGGGACGGACGTCGCGTTCGAGTGATCGGTCGGCGCCGCCGCTCGGCGTCGCGGCGCCCGCGACCGCAACGCCCATAGCGGCCGCGCCGCCACTCCCTGGTGATGGGCGAGTACGACCGCGTAGATCACGTCGGCCTCGGGCTCGCCGGCGTGTTGATCGTCGCGGCGCTTCTGGAGTGGATCTCGATCGAGTCGGGAAGCGCCGCGGGCGTCGACTCGCGGTACGGACTGGTCGTCCTCGGCGCCGGCGTCGTTCTCGCCGGCGCGACGCTGGCCGGCCTGATCGAGCGAGGGCGCGAGTGGGTCTACCTCGCCGCCGGTTTCCTGACGTTCGCGATGGTGATCGCCTACGTCGACGCGCTCTTTCCGCAAGAGGAACCGCCGTACACGCCGGTTCACCTGCCCGACGGGACGACGGCACCGACGACCACCATGTCGTTCGAACCCGGGCTCGTTCTGGCGGGGCTGGCCGGCGGCGGGCTGGTGATGCTCGCAATCGCGGCCCTGCTCGGGCTCGTCGGCTCGGACTGAACGCTTCTCTCACCCGCGAAGACCGACCGTTCGGTCGGGAACACCCGTGGCGTCAGCCAGAATCGACGCCGACGATCGGGCCGTCGACCACCTCGTAGTCGACGGCCGCCTCGTCCAGGATCTCTTCGGTCCGCGCGACTCCCTCCTCGACGGAGAGATTCTCTAGGCGCATGTGGCGTTTCGGGTACATCCGCCAGTACAGCTCCGTGTGCGGACGCAATCGCGTCCCCGCCTCGCAGGAAAAGCCGCGGACGTGGTACTGGTACCACTCGAACTCGTCCGGTTTGTAGATTCCGTGGACCATGTTGAGTTCCTCGCCGAAGTAGTAGTACGACGCGTAATCGCCCTTCAACAGCCCGGCGGAGAGGAACACTTCGGTGAGTTCGTCCGGCTCGAGGCCCTCGACGAGGACGTGCTCGACGGGCTCGGGTTCCATCGCGAAGAGGTAGCGTCTGAACAGGTAGGTCCCCTGAAAGAGCGCCTGCCAGGGCAGGTTCTTCGCGACGGTCGTCAGCGGCACGGCGATCGCCTCGGTCGTCTCGATCGGTCAGTCGACAATCGGCAAGTTGTCCCTGGGCCGGTTGGCAGTCGGTCAGCGGTCCTCGGCCCGGCTGGGAATCGGTCAACGGTCCACCGACTGGTCGTACACCGGTCAATCGGCACTCGGTCGGGTAGCCATCGAGGTGACGATCCTACGCTGGCACACGTCGAGAGACCCCTCCCGGAACGGGAATGGCTACTCATTGTTACCATATAACACGCAACGGCCCATAAATTCGACGCCCGGAGACGACCCCGGTCGAACGTCGCGTTTATTCGGAGTGCGCACAGAGTAGCGAGTATGCGAGATGCGTACCTGATCGGTGCGGGTCAGTCGGCCTACGGGGCGTTTCCCGACGAGAGCTATCGCTCGCTGTTTCGGACGGCGTTCGAAGCGGCGGTAGAGAGCGTCCCGGCCGGCTTCGATCCGGACGCGATCGACGAAGCGTTCGTCGGCACCCTCGGCGTCGGCGGCCGGCAACTCGGCCTCTCGGGGCCGGCCGTAACCGAACACGTCGGCCTCGGCGGCGTCCCCTGCACGCGCGTCGAGAACGCCTGCGCCGCAAGCGGCTTTTCGATCAGACAGGCCGTCCAGGCGGTCAAGTCCGGGATGGCGGACGTCGTCCTGGCCGGCGGGTTCGAGGTCATGACGGACGCGAGTTCCGACGCGACGAAGTACTGGCTCGGCGTCTCGGGCGAGACCGAGTGGGAACGCCTGTCGGGCACCACGTTCTCCGGCGTCTACGCCCAGATGGCGTCGGCGCACATGGAGCGCTACGGAACGACGCGCGAGCAGCTCTCGCGGGTCGCCGTGAAGAATCACGAAAACGGCGCGAGAAACCCCAAGGCACAGCTCGGCTTCGAGTGCACGCTCGAGGACGCCCAGTCGGCACCCGTCGTCGCCGACCCGCTCACGCTCTATCACTGCTGTCCCACGTCCGACGGGGCCGCCTGCGCGCTGATCGCGAGCGAGGACGTCGTCGAGTCGTACACGGACGACCCCATTCGGGTCGCCGGCGTCGGCGCCGGCAGCGACGCCGTCGGACTGTTCCAGCGCGAATCGTACACCGAGATCCCCGCCAGCCGGCGGGCCGCCGAGGCCGCCTACGAGATGGCCGGCGTCGGCCCGGACGACCTGGATTTCGCCGAGGTCCACGACTGCTTCGCCATCGCGGAGCTGCTCGCCTACGAGGACCTCGGCTTCTGCGAGCGGGGCGAGTCGGGCGACCTGATCGAGTCCGGACGGACCGAACGCGACGGCGACCTGCCGGTCAACACCTCCGGCGGCCTCAAGTCGAAGGGCCACCCGATCGGCGCGACCGGAGCCGGCCAGGTGGTCGAGGCGTTCGCACAGCTCTCCGGCGAGGCGGGCGATCGCCAGGTCGACGACCCGGTCTACGGACTCACGCACAACGTGGGCGGGAGCGGCGGCGCCGCCGTCGTCTGCGTCTTCGAACGAGAGGTGATGGTATGACGGGGATCACCGCTGGCGCCGCGTACGCCCCGCGGCTCCGGATCGCGGCCGAGGAGTACGAGGAGGCGTGGGGTCGGTTCCAGGGCGCCGGCATCCGCGAGACGGCCGTCCCCGCCGCCGACGAGGACGCCCTGACGATGGGGTACGAGGCCGCCAGCCGGGCTCTCGACGTCGGGTCTGTCGAGCCGGACGACGTCACGTGGCTCGGGTTCGCCACGACGACCCCGCCGGTGGAAGAAGGCGAGTCGACCTCGCGACTGGGCGAGATGCTCGGGATCGACGCCGGCGCGAGCCGGCGGTTGTTCGCCGGGGGCACGAGCGCCGGAACGAGCGCGATCTGGACCGCGATGGACGCGGCGGACCGTGACGAGTGCGCGCTCGTCGTCGTCGCGGACGCCCCGCGGGGCGAGCCGGACGACGCGATCGACCACGCCGCCGGGGCCGGGGCCGCGGCGTTCGTGCTCACGGCAGACGGCCCGGCACAGATCGTAGATCGCGCCAGCTGGTCTGTGGCCACCCCGGGAACGCGATTTCGACGGGCGGGCGAGCGCTCGACCGAAGGACTCTCGGTCACGCAGTACGATCGAGACGCGTTCACGGAGGCGGTCCGTGGCGCGGTCTCCGGCCTCGATGGTGATCCGGAGCCCGACGCCGTCGCGATCCAGGCCCCGGACGGAAAACTGCCCTACCGCGCGGCGGGCGCCCTCGGCGTCGACACCGACGCGATCGCCGCGTGCGCGACGGTCCACGACCTCGGCGACCTCGGGGCGGCGAGCGTCCCGGTGACGCTCGCGAACGCGCTGGCCGACGGCCACGTTTCGATCCTGGCCGTCGGCTACGGCGAGAGTGCACAGGCCGTCGCCATCGAATCGGACGCGGCCGTCCCGACGGCCGTCGACGTCGACGGCGAGCAGCCCTGCACCTACGCCGAGTACCTCCGCCAGCGCGGCGACGTTACCTCCGGCTCGCCGTCGGGCGGCGGCGCCTACGTCAGCGTCCCGACGTGGCGCCGATCGATTCCTCAGCGGTACCGACTCGAAGCCGGCCGCTGTCCCGCCTGCGAGGCGATATCCTTCCCGCCCGAGGGTGCCTGTCCGGACTGTCGAACCCTCGTCGAGTACGAACCCGTCGCGCTCCCGGGAACGGGAACGATCGAGTCGGTCACGACCATCTCGCAGGGTGGTGCCCCGCCCGAATTCGCCGAACAGCAGTCGCGATCGGGCGACTACGCGGCCGTCGTCGTCGCCTTCGACGCGCCGGACGGCGGGAGTTCGGTCAGCGCCCCGGCGATGGGAACCGACGCCGACCCCTCGGCCTTCGCCGTCGGCGACCGGATCGAGGCGACGATCCGCCGGATCTACACCCAGGAGGGCGTCACCCGCTACGGGTTCAAGGTCAGACCGCAGGCCGAGTGACTGCGCGGCCGAATCGGCCACGGTCGACCCTGAGCCAGAACGAACCCGGAGCGCGAACGAATCCGGGTTCACACCCGACGAGTCCGCACGAACCGGAAATCCGTGCGGCGGAACCAACGGTTATCCGCGAACCCACCCTGTGTGCGCGTAGGCAATGGGCGTTCGATCCGGGCTGAAACGGGAACTCTCGGCGCTGTGGGACGGCGGGACCGGCACCGCCCTGCTCGCAGTCGCGAGCGTCTGGGGCGTGCTCGTCGGCGCCCGGATGATCCTGCCCGTTCTCATCCCCTCGCTCCAGGAGACTTACGCGCTTTCGCTCCCGGTCGCGGGATTGCTCGTCTCCGTCCTGTGGCTGTTCGCCGCGCTCGGACAACTTCCCGGCGGCGTTCTCGCCGATCGCTACCCCGAGCGGACGCTCATGGCCGGCGGCGCGCTCGTCGTCGCCGTCGCCCTCGCGCTGGTGGTGACGGCGAGCACGCCGGCCGTTCTGTTTCTCGCGACCGCGCTTTGGGGCGTCGGCCACTCGATGTACCCGATCGCGCGGATCACCGTCCTCTCGAAACTCTACCAGGATCGGCTGGGAAGCGCCCTCGGCGTGACGATGGCGACGGGCGACGTCGGACAGACGATCTTGCCCCCGATCGCGACCGTCGTCGCCGGCGTCGTCGCCTGGCAGGCCGGCCTCGGGTTCGTCGTCCCGCTGCTGGTCGTCGGCGCGCTGGCCATCTACCTCGCGGTGCCGGCCCGGCCGACCGACGTCGACCACGAGCCGCTCACCCTCCGGGAGACCCTCGGCGTCTTTCGAGAGCTTCGCACGTCCGAGATCGGCACCATGGCGGTGATCCTGTTTCTGTTCATGTTTCTCTGGCAGTCGTTCACCGCCTTCTACCCCACCTACCTCGAGTCGATCAAGGGGCTGTCGCCGGCGGTCGCGAGCCTGCTGTTCGGGTTCTTCTTCGCCGTCGGCGTCGTCGTCAAACCGCTTGCCGGCGCCGCCTACGACCGATTCGGCATGCGCCGATCGCTCGTCGCCGTGTTGAGCCCGCCGACGGTCGGCCTGCTCGCGCTCCCGTTCGTCTCGGAGCTGTGGGCGCTCGTCGCCGTCACCGCGCTCGTCGCCACCATGCTCGGCTCCGGGGCGATCACCCAGTCGTTTCTGGCCGACTCGTTCACGGACGAGCGACAGGGCGCCGGCCTCGGCGTCGTCCGAACGGCGACGGCGACGCTCGGCGCAGCGGGACCGGTCGTCTTCGGCGTGATCGGCGAGTACGGCTTCTTCGATCAGGGCTACCTCGCGCTCGCGGTCATCATGGTCGTCGTCATCGGTCTGACGCTTCGGATGCCGCGGGCGTAAGCCACATGGTCGATGGTCGGCCACAGCACAACCAACCCGAATCACCGTTCCAGGCGCTATGGCCGCTATAGTGTCTGAATTTGGCCAGTACTTCTTTTATGGCGGATAGCCCAGGGTGAACTGGCGGGGCCGACACACCGACGTCAATGGCCAGACCCCTGCCATTTGAATTCGACTCGCCGGCCGGCGTGATCCCCCTTACTCGGCCGGCGCGTTCTAACGCACACAAGTAGCGACGATTGGAGATTGAACCGTCGACGCCTTATATCTCCGTAATGCGCTCGTACTCGTCTGAGAGCGCCGCGGCGTCTTCGGGCAGTAACGCGACGACGAGCGCGTCGACGTAGGCGCCGATGTACTCGACGAGTCGCGCGATTCGGTCGGCGTCGATCGCCTCGAGCGAGTCCAGCAGGACGAACGGAAGCGTTTCGTAGACGTCGTGGACCAGGTAGCCCGCCAGCGCGAACACCAGGCCGGTCACCTCGCGCTCGCTCTCGCTCAGGTTGTCGACCGTATCCTCGTAGGCGACGTCCGCGTCCGTCGAACGGACGATGTGGAGGTCGAACGTGCTCGCTTCGACCGTCCGACGGCCCTCACGTTTCTCCGTCGTCGTGCGTTCGATCCAGATCCGATCGAGGTTGTCGTACTCGAGGATGTCGAGTACCTCCTCCATGTGCTCGTTGAAGTGCGAGACGGCGTCGGCTTCGATCCGCTCGATCTCGGTCCGGCGCGAGTCGAGTTCGGCCGAGACGTCCTCGAGGCGGGATTCGAGCGTCGAACGCTCGCCCAGTCGCTCGTCGAGTGCGTCGATCTCCCGCTCGGTTTCGGCCAGCTCGTCTTCGAGCTGGTCGATGCGAAACTCCGCCTGGTTTAGCTCTCGGTGGCGATCGAGCATCTCGTCGTACTCGTCGACGACGTCGAGTTCCTCGACCTCGGCTTCGAGCGATCGGACGCGCTCGGTCAGTCGCTCGCGGTCGTCTACCAGCGACGCGACGGTCGCTTCGCGATCGTCGAGTTCGGCGTCGATCCGGTCGAGTCGCCGGCTGTCGTCTCGGATCGACTCTCGCTCCGATTCGAGTCGTCGTTTCTCCGCGGATACCTCGTCGATCTCCGCGTTCAGATCGCGACGGGTCGCCGACGTCTCGACGCGAAGCTCGCGCAACTCATCGAGCGTCGATTCGATGCGGTCCGTCTCGACCTCGCTCCCGCACGTCCAGCAGACCACCTCGTCGGCGACGAGGGCGTCCGTCGGGTCGTCCTCGTCGGACCGGAGCAGGGTCGCGACGGTTCCCTCGTCGCCCGAGAGCACCTCCTCGTTGAAGCGAACGATCCGCTGGACGTCGGTGACCAGCGACTCGACTTCGGCCTTTCGCTCGCGGAGCGCCTCGAGACGACCCTCGATCCGGGCCAGTTCCTCGGCGGGAACTGAGCCGTCCTCGTCCAGGCGCTCGCCCAGCGATTCTCGCTCCTCGCGCAGCGTTTCGATGCTCTCTCGCTGGGTTTCGATCTCGAAACGCACCGATTCGAGTTCCGAACGTACCTCGTTGAGTTCAGAAAGCGCCGACTCGAGTTCGTCCTTTTCCGAGCGAGTCTCCTCGACGTCTCGATCGTAGGATTCGAGGGAGCGTTCGCGTTCGTCGCGTTCGTCTCGGGCAGTCTCGAGGTCGGATTCGAGGCGCGTCCGCTCGGATTCGAGGCGCGTCCGCTCGCGCTCTAGTTCGTCGAGCTCGTCGAGTTCGTCGCGGATCGACGCCTTCCGCTCGCGCAATCGGTCGATCTCGGCGTGGATCGCCTCCGTGTCGACGGGGCGCATGATGAGTTCGCGCAGGTCACCGCCGCGCTCGACGGCCCGCCTCGCCTCGTTCGACTCGAGCAAGAACGCGAACAGGTCGGCCAGCGTCGGGTCGTCCAGGTACGGTTCGCCGCCGCTCGTGACGGTGGCGTTCGTCCGCTCTAAGGTCCGCGTGAAGGTTTCGTCACCGATCGAGAGTTCGACTCGCCCCGAGTCGGCGTCGCTCTTTAACGAGTACTCGTCGCTTCCGAGGACGGCCATCAGCGATCGGAGAAACGACGTACGGTTCGTCGCGTTCCGCCCGGTGAGGACCGTTATCCCGGGTGAAAACTCGACGCGAGTTTCGTCGATCCCGCCGACGTTCTCGACGTCGACTTCGACGCGGTCGGCGACGGGTGACTGCTGATCCATTGTAGCGCCTGTACTCACGGCGGGATAAAGATGATGGCGTTTTCGACTTCGTACCCGCGTCGCGGCGTCCGCAGCCGCTTACGGGACGATCACGTCTCCGTGCACGCACAGCCGCCCAGATCGAGTAACTCGTCCACCGTGTAGTCCGTCCCGCAGTCGTCACAGAAGACCCGAACGTCGACGAGGACGCTCGAATCGCCGACGGACAGCCTGTCGGATCCGGCCAGTCGTGAAATCGCGTCTTCGGTGACGACCTCCGTCCGACGCCGAAGGCGACGGATGCGATCGCGCTCGATCTCGCGTTGTCGTTCGGGGCTCCGTTCGTCCGGTTCGTACGCGACGTCCCGGTAGGTTCTGAGGTAGGTGTGGATCGCCTGGTGAGAGACGAACGCCGACTCGAGTTCGTCGACGTCGACACCCTCCCGTCGGAGTCGGCGCTTCGTCTCCGTTCGAACCCCGGCCGAGACGTCGTCGGTTAGCACGCGGTAGACGCTCTCGACGTCGCCGTCGATCGTCTCGACGCCGGCGTCTTCGAGCGCGGCCGAAAGCAATCGCCGGTTGAAGACGTCGGCGAGTTCGCGCAGGCTCGATCGCTCGTCGGCCGGCGCGGTCCAGCGCGCCGCGAGTTCCTCACCCAACCCCGAAAGTCCGTACGTCTCGATGAGTCGCCCGACCTTGCTGTCCGTCGGATCACCGGCCGACTCCCCACTGTCCATGCCTGGACGTGACGCGGCCGGGAAAAAAGCGTCTCGGCTCAGACGGGCGGCAATCGTCGCACAGACCACTGCGTGCAGGCGACCGCCACACTGAAAGCGGCTCCCGGAGAGGGATTCAACGAATGCGAACTCGGAACGAAGAACCTGACGCCGAATCCGTCGACACAGTCGGAACCGCACCGACGGTGACCCCGCCACCCGAACTGCGAGAACGCGCGGTGCTCGTCACCGGCGGGGCGGGCTTCATCGGCTCGAAGATCGCGGCGGCGCTCTCGCCGGTCGCCGACGTCACGGTCTACGACTCGTTCGAGTCGGGCGATCGCGAGGCGGTGCCCGACGGGGCGTCGGTCGTACGGGCGGACGTTCGCGACGAGGAGGCGCTCGAGTCGGCCGTCGCCGCGGCCGACGTGGTCTTTCACGAGGCGGCCGTCGTCAGCGTCGAGCGGTCGATCGAGACGCCCCGAGAGAGTCACGCGGTCAACGCGCAAGCTACACTCGCACTACTCGACGCGGCGCGACGCCACGATACGCGCGTCGTTATCGCCTCGTCGGCGGCGATCTACGGCCAGCCAGCGTCGGTGCCGATCGCCGAACCCGATCCGAAACGGCCGACGTCGCCCTACGGGCTCGAAAAGCTCGCCGCGGACCGCTACGCGACCCTCTATCACGACCTCTACGGCGTCGAGACCGTCGCGCTTCGCTACTTCAACGTCTACGGCCCCGGCCAGAGCGGGGGCGATTACGCGGGCGTCATCCGCGTCTTCGTCGAACAGGCGCTCTCGGGCGGTCCGATCACCGTCCACGGCGAGGGCGACCAGACCCGCGACTTCGTCGCCGTCGACGACGTCGTCCGGGCGAACCTCGCCGCCGCGACGACCGACCGCGTCGGACGGGCGTACAACGTCGCCACCGGCCGCTCGATCTCGATCGCCGAACTCGCCGAGATCATCCGCGAGGCCGCCGGATCGGACGCCGATATCGTCTACACCGACCCGCGTGCGGGCGATATCGAACGCTCCGAAGCCGACGTCTCGCGGGCCGTCGAGGAACTGGGTTTCGAAGCGACCGTCCCCATCGAGGAAGGCATCCGCGAGACCGTCGAGTGGTACCGCCGGCAATCGGCCGGCGAGTGAGTCGTTGTAGAACGCGTCGTTTATGGGCGTCCCCGGACGACTCCGTAGACGATGTGGCCGCTCGGACACCTCGCCGTCGCTTACCTCCTGTACGCCCTCGCGCGCCGAGTTCGCTCGCTGGGCCCGCCGCTCGTGCTGCCCGTCGTCGCGCTCGCGATCGGAAGCCAGTTTCCAGATCTTGTCGACAAGCCCCTCGCGTGGTACCTCGGTGCGCTCCCGACTGGCCGGACGCTCGCTCACTCGCTACTCGTCCTCGTTCCGGTCTCGATCGTCGTCTACGCGGCGACTCGACGCCTCGGCCGATCCGAACTCGGCGTCGCGTTCGCCATCGGCGCGCTCTCGCACGCCCTCGTCGACGCGCTACCCGCCCTCTGGGGAGCGGGCGAGGCGAGATTCCTGCTGTGGCCCGTGCTGTCGGTCGAACCCTACGAGACGGGGGTTCCCTCGATAGCTGAACTGTTCAGACAGTCGCTCGGCGATCCCTACTTCCTCTCCGAGTTCGTCCTGGCGGCGATCGCCCTCTACGTCTGGCGCGGCCACGGCTATCCCGGAACGGAGCCCGTCATCGCCCGGATACAGCGCACGTTCGGCCACCGGACGTGATCGACCCGTCTCGTGGCTCTCGCGTCCAGATGGAAGCCACAACACACATACATGGACGGAGAATACGGTCAGGTAATGCTCGGCCGGTTTCGGCGGCGACTCGGGGCGTACTACGAGCGCCTGCTCCAGCGCGAACTCGACGGGCCCGATCGAGCGCCCACGCACGTCGCCGTGATTCAGGACGGAAATCGGCGCTACGCGAGGCGCAAGGGCGAGGCCGCGACCGCCGGTCACCGCGCCGGAGCCGAGACCACCGAACGCGTCCTCGAGTGGTGTCAGGACGTCGGCGTCTCGGAACTCACCCTCTACGCGTTTTCGACCGAGAACTTCAACCGACCGCCCGACGAGCGAGCGGCGTTGTTCGACTTACTCTGTGAGAAACTCCGGGAGTTCGCCGACGCCGACCGCGTCCACGAGAACGACGTCTGCATTCGCGCGCTCGGCGACGTCGAGCGACTTCCAGAGCGCGTCCAGGAGGCCATCGAGTACGCCGAGTCGCGAACCGCGCAGTACGACCGGTTCGTGCTCAACGTCGCGTTGGCCTACGGCGGCCGAAACGAACTGCTCACCGCCGCCCGGAGCGTCGCCGGCGACGTCGAACGCGGCGACCTGGATCCGGACGACATCGACGTCGAAGCGATCGAGCGGCGACTCTACGAGCGGCCGGTCCGCGACGTCGACCTCATCATCCGCACCGGCGGCGACGAGCGCACCTCGAACTTCCTGCCATGGCACGCCAACGGCAACGAAGCCGCCGTCTACTTCTGTACGCCCCACTGGCCCGCCTTCTCCCGGGCCGACTTCCTGCGCGCGGTCAGGACGTACGAACACCGCGAGCGGTCCTGGCGTCGGACGCGCGCTCGCCGCGCGCTCGCGCTATTAAAGGCCGTCGGCGAACCCGAACTCGCGGAGGCGAGAGCGGTCTTCAGCCGGTTTCGAGATTCGCTTCCGAAGACCGAACGCGCGGGTGCGCTCGACGTCGCGCCGGAAGGAGTCGGCCCCAATCGCGTCGCGAACGATCACCGCGACGGACGAGACGCCGATCGGCCCGAGTGAGCGGCGCGAGTTAGCCGCGTCGTCGAACGGCGAACGATGCCCCGAATAGCACGGCGAACACTCCCGCGACGAGTCCGAACGCGGGGATCGCTTCGGTGCCGTCGTCACCGTCGTCACCGTCTTCGGGATCGGCGGGCTCGATCGTGTCGGCGTCGTCGCTGCTGTCGTCTTCAGCGTCGCCAGAGCCGGCATCGTCGGTTCGATCATCGTTCGATCCGTCCGCTCCAGTGGTGTCGTCACCGTCGTCACCATTCGCATCGTCCCCGCTTCCGTCGTCATCCGCATCGTCGCCGTCTCCGGGTTCATCGTCGTCTCCGCCGTCGTCCCCGTTTTCGGGCGGCGAATCGTCGCTCTCCTCGACCGTCACCCACGACCCGCCGCTCGCGCCGAGCACTTCGGGTTCGCCCATGACGGTGTCGGTGCCGACGGCGGCCGCGTAGATCTGGTAACTGCCGGGTTCGAGTCCGTCGACGGTCGCCTCGTAGGTGTACTCGCCGACCGACTCGGCGGTGAGCCGTTCGTGAGAGTCGCCGTTCCAGACGACCACCTCGACGGCGGGGGGATCACCCGAGGCAGCCGTTGGCGTCGCGTCGACGGTCAGGTCTAGCGGTTCGTCTGGCGGGTGGCTACTCGGCGCGTTCAGGTCGACGGCGTATCCCTCGACGACGAGGGGTTTGACGACCTGTACGTCGCCGCCGGACTGTAGCGTCAGCGCGTAGGTTCCGGGCTCGACGCCGTCTGTGGGGACTGTCACGGTATCCGGCCCGCCACCGGTGATCGAATCGATCTCGATCTGCTCGTTATCGTTGTAGATATCGAGCACCCACGACGAGCCATCCGGAACGTCGATCGTGGCCGAGAACGATGCGTCGGGGTCGGCCGTCGCGATCGACGTGATCGTGTACGTGTCGCCGTGTATAGTCACGGTCTGCGTGGGCGTATCGGTCGACTGGCTGGTCGAGAGGCCGTACGAATCGGTCGCGATCGTGCCGACGGCCAGGAGACCGACGGCGAGACCGACCGCGACGAGGACGAGGAGGGCAGGGCGAGCGTTGGGCATGGTGGTGTATCGACGGCGGGCAGGACCCGACGGCGGTCTGAATTTGGTGAGAGTGTCGCCGAATGAACCGTAATTCTTTCGGTCGAATACATTCGACAGCCCGCTGGGCCAGACTTCGATCGATCGCGATCGGCGCAGTTCTTCCCTCGCGCCGACACGGAGGATTCATCACACGGCGGGACGGTGTTGAGTGAACCCTCAGCGAGCAGACGGTATCCGGCCGGCCGGGAAAATATCAACGACGGACTATAAACATAATGGGTAACCTATAACTCCAGTCGATAACATTGTAGTTCCATGCTGCGAATTCCGGCAATCGTGATCGTCGCAGCCCTGCTGGTTATCTCGCCGATGGCCGGCGTGGCAGCCAGCGCGGGCACGACGACATCCGCCGATTTGACCCCCTCAGTCAGTATCGATACACAACAAGAGAGTGAGTTTGACGACACCTACACGGTAAACGACAACCTCTCCGTCTGGGAGCCTATGCCCCTGACTCTACGGGCAGACACTACTACTGCCGCATGGGAAATTGAGAATCAGCACCTATTCGTCAACACGTGGGAAGACTATACAACCCCAGCAGAATACGACAATATCGGTGTTTACAACGCTACTGAAGAAGTGTCACTCGATTTCGGAAGCGGCTATGCTGATTTTTCCGAGATTGAAGAATCTGATTTAGTGGTAATCGCTGGACAGCTCGATTCTGACTCCGAAAGCGCCCAGTCTCTACTCGACTTCCCGATGGACATCGGGGCACTTCAGGACAAGCTCGACGAAGACGGCCTAGAGAATCTGAACGAAAACGTCACGTTCGAAGAAATTGATTCGATCAACGAATTCGATGGCGAGGATACCACGATAAACTTCACTCCCGAAGAATACGAGGAATTCGGTGACGGTGCCGGTCAGTACGTCGTCATGGTCACCGTGACCGAGGATGGAACCGGCTTCTCCGCATCTGATGGCGACCTCGCCGTCAACGGTCACTCCGCCCTCGTCGGCGCCGACGGCCTGCTCGTCCAGTCCGAATCCTCCGAGGTGAGCGTCGAAGACATCGAACCCGGCGACACCGCCTCCTTCGACGTCGGAACCACCTTCGACGGCGAGGTCCACCACGGCGTCGCGCTCTACCACAAGGAAACGTTCGAAAACAGCGAAACCATCATCAACGTCACCGAAGCCCCGAGTACGGACTTCAGCTCCGAGGACGTCATCTTCGAGCCCGAGATCGGCGAGGTGTACGGCGTCGCCGACCTCGACGAGGACGCGCCACTGATCGGCTCGGCGATCGAACCGACGAGCGTCTCCGGCACCTACGCGGTGACCGACGTCCTCTCGTTCGTCGCCGGCGAGTTCGATCAGGACGAACCGACCGTCGACCCCGGTGACGAGAGCCTCGACGCCTCCGTCACCACCCTCAGCGCCGACGGCGACGCCACCGTCGACATCGAAACGCTCGAAGACTGGGCCGAGGGCGAGTACCAGTGGGTCCACGTCGCCGCCACCGAAGACGGCGAACAGATCGCGACGAGTGAAGGGACGATCGAGATCGAAGAAGACTCGCCGGGAGTCATCCCGCCACCGCCGCCGGACCCGCCTGAAGCCTCCTTCGAGATCGTCAAGACCGGCGCCTCCGCGACCGAACTCGGCGCCGACGAGTCGGTCGAACTCACGGCGACCGTCCAGAACACCGGCGACGCCTCCGGCACGACGACGCTCGAGTTCACCCGCGACGGCGAGGTCATCCACACCGAGACCGTCTCGCTCGACGCCGGCGAAGACAAGAGCGTCACCGTCTCCGACGCGCCCGGCGCGGGCACCTACGACTACGCGGTCAACGGCGAATCGATCGCCACCGTCACCTTCGAAGACGACACCGAGCCACCGGAACCCGAACCCGCGAAGTTCGTCACCGGTAACGCCTTCGTGAGCGACACCGAGGTCGAGACCGGCGAATCGATCGACGTGACGGCGACGATCGTCAACGAGGGCGGCGAGGCCGGCACTCACACCGCCGAACTGTTCGTCGACGGTGAGGCCGTCGACTCGACGACTATCAGCCTCGGACCCGGCGAAGAGGAAACGGTCTCGTTCACCCACACGTTCGACGACGAAGGCGAGTACGAGATCGCCATCAACGACGCCACCATCGGAACCGTCACCGTCGAAGACGACGACGGAATCCCCGGCTTCGGACCCGTCGCCGCACTGCTCGCCATCTCGCTAACGCTGCTCGTCGCCCGCCGGCGTCTCGACTAACCGGCGCTGATTCTTCCCGAGACCCCAGGAGCCGCGGTCGACGACGGCGCGGCCGAGCCGCCGATGGCAAACATTCATAGCGTCGTACTACCCATCACCGTCAACTCCCCGATGACCCGACAGGCATCATCCGCCCGCTCGAACCCCCGCGACGACCCGGCCGACGACGCCCTCGTCCGCGCCGACGGCGTCGGAAAGCGGTATCGACGATCGGCTGGTTCCCGCCTGTCGCGACTCCGATCGGGTACCGCGGCCGAAGCGCCGATCGTCGCCGCCGTCGACGACGTCTCGCTGACGATCCGTCGGGGCGAAATCGTCGGAATCGCCGGCCCGAGCGGGAGCGGAAAGTCGACGCTGCTTTCGATGCTTGCCGGGCTCACCCGGCCGGACGACGGATCCGTCACGGCCGTAGGAACCGACCTCGCGACCTGTAGCTCGCGAGAACTCACCCGGCACCGGCTCCGACACGTCGGCTTCGTCTTCCAGGACTTCCGTCTGTTCGAGTCGTTTTCCGCCCGAACGAACGTCGCGTTGCCGCTGGTCGAACTCGGCGTTCGCACGGATCGGCGACGCGAGCGAGCGACGAACCTGCTCGAGTCGGTCGGGCTGGGAGATCGAATCGACCACCGACCGGCCCAGCTCTCCGGCGGCGAGCGCCAGCGCGTCGCCATCGCCCGCGCGCTCGTCACCGAACCCGCGCTGCTCATCGCCGACGAACCGACCGGCGAACTCGACGCCGAGACCGGCGCCGACGTGCTGGCGATTCTACGGGAACACGCCACGGACCGCGGGGTCGTCCTCGCGACCCACGACGAATCGATCCTCGAGTCGGTCGATCGGGTCGTCCGGCTCCGGGACGGCCGGCGAGTCGACCGCGACCGAGCCGACGCGATTCGAACCGCATGAGCGACGACGCGTCCGATCGTCCGTCGAAATCGAGGGGACGATTGGCCACGTGGACCCGGCGGCGGATCGGCTGGTGGCGACTTGGCGCCCGGCGAACCTGGACGAGACTCCGGCAGACGGCACCGCGGCGCACTCTCGCGGCCATCGGGGGCGTCGCGATCGCCGTCTCGCTCTTGCTCGTCGTCTCCGCGCTCTCGCTCGGAATGGTCGGCCCCGCGACCGGGATCGGCGGCGAGGAGTACTGGGTGAGCCCTGAAGACGACGCCAGCTCGCCGCTCGTGGCGACCGACGGACCCCAGTTCGGCTCGGTGACCGAGGGCGCTGACCGACTCAGATCGGTAGACGGCGTCGACGCGGTCACGCCGGTTCGCACCGACGTGGTTCGGACCGATCGCGGCGAGTTCGTCGTCGCGGTCGGGCTCGATCCGTCGGCCGGAATCGACCTCTACGGGATCGATCCGTCGCCGCTCGCGTCCGCACCGGACGGAGTGGTGGTGAGCGACGGAGCCGCCTCGCGTCTCGACGTCCGCGCCGGCGAGACCGTCTCGATCGGTGAGCGCGACCGCACGGTCGCCGACGTCGGCGGCGCGGACGGCCTGGCCAGCGCCAGCCCGCTCGTCGTGTTCGAACTGAGCCAGTTACAGGACCTCCTCGACGCCGACGACACGGCGGACCAGTTCGTCGTTCGGGGCTCCGGCGTCGATACGGACGAACTCGAGGCCGTCTACCCGGAGAGCGAGGTCAGTTCCAGCGACGAACTCGCGATGGGGAGACTCGGCGAGGCCGACCTGCCGCTCGCGCTCTCCGTGGCCGCCCTCGTGGTATCGATCCTCGTCGGGACGATCTTCGTCTCCGTCACGACCGCGATGGACGTCCTCGCCGATCGGCGAGAACTCGGAACGCTCGCCGCGATCGGCGTTCCGCGGCGACGACGGCGAGGCCTGTTCGTCGTTCAGGCGCTGGCTCTTGCGACGGTCGGCGGGCTCGTCGGGACCGCTATCGGCGTCGCTACCATCCGCGGTGGAAACGCGCTCACACGGACGGTGACGGGCTTCGAAGCCCCGCTCGCGTTCCACCCGCTCTTTCTCGGCTACGGGTTGGTCGTCGCGTGGGTGATCGCGTGCTGTTCGCTGCCGAGCGTCGCGATCGCGATACGACAGCTAGAGACGGGCGGTGATCTCCGTGGCTGACCGACGGCCGCGAAGGGACGGCAGATCGCGAGACGAAGCGGGCCGGCTTCGATCACTGCCCAGACGCCTCCGGGCGATCGTCGGTCTCGCCTGGGGCGACCTCACCTACGCCAGCGGTCGCTCGCTCCTCGCCGTGTTCGGCGTGGCGCTGGCCGTGCTCACGTTGGTCCTGCTCGGCGGCGCGAGCGCCGGCGTCCTCGATACTGGCGCCCAGCAGTTCGAACAGGCCGACCGCGACCTCTGGCTCACGGGTGAGGCGATCGGCCTGACGGTCGCCGGCGGCGGTGGATTCGAGGCGACGGTGCACGACTCACACGACCTCGCCGCCGAAATCGAAGCGCGCGACGACGTCTCGACGGCGGCCCCGATGGCGTTTCAGACGCTCTACGTCGGGACGGAGTCTGACGAGCTAGAGACCGTCGTCGCGACCGGCGTCCCCGGCGGCGGGAGTGCAATCTCCATCGCCGACGGCGAGGGCTTTTCGGGACCGGATACCCACTACGCCGACGGCGCCTACGACGGGCCGCTCTCGGGTCAACTGCTCGTCGACGAGGCGACCGCCGACCGGTTCGACCTCGAAGTCGGCGACGACGTCTACCTCGGCGGCTCGCTCTCGACCGCCCGCCAGACCCGCTACGAAGTCGTCGGCACCTCCGAAACGTTCAGTTCGTTTCTCGGAACCGCGACGGTGACGCTCCGAACGAGCGAACTCCAGACCCTCTCGGGGACCGCCGGCACCGACGCCGCGACGATGATCGCCATCACCGTCGACGACGACGCGGACGTTGCGGCCGTCCGCGAAGACCTCCAGGCCGCCCATCCCGAGTACGCGATCCGGACGAACGAAGAGCAGCTAGAGGCGGTCATCGGCCACCAGACCGCCATCTTCGTCGGCGCCGGACTGCTCGCCGGCGTCGCCGTCCTCACCGGCGCCGCGCTGACCGCGACGCTTCTCTCCCTGCACGTCTACCTGCGCCGCGAGACGTTCCGAACGCTCGGCGCCATCGGTATCTCGCGACGGACGATCGCCGGCATGGTGATGGTCCAGGGCGGCCTCATCGGGCTGGGCGGCTGGCTGATCGGCATCGCCCTGGCCTACCCCGCGGCGTCGGGGCTCAACGCCCTGGTCGCCCGGATCGTCGGCTACGAGGGACTCGTTACCGTGCCGTCGATCGCCATCTCGGCCTCGGGAGTCATCGCCCTCGGACTCGGGACGCTCGCCGCGACGATCGCCGTCTGGCGACTCCCCGACCCGGCCTCGTCGACGCAGGGTGGCTGACCTGCACACGGACAGCACCGAGAGCGATCTCGCTCTCTGATCCGTCGAATAGTCAGGTCAGAACCCGTACCGGTCGTCGAGCAACACGAGCTCTGTTCGGTCGTCGACTGTCTCGCGCTCGATGCTAACTAGCTTCCCGACGGTGCTGCCCTGGCCGTATACCTCTTCAGCCCGGGCGTCCTCTAGTGGCAGGGCGTACTCCCTGACGCGCTCGACGGCGGCCGCCCAGCTGGGTTCGATCTTGTTCGTACTGCCGACGAGAATGAGTCGCTTCGCTCCGAAGGGCCACGCGCCGACGCCGTTGCCGAGCGCGTTCGCACCGATCAGTTCGCCGCTCTCGGCGATCGCGTTCACGCTGTCGAACAACAGGTCTACCGTCATCGCGTTTCGCCGCGCCTCGAAGCGCTCGTCATCGTCGTCGATCTCGGCGATCCGGTTGCCGACGTACTCGAACCCGTCTTCGGCCTCTAACACGTCGACGAACCCGATCTCCTTCAGCGTCGTCGAGTGACCGTTGTTCACCGTCTCGGCTCCCGAAAGCTGCGCTTCGAGGTGTTCGACCGCCGCGTCTGGCTCGTCGAACACGCTGACTGCGATATTGCGATCTTCGACGTTCGAGATCACCCGCTCTACGGTCTCGTCATCTGGTACCTGGTCGAATGTCTCCGCCTCGATATCGAGGGCGTCGTCGAAATCGTCCTTCGTGAAGTACTCGTCCGGCATACGCCGACGCACACCGCACAGTGGGATAAAACGGGCCGGGGACCCAAGAGGCTCCCCACGGCGGGCCCGTTGGCGAACGTGCCGACCGACGGCACCCGGGAGAATCACCGATCGAGGACGAACGACCCTAGCGCGAACACGACGAGCGCGCCACCCAGCGCCGCGCCGGCACCGACGAGCAGATTCGGCTCCTCGAGCGCAAAGCCAGCGGCGAGCATCAGGATCGACCCGCTCTCCAGGCCGAACCCGAGCACGCCGAGTTGCGTACTTCCCGTTGCCCGATCGACGACGTCGGAAAACGCCACGTCGTCGGCCGCCTCGTTCTGGATGGCAGAGAGCTGGAGGAACCACGGCATGAACAAGAACGCACCTACACCCGCAATGATACCCGCGACCGCCCCGTAAACGGCGTCTTCCAGCGCGAGCTCGCCGACGGCGGTGAATACGACGACGTACATGACAGCCGACCCCCAGCCGATGACCGTCAGCATCGTCTCGCTCATCTCACCCGCTTCGTTCGACAGACTATCGGTCGTTGACATACCCACCGATGGCTATCGCTCCTCAATCAAGCCATCGGTTTTGGCGAGAGAAATTCACGCACGAAAGCGCTCAGCCGTCGGGTCGATCGGTACGAGACGAATCGAAGAAGAACGCGTTCCTCGGCATCAATCGGCCGACAATCGACGGGACCCCGTAGCTATACGAGTATTGTATGCCAATACATAGCATAAACATGAATTCGCCCACAGACGATATCGAGTTTCTGGTCAGTTCGGCCCACCGGATCGGCGTACTCGAAGCGCTAGCCGACGGTCCGCGCGATCGGACCGACCTCCGCGCCGAAACGGGCGCATCCGCGCCGACCATGGGCCGAATCCTCGCTGACTTTCAGGATCGCCACTGGATCGAACGAGACGGAACGACCTACCGAATTACCGACCTGGGGGCGTACGTCGCCGATCAATTTGGGCAGTTTCAGCGCGCGATGGCCTACCAGCGGCGACTCCGCGAGGTATGGCCGTGGCTCCCGCACGATATCGACGGATTTAGCGTCGAATTATTCACCGACGTGGTGGTTTCTCACCCCGGACCCGGCTATCCGTTCACGCCCATCGAACGGCTCACCGAGTGTCTCGAAGCGACGAGAACGATGTCCGGATTCGGTATGGCGCTTCTCAAATCGGGAAATTTAACCGAGTTCTTCGATCAGATCCGAACCGGTCTGGAGTGTGAGTACATCTACCCGCCCACCGTGTTAGACGATCTACTCTCGTGGGACGAAGAGACGGTCGTAGAGACGGTGACACAACCAAACTACACCGTCTTCGTACACGACGACCTCCCGCTCGACGACCGGTGTGGCATCTGCCTGTTCGACGATCGCGTCAGTCTCTGCTGTTACGACCCGAACACGGGTGCCTTACAGGCGCTCGTCGACACCGAAAGCGACGACCTTCGGGCGTGGGCGCGGTCGCACTACGAACAGCTCCGAAACGAGGCCAGAACGATCGACGACGAAACCGACCTTCAATCGGTCGAACCGTTTCACTGATCCATCTCCGACCCCAGACGCCCGACCGGGCTTTCACGGCGTGAAATATTTCACTAGACATTTATACGTTCACTCCCAGCGGAGTCGGTTCCGTGGTGAATCAGCATGACCGATCACGCGCGTCGTCCGACCGGCTGGCAACTCGAACAGAACGCCTCCGAAGCCTACGAGCGGTACCTGGTACCACCGATGTTCGCGCCGTGGGCCGACCAACTCGTCGAAACCAGCGGTATCAGTGACGGAGACCGGGTCCTGGACGTCGGCTGTGGAACCGGTATCGTCGCCCGCCGGGCCGCACCCCGTGTCGGGACGAGTGGACGCGTCGTCGGACTCGACGTCAACGACGGCATGCTCGCAGTCGCGGAAGAAACCGCGACCGACAGCCAACCACAGATCGAGTGGCGACGGGGCGACGCGACCGACCTCCCGCTTCCCGACGAAGAGTTCGACGCCGTCTGTGCGCAGCAATCGATTCAGTTCGTCGACGACCCGACCGCTGCCGTCGAAGAAATCAGGCGAGTGCTCACTCCAACCGGAATTCTGACACTCAGCGTCTGGCGGCCCCTCGAGTACCACCCCGCGTACGCGGTGCTAGCCGAGGCCTTAGAGCGACACGTCGGCGACGAAGCCGGGACGATGATGCGCTCTCCGTTCCCCGACTGGAACGCAACCGACGTGCGAACCCTCGTTCTGGATGCGGGATTCGACGACGTATCGATCACCGTCGAGATCGGCTCCATCCGCTATCCGTCCGTCGAGGCGTTCGTTCGACGCGAAGCGGCGAGCTCCCCGCTTTCCGAACCGATCGCGGCCGTCGACCGAGCCACCCGAGACGACCTCCTCCGAGACGTCGAAGACGAGATGAGACAGTACGTCGACGACGACGGAATCGTCTCGCCGATGGAATCCTACGTCGTCACCGCAACCCGATAGTCGTCGGGAACGTCGTTCGGAAGACGCACCGCGAACTACCGCCAGTGCGTGTACGTGACTCGAACGCACTCGCCCGCTCGTCGGCGGTTGGCCTGGCCGCCGGTGGCTACCACGGCGACCCTAGCAGGACTGCAACACCCGGCGATCCATACGTACACATATCGGAGAAGTAACGCTCTTCGCGCAACGGGCCGGGTTTGAACCGGACTCAGACGTACTCGCTTCGCTGCGCGCGACTGATAGGATTCAAATCCTCATCTGGCTTCTGCTCCTCACCTTCGATCGGCGCAAGAAGCCAAGGGCCGGATTTGAACCGCGCAAACTCGCTTCGATCGTTCGCTGGGCTCAAATCGACGTCTTGCTCTCGCTCGCGACGATTCGTCGCTCGCAGAAGAGCCAAGGGCCGGATTTGAACCGGCGGGGGTTCCGCTCTGCAGGCGGATGCGTTCGGCCGGACTCTGCCACCTTGGCGCACTCTATGCTATCCGCCTTGATCGCTTAAGCCCATCGGATCAACCGGTGACACCGACGACCACCGTCACTCCGAGCTCGCGCGGATCGACGTAACCGAACCGGGCCATCAAGAACCCGCACGGAGCGTCGTCCGAGTGCTCCGTCGAGAATCGTTCACACCTGCGCTGTCGCAAGCCGCATTCGATGCCGTTCCGTCTCGAAGCCCATCTTCTCGTAGAACGCACGCGCTCGCTCGTTGTCCACGTCCACATCCAGCGCCAGTTCCGAACAGCCGTCCTCACGGGCCTGATCGGCGGCGCGCGCGAGGAGCGTCTCGGCCAATCCAGATCCGCGATAGGACTCTCGAACGAAGAGATCGCCAATTAAGAACCGGTCTGGCCAGTCGAACGTCGGCGGCGAAGACTCCACGGCACCCAGCAAAAACCCGGCGAACGTCCCGTCGATGGTATCGATTCGGGCGAACGGATCGCTTGCCCCTTCGATCGCGATCCACAAGTAGCGCTCGCTCGAGTCGAGACCGCCCGCCAGGTACTCGGTTACCTCGCGTACGGTATCTTCGTCTTCGACGAGCTCGTGGGACTCGACGACCGCACCCATGTCCCGGTGATACGGAATCCACAGTTCCTCGACGTACCGAGCGACGGCCGCGTCATCCGAAGACAAGCGACGTATCTGCATATCCGAACTTCGGTACAGTATGTAAATATACTTCGATTGAACAGCTGACAACGGTGCCGTTGTGGGACGGCCACGGCGACACCAGTATAAATACAAAAACCCCCACACAGCCGGTGCTGTGTGAGGGTAATGTGGCGATCCCAGACGGGATCGCTCAGTATGAATGGAGGCGGCGAATCGGAGTTCCCAGAGGGTCTCCCACTCCAGTACTGGCCGACACGCAGGTGGGCTTAACTTCCGTGTTCGGAATGGGTACGGGTGTTGCCCCACCGCTGTGGCCGCCTTAATGCCGATCAACGGATTCGAACCGCTCTCTCGGATCGCCATTGCGATCCGAGTTCCCAGTATCGGTGGTGACTGTGTCATACGTGTAGTCCAGATAGCGCCTGGACCCGTTTCCGGGTACAGTAGATCCATGCGAAATGAATGGTGGCTCGACCTGTTAGTGCTCGCGGGCTGAATGCCTCGTTGCCTCGGCACGTACACCCCGAGTCTATCGAACTCGTCTTCTACGAGTGGTCTCAGTGGCTCCTCTTTTCCAGGTGGGTTTCGAGCTTAGATGCGTTCAGCTCTTACCCCGTGGTGCGTGGCTGCCCGGCACGTGCTCTTTCGAACAACCGGTACACCAGTGGCACCCATTCGTAGTTCCTCTCGTACTATACGAACGTTCCCGTCAGGAACCTTAAACACCCCCAATAGATAGCAACCGACCTGTCTCACGACGGTCTAAACCCAGCTCACGACCTCCTTTAATAGGCGAACAACCTCACCCTTGCCCGCTGCTGCACGGGCAGGATGGAGGGAACCGACATCGAGGTAGCAAGCCACCCGGTCGATATGTGCTCTTGCGGGTGACGACTCTGTTATCCCTAAGGTAGCTTTTCTGTCAGCAATTGCCCGCATCAAGCAGGCTAATTGGTTCGCTAGACCACGCTTTCGCGTCAGCGTCGATTGTTGTGCTCGACACTGTCAGGCTTCCTTATGCTCTTGCGCTCTTACTCGGATCTCCGACCCGAGTGAGGAAACCTTGGGGCGCGCTCGATATCTTTTCAAGCGCGTACCGCCCCAGTCAAACTGCCCGGCTACCGGTGTCCTCCTCCCGGAGTGAGAGTCGCAGTCACCATCGGGTAGTATTTCAATGATGGCTCGGTGGCCCGCTGGCGCGGGTACCTGTGTAATGCCTCCTACCTATGCTGCACAATGGCGACCACGTCTCAGCGACAGCCTGCAGTAAAGCTCTATAGGGTCTTCGCTTCCCCTTGGGGGTCTCCAGACTCCGCACTGGAATGTACAGTTCACCGGGCCCAACGTTGGGACAGTGGCGCTCTCGTTAATCCATTCATGCAAGCCGCTACTGAAGCGGCAAGGTACTACGCTACCTTAAGAGGGTCATAGTTACCCCCGCCGTTAACAGGTCCTTCGTCCCCTTGTACGGGGTGTTCAGATACCTGCACTGGGCAGGATTCAGTGACCGTACGAGTCCTTACGGATTTGCGGTCACCTATGTTGTTACTAGACAGTCGGAGCGCCCGAGTCACTGCGACCTGCCCCTTCGCGGGGCAGGCATCCCTTATTCCGAAGGTACGGGACTAACTTGCCGAATTCCCTAACGTCGGTTTCTCCCGACAGACCTTGGCTTTCTCTGCCACGAGTACCTGAGTCGGATCTCGGTACGGTCAGTGTGCTCGTCTTTTCACGGGCTCTCGGTTGACCCAACTTTCGCTATCCTGCCGTTCATTCGCTTCGTGCCATTACGGCTTCCACGAACTTTGACAGTTCGACCGGGCGAAGGCCCGGCTTGGGCGACCCAAAAGCGTCGACTTCTATTGCACACTGGCACAGGAATATTAACCTGTTTCCCTTTTGACTCACTCGAATTGCGGTGAGACTTAGGACCGGCTAACCCTCAGCTGATAAGCATTGCTGAGGAACCCTTACTCGTTCGGCCGTCGGGGTTCTCACCCGACTAACGCTGCTACTATGACCAGGATTTTCGTTACTGAACGGTCCACACGAGATCTCTCCCGCGCTTCCGCCCGAACAGTACGCCAACCTACAGGATCGCGATGTGAATCGCGCCGCTAGGTCTCGGTGGTAGACTTGAGCCCCGATCATTTTCGGCGCCTCAAACCATCGGCCGGTAAGCTGTTACGCTTTTCTTAGAGGGTAGCTGCTTCTAAGCTCACCTCCCGGCTGTCTAGGGCTTGAGACCACCTTCGATCGCACTTAGTCTACACTTGGGGACCTTAACCCAGCTCTGGGTTGTCTCCCTCACGGTACACAGACTTACTCCGCATACCGGACTCCCCGCGTCGACGGCGTTCGTAGGTTCGGAGTTGGACAGGGCGGCACACTCCTCTCGGAGTGCGGTCACCCAATCCGTAGCTCTACCCCACAAACTACCTCGGCGGAGGTCATGCTTCGACATGTTTCGGTTGGAACCAGCTGTTTCCGGACTCGATGGGCCTTTCACCCCTAGACACGGGTCACGCGAGGGTGTTGTAGGACACCAACGCTAGCAGGCCTCCACGTACCTTTCGGTACGCTTCACCTTGCCCACGCCTAGATCGTCCGGTTTCGGGTCGTGCCCGTCTGACTCCCCGCGCTTGAACACGGTGACCCTCACGCAAAGCGCTGCGGTCATATCGGTTTCCCTACGCCTTCCCTGATGATCAGGTTAGACTCGTCAGACAGGCAAACTCCCTGGTTCGTTTTTCAAAACGTACGACGGAACATCGGCTTCTGTTGAATCTTACTACAGGTTCGCACCCGATTCATTCATCAACAGACCTTGTATGCCCCGTCGCTCTATCGCCAACTGATTTCACGCCCTATTGCACCTCCCTTCTTGGGGTACTTTTCAGCGTTCGCTCACGCTACTTGTTCGCTATCGGTCTCGAGGAGTGTTTAGTCTTCGCGGTCGATGCCCGCGATATTCACGAGGGATATCCAACCCCCGATACTCTGGAGCTGACGCACAACGTACTAACCTACAATACGGGGCTATCACCCTGTATCGCACTCCGTTCCAGAAGATTTCTTGTAGATTTTCCGATGATGAAAGTCAGTCCGAACACCACATTGCCCTAAGGCTTCGGTTTGGACTGTGTCGGTTTCACTCGCCGTTACTTACGACATCGCGTTTGCTTTCTTTTCCTGCCGGTACTAAGATGTTTCAATTCCCGGCGTTCCCCATTGCGCGAAGCAATTGCGGTGGGGATTCCCATTCGGAGATCCCAAGTTCTACCCCTCCGTGCGGGTCCCTTGGGCTTATCGCAGCTTGGCACGTCCGTCATCGGCTCTCGAGCCGAGCGATCCACCAGCTGGCACAGTAGCCACGTTCTTACGGATCGGTGTGTTACACCAGAGGTGTAACGAATTGTGACCCGGGAACGGGTCCAGTGGACGCCTGGACTACACGTACACACAGTCTCATTTGCAGCGCCGGTAGACGGCCGGCGTGCATCAACCCTTCCCACCCACGCTTGCGCGGAGTGGTGCATCGGTTCGTCGGGATCAAATCGTAGCGCCGTCACCCACTTAAGGGGATCGGTTCACGATCATCACCCGAGACATGGACCCACTGGGATTCGAACCCAGGGCATCCTCCTTGCAAAGGAGGCACTCTCCCACTGAGCTATGGGCCCACCCCTCGAGAGAGGGGATTCGTTAGCCTCGACAGTTCAAAGGTGCTCGATCGGCCGAAACGGCGATCGTGCGAACGCAGACCGATAGTGGGCTGGGGCGTCGCCCCAGTCCCGATCAGTGGAGGTGATCCAGCCGCAGATTCCCCTACGGCTACCTTGTTACGACTTAAGCCCCCTTGCGAAGCCCAGATTCGACCGGCGTTGCGCCGGCCTCATCCGGACCTCACTCGGGTGCTTTGACGGGCGGTGTGTGCAAGGAGCAGGGACGTATTCACCGCGCCCTGCTGAGGCGCGATTACTACCGAATCCAGCTTCATGCGGGTGAGTTTCAACCCGCAATCCGAACTACGATCGAGTTTCGGAGATTAGCGTCGCCTCTCGGCGTAGCATCCCACTGTCTCGACCATTGTAGCCCGCGTGTAGCCCAGCACATTCGGGGCATACTGACCTACCGTTGCCCATTCCTTCCTCCAGTTTGGCACTGGCAGTCTCCCTAATGTACCCAACCACCACAAGGGTGTTGCTGGCAATTAGGGACGTGGGTCTCGCTCGTTGCCTGACTTAACAGGACGCCTCACGGTACGAGCTGACGGCGGCCATGCACCTCCTCTCAGTAGCTCCAATAAGCTCATCACACTGATCTTCACAGCTACTGTCGGTGCTGGTGAGATGTCCGGCGTTGAGTCCAATTAAACCGCAGGCTCCTCCGGTTGTAGTGCTCCCCCGCCAATTCCTTTAAGTTTCATCCTTGCGGACGTACTTCCCAGGCGGTCTGCTTCACGGCTTCCCTACGGCACAGCACAGGCTCGTAGCCTGTGCCACACCTAGCAGACATCGTTTACGGCTAGGACTACCCGGGTATCTAATCCGGTTCGTGACCCTAGCTTTCGTCCCTCACCGTCGGATCCGTCCTTCCAGAGCGCTTTCGCCACCGGTGGTCCGTCCAGGATTACAGGATTTCACTCCTACCCCAGACGTACCCTCTGGATCTTCCGGTCCCAAGCCAAGCAGTTTCCACCGGACGCCCGCACGTTAGGCGTGCGGATTTCCCGATGGACTTGCCTGGCCGGCTACGGACGCTTTAGGCCCAATAATAGCGGTCATCACTCGAGCTGCCGGTATTACCGCGGCGGCTGGCACCGGTCTTGCCCAGCCCTTATTCTACTACCACCTTACGGTAGTGAAAAGCGAGGACTATATGCCCTCGCACTTGGAGTCCCCCTATCGCACTCTCGTGCATTGTAAAGGTTTCGCGCCTGCTGCGCCCCGTAGGGCCCGGAATCTTGTCTCAGATTCCGTCTCCGGGCTCTTGCTTTCACAACCCGTACCGATTATCGGCACGGTGGGCCGTTACCCCACCGTCTACCTAATCGGCCGCAGCCACATCCTGTCGCGCCGTAGCATTTCGAGCTCGAGCCAATTCCAGGCATCGAGCCGTATTCGGTATTAGCCTCAGTTTCCCGAGGTTATCCCGATCGACAGGGTAGTTTGACCACGTGTTACTGAGCTATTCGCTACGAGTCTAAACTCGTACAACTAGCATGGCTAAATCGAACTCCAATAGCAATGACCTCCGGCAGGATCAACCGGAATGCTATCCCCTGGCGAAGCCAGGGAGGTTTGGCGGTGAATGTATAGTTCACACTCACACGTAACTTGGTCTAGGTTCGGTGATCAGATCGGACCGACCGATCGAGCGTCACCGAACTGTCGAGGCTAACATCAGATTCCATCTTTACGGCGGACCGCAGGGGTGGAATCCTCATTTCCTTCGGACGTATTCCTACCCTCCGAGGGGTACTTAACCCCTTCGAAGCGGAACCGTCCGACCACCGGCACGAGAGTCGCACCGGCGATCACACGTTTGCATTCCATCCGAGTGCCCTCGTACACTTAAGGGCAACGGATCGAAGTCGTCCCGGAAGTCGCATCCGGAACGGACATCGTGGAACTATTGGTAGACGCCCAGAGTATATAAGGGCATCGTCTTCGACCGCAAGGCCTAGTTCCAGTTGCCCACCGTGACGGCCGACCCGTCGACGAGGGTGGATGGTTCCTACCTCCGTGCCGGGTCGCGGCCAGAGGGAGTGGCGGTGTGCGCCACGTCGTTCGCATTCTATCGGATGGCCGGGTCCCTATATAACGCCGTCGAACGAACGGCGCTTCGCATCCCGCTACCATGGCACGGTTTTGCACGTACGGCCGGACGTGGTGGTGTATATAAATGTGTATGTGAATGACAACCACGTTTGGCCGGCGAGATTCGTCTACTGGACGCTGTCAGGCTACCTGAGCTGAAGCGTACTGGTCCGGTACCCGACGACGGCGCCATCAGGAGTAGTATCGCGCGGGCGGAGGCCGATCGGTCACGCCGCCCTCGTAGGTCTGGTCTGATCGGATGATACCCGCGCGTCGTACGCTCGGTCACGCGCGCGTAAGGGCGCTTCGTTCGAGGGCTCGAATGCGAGAACAGTTTCCACGCACGCCACTCGCTGGTTCAGACGAGAGTGAGAGAGCCGAATACGTTCGATTCGGGCCACTGTGAGCGTTGTTCGTCACCGACGCGACTATGAGGGGGCGGTGAGAAGCCCCGTACGAATGGTCCGGGATCCGCTCGCATCCACGAACGAACCTTCTGCCGCCGAAGTCTGTGCGGCGCTCGACGATCCGGACTGTCGCGAGATCATCCGCGCGCTCGAAACGCCGCTGACGGCCGCGGAGATACAGGAGCGATGTGACATCCCCCAGTCGACGCTCTATCGAAAGTTAGAGCAGCTCACGGACGCGACGCTGCTCGAGGAGTCGACCGAGATACGACGGGACGGTCACCACGCGAGTAAGTACTCGATCGCGTTCGAAGAGATCAGAATTACCATGGACGAAGACCACACCCTCGACGTCGCAGTCGAGCGGCCCGCCCGAACGGCCGACGAACGACTCGCCGATCTGTGGTCGGAGGTCAGACGAGAAACATGAGCCTATACACAGCTACAACGGAGGTGACCATCGCCCTGGCCGTCGTGAAGACGCTCGTCCTGATCGTCGGTGGCGTGATCACCTACTTCGCGTTCAAGGCGTATCGACGAACCAGACAACGGGCCCTCGGACTGCTGGCGACCGGATTCGGGCTGGTCACGCTCGGACTCGCCTTCGCCGGCTTGCTCCACGAAATTCTCGACGTCAGCCTCGAATTCGGCGTTCTCGTCGAGAGCGTGCTCGTCCTGATCGGCTTTCTGGTGATCGCCTACTCGTTGTACGTTCAGTAAGCGAACTCGTTCGCGGTCAGAAAACGATCGGTCAGTTAGCCCTCGAAGCCGGCCTCGTCCATGACGGCCGCGAACTCCTCCGTCTCCATCGCGGATTCGTAGACGATGGAGGTCAACATCCCGCCGGCGTAGACGCCCTGGTTCGTGACGTGGTCGACCTTGTGACAGTGGACTGGGTACAGCCCGGGCTCTGCGTCGGCGTCGAACTCGATCGTGTATCGCTCGGCGGGTCCGATGGTGACCACGTCCTCGTCGTGACGGGCGACTGGGTCGATCCGACCGCCGTCTTTCCGGACCGTCTGGAAGCGGTGACGGTGGGTGTGGAACGGATGAGAATCGTAGCCGGCGTTGACGACGTGCAGTCTGACCCGCTCGCCCTCCTCGACGATGAGCGGGGTCCCGAGTTCGGGGTGGAACGTCGTCGGGGCGCACCGGCCGTTGATCGTGTAGGTGTCGGTCCGTCGATCAACCGGATCGTACTCCGAATCGCCGCCGGCGTACTGGTCGTGGAGGCGGGTGTCCCAGTCACGGATCGTCAGGAAGTACTCGCGGTCGGGTTTCTCGCGATCTTCGGGGATGACGTGGAAGATGCCGTACATTCCCATTTCGAGGTGCGTGTCCGTCTGGACGTGACAGTGATAGAAGTGCGTCCCCGGGACGTCGGCCTCGATCGTGTAGATTCCCGACTCTCCGGGGTGGACCATCTCGTGGCCCGTCGTGTCGGGTGCGCCGTCGTCGTGCCACGATTTGTTTACCGCGTGTACGTGAAGCGTGTGGTCGTGGTTGTGTTCCGTGTTCTCGTAGGTGAGTTCGACGGTCTCTCCTTCAGGAACCCGATAAATCGGCCCCGGAACACTCGGCGCGTGATCGTCGGCCTGGAACGCCCAGACTTCCTCCAGCGTGATCGGTCCCCCTTCGGCTCCGTCGGCCACTAACTGGTGACGGGCCGGGACGGTCTTGAGCGTCGACTCGTAGCCCTGCTCGTGGAGGTCGACGATCGGCGGCGGCGCGGTGTAGTCGTAGTCGGTCAGCGGACCGTCGTCGCCGGATCCGCTCTCCGACTCGTCGGGTGTTGACGGCGCCTCGTCGTCTTCGTCGCTAGAGCCGATACAACCGGCAAGCGTGGCCAGCGCACCCGCCCCGGTCATCGTCAAAACGGTCCGTCGATCAAGGGCTCGATCGAGATGAGTCATGTACAACGCCACCTTCAAACCCCACACTATCAAGGGGTAGAGGTGGTTCCCACACCGTGGGAGCACGCGGGAATTCGGGCGAATATCTTCGACCGATCAGTTATACGTGGGTCCGATCGGATCGGAGACCGCGACGTCGTCACTCGGGTAGACCGACGGCTATCCGGGTTCCGTCGATCAACCGCCGAAGACGACGAAGACGACCCCGAGCGAGAGTGCGCTGATCGTCGCGAGCCCGACCGCCATGATCGCGATCGGCGTTACGCCGACGGTTCGAAGCTGTCGCGCCCGGATCGAGAGACCGAGACCGGCGAAAGCCACGACGAACAGCCAGGTGTAGGTCGTCTCCAGTATCTCGACCTGCCGGTCCGAAAAGAGCCCCATCGCAGAGAGGACGAGCAGGACGGTGAACCCGACGACGAACGTCGGAAGCGTCTCCCACAGCGTACGCAGGTGTGAGACGCGCGAGGCGCTCGTCGCTTCCCGGGCGTAGACCATCGCGTACGCGAGTGCGACGAACCCGATCAACGCGTTGCGGGTGAGCTTCGTCAGGGTGGCCCACTCGCCCGCTTCGGTCGAGTACGTAAAGCCGGCGGCCGTGGCGGGCCCCGTACTCAGCATACTGACGCCCGCCCAGATGCCGAACACGCGGTCCGGCAAGCCGAGTAGCGTCCCCACGACCGGGTAGGCGAAGAGCGTGATCGTATCGAACAGGACGATTCCGGTCACCACGTACGCGATGGTTCGTTCGTCTGCGCGTATAGCCCCGGCGACGGCGACGACCGCCGAAACCCCGCAAACGCTCATTCCGGCGGCGAGCAGGGAGGGAAGTTCGCCCTTCAGTCCGAAGACGACGCGCGTGAGTACCTCGACGAGCAGGATGCTACAGCAGACGACGCCGACGATCAGCGCCAGCAACGCGACGCCCGACGCCGCGATCTGATCGACGGCGATCGTCGCACCGAGCAGGACGATTCCCGCCTCGAGCCAGCGCGTGTGCGTCTCGATACCCGGCCGATAGGCCGGCGAGAGCGAAACGGTGTTGCCGAGTACAAGTCCGAGCAGGATCGAGAGGAGGATGGGAGTCACGCCGACGAGCGACGCGAGCGCGGACGCGACGACGGCGATTGCACCGAGCAACGCGAGGCCGGGCGCGAAGGCTGAGAGGGATCGACGGATCACTGCATTACCCACGCTCCGTCGGGGGTTGATACATCGCCGAGTATTACCCACAGCGAGAGCGAACGTGCGTGTCGGCCGGCGAACAGACCACGAGCGGACTCGGAGAGTACAGCCCCGCGTTCGAACGCCGGCGTGGTCGGTCCCATCGGTCGGTGATCGGTTTTCGCCCCACCGGGTAAGCGCTTTTGCTCGCAGCAACGCAGTGGCGGTAGTTTCCGGACTGGTCGATGCGAGTCAGGCCGGTTCGAACGACGCACCGAGCGTCGATCTGTCGAGTACCCGCCGGGAGCCTTCCACCGTGGCGCACCGTCACCTCCCAGAACCACGCACGAACGAACCGATCGTTACGACCGACCCGCCGATGACGCCGCCGTAGACGACGCTCATCGACGCCTCGGCGGATTCGCCGATCAGAAGCGGCGTCCCGATCGCGAACAGCGTACAGCCCATCAGTACGCCCGCCGAAACCGATTTTCGATCGAACAGCCAGTCCCAGGTTCGGGCGTGGGCGATCGGACCGGTCAGTCCCGCCATGACGATCGTACCGAACGCGATCCAGGGCCACAGAACGTGACGCGTCCCGGCGACAATCGCCACGGACAGAAGTGAAAAGCACGCCAGGGCTACCGTCCCGACACCGGGCGGGTCGGGTCGAACGCTCGGGCGTGAATCGGCCATTTCATTGGGCTAGTTCCCGGCCGGAATATAAATAGATTCGTCGAACACGTCGGTCGACGATCGGCGGCCGGGAAGAGTCGGACGTAGACGAGCGGTGTGTGCCGTGAGTAGTGGGTACGGGGACCGGAGAAACGATCGAAGAGAGGCGACAGCGAGGAGATGACGAAGGCGTTGACCGGCGGCGATCCGTCACTGACGTTCGACGATCACCAGATCGGTCCGCGAGTGGACCAGTTCGCCGTCCTGATTGTGGGCCTCGATTCGAAACGAGACGCGCCCCCGCTCGTCGTTCCAGGGTGCTTTCTCGACGACGGTCGCGGTGACCGAAAGCGTATCGTCGGGGCGAACCGGTGCGTGCCACCGGAGGTCGTCGACGCCGGCGGCCGCGACGACGGCGATGTCGGTGAGAACGGCGTCGACGAACGGGCGCATACACGCCGCGGCGGTGTGCCAGCCGCTCGTGATGAGTCCGCCGAAGTTGCGTTCGGCCGCGGCCTCGTCGACGTGAAACGCCTGCGGGTCGTACCGCTCGGCGAACTCGAGGAGTTCCGACTCGGTGATGGTCGCGGTGCCGGCCTCCCAGGCGTCGTCGACGGCGATGTCTTCGAAGAAGAGGTGGGGTGTCATAGGTTGGAAGTCTCGTTCTCGTAGTCGCTCACTCGTACATTCGGTTTGCGATCACGAGGCGGTTGATCTCGTTCGTGCCGTCGTAGATCTGGGTCCCTTTCGCCTCGCGCATGTAGCGTTCGACGGGGTAGTCGGTCGAGTAGCCCCGGGCGCCGTGTACCTGGACGGCGTCGGTCGCAATCTCCATCGCCGCGTCGGTCGCGAACGTCTTCGCCATCGCCGCCGCCTGCGTGATGCGCTCGCCGCGGTCGCGCTGGTCGGCCGCCGACAGCGTGAGTAGTCGGGCCGCCTCCGTTCGAGACGCCATATCGGCGAGCGAAAAGCCCACGCCCTGGAATTCCGCGATCGGCTGGCCGAACTGTTCGCGCTCGCCCGCGAACTCGCGACTCGCGGCGAACGCGCCCTCGGCGATGCCCACGCCCTGGGCGGCCGTCCCCAGCCGGCCGATGTCGAGCCCCTCCATGATGTAGCGAAAGCCGCGACCCTCCTCGCCGACGAGGTTTGCCGCGGGGACCCGGAGCCCGTCGAATCGGAGTTCGCTCTCGATGGCGACGTCGCCCTCCATGCACGGAATGTCCCGGATCACCTCGATTCCGTCGCGCTCGTGCGGATTCGGGACGCCGATGAGGCTGATGCCGGCGTGGCCCGATTCGTCCGGATCCGTTCGCGCGACGATCAACAGCAGGTCGGCGATCGCGCCGTGGGTGGTCCACCACTTGTGCCCGTCGATCACCCACTCGTCGCCCTCGCGTCGGGCCGTCGTCTCGAGCGAGCCGGCGTCGCTGCCCGACCCCGGTTCGGTGAGCGCGAACGCCGGAATCCACTCGCCGGTACAGACGTTCGCCAGCCACTCCTCGCGCTGGCGGTCGTCGCCGAACTCGGAGAGCGGGTACCCGACGAGGCCGCAGGCGATGTTGACGGCCCCCGCGAGCAACTTCCACGAACGCGCTAGCTCCTCGACCGTGATCGCGAACGAACGAAAGTCCTGACCGGCGCCGCCGACGTCCGTCGGGTACGGAACCCCGATGAACGCCTCGTCGCCGAGACGACGAACGAGCTCCTCCGGGAATTCTCCCGACGTCTCGTGTGCGTCGACGACCGGCTCGACCGCCCGCTCACAGAACTCTCGCACCCGTTCTCGCTGGGCGACGTGGCGATCCTCGAGGGCGAATCGTTCGATCATCGTCGATCCGACGACCGATCGCCGTCCGGTGTCGATTCGTCGTCTCCCGTCCGACCCGGTTCGTCGTCGAGGACGGCGAAGCCCTCCATCTCGATCAGCGCGTCGGCCTCGTAGAACGCGCTCACCTCGAACAGCGCCATCGCCGGGTAGTCGTCGACGTACTCGGCGAAGATCTCGCCGACTTCGGAGAGGTTGTCGCGGTACTCGTCGCGATCGGCGACGTAGACGTTCAGCTTCACGATGTCTTCGCTCGTGCCGCCGGCTTCCTCGACGACGGCCGCCAGGTTCGACATCACCTGCTCGAACTGCGAGACGAGATCGCCGGGGGCGACGATCTCGCCGTCCGACCCGGTCGCGTCCTGTCCCGCGAGGTAGAGTGTCTTTCCGCCCTCGATCAGAAAGCCGTGGTTGAAGCCGCGAGGCTCCGCCAATTCCGGCGGCGTCACGATCTCTTTGTCCATCAGTCTGGGACTAGAACGGCACGGACATGAAGGTGACCCACGGTTTCGCGACCGGCCGGGGACAGATTAACGCCACGCGTCAGCGGGGCGAGACGTTTACCGGGGCCGGTCGCGCCGAGGTCAGTCGAGACCGGCGACTCGTCTGACGTGTCGAACGGCAGCACGACGCGGTGTCGATCCGGCCGGTTCACACGCGGGCGTCCGACCGAGTAACCGACCGACCGCCCGAGAGCGGAAAACGCTTTGTCTCCGCCGACACAGGGTTCGCATCGTGATGGGAGACTCTCTCGACGGACGGTGGGGACGATGAGTGCGGACGAGTCGACAGACCGACGACCGCCGGCATCCGTCGGCCCGGACCTCGACGGCCGCGTCGCGATCGTCACCGGCGGGACGCGGGGCATCGGCCGGGCCGTCGCGGAGGCGGTAGCGGTCGCGGGCGCGGACGTGGTTCCCGTCTCTCGGACCGACGAGGACGTCGCCGAGGCGGCTGACGCGGTACGCGAGCTGGGTGCCGACAGCCTCGAACAGCCGACCGACGTCACCGACGACGACGCGGTCGATGCGCTCGTTTCCCGCGTCGTCGACGAGCTCGGCGGGATCGACGTTCTCGTCAACAACGCGGGCATCAACCCCGTCTCGGCGATGGGGCGGCCCGAAGCGCTCGACACCGACGCCGTCGGGGATGTCCTCGAGGTCAACCTCGAGGGAGCGATCACCTGCACGCGGGCGGCCGGCGACGCCCTGTTGGACGGCGGCGGCGCGGTCGTCAACGTCGCCAGCACCGCCGGCGTCGTCGGGATCAAGCGCCAGCACGGCTACGTCGCCTCGAAACACGGACTCGTCGGCTTCACGAAGAGCGCCGCGCTCGACTGGGCGCCGGACGTCCGCGTCAACGCCGTCGCTCCCGGATACGTCGACACCGACCTCACCCAGCCCGTCCAGGAGAACGACGAGCTCTACGACCGACTCGTCGATCGGACGCCCGCCGGCCGGTTCGCCAGACCCGAAGAAGTCGCCGACGCCGTCTGCTTTCTGGCGAGCGACATGGCCTCCTACGTCACCGGCGAGACGCTCGTCGTCGACGGCGGCAGTACCGTACAGTAGCGCGTCGAGCGGATCACCGGGGTCGAAACACTAACGGAATGTCGCGGCGAGGCTCTCGCTATGGTCAACGCCGGGTTCGCCGTCGAGGACGGCGTCGGGCGGATCGAGTTGCAACGACCGTCGGCGTTGAACGCCGTCGATCTCGAGACGAAAGACGCGATCATCGAACGCGTCCGCGAGTACGGCGAGCGCGACGACGTCCGCGTCGTCGTCTTCAGTAGCGAGGGCGACGTCTTCTGTGCCGGCGGCGACATCGGCGAAGTTCGCGACCTCGACTACGCGCTCTCTCCGTTCACCGAGAGCTGGAACGAGCTGTTCGAGGCCATGATGGGGCTGTCCGTCCCGACCGTCGCCAGGGTCGACGGCTGGGCGCTCGGCGGCGGCTTCGATCTCGTCTTGCACACCGACATTCCGATCGCCGCCGAGGATGCGAGACTCGGCCAGCCCGAAACCGGCCTGGGCATCGTCAACCACTTCTCGCCGCCGATCCTCCAGGAGACGGTCGGACTCACCAAGACGCTCGACATGATCCTCACGGGCGACCCCATCTCCGGTCGCGAGGCCGCCGATCGCGGCCTCGTCGCCCGCGCAGTCCCCGCCGACGACCTCGACGACGAGGTGGCTCGCGTCGTCGACTCGTTGCGCGAGAAACCGCCCGAAATCGTCGAAAAAGCCAAACGCGGCATCTACGCCGCCGCCGAGATGTCGCCCCGGGCGAGTCGGTCCTACCTCGAAGCGATCGCCCTCGAAAGCGCACGCGAGGATCCCTACTACCGCGAGGGTATCTCGGCTCAGCTCGAGGATCGAGAACCCGAGTGGAACGAGCGGTAGTCGGCGCGTCGGGCCCGTCACCTCGATAGGAACCGAGAGGGCTCGACGACTGCACACCCGATGGACAGTGACGGGTGGAAGCGAGATACCAGCCCATTTTGTCACGTTTTTGGAGCACTATCACCAAACATTGAACGAAGTTAGTGCAGTTTCTGCACACATGACATTTGCCATCCCAACACCTAAGAGGATTCTAAAAAATACTGCACGTGATAATGGGCGAGGTTGTGGATCACACCGATAGCCGGATTCTAGACGGGAACACGAGCCAGTCCATCGCGGAGTGTACGCTCACCGAACCGTCCGAGTTGCCGCCGAGGTATCAAATCGTCGACGAGGACGGGACGTACGACCCAGAGCGCGTACCCGCACTCACCGACGACGAACTGATCGAACTCTACCGGTGGATGGTCCTCCAGCAGGTCATCGACGTCAGGATGGTGAAGCTCCAGCGACGTGGAGAGATGGGGACCTACGCTTCGGGGCGCGGGCAAGAAGCGAGCATCGTCGGCTGTGCGTACGCACTCGAGGAACCGGACTGGCTGTTTCCGTACGGTCGGGAGGCGACCGCCCTGTGCATCCAGGGGATGCCGTTGCGCGATCTACTCCTGTACTGGCGCGGCGTCGAGGACGCGAACAAACAGCGGGCGAACCGGACGTTCCCCCCGGCGATCGCGATCGGGACGCACATCCCGGTCGGGGTCGGCTTTTCCTGGGGGATGGCCCTCGACGACGCGGATTCGATCTCGGCGCTGTATCACGGCGACGGCCATCCGAGCACCGGCGAGTATCAGGCCGGCATGAACTTAGCCAGCGTGATGGATACGCCGACGCTGTTTTACTGTCAGAACAACGGGTACTCTATCTCCGCGCCGTTCGAGCGCCAGACCGGGGCGAAAACGGTCGCACAGAAGGGGATCGCGTACGGGTTGAACGGGATACGAGTCGACGGTAACGACGTTCTCGCCGTCTACGATGCGGTTCGAACGGCCAGAGCCCACGTCGCAGATGGGAACCCGACCATCGTCGAAGCGGTGACCTACCGACTCGACGCCCACACGACGAACGACGATCCGTCGCTCTATCGTCGCGACGAGGAGGTCGATCGATGGGAAGAAAAAGAGCCCGTCGGTCGGTTCGAGCGATTTCTCCGCCAGCGCGGCGTCTGGGATCGGGTCGACCCCGACGAGATCCGGGAGGAGGCCAACGCCGAGTTCGACCGGGCGAAAGAAGCGGCCGACGCGTACGAATCGGGCGGCGTCGAGGAGATGTTCAAATACGTGTACGACGAGACGCCCCCCGAACTCGAACGGCAGCTGGCGGAATTTGAACAGTTCCTGGACGAGCGACCGGACGCGTACGATTTCATCGAACACCGACCGAAGGGGTGATCACCAATGAACGCAACAATCGTCGAGTCGGTGAACGATGCACTGCACACCGCGATGGCGGGCGACGAGAACGTCGTCGTCTACGGTGAGGACGTCGCGGAAACGGGCGGCGTCTTTCGAGCCACGCAGGGGCTCAAAGACGAGTTCGGCCCCAAACGCGTCCTGGATACCCCGATCACGGAGATCGCGATCGCCGGCTCGGCCGTCGGACTGGCGATGTACGGGTATCGGCCGGTTGCAGAGATTCAATTCTCCGGATTCCTTCCACCGACGTTCAATCAACTGGTCTCGATGGCCAGCCGAATCCGGTGGCGAACGCGCGGAGAGATGAGCGCGCCGATGGTCATCCGGGCTCCCTACGGCGGCGGGGTGCGCGCGCTCGAACATCACTCAGAGAGCCTCGAAGCCGCCTACGCCCACATTCCGGGCCTGCAGGTGGTCGTTCCGAGTACCCCCGCCGACACGAAGGGGTTGCTCCTCTCGGCGATCGAGAATCCCGATCCGGTCTTGTTCCTCGAACCGAAACGCCTCTACCGATCGTTCCGCGAACCGGTTCCCGAAGAGGAGTACACGATTCCGCTCGGCGAAGCCGCGGTCCGGACCGAGGGCGAGGATATCACCGTCATCTCCTGGGGTTCGATGATGCCAGAAACGATGGCGGCGGCCGAGAATCTCGAGGCCGAACGCGACATCTCGATCGAGGTGATCGATCTGCGGACGATCTCGCCGCTCGACCGCGAAACGATCGTCGAGTCGGTGAAGAAAACCGGGAAGGTGGCGGTAGTTCACGAGGGGCCAAAGACGGGCGGGTTCGCCGCCGAGCTCGTCGCAACCATCAACGAGGACGCGCTGATGTACCTCGAGGCGCCGATCGAGCGAGTGACCGGCTTCGACGTCCCGATCCCGATGCTCGGGATGGAAGATTACTACCTGCCGAATCCGCCGCGCATCGAGGAGGGACTCAAAGCGGTGCTCGACGGCGGCGCCGGCACGTAAGTTACCACACCGTCGGTGGGTCTCCGCCGAAAGTTCCTGTCGGGTTCGAGCCAGTAGTGTCATAGTCGAATGCGTCGAGTACCTCGTAGAGATGGAGCGAATCGACGCTGAAACGATCGAAGACCGGGTCGGGTTGTCGAGTCAGCGTATCGGGTTCGGGAAACGGCCGGCGGTGGTCGTCATCGACCTGCAGAACGTACTCACGCGCGAGGACGACTATCACGGAACGGATCTGTCCGCGGTGATATCGGCCTCGAACGAACTCGTTTCCGCGGCCGACCGGGGCGGATTTCCCGTCGTATTCGTTCGGAACGTCCCGTATCCCAATCGGGAACTGATCGGCAAGTGGGCGAAACTGAACGCCGATCCCTCGGCGTACGATCCCGAGACGGAATCCGGCTCGCTCGACGATCGATTGTGTGTCGGAGACGAGCACGCGATCGTCGACAAACACCAGGCGAACGCCTTCCACGAGACGGAGCTGGCCACGCTGTTGAACGCGTGGGAGATAGACACCCTGATTCTTTCGGGCTGCTCGACGAGCGGCTGTATTCGAGCCACGGCGACTGACGGGTGTGCCAGAGGGTATCGCGTCATCGTCCCCGACCGGGCCGTCGGCGACCGGTCGCCCGACCAGGCCGAAGCGAGTTTGGTCGACATCCACGCACGGATCGGCGACGTCGTTTCAGTAAAAGAAGTTGTCACGTATTTCGAGTCGCTGTCTGCAGCCGAGAAGTGACGGATGATTTTTACGTGATGGAGAAACAGAGATTCGGCGTTTCGAGCCATCAATCACCCGAATACCGCAGATAGTATCGCGAGAGTGCGCGCACCCCGACGTGACACACCACCTATATTCACATATTTCCTATATGTCTTCGTTGAAACAGTAAGACGGTAGTGTTAACTCCGCTCCTTCGAAAGCCGTTAGCATGGTTTCTGGTGACGAACTCGAGATATTCCGTCACGAATTACAGGGAATTGTAGAGGAGATGGGAGTGACCTTAGAGCGGACCTCCTACTCGACTAACATCAAGATCAGGCGGGATTACTCCTGTGCGCTGTTCGACGCCGACTGTCGCCACATCGCTCAGTTTACCGCGGCTCCCTCCCAGGTTGCGGCACTTCTGTACGCGACCCCAGCGATCATGGAAGAACGAAAGGGGGACCTGGAGCCGGGCGACGGATTCCTTCTGAACGATCCGGCCCAGGGTGGCGCCGTCCACCTGCCAGACGTGATGTTGATCTCGCCGGTGTTCCACGACGGCGAGGTGATCGGATTCGTCGGGAACGACGCACACCACGTCGACATCGGCGGAGAAACGCCCGGCGGGATCCCGTCCGACAGTACGAGCCTCTACGGCGAGGGGCTGATCATGCCCGGCATGAAGGCGGTTCGAGGCTGGGAGTACGACGAAGAGATGCTTCGCGTCCTCACGCGAAACGTTCGAGGAGCCAAACAGCGCGTCGGCGACTACCACGCCCAGCTCGGCGCGAACCAGATCGGGTCCCGACGCTACACCGAGGTGTTCGAAGCGTATCAGCGCGAAGCGCTCGGCGCACACATCGACGAGTTGCTGGAGTACACCGAGCAGCGAGTGCGCGCGGAGATCGACCGACTGCCGGACGGCCACTACCACGCGACGGATTACCTCGACGGCGACGGTATCGTCGACGAACCCGTTAAACTCGAACTCGAGGTGCGAATCGACGGCGACGAGCTGACCTTCGACTTCACGGGAACGGCCGACCAGAACCGCGGGCCGCTCAACTCGAATCCCTCCACCGTCTTCGCCGCCGTCATGATGGCGATCCGCAGCCTGTTCGAGGAAGATCTGCCCCAGAACGAGGGGTTCTATCGCCCGTTCGAACTGATCACGCCCGAGGGATCGATGGTCAATCCGGACGAGAACGCGCCGATCGCCGCGACCGGCGAGGTTACCCAGCGCGTCCCCGACCTCGTCATAAAGTGCCTCTCTGAGGCGATCCCAGACCGCGTCATCGCCGCGACGAAGGGAACCGTCGTGAACGTCGCCTACGGTGGAACCGATCCGCGCGACGGCGAATCCTACGTCTACTACGAAACGTTCGCCGGCGGCTACGGCGCCCGCCCGACGAAAGACGGCATGGACGCCGTCCAACCGCACCTGCAAAACACCGCAAACAGCCCGATCGAGGAGATCGAAGGGGAGATTCCGATGTACGTCCGAGCGTACGAGCTGCGCCAGGACTCGGAGGGAGCCGGTCGGTTTCGCGGGGGACTCGGCGTCCGCCGCGATATGGAGTTTTACGACCACGAGTCCTCGTTCACCGTGCTGTCCGATCGCTCGAAGTTCGCCCCGTGGGGGCTCTTCGGCGGCGAAGACGCGAAACCGGCGAGGTACGTGATCGATCCGGACACGGGCGAAGAACGGGAGGTCGGTTCCAAGTCGACGACGAGGCTGGACGCCGGACAGGTCGCGAGCATTCAGACGCCCGGCGGCGGTGGCTACGGGAGTCCGCTCGAGCGCGACCCGGAATTGGTCTTGCAGGACGTGATCGACGAGAAGGTATCCGTAGAGAAGGCCCGGGACGTATACGGCGTCGTCGTCGACCGATCGAACCGGGAGATCGATCTGGAGGAGACTGAACGCCTACGCAGCGAACGGCGCGGTGACGCCGAAGGGAGCGAAGCGAACGGGTCGGAGCCGACGACGGCACGCCCGGGAGCGTCCGCCCGTGACGATCGGGCGGGAGATGGGACCGCCGCTCGCTCGGGAGGTGGTGGCCAATGAGCCTTCGACTCGGCGTAGACATCGGCGGAACGTTCACCGATATCGTGCTGTTCGACGAGGCGGGCAACACCGTCTACACCACCAAAACGCCGTCGACCCCCGACGCGTTCGAACGGGGCGTGATCACCGGCGTCACGAAAGCCTTAGAAGAGAACGACGAACGCGAGGAGAACGTCGGGTTTTTGAGCCACGGGACGACGGTGGGGACGAACGCGGTGCTCGAGGGGGAACTGCCGAAAATCGGCCTGATAACGAACGACGGCCTGCGCGACGTGATCGAGATCGGCGATCAAACGCGTCCCGAGCTGTACAACCTGTTTACCGATAAGCCGCCCGCGGTTATCCCGCGTCACCTCCGAACGGAAGTCCCCGGGAGGCTCGATTACAGCGGCGAGGAGATCGAAGCGCTCGACGAGGAGGCGGCGCGGGCGGCGATCGAGACACTCACGGACGAAAACGTCGAATCGATCGTCGTCTCGATGCTGTACTCGTATCTCAACGGCGACCACGAACAGCAGGTCGGTTCGTTGATCGAACGCCACGCCGACGACACCTCCTACGCCCTCTCATCGGACGTGTATCCGGAGATTCGCGAGTACGAGCGGACCATCACGACCGCCCTGAACGAGGCGGTGAAAGTGAAGATCCGCGACTACATCAACAACTTAGAGTCCGAGCTCGAATCGCGCGGCATCGACGTGCCGTTGAACATCATGCACACCGGCGGCGGACTCCTTCGAGCGGGGCAAGCGACGGAGAACGCGATCCGAACGGTCCTTTCGGGGCCGGCGGCCGGCGCCGTCGCCACCCGACACACCAGCGCGCAGGTGGGGTATCCGAACGCGATCGGCATGGACATGGGCGGAACGAGTACCGACGTCAGCATCGTCAGGGACGGCGAAATCGTCCGAACGACCGAGAGCGAGATCAACAACCTCCCGATCAAGACGCCGATGATCGACCTCAGTACGGTCGGCGCCGGCGGGGGAAGCATCACGAGGGTCGACGACGGTGGCGCCCTCCGCGTCGGGCCGGAGAGCTCGGGAGCCGACCCCGGTCCGATCTGTTACGATCGCGGGGGCGAGCGGGCGACGCTCACCGATGCGAACCTCCTGCTCGGTCGAATCGATCCGAGCAGCTTCATCGGCGGCGACGTCGACCTGGTCGTCGATCGGACTCGCGAGTTGTTCAGAGAGCAGATCGCCGAGCCGCTCGGTCAGTCGGTCGAGGAGGCGGCCCAGAGCGTCGTCAACGTCTCGAACGCGAGTCTCACGCGCGAAATCAGGCGAGTGACCGTCGAACGAGGCGAGGACCCGAGCGACTACGTGCTGGTCGGGTTCGGCGGCGCGGGCCCGCTTCACTCCGTGCCGGTCGCCGACGCGATGGACATGCAAGGCGTCCTCGTTCCAAACAATCCGGGCGTCTTCTCGGCGAACGGGCTGCTCGTCGCCGACGTTCGCGTCGACGAATCCCACTCGTATCGAAAGTCGGAACTCGATCTAGAGACGGTGAACGAGCAGTTCGACGAACTCGTCTCGACGGTGTTCGAGCGCTTTACCGAGCAGAATTTCGAACCGGACGACGTCACCGCAGAACGCGCCATCGACATGCGCTATGCGGGCCAATCGTACGAGTTGACCGTTCCCGTCCCCGCCGATACGAGCGAGCCGATCGACGCGGACGTATTCTCCCGGACGACGGAGGCCTTCCACGAGATGCACCGGCGAATGTACGGACACGCGCGCCGGTCCGAACCGGTCGAGACCGTGATCCTCCGGGTGTCCGGAACGGTTGAGTCGGCCGGCTACGATCCGGCGACGGTCGCCGCCGACGGAGACAGCCGGCTCGACGAACGCGACGTCTACTTCTCGGAGACCGGATTCGTCTCGGCCGACGTACACGATCGCCGGTACCTCGCCGTCGGAGAGACGGTCGATGGTCCCGCGATCCTCAAGGAAACGGGTTCGACGACGATCGTTCCGCCGGAGAAGGTCGCGACGGTCACCACGAACGGAAACGTCGTGATCACCGACGAGGGAGCCGAGATACCGACCGTCCGATCCGATCCGTAAGATCGGGCTCGCCCGCTGGCTGGTGAGACGGCTCCCGACTCCTCCTGGTCGTCGAATCGAGATCGCTTCGCCCGGATTGTCACCGACTACTCGCGTTGCTCACGGATCGGATTTCGATACAGTTTGAGCAGGTAGCAAACGAATAGTCGGATTTCGACGCAGATTCGAGCCGGGCGTGGACGATCGACCGAATTTCGACGCAGATTCGAACGCGCGAGGATGCCCGGTCGAACGGCGACCGGGTCCTGGCGCTCGGCTTACCGCGGGTTCGTCACGTCGTCCAGGACGTCGACGAACGCGTCCATCTCCGATTCGGTGTTGAAAAAGTGGACGCCCGCACGGATGCCGCCGTTTCGACCGCTCACCTTGACGTTTCGCTCGTGGAGGGCCTCCAGTGTCGCGTCCGGGTTTTCGACCTGCACGTTGACGACGCCGGCCCGTCGCTCGTCGTCGCGCGGCGTCGCTACGGAATACCCCCGTGCTTCGGCCGCCTCGATCAGGTGGCCGGAGGTCTCGACGACGCGCTCTCTGACGTTCTCGATGCCGTACTCGAGGAGGGTTTCCAGACCGGCATTGGCGGTGAACGCGCTCGGAACGGGCGGCGTCCCCATCTCGAAGCGACGAGTGCCGGGTGCGTACTCCGGATCGCGGAGGGGAAAGTCGAATCGGTCCTTGACGCCGAACCAGCCCCTCGCGGTGGGTTCGAGTTCGTTCGCGACGTCACGGTCGACGTACAGGAACGCCATGCCGGGTCCGCCGAGTAAGAATTTCGGCGAGCCGGCCGTGAGCATGTCGATGTTCTGTGCTTTGACGTCGATCGGAACGATCCCCGCCGACTGGTAGGCGTCCAGAAAGAGGTACCCACCCCGGTCGTGAACGGCGTCTGCGACGGGTTCGACGTCCAGTAACCCGCCGGTGAACGGATAGGCGTGGGCCGTACAGACCAGCTGGGTTCGGTCAGAGAGCTCCTCGATGTACGCCTCGGCCGGCACGTGGTGACGGTCGCCCGATTCAGCGTATCGAACGGTCGCACCCCGCGATTCGTGTGCGTGCCAGACGTGCGGAACGGTCGGGAAGTCGAGGTCCGACGTGACGACTTCGTCTCGCTCGTCGAAGTCGAACGCGCTCGCCACGCCAGAAATCGCCTGCGTCGCGCTCGTCATGATCGCGACCTCGTCGACGTCGGCGTTGATGAGTTCGGCGAAGCGTTCGACGGCCTCGTCGACCGTCTCGAGCCACGCCTCCCACGGATTGATCTCCTCGACTAACGAGCGTTTGAACGCATCCGCCGCCTCCAGCCCGGTTTCGGGGATGGGGCCGACCGAACAGTTGTTCAGGTGGATTCGATCTCCCGTCGAAATCTCGGGAAATCTAGCTCTCCAGGATTCGATAGACATTCACTGCTAGAAGCGAGCGTCGTCTATTAAACCCTGGTTTACCGGCTACCGGCCGTTGAAGTGATTACGAATCCGAGAGGTTCGAGCGGATCGCGTCGACGAACTCGTTAGGTGCTACACAATAGCATAAAGTAGACGCTCTGCGATCGATTTCGTATGAAAAAGACCGTTATCGGTGCTGACGTCGGGAGCGACCTGTCGGTGTTCGATTCCGTCGACGGCGTTAGCGGCCTCCCGCACTCGGAGGCGGTGGTCGTCGATCACGGGACGCACAAGCAGCTGTACGTCTCGGGGACCGGTCCGCTGGATTCGAACGGGGACGTCGTCGCGCCCGACGACGTCGCGAAACAGCTCCAATACGTCCTCGATACGATCGAAGAGTTACTGGCGCTCGCCGGCGGTGACCTGCGCGACGTCGTCAGGCTCGAACTCGTCACCGAAGCACTCGACGACGACGAGTACATCGAGACCTGCCGCGTCCGCGAATCGGTCCTGCCCGACGATCACCTGCCGGCGAGCACGATGATCACATCGCCGAGCGTGGGCCTCGACGGGATGCGAATCGAAGCCGACGCCGAGGCCGTCATCCCGGCCGACGAGTGGGAACTAGAACACGTCTCCAGATAACGCGAGGACGCCGGTCGGGTTCCCGAGAGTTTCGAGTCCGTAGTCGGCACCGGAGCGCCCGGAAATGATGATGTGAATCAAACAATTTAGGAGTAGACGGGCCGACAGCACTGCGTTCATTTATGTGTACTCAGCGTAAATACGTGCGATACTATGTCAATCGAGTCGTGGCGTGACCGGTTTCCGGCCATCGCCGACGAAGGCTGGGTCCATCTCCGAAACTGTTCCGTCGGTCCGGTTCCACGGAGCGGCCTGGAGGCCCGGCGGGAGTACGAGCGATACTGGGTGACGAAGGCTCGGCCGTGGGACGAGTGGCTGGTGGCCGTCGAAGACGCAAAGGAGAGCTTCGCCGCGCTCATCAACGCCGAACCCGACGAAATCGCCGTCGTTTCGAGTGCGACCTCGGCCATTTCACAGGTGGCGAGCGCGTTCGACTATACGGACAGACACGAAGTCGTCACGTCCACGCTCGACTTTCCGACCGTCCCGCAATTCTGGCACGCCCAGCGCGAGCGGGGAGCCGCGTTGAAATTTGCCGATCCGGGTGATCGACGGTACGTGCCGGTCGAGTCCTACGCCGAGCAGCTGACCGAAGACACCCTCATGGTCTGTACGGCCCACGCCTCACCGTTCACCGGCGGCCTCATCGACGTGGAATCGGTCGCCGACGCCGTTCACGACCGCGGTGGGTACCTGTTCGTCGACGCCTACCAGTCGGCGGGGATCGTCCCGATCGACGTCAAAGCACAGAACATCGATATGCTCACGACCGGGACGTTGAAGTTCTTACTCGGCGGGCCGGGGATCGCATTTCTCTACGTGAGAAAGGAGCTGGCCAACCAGCTCGAACCGACGAGTCGCGGCTGGTTCGGGGTGGAAGAGACGTTCGACTTCGACATCTACGAGCCGGGCTACGCGGACGGAACCCGGCGCTTCGAACTCGGAACGCCCGCGGTATCGAACGCGTACACGGCCACCGCCGGCATCGAGACCATCCGCGAGTTCGGGGTCGAAAACGTCAGAGACCGCGTCGTTTCCCTGACCGATCGAGCGATCGAAACCGCCGAACGCTACGGATTCTCGGTCGCGACGCCACACGAGAGCGACCGTCGAGGGGGGCTCGTCAACGTGCAGGTGGCCGACGCAAAACGGGTGACGAAGGACCTCCACGAGCGCGGATTCAACGTCAGCAGCCGGGCCGGTGGCATCCGCGTCGCACCCCATTTCTTCACGTACGACGAGGAAATCGACGCCGTCTTCGAGGTGATCGACGAGATCGCCGAGCCGCGAGAACCCTGACGACAACGTTCGCGTTCCGCCCAGATAAAATTCCATTCGGTCGGCTAAATCCCTATATGCGGTAGAAAATAATTGAGAGACGGTTCATTGTCGTACAGTGACGGTATTCTACCCTAACTATTATCGCGCCAACGGCGAAGATAGAGGTGTGCAATACCAACCCACAGACGATCGGCGAGAGCGAACCGAACGGGCACAGAAGCTACTGAGAGAGCGTGACGCCGATGCGCTAATTCTTTCGAAGGGAATCGACCAGTACTACCTGAGCGGCTTTCTGACCAGAGAACAAAAGCGCCACCTCTTTCTTATCGTCCCGGCCGAGGGGGAGCCGGCGTACTTCGCCCCGGACCCGTACCGACGACAGCTCGAAAATCAGTCGTGGGTCCCGACGATGCACATCTGGGAGGATAGCGACGACCCGATCGAGAAGCTACGCGAGGCGGTTGCGGAGATCGGCATCGCCGACGCCGAGACCGTACTCGTCAACGAGGAGATGTGGGGGATGTACGTGATCGACCTCGTGTCGGTCCTCGACGCGGAGTTTTCGACTTCCACCGATCTCATGTTATCGCTCCGACGGCGAAAGAGCGAGAGTGAGATCGACAAGATGCGAGAGGCCGCCGACATCACGGACACCGTCTCCGAGGAGGTTCGGTCGCTCGACGTCGTCGGGATGACCGAAAACGAACTCGCAGCCGAGATCGAATACCGCGTTCGGAAATACGGAGCCGGTGATCGAGGCTCGACGCAGGTCGCGAGCGGACCGAACGGATCTCACCCGCCCCACGCCTACAGCAATCGGACGATCGAGGACGGCGATCCGGTGATCATCGACTTCGGCTGTTCGGTCGACGGCTATCTGTCGGATCAATCTCGCGTACTCGTGGCCGGCGGCGACCCACCCGCCGGATTCGTCGACGCGTTCGAGACGGTCCGAGAGGCCCAGGAGGCCGCGATTGAGATGATCGAACCCGGCGTCGTCGCCGCCGACGTCGACGCGACCGCCCGCTCGATTATCGAAGAAGCGGGCTACGAAGGGCAGTTCCTCCACGTGACCGGACACGGCCTCGGGTTGGGCATTCACGAACCGCCGTACCTCATGTCCGGCTCGTACATGGACGGTGGCAATCGGTTAGAACTCGAGGAGGGAATGGTGTTGACCGTCGAGCCGGCGATTTACGAGCCAGAGGAGTGGGGAATCAGGGTCGAAGACATCGTTCTCGTCACGGACGACGGATCGGAGCGGTTGAACGGCTCCGATCACGGCTGGGAACCGCTGTAACTGGTACGGAGAACAGACGGTTCCGAGGGAAATCGACGCTCGTTCTTATCGGTCGATACCGACGTTGTTCCACTCGCTGGTCAACCGGGGGTTGATCGACGGCCGCGGGTTGAGTTGGAAGTCGTTGACGTGGTCGGCGACGCCCCACGCTTCCATCTGTTCGTACGTCGGCAGGTGGACGCGTTCTTCGAGGACGCGCGTGACCGAGTCGATGAACAGCTCTCGGCGTTCGTCCTCGTCGGCGGTCGCGTCGGCGCCCTCCATCCACTCTAGCAACTCGTCGTCGCGGTAGTAGTGGCCGTTGTCGGCGCCCTCGCGGCTCGGGTGGTAGAGCGTGTTGATGAACGCGCCGGGATCGGGCGCTCCCGACAGCCCGAGGAAGTAGATGTTCATGTCGTCGGCGTCGCCGGAGTTGAACGTGCTGATGAACGTCCCCCACTCTAAGTTCTGGACGTTCGCCGAGTAGCCGGCGGCTTCGATCTCGTTCGCCAGCGAGACCGCCAGCGTGTCGTCGCCCGACACCAGGATGTCCAGCTCGTAATCGGGGTCCAATCCGCCCTCGTCTAACAGTTCGGCCGCTCGATCGTGGTCCTTTTCTGCGGGAATCTCCGCCCACTCGTCGACGGGAAGATCCCACTCTTCGGCGAGGCTGGATGGGATGGGCGAAAACATTCGTTCGCCTCCGTCGCCGATCTGCAGGTCGATCTCGTTGTCGAGGTCGATACAGGCGTCGATTCCCTCGCGAACGAGCGGATCGGCCGTCGGCCCGTCGATGCAGTTGAACGCGATGAAGTTGCACCTGAGACCCTGGACGATTTCCATCGAGGAGTGATCCATCGAGTTGACCGTTTCCTGTAAGTCCGTCGGCACCTCCTGAATCAGATCGGTTTCGTCGGTTTCGAGCGTGGTAACCCGCGTCGAGGCCTCCTCGATCTCGAGAATCTCCACTTCGTCGAGTCCCGGGTCGATATCCATCCAGTAGTCCTCGTTCTTCTCGAGTAACACCCGCTCGCCTTCGTCCCACTCGACGAACTTGTACGGCCCGCTGCCGATGATGTTCTCGGCCCACTCGTCTTCTGCGCCCTTGTTCTCCTCGCGGACGTCTTTGGGCACCACCAGCGTGTTCAGCGAGAGCATAAATCGCGCGTAGGGCTCTTCCAGGTCGAACTGGATCGTGTGCTCGTCGACCTCCTCGATCGACTCGATCATGTTGTAGTCGCCCGCGTCGCCGCGGTCTTCGACCACCGGCTGGGTCATCGAGTACTCGACGTCCTCGAACGTCACCGGCTCGCCGTTGTGAAACTCGGCGTCCGAATCGATCTCGACGATCCACCGCGCGCCGTCCTGTTCGGTCTCCGGTAAGTCCACCGCCAGCTCGGGGGCGAACGCGAGGTCGTTATCCAGCGCGACGATGTTGTTGAAGACGTTGTTGAGCACCTGTCGATCGGGTGTACTCAGGTGTCTGACCGGATCGATCGTCCGGGGGTCCGACTCGAGTCCGACTCGAAGCACCTGTTCATCGTCCGACCCGTTTCCACCGATACACCCTGCGAGCATCGCCGAGGTTGCACCAGTCGCGAGAACGAACTCGCGTCGCGAGAGTGGGAGATCTTCTAATTGCATGACAATCACTACCATGCACCTTCAGCTATTAAGGTTTGTGTAGCCTGTATGGCGCGATTTTGGTTAGTTGAAATGTGTACTCAGACAGATAATTTACATCAGCGAGACGGTGTGACGAGACGGCGAGGAACGGACGCGTCCGAATTCGTTCGTCTCTGTACCGACGATCCGGTTCGTCTATCGCCGCCACGTCCTGTGAAAGACGAGGTGATCGTCGAACGTGGTCGTCACGGAGTAGTGCGTTACGTCCGGCGTCAATCGGCAGGTCACCTCCGAACGAGCACGCTGTGCCCCGTAATCGACGGTCGCTTCGGTTTCCGACGTGACGACGTACGCGGTCGGGTCGTCGGGTTCGGCGGTCGCCTCGATCTCCTGGTCGAACGACATCGTCCCGCCGTGGGGAAGCTCCATCGCGTGGGCCATCGTCGTCCGAACGGTCGCCTCGTCGGTCAACTGATTGCGGCTCGTTTCCCATCTCCCTCGTTTCGACGTGGTGTACGGCGAGGACGCCGGCACGAGTTCCTCGTCTGGGTCGCCCATTTCGATCGCGTCGGGAAACGAGACGCCGTCGGTGTGGGCGACACCGGGGAATCGGACCGATGTTGGCGCGTCGGTCGACGAACGCACGGTGTATCGCCCGGGCTCTCTCGCGGTCGGATGAACGAGCGGAAAGAACCCGGCGCTGATCGCGAGTCTGAGGCGGTGTCCGGTCTCGAAGACGTGCGACTTCGGTTTCAACCGGAGGTCGACCGTGTACTCCGTTCCCGGGTCGAGCAGTCGCCGTTCGTCGTGCCCGTCCCTGTGACTCAATCGGAGCCGTCCGTGAGAGACGAGACGCGTGGTTCCGTCCGGGGCGACGTCGGTCAGTCGAACGACGAGCATCGGATCTTCGACGCTCGAGGTGAGCGTGACGGTCGCCGTCGGTGAGCCGGTGAGCTCGATCGGGTCCTCGAACGGGTCGGATTCGAACGTAAGCGAGCGGCGGTCGTCCGGATCGACGTCGGCGGGCACCGAAAACGGTCGGTCGTCGGGCGAGTACATGCCGACGGTGTGATCGTGATCGTACTCGACTTCGAGGCGCTCGCCGTCGTCGAGTTCCGTCGGCGTGAGACCGGTTTCCGTCGCGCGAACGGTGAACGTCTGTTCCGATGGCGGCCACGTCTCCGTCGCGCGCCAGGTCCCGCCCTCGACGACGCCGCCACCCTCGCGCTCGGTCCAGAACGCGATCTTCGGCCACGAACGGACGTCCTCTATCTGATCGGACTCCGCGACCGGCTCGTCTTTCAGGAAGTGATCGAACCACGCTCGAACCCGCGGCCGGAAGTCGATCGTCGTCTCTCGGGCTCGGTGTGGCATGGCGTGGCGCCACGGACCGAGCAGTACGCGCGTGGGTGCGTCGATCCGCTCGGCGAACGAAAGCGTCGGGGTGGGAAAGTAATCGCGCCAGCCGCTCACCGCGAACGTCGGGACCGTTACGTCCTCGACCGGGAGTTCCCGACGGTCCCAGTACTCGTCTTTCAGGTCGTGATCCATCGTGTTGAACAACCAGGGGTCACCCTCCTCGAGTTGTGCGAGGTGGTCCTTCCACGCCTCGGACCACTGTCCGTCCGGGTCGCGATAGCTCGAGGGTAACGACTGCAGCGCGAGCATCTGGGAGTTCCAGTGACCGGCGCGTTCGAACGGGCTGAGCGTCCCGCCGAGGTAGGCGACCTCTTCGTACGTCGAAATACCGGCCATGATCGGAACGATCGCCTTCAGCGGCTCGGGATCGTGAACGGCCGCCGAGAGACACGTGCTCCCACCGTAGGATTTACCGAACATCCCCACACTTCCGGTACACCAGGATCTGTCCGCGAGCCACTCGACGATCGCCACCGCCTCGGCCCCCTCCGATTCGTAGTCACCCGTCTCCGTCTTCGTTCCCGTCGACGCTCCCGTTCCGACCATATCGGCCGTAACGACCGCGTAGCCGTGCGCCGCGAGGTACTCGATGATGGGCGCGTACGCGCCGTAGACGAGATGGTCGTCTTTCCGATACGGGTAGTACAGCAACAGCGCCGGCAACGGCTCGCTCGCATCCGCCGGCCGGTATCTCGTCGCGGAAACGGTCTCGCCCCCGACCGGGATCGAGATCCCCGCAGTTCGGTCGATATTCGAGACGTCAGTGCTAGTGGCACACATACACACTGTACCGAAGTGACGGGCAAGAATGTGTGCGTTACGGCAAACACACGCCGTCGAACCGCCTGAAGTTAGCTCGAAACACGGGAATCCCACATACAGCCACCGAAGTCGATTCACTCGCCTCACTCGGTGTCCCCGTGAGCGACGTCGGACGAGATTAATCAGGCTTTTTGATATGTAATCTACCAGAGTTATTTTGGTGTGCGAAATCGGAAATTGCCGAAAGAAGCCCGACAATCGTGTTTTGTGAGGAGAAAGAGATCTGTGAGAAGTACCACTATCGATGAAGGAAAGTTTATGGGGATACGGTAGCCTTTAACATGCGACGGACCCGGAGTGACTAACAACCCCATCAAATGAAACACGGAAAATACCTTCTTTGGCGCCTGATACAAGCGTTCCCCGTTGTATTGGGAATCGTTACGATCACCTTTTTCCTGACGAACCGGATTCCGGGCGATCCGGTGGAAGTGATGCTGGCTGGTCAAGACGTTCCCCCAGAAACGATCGAAGCGGTCCAGGCCCGGTACGGACTCGACCAACCGCTGCACGAACGGTACTTCAACTATCTGGCTGGCATAGCCCAGGGTGACCTCGGCTGGAGTATTTACTACGACATGCCGGTGACGACGGTGATCGCGAACCGGATCCCGGTGACGCTCTTTTTGGTCCTCTCAGCGTTCGTATTCGCGATCGCCGTCTCCGTACCGCTCGGCGTTATCTCGGCGAAGCGGCGCAACGAGCCCGTCGACCACGGCTCGCGCGTGGTCTCGCTGATCGGCGTAAGTACGCCGGACTTCTGGATCGGACTCGTCTTGCTCATCCTCTTTGCGTTCCACCTGGGCTGGTTGCCCGCCACCGGGCTGCCGCTCCCCTGGGACTCTCCCAATTCGATCAGAGGAGCCGAGACGCAACTGGACGTGATATACGAATCGCTCAGACACCTGATCATGCCGATGATCGCGCTGGGAACGCTCCAGATGGCCCAGATAACGCGAATCGAACGATCGTCGATGGTCGACTCGTTCCAGAAGGACTACGTCGAACTCATGGAAGCCTACGGCGTCTCGGAGAAGAAGATCGTTCGAAAGTACGCGTTTCGACCGGCCCAGACGCCCGTGATAACGATCGTGGGCCTCGGCTTGAGTACGGCGCTCGGCGGAACGGTGCTCATCGAGACGGTCTTTCAGATCAACGGGATGGGCCGGCTGATTATTCAGGCGATAAACACGCAGGATTACGAATTGATCATGGGAACCACGCTTATCTACGGCCTCATGTTCGTCGTCGGGACGATCCTTACCGACCTGGCCTACTCGTACATCGATCCGCGCGTCACGTACGGTGATGACGCATGAGCATCGACCACGGAGAAACGGAGAAACTGGACGATGGGGCGGACGCAGAGCCCCGCGTCGAAGCGAAGGTCGGCCTCAGCTACACGATTAGCCAGGTCAAACGCGATACGACCGCACGAATCGGGCTGTACATCATCCTGTTCGTTACCGCGGTCGCCGCGATCACGTCGATAGACTACTATCTGCTAGATTATACGATTGCGGAGACGGTTCTCCATCACCCAGAGCAGGATCCGGATGAACAACAACGACTGTTGCCGCCCGTCGGGTTCGACAACCAGTTCGGAAGTGGCGTGTGGGAACACCCGCTGGGAACCGACCAACGGGGTCGTGACGTCCTGACGAGACTGATCTACGGTACGCGAATCGCGTTCCTCGCCGGACTCGCCGCCACCGCGATCGGGTTCATCGGCGGAACGCTGATCGGGGCGGTCTCGGGCTACTACGGCGGGTGGGTCGACGACGTCCTCCAGCGCCTGATGGAGACGCTGTACGCGATCCCGTTTCTGATCCTGGTCATCGCGTTCATGACGGCGTTCGGACAGAGTCTCATGTTCGCTATGGTCGGAATCGGGTTGATCTCGATGCCGGTGTTCAACCGGTTGATCCGGTCTCGCGTCGTCAGCGTTCGCGAAGAGGAGTACATCGAAGCCGCCAGGGCGAGCGGGATAAAGACGCGGACGATCATCCTCAGATACGTCATTCCGAACAGTTTCGCCCCGGTCCTGGTTCAGGCGACGCTCCAGATCGGATTCGCCATCCTGGCGATCGCCGGCCTCTCGTTCCTCGGGTTCGGGGTACAGCCGCCGACGCCCGAATGGGGCCAGATGCTCGCCGATTCGCGCGACTACATGATACCGAACCCCTGGTTCAGCGTGTGGCCAGGCATCGCGATACTGATCACCGTCGTGGCGTTCAACACCTTCGGTGACGGGTTGCAAGACGCACTCGATCCACGCATCAACAACTAACAATGACTGATCCACTGCTACGCGTACGCGACCTGGAAGTCGTATTCGAGACGGACGCAGGCACAGTAAACGCCGTCAACGGCGTTTCCTTCGACATTCACGAAGGCGAACTCGTCGGACTCGTCGGCGAGTCCGGTGCCGGAAAGAGCGTCACCGGACGAAGTTTACTCCGGCTCATATCGTCGCCGGGTGACATCGTGTCGGGAGAGATCTCCTTCAAGGGCGAGACGATATTCGACGCGTCCGACGACGCCACGGACGAATCGCTGACGATGGACGCGTTCAAATCGGAGATTCGGGGAACGGAGATCGCGATGATCTTTCAGGACCCGATGGAGTCGCTCAATCCGGTTTTCACCGTCGGCACCCAGATGAACGAGATCATCACGACGAACCGCGACGTGACGACGTCCGAAGCGCGAGAGATCGGCATCGAAATGCTCCACGAAGTTGGAATCCCGGATCCGGTCTCGCGATACGACGAACACCCCCACCAGTTCTCCGGCGGGATGCGCCAGCGGGTCCTGATCGCGATGGCGCTCGCGTGCGAGCCGTCGCTGATCATCGCCGACGAGCCGACGACGGCCCTGGACGTGACCGTCGAGGGACAGATCATCAAACTCGTCGACGAACTCCAGGAGAAGTACGGGACGAGCTTTCTCTGGATCACCCACGATATGGGGATCGTCGCCGAGATCTGCGATCGAGTGAACGTCATGTACCTCGGAGAGATCGTCGAACAGGCCCCGATACGACAGCTGTTTAACGATCCGAAACACCCGTACACGACGGCGCTTTTAAACTCAATTCCCCGGCCGGACCAGCCGGTCGATCATCTGAACCCGGTCGCCGGTGAGATGCCGAATCCGCTCGCCCCGCCGAGCGGGTGTTACTTCCACCCGCGGTGTCCGGATGCCCGTGACGTCTGTACGAACCTGTCCCCTCAATTAAAAGAGATGAACGAAACTGACGACGACGCGCGAGCGAGTGACGCCCACCGAGCAGCCTGTTTCAAACACGACGCGTTCGACGTCGGCTACGAGTCGAGCGATCCGCTCGCATCCGATGGAACGAGCGACGCGAAGACGTCGGAGGTGGTAGTGACCGATGAGTAACGCAGACGAAGCGGTCCGATTCGAAAACGAGACGGACGCCACCGACGCGCGAGCCGACGAGACGACGTCGGGAGGTGAAGAAGAGGTACTCGTCGAGGTCGACGGGCTCTCGAAGTTCTTCTCGAACGACGATACGCCGTTCGATTCGCTCGAGGTCGACCTTTCGAACCTACGCAAACCCGTCCAGTTCAACCCGTCGGAGGTGAAGGCGGTCGACGACGTCTCGTTCGACATTCGGCGCGGCGAAACGTTGGGTCTCGTCGGCGAATCTGGCTGTGGGAAGAGTACGCTCGCCCGGGCGCTCTTGAATCTGATTCCGCCGTCAGAGGGGAGCGTCACCTTCAACGGAACCGACCTGTCGGCGCTCTCCGGCGAAGAGCTCAGACGGCAACGAAAAGACGTCCAGATGGTCTTTCAGGACCCACAGTCGTCGCTAAACCCCCGAATGAAAGTCGGCCAGATCATCGAAGCGCCGATGAAGGCCCACGGGATGTTGACGAAATCGAAGCGCAAAGAGCGGACGGTAGACTTGCTCGAACGGGTCGGTCTCGAGCCGAGTCACTACAATCGGTATCCGCACGAATTCTCCGGCGGCCAGCGCCAGCGGGTGAACCTCGCGCGGGCCATCGCCGTCGATCCCGAGTTCATCGTCTGTGACGAGCCGGTGAGCGCGCTCGACGTCTCGATTCAGGCTCGCATCCTCAACACGATGAAACGGCTGCAATCGGAGTTCGGGCTCACCTACCTCTTCATCACGCACGACCTGAGCGTGCTTCGATACATCGCCGACAGGGTCGCCGTGATGTACCTGGGCAAGATCGTCGAGGTCGCAGAGACGGACGAGTTGTTCGACAACCCCCAGCATCCCTACACCAAATCACTCCTGCAGGCGCTTCCGATCCCGGATCCGGACCGGAGCGGTGAGCGCGTCGTGCTCGAAGGAGAGGTGCCGAGTCCGACGAATCCGCCGAGTGGATGTCGGTTCCGAACGCGGTGTCCCGAGCTGATCTGTCCGGACGAATTCGAGCTGTCAGACGAGCAGTGGGATTCCGTCCGGACGTACGTTCGTGCGGTCCGTCGCCAGCGGATCGATCCGACGTACTCGAGAGGTGACATCGAAGCCGAGTACTTCGGCGACGTTTCACTGCCGAGTGACGTGAACGCGATCCTTCAGCAAACGTTAGACGAAATCGAAGAAGACGACTGGGAGACGGCAAAAGAAACCGTCGCAACCCGCATCGAGGCGAAGAGCATTTGCGCTCGCGAGTTCCCCGAGTACGAGCTGGAGGCGAAATTTGGTTCGGACCGGCATTTCTGTTCCTGCCACGCCGTTGCTCCACAACGGATCGAATCGGCCCCCGAACGGTAACGCGACGATCGTTTTCGTCCCGGTAGAATACAGTGGAAGCCTTCGTACCCAACGGGCGGCTCGACGTGGCGAACGTCGGAGGATTCGTCGCCCGGGGCGCGTTTAAAGAACGGTCAGTTCGGTCGGATACTCGGTGAGGTTCTCGTATCCGTCGTCTCTCACGACGACGATGTCCTCGATTCGAACGCCGCCGGTTCCCTGCTCGTACAGGCCCGGTTCGACCGTAACGATGTGACCGTCTTCGAGTTCGCCGCCACCCTGTCCGAGTCGGGGAGCCTCGTGGACGTCGAGGCCCACCCCGTGGCCGGTGCTGTGGAAGAACCCGTCTTCCGTCGATTCGTCGGATCGAAGCGTCGGGAAGCCGGCCGCCTCGTAGACGTCACAGACTGCGTCGTGGACCGCCTCGCCGGTCACGCCGGCTTCGATTGCCCCCAGCGCCGCCTCGTAGGCGTCGTGGGTGTGATCGTACCACTCGCGCACCCACGCTTCGGGCTCTCCTTTGACGAACGCCCGGGTCATGTCGGAGCAGTAGCCCGACGATTTGTCTTTCGGGAAGATGTCGATCACGATCGGAATGTGGGGTTCGAGCGGGCCCGACCCGAAGTCGTGGGCGCGCGCAGCGGCGGCACCGCACGCGACGATGCAGTTGTCCATCGCACACCCCCGTTTCAACAGGGTTAGCTCGATCTCGCGGCGGACGGCCTCGCTCGTGAGGACGTCGCCGTCGTGGTGTAACACGCCGTCTTCGACGGTCGCCGCCGCGAGCATCGACTTCGCAGCGTCCATCGCCGCTTCATTTGCCCGCTGCGTTCGTCGAACGTGCTCGACTTCATCGTCGGTTTTGACGGCGCGGATCGTACCGATGACGTCCGCGTAGTCGGTGACGACGTCGATCCCAGCATCCCGAAGGACGTCGGCCGTACCGACGGGAAACGATTCGGGAACGCCGACCGATTCGACGCCGTAATCGCGAACGAACGCGGCCATCACGCGCTGTCTCGCCGTCTCCGGGCCGTGGGTCTCGAGCGTCTCCTGATAGTCGAACTCGGAGAGTTTCCGAACCGTCTCTCCATCGCTGTCGGATTTCGCCCGGGTGTACTCGAGTTCGGAGAGCAACAGGTGAACCGCCCCGTCCGCGTACAGCGTGGCAAAGTTGTCGGGGGCGTGATAGCCCGAGAGGTAGTACTGGTTTGCGTCCTCACCGTCGGCATCGAGCAGGTAGCCGTCGACCGAATTCGAGTCGAGATGATCCGTCAACTGCGGATAGTGCGTTGCCATATCGTGGCATCGTTCGAGACGACCAATAACGTTGGCATCCCGGACATCCGGGAGGACGGGGGTTCACGGTCCACCGGTACGGACGAACAGTGGACGGTGCTCGATGATCTCGTGTTCACGGGTCACCCACACTCGCGGTGACGTTCGCGCTCCAGCGCAGCTATCCGAAAACGCGTTCGAACGCGAATCCGTCGCTACACTCGCTGTTCGAGGAATTCGTCGATCCGGCGCCACTTCTTGTACTCGCCGTCGTCGTCGTGATCGCCGTGTTTCATTCCGGCGAACGTGTCGAACTCGTAATCTTCGCCCTCTTCGAATCCGAGAGCGGTCAGCTTCCGATGGACGAGTCGCGGTTGGGACGCCGGGACGATTTCGTCGGCGGTTCCGTGCAGAATCAAGAGCGGGTCTTCGAGGTTGTCGAGGTGCGTGATGGGACTGCGCTCCCACCAGTGTTCGTCGTTTTCGTACGGATCGCCGAGTCGGCGCAGAACGTGATCGGGGATGTGACCCCACTCGAGAAGCGGAATCATGTCGGCGACGCCCGCCCAGACGATCCCGGCCTTCCACAGACCCGGGTACGTCGACAGCTGGAAGTAAACGTCGTGTCCGCCGGCCGACTGGCCGTAGACCGCGACGCGATCTTCGTCGATCCACTCCCGGTCTTTCAACCACCGTCCGGCCGCGGCGAATTCCGGAATGGCCTCCTCCATGCCCGAAAGGCTGTGGTGGGGATGAAACGCCGTATACCCGCGTCTGACGAGGAATTGGGCGTAGGTCTTGTAGGCGTCGTGAACGTGTAGTATCGGGCTGTACAGCATCACCACGGCGGGTGACGGTCGGACGCCGGAGTCCCACAACGTACCGTGTAGTTCCTCGCCGTCAGGCGTTTCGTAGGTCACTTCTTCCGGCTCGACCCGGGAATCCTCATCGGGATCGAGGAACGATTCGCGAAACGCGGTCCGAAACGAACTCGTCTGTGCCATGCACACCCATGACTAGAAACCCATATAGCATCTTTGATTCCCGCCACTGTACGCCGGTATCGAGGGAAGAAATAAGAATTTACGGCGGAATTTTATGTATTATTGGACGGAGAGGACAGATTATTTCCACGAACGGGAGTTAGCGAGGTGCGAGCAGGCAGTCAGTCGACGACGAACCGCCGTTCGTGGCGAGAGAGCCGTTCACAGCCCGTTTCGGTGATCAAAACGCAGTCTTCGAGACGAACGCCGCCGATCTCCGGGTAGTACAGGCCGGGTTCGACCGCTACCACGGCGCCGGGTTCGAGCGGAGGTTCGTCGGGGAGACACACCGGCAACTCGTGGACGTCGAGACCGATGCCGTGTGCGACGTAGTGGAGCGCGCCCGATTCGAACGAATCGTGGGTTCGACGAGAGCGATGGCCCTTCCCTTCGAGAAAGCCGAGCACCTGCTCGTTTACCTGCTCGCCAGTAACGCCGGGACCGAGCGTGTCGATCGCGATATCGAGTGCGCGGTCGACCTGGTCGTACAGGCGGCCAAGCGCTGGATCCGGCTCTCCGACGACGAACGTACGAGTGGTGTCGGCGTGATACGCGGTGTGTCGATCCGCCGGGAAGATATCCACGACGATGCTTTCGCCGGCTGCGATCGGCCCGTCCGTCGATCCGTGGGGATCGGCCGAATCGGCGCCGCATCCGACGAGCACGTGCTCCGTCGTCAGATCGCGATCGACCAGTTCGCGCCGAATTTCGCGTGTGAGCGTCCGGCCCGTGAGCGGGTCGTCGCCGTGGTACAACCACCCATCGACGACGTCGGCCGAGGCTAACACCGCCTCGATACGTTCGAACGCGGCTTCGACGCGGTCGAGGACGGATCGAATGTGGTCAATTTCGCCCGCAGATTTGATCGCCCGCGTTCGCGTCACCGCCGCGGATTCGTCGGTCGTCACGTCGATCCCCGCGGCTCGCAGTTCGCTCGCGACGCCGTGGGGAAAGCGTTCGGGCACGCAAACGCGGCTGACGTCGCGGTCTCGAACGAACGACGCGATCGCCCCACCGCGGCTCCGTTCGGACCCATCCGAAGCCGATCGGTGCGTCGAAAACGTCTCCACGGAGGTCGCGTTGCTCTCTCGCGTCGTGCGCCCGTACTCCGTTTCGCCGATCAGTACGTGAATGTTCGGGCGTTCCGACGCGGTCGGTTCGTACAGCGTCACGAACGGATCGCTGGCGTCGAATCCCGACAGGTACCGTTGATCGCCGTTCGAGCCGCTCGCATCGAGCAGGTACCCATCGGCGTCGATCGAGTCGAGGTGCGTATCCAGGTGTTCGGTGTTCACGGGTAGTAGCGGTACCGCCGCGGAGAGGAGTTTCAGACGCGGAGACGACGGTTACCGAACCGTCGACGCGCCGGCCGGTGTGCCCGACAGCGCCGGGCGAACGATTAGTTGTCGATGCTGACGTTGTTCCACTCGCTGGTCAACCGGGGGTTGATCGACGGCCGCGGGTTCACGTGGAAATCGTTGACGTGGTTTGCGACGCCCCACGCCTCCATCTCCTCGTACGTCGGCAGGTGGACGCGCTGTTCGAGAACGCGCGTGGTCGCGTCGATGAACAGCTCGCGGCGTTCGTCCTCGTCGTCGGTCGCGTCGGCGCCCTCCATCCACTCGAGTAACTCGTCGTCGCGGTAGTAGTGGCCGTTGTCGGCGCCCTCGCGGCTCGGGTGATAGAGCGTGTTGATGAACGCGCCGGGGTCCGGCGAGCCGGAGAGACCGAGAAGGTAGATGTTCATGTCGTCGGCGTCGCCGGAGTTGAACGTGCTGATGAACGTCCCCCACTCTAGGTTCTGGACGTTCGCCGAGTAGCCGGCGGCCTCGATCTCGTTCGCCAGCGAGATCGCCAGCGTGTCGTCGCCCGACACCAGGATGTCCAGCTCGTAATCGGGGTCCAGCCCACCCTCCTCGAACAGTTCGGCCGCCCGGTCGTGGTCTTTCTCCGCCGGAATGTCGGCCCACTCGTCGACCGGCAGATCCCACTCTTCGGCGAGGATCGTCGGCACCGGTGAATACATCCGACTGCCCCCGTCGCCGATCTGCAGGTCGATCTCGTTGTCGAGGTCGATGCAGGCGTCGACGCCCTCGCGGACGAGCGGGTCTGCCGTCGGCCCGTCGATGCAGTTGAACGCGATGAAGTTGCAGTTGAGCCCTTCGATCACGTCCATCGACGAGTGATCCATCGCGTCGACCGTCGACTGCAGGTCGGCCGGAACGTTCTCGATTAGATCGGTTTCGTCGGTTTCGAGCGTGGTAACCCGCGTCGAGGCCTCCTCGATCTCGAGGAATTCGACCTCGTCGAGCGCCGGGTCGATATCCATCCAGTAGTCCTCGTTCTTCTCGAGTAACACCCGCTCGCCTTCGTCCCACTCGACGAACTTGTACGGCCCGCTGCCGATGATGTTCTCGGCCCACTCGTCTTCGGCGCCCTTGTTCTCCTCGCGGACGTCTTTGGGTACCACCAGCGTGTTCAGCGAGAGCATAAATCGCGCGTAGGGCTCCTCGAGATCGAACTGGATCGTGTGCTCGTCGACCTCCTCGATCGACTCGATCATGTTGTAGTCGCCCGCGTCGCCGCGGTCTTCGACCACCGGCTGGGTCATCGAGTACTCGACGTCCTCGAACGTCACCGGCTCGCCGTTGTGAAACTCGGCGTCCGAATCGATCTCGACGATCCACCGCGCGCCGTCCTGTTCGGTCTCCGGTAAGTCCACCGCCAGTTCGGGAACGACGCTAAGATCGTTATCCAGCGCGACGATGTTGTTGAAGACGTTGTTGAGCACCTGTCGATCGGGTGTACTCAGGTGTCTGACCGGATCGATCGTCCGGGGGTCCTCGTCGAGACCGATCCGCAGCACCTGTTCGTCACCGGATCCGTTTCCACCGAGACATCCTGCAAGCATCGCCGAGGTTGCACCAGTCGCGAGAACGAACTCGCGGCGTGATACCGAACCACTCTCAAATTTCATACCAGTCGAAGCCATGGGCGAAAATAGCATAAGCATTGTGGACAAACGTTGGAATATTGTAACGGAAAGCGGAAAAGTAGGTAGTGTAAATACCGATATGAATTGCCATTCCCCCCGATTACCGGTAAATTTTGAAAGCGCGTTTATTCTATTAATGAGTTGGTTCGGCGAAGTCCGATTGTCGGATTGGCCAACAGAATACCTTTCCGTCAGATAGGGGTTCAATATCCACGCAAACCCGTTGTGAAACGGCGACAAAGAGTTAAGCGGTGGGCCTGGCGAGTAGGGTCCATGCACGTCGTAGTTGTTGGTGGGGGTATCGTCGGCGCGTCGGCTGCCTATTATCTCGCATCCGGCGGTGCCGACGTCACCCTCTGCGAAAAATCTCACGTCGGCGCCGGTGCGACCGGTGCTGGCGGGGGAATCCGGTCACAGTTTTCGACCCCGGTCAACGTGGCGCTCTCGAAGGAGAGTATCTCCGTCTGGGACTCGTTCGAAGCGACGTTCGGCGTCGATCTGAACGAGCGACAGCACGGATACCTCTTTCTCGCCCGGACCGAAGACACCGCGGCGCAACTCGAACGGGACGTCGCCCTCCAGCGCGAATACGGGTTCGAAAACGAGTTTCTGCAGCCGGAGGAAGCGGCCTCGCGGTGTCCGGGTATCTCGACGGAGCCGTTCGTCGGCGCCTCCTTTTCCCCCGGCGACCGGTTCGTCGACGTATCACTCGCCGTTCAGGCGTTCGTCGACGCCGCTGAATCGGCCGGAGCGACGCTATCGATCGGTACCGACGTGACCGGGATCGACCTGGATCGTGGCGAGCGAGGACGCGTCACCGTCCGCACCGACGAGGGAGACGTAGACGCAGACTACGTGGTGAACGCCGCCGGCGCGTGGGCCGGCGAGATCGCGGAGATGGTCGGCGTCGAACTCCCGGTATCGCCGCGACTTCGGCGGCAACTGCTCGTCGAACCGAGTCGACCGTTCCCGATCGATCTGCCGCTGACGATGGACCTCGATACGGGCGCCGTCTTCTACCCGGAGAACGAGGAGGTCATGATAACCAGCGGACCCCAGGAGACGATGCCGATCGTCGATCCCGATCAGTATCGAGGCGACGAACCGATCGACTGGACGATCGACGTCCTCGAGTCGCTCGGCGAACTGGCCACGTACTTCGACGAAGACAGTCGGGTCAGACGAACGATCGAAGGCGTGTACGCCCAGACGCCCGATAGCAATCCGATCATCGAAGAGACCGTCCCGGGGTTCGTCAACGCGGTCGGGTTTTCGGGCCACGGCTTCATGCACGCGCCGGCGACCGGGCAACTGGTCTCTGAGATCATCCTCGACGGTGAGCCCTCGCTCGTCGACATTTCCGCGCTCGGAAGCGACCGGTTCGAGGCGTCGGCTCCCGACGGCGAGAAAAGTTTCATCTAACAGGGGCTGGTGATCCCAGGAGCACATCTGCGTATCGAACCTGGGGTGGAAACCGGCCTGCACTCGTATTTTGTATCCAATCGGTGGAAGGATGGATACGCAGCCGACACCGACGAATTCGACATCTCCGCTACCACAGCATCCAAATACTGGTTCTCCCAACGAGTCGTATGACCGACCGAGAGGCGTACTCGACCGGGACCACCTTCGAAGAGCAGTTCGGCTACAATCGTGCCGTGAGAGTCGGAAACACCGTCCAGGTGGCCGGGACGAGTCCGATCGAAGACGGCGAGGTCGTCGCCCCCGGCGAGCCGTACGAGCAGGCGTCGTTCGTTATGGATCGTATCGAACACGCACTCGAAGAAGTAGGCGCCTCGATTACCGACGTCATCCACACCGAGGTGTACGTGACCGACTTCGGCGACTGGGAGGAGATCGGACGCGCACACCGCGAAGCGTTCCCCGACGAACAGCCTGCGTCAACCATGATCGCCGTCAACGAGCTTCCGAGAGAGGGCATGGTCGTCGAGATCAAAGCCGAAGCCGTACGCGAGTGAGCACCATGGCCGGTCGAATTAGTGGGATCCGGTGCTCAGACCGTCGGCGTGCGAATAACGGATTTTCGGAACGTCGGTAGGCGGACCGTTCTACGCGCGCCAGTACACGATGGTACGGCGGCGTCTGTTCCGACTCGTCCCGCGAGCAAACGTATCGAGCGTCGCCTCACTGGCCACGGCGTCGATCCACGCCCACCGTATCGAGCGTAGAGACGGCCCCGTCCGTGCAGATCAGACCCGTTCGATTCAGCTAGATTGTGGCGCTTATACGTCGAATAACTGTCCGAGTGGAACGTCGTCGTACGCCACGTCGGTCAGTTCGAGAGCGCGCCACAGCGTCGCCTGATTGCTGGTGACGACCGGGCGACCGATATCGCGTTCGAGCGGGCGAATGGTCTCGAACGTCGGATAGTCCGTACAGCTGATAAAGACGCAGTCCGCGGCGGAATCGGCGACAGTCTTCGCATGATCGTAGACGGCCGTCTCCGACCGGTTCGCCACGTCGACGGGAGATGCGTGACCGAGTCCGTGGAGGCGCGCGATGGAGAATCCGTGGTCCTCCAGGTACGCACTAACGAGTCGGTTGATGTCGTCGGGGTACGGCGTCGCGACTGACAGTGTGGACGCCCCCAGCCCGTCGAGCGCGTCGACGACGGCGCTTGCGGTCGTGATGGCCGGGACGCCGCTTGCCTCCTGAATCACCTCGATGAGTTCCTCGGCGTATCCGGCGCCGTGAACCAGGCTCCCGGTCGTACAGCCGAACGCGATCAGATCCACGCGCGCATCGGACAGAAGCGCTGCAGTGCGCTCTATGTCAGCAGCCATTCGCTCTAGGGTCTCGACGGTACAATCGCCGCCTGTGACGCGCCCGACGTGAATGGAAACGTCGGACGGGGCGTAGTCGACGAACTCGACTTCGTTGGTCGTATTCGTCGACGGGACGATGAGCCCGATTCGTGTGTGCGCGACCATTATGGTGATACTGTGTCGACTACGTGTTAGTAGTTTGGTGGTTCTTTACTCACAAATCCGAGAGGTATCAACATCCAATGTAACGTACACTCGTAATACAATATCCAAGTATAACCGTTTTGCATAGCGTGTTGGAGAGAATCCGATATTGAATTTCCCAGAATTAATACATTAACTATATTTTGTACAATTGACTCGGTGAGCACGTGCCATGATACGTAAAATCATACCAAAGAAGAGAGAAGGGAAAATCGCTGCTGTCCTTCTCGTTATCGCGCATGTATCGCTCGCACCCCCGATCGTATCGGCGTTTAATACACCAGAATTGGTCGCCGGCTTCCCGCCGTTATACATTTGGACGCTACTGGTCGGTTCGGCCATGGCGATAATCCTGCTCTGGGCGGCCTGGATCGACGCGTGGGGAATTACCATGGAACAAGTTCCGCCGGAACTTCGGGAGAAAACCGGTGTCATCGGGTTTACCGATACAGATCGGGACGAAACTACCGTTCCCGAGAGTGCGGTCGTTGACGGAGGTGAGAAGTGATGGTTTCGTTACAAGCACAGGTAGCCCTCGCAACGATCGGAATCTACATTCTGGTCGTTCTGGGGGTCGGATACCAGGGATGGCGAGTCGGAAAACTAGAAATCGAAGACTGGATGGCGGCCGATCGTGGACTCGGCATCACAGCGCTCACGTTCACGGTGGCGGCAACGATTTTCTCTGCGTTCGCATTTCTCGGAGCAGGCGGGATCACGTACATGACCGGCCTCCCAGCGATAATTGGATTTACGCTCCAGCTATTTTTCGCCGGGGTAATATTCTGGGTTCTCGGAAGTCGTATGTGGATTCTCGGTGCCAAATACGGCTATATTTCACCGTCGGACTTCCTCGCCGACTTTTACGACTCGAAACCGCTTTCCTTACTTGCGAGTGGCGTGCTTATTCTGTTTTCGTTCCCGTACGTCGCGCTACAACTCACAGGCGCCGGGATCATCTTCGAAGTTGCAACTGAAGGAGTCGTCAGTTTCGAAGTTGGAGCCGCAATACTTCTCGCGGCGGGCGTCATCTACGTGTGGCTCGGCGGACTGAGAGCGCTCGCCTGGACGGACATCATCCAGGGTGTGTTCATGCTCATCGCGATCTGGCTCTCTGCGATACTCATCATGGCAACCGCGTTCCAGGGTCCGACAGACCTGTTCGCCGAATTGAGCGCCGAGTTCCAGGATCACTTCCTCATTCCGGGCCCGGGTGACATGTGGACGCCAGAGTTTACGTTTACGTGGTTCATTATCGCCGTGTTAGGCCAGATGATGCTCCCGCAGATGTTCCTTCGATACTTCGGCGGCGGTTCACCGGCGACGATCAAGTGGTCCGGCGTTAGCGCGTCGATCTACCTGTTTATCTTCTACCTGGCAATCCCGTTCATCGCCCTCGGCGGATTGATCTACTTCCCGGAAATATCTGATCCCGATAACATCGTTCCGGAGATGCTCTACGAATTCGCTCCGGCGTGGTTCGCTTCGATCGTCGTCGCCGGCGCGATCGCCGCGGCGATGAGTACGAAAGATTCGCAGCTTCATGCAGTCGCCGTCCTGCTGACTCGCGACTGGTACGAAGAATTCGTCGCCGACGGTGAAATCGACGAACGAAAAGAGACGCGCTTTGCACAGATACTGGTCCCGATCATCGCCATCATCGCGTACGTCATCGCGATCCAGGAGTTCGCCATCTTGTTCTGGCTGTTGACGTTCGCCCTGGAAGGCGCCGCCCAGCTGGCACCGATCATCGTCGGAGCGCTCATCTGGGATCGCGCATCCGCGGCGGGGGCGATAGCCGGACTCTCGACGGGTGTGATACTCGTGTGTCTGTTACTGGTCGAGTGGATCGCGATTCCGTCCGCGATCGACGTCGGATTCTTCTCCGGCTTCTACGCCCTCCTCGCGAACTCGATCGTCTTCGTCGTTGTGAGTTACGTCACGTCGCCCGTCCCACAGGAGAACGTAGAACGCATCCAGGGCTACCTCGACGGTGCGTCGAACCAGCGCTGGGACGACGACGGATCGGTAGTGACGGCCGACGACTGACGAACTCGCCTGCGGCCACCCATTTTGACGGACCCGCGAGGATAACTGAACCGCTCGCCAGTCGATGGGGCGGGTGCCGTCCGAATCGCCCACAACACCTCGAAGAACGGCACGTATCGACCGAAACCTGATCGCCACGTCGGTTGGTCGCTCGTTGGGGAACACGCCACGAATATGGCGCGAGTGCAGAGTATGGAAAATTAAATTAGACATCTGTGGTTTATTTGTCCAATAAATAAGGACAGAATCGGAAATGTGCTGCACTGATCGACAGATATACGTGAACGCTTACCAGTATTCAAGTGAAATGCAAATTGGAATCGGGCTCCCGAACACGCTGGATGCCGATCGAGAGACGCTGCTCACGTGGGCCGAGCGAGCCGAGGACGGCCCGTTCACGAGTCTCGGCGTCTTCGACCGGCTCGTCTACCGGAGCACGGACCCGCTCGCGACGCTCGCCGCCTGTATCGGCTACACCGAGGACATACAACTGGTGACCTCGATCGTCGCCGGCCCGCTTCGCAACGACGCGCTCCTCGCGAAGCGAGCCGCGACGGTCGACCGACTCTCGGGCGGACGGCTCACCCTCGGTCTCGCACTCGGGGCACGCCCCGAGGATTACGAGGCCGCCGGTGTCAACTTCGACGGACGTGGCCGGCGCTTCTCGAAGCAGTTGAATAGCCTCCGCGAGAGCTGGGAAGACGACGAGATCGGACCGGAACCCGCACGCGAGGGTGGCCCGCACCTGCTCGTCGGCGGCGACAGCGATCCCACCTTCAACCGCGTCGGGCGCTACGCCGACGGCTACATCCACGGCGGCGGGCCTCCGCGGGCGTTCGAGCGGAAAGCCGAACAGGCCCGGGCCGCCTGGGCCGAATCCGGCCGACCCGGCGACCCCGACCTCTGGGGTCACGGCTATTTCGCCCTCGGCGAGGACGCCGCCGAGCGCGGCCGCGAGTACCTCCTCGACTACTACGCCTTCACCGGCCCGTTCGCCGAGAAGATCGCCGACAGCCTGCTGACGACGCCACAGGAGGTGCTCCAGTTCGTCCGCGGCTACGCCGACGCCGGTTGCGACGAACTGCTGCTCTTTCCGACCGTCGCCGACGACGATCAGTACGATCGGCTCGAAACGCTCATCGAAACCGAGTGGCGATAACCATGCAGGTAACCGTCGTCGGCGGCGGCCCCGCCGGCCTCTACGCGAGTACGCTCCTGAAAAAAGAGCGCCCCGACTGGGAGATCACCGTCTACGAACGCGATCCGGCCGACAACACCTACGGCTGGGGCGTCGTCTTCTCCGACGCGACGCTGTCGAATCTCCGGGAAGCGGATACGAAAACCCACGAGCGCATCACCGACGCGTTCGTCCGCTGGGATCCGATCGATATCCACCTCGAGGGCGAGTCGATCCGCTGTGGCGGCCACACCTTCGCCGGCATCATGCGGTCGGAACTGCTCACGATCCTCCAGGAACGCGCAGCGGAAGTCGGCGTCGAACTGCGCCACGGCGACGAGATCGACGAAGGCGACGTCGAGGAACTCGTCGACGAATCCGACCTCCTGATCGGCGCCGACGGGTTGAACAGCACGGTTCGGACCACCTACGAAGCGGCCTTCCGACCGAGCGTCTCGATGGGCGACGCGAAGTTCGCCTGGTTCGGCACCGAGAAGCCGTTCGACGTCTTCACGTTCGTCTTCAGGGAGAACGAACACGGCCTCTGGCGCGTCCACGCCTACCCCGGTCGGATGAGCACGTTCATCGTCGAGTGCACCGAGGCGACCTGGGAGGCGGCCGGCATGGACGAAAAGAGCGAGGACGAAGCGCTCGCCTACGTCGAAGACCTCTTCGCCGACCACTTAGACGGCCACGAGCTACGGAGTAAGCTCTACGCCTGGCGAAACTTCCCCGTCGTCGAGTGCGGCTCGTGGTCGATGGGCGAGGACGTCGTCCTGCTCGGCGACGCCGCCCACACCGCCCACTTCTCGATCGGATCGGGAACCAAGCTCGCGCTCGAAGACGCCATCTCGCTGCTCGAAGGCGTTCGCGAACACGGCGACGACGTCCGGTCGGCGCTCAACCACTACGAGAAGGAGCGTCGGCCCCGCGTCGAAGGACTGCAGGATGCTGCCGAGCGCAGCCAGCGCTACTTCGAGAACGTCGAACGCTACTGGGACCTGCCGCCCGAACAGTTCGCGTACAACCTGCTGACCCGGAGCGGGCGGATTTCCTACGACAGCCTCAAACTGCGCGACGTCGGATACGCCGACGGCTACGACCGCTGGTTCGAAACGCAGGCGTCCGAGGCGACGACCGAACCGCTGGCCGCCCGCCCGCCGCTACACCAGCCGCTCTCACTTCGTGAGACGACGATCGACAACCGACTCGTCGGTTCGCGGCCGCCGAGTCACGAGGCGACCGACGGTCGGCCCGCCGACGGCTACGTCGACGACCTTCGCGAACGCGCAGAGAGCGGTCCCGGGCTCTTGCTACCCGATCCGATCGCGGTGAACGCGACCGGGCGAATCACGCCCGGCACGCCGGGGCTCTACGACGACGCCCACGAGTCGACCTGGGCCGATCTGGTCGAGACCGTCCACGCCGAGACGGACGCCGCCATCGGCGCGCAGCTGTTTCACGCCGGTCGTCGCGGCGCGACGCGACCGCGCGAGCGCGGACTCGATCGCCCGCTCCCGCCCGACGAGCGCTGGGAGGTGTACGCGCCGTCGGCCACCCCCTACGCCCCTGGCGGTCCCGAACCGACCGCGATGGACGACTCCGACTGTGAGCGCGTTCGCGACGCGTTCGTCCGGGCGACCGAACGCGCCGACGCGGCCGGGTTCGACTACCTCCAGCTCCACGCCGGCCACGGCTACCTCCTCTCGTCGTTCCTCTCGCCGCTGACGAACGACCGCGACGACGAGTACGGCGGGTCGCTCGAAAATCGGATGCGATATCCGCTCTCGGTCTTCGACGCCGTTCGAGATGTCTGGCCGGACGAAAAGCCCCTCGGCGTTTGTCTCCAGGCGACCGACTGGAACCTCCAGGGGCTGAAGACTCGCGAGTCGCTGCAAGTCGCCCGCGAACTCGCCGACCGCGAGTGCGATCTACTCTCGATCGTCGCCGGGCAAGCGACCGTCCGCGAGCGCCCGCGCTACGATCCGACGGTACTCACCGACTTCACCGAGACCTACCGGAACGAGAGCGGGTTGCCGGCGCTCTCGACGAGTTACGTCACGACCTACGACGACGTGAACACGCTCGTCGGCTCCGGACGCGCTGACCTCTGTACGTTCAACGGGTGACATCGTTCGACGGATACCGATGTGCCCTCCCGGAGCCCGAAAACAGCGTCGATGGGAAACCGGCCTCCGCCCGTCGATGGCTCGGTGAGTGGGCGTCACTCGCTGTGAGTTGACGGCGCTCGATCGACACCCGGATCCGTTGTGATCGGTCAACTAGCGGTGTAATTGACCCGCGATACTATCTGTTAGAATATATAATTCATTTATAACAGACGGTTGATCTTGGTACCGTATGACGTACGTCATCGGTGTTGATACCGGAGGGACATTTACCGACACCGTACTAATCGGAGACGACGGGAGTCGGGAGACGGGAAAGTCGGAAACGACGCCCGACGATCCAACGACGGGTGTGCTCAATTCGCTTCGAAACGGCGCCGACGAGGTCGGAATCGACCTCGAGACGTTGCTGTCTCGAACGTCCGTCCTCTTTCACGGAACGACGCTGACGACGAATACCGTCCTCGAGGCAAGCGGAGCGGACGTCGGGCTGATCACGACGAGCGGCCACGCTGACGCGCTCGCGATCGGTCGGACGAAGACCCGGACGGAGGGACTAACACGATCGGAGCAACAACATTACGCGAGTCAGTCGAAGCCGGATCCGCTCGTACCGCCACGACTGATCCGCCAGATCGACGAGCGAATAGACTACAAGGGCGAGGCGATCGTCGAACTCGACGAAGACGGCGTCCGAACCGCGATCGAGGAACTGGCTCCCGCGGTCGATACACTCGCAGTCAGTTTGCTCTGGAGTTTCGAAAATCCGGATCACGAGCGACGAGTCCGAGAGATAGCGGCCGACGTCGCTCCCGAGTGTCCGTGTTTTTGCTCTCACGAAGTCGCCCCAAAACTCGGCGAGTACGAGCGAACGGCGACGACGGTCGTCAACGCGGCGACGGCGCCGGTTCTCGAAACGTATATCGAATCCCTGGCATCCGAGTTGACCGAGCGGGGCCTCGACGCACCGTTTTACGTGATGAAGAGCACGGGCGGTGCGATGGATCCCGAATCTATCTCGTCGGAGGCGGTTTCGACCATCATGTCCGGACCGACGGGCGGGATACTCGGCTCCCAATTCGTCGGTCGGGAGATGGGCGAGCCGAATTTGATCTGTACGGACGTCGGCGGCACGAGTTTCGACGTCGGACTCATCATCGACGGGGACGTACAGACACGGCCGACGCTGTCGGTCAATAGTCAGACGCTCTATCAGCTCTCGGTCGACATCGAATCGATCGGGAGCGGCGGCGGGTCGATCGCGTGGATCGACGACGGTGGCGCGCTCCGGGTGGGGCCAAAGAGCGCGGGCGCCGATCCCGGACCCGCGTGCTACGGTCTCGGCGGTACCGAGCCAACCGTCACGGACGCCGACCTCGTGCTGGGGTACCTCGATCCGGAGTACTTCCTCGGCGGTCGTCGAGAGATGGACGTCGAAGCAGCCCACAGTGCGGTTCGATCCGTCGCGGATCCGCTCGATATGACCGTCGAGCAGGCGGCGGCCGGCATCTTCGAGATCGTCAACGGAGCGATGGCCGATCTACTTCGACAGGTGACCGTCGAACGTGGGCACGACCCTCGAGAGTTTTCGCTGCTCTCATACGGCGGCGCCGGCCCGGTCCACGCGTCGTTTTACGGGTCAGACCTCGGCGTCAAGTCGGTCGTCGTCCCGCTCGGAGACACCGCATCGGTGTTCTCGGCGTTCGGCATCGCGACGGCCGACGTCAACTACGTCGCCGAGCGATCGAACCCCGACTTCGAACCGTTCGATCCGGCCGCCGTGACGCGGGTCTACGACGGGCTCGCGGCCGACGTCCGCGAGACGCTCGTCGACCGAGGATTCGACGGCGACGCCGTCTCGTTTGCCCGCGAGGCCGAGATCAGGTACAAAGGCCAGGTCCACCAGCTCTCAGTCGGCGTCCCCGGTGGCGACCTGACCGACGCCGACGTCGAGGCGACGATCGACCGCTGGGAATCGAAGTACGAGAGTCTCTACGGGGAAGGCTCAACGTACGCGCCCGTCCCGGCGGAGCTCGTCAACCAGCGGGTAACCGGCAGCGTACGGACGAGCAACCCGTCACTCGGCGGGTCGACGACTCGATCGGGCGACGCGCAGATCGACCACCGGGAGGTCTACTGGCCCGGACCGGGGGCCCGGCATTCCACCGCGGTCTACGACGGCGAGCGCCTCGCACCCGGCGACGAGTTCGACGGGCCGGCGGTGGTTCAGCTCCCCGATACGACGGTGACGATTCGGCCCCATCAGCACGCCACCGTCGACGAGTACCGCAGTATTCACATCACGGAGGGAGAACGATGACCCAGATACCCGGCCACGAACCCTACACAGCAGTAACCGAACTCGACGAATCGGCCATCAGCGGCGTCGCCTTTCACGAACCGAGCGACGAATTCGAACTCGACCAGGTGACGTTCGAAGTGTTGCGAAATCGACTCCAGCAGATCAATGAAGAGCAGGGGACGACGCTAAAGCAGGTCAGCGGCTCGCCGATCGTCACTGACGCCTACGACTTTAACGTCACCATCGGTGACGAACGAGGGAACACGGTGAGCCTCGGTCCGTACGTGATGTATCACGCGAGCGTAACCGACCTCATCATCAAGTGGATCTTAGAACGGCGATCGGATAACCCCGGGATCGAGCCGGGCGATATGTACATCTGTAACGACCCCTGGATCGGAGCCGTTCACCAGAACGACGCGGTAGTGCTCGCTCCCGTCTTCTACGAGGACGAGTTGTTCTCCTGGGTGAGTTCGACGGTTCACCAGGTCGACGTCGGCGGAAACGAAATCGGTAGTTTCGCGATCGAAGACGACGACGCGTTCGCCGAGGCCGAACCGGTCCCGCCGACGAAACTCGTCGAAGACGGCAGTCTCAGGGCCGACGTGGAGGATATCTTCCTACGAAAGTCTCGCGCCCCGGCGATGGTCGGAATGGATCTGCGCGCACAGATCGCGGGCAACAACGTCGCGATCGATCGAATCCACAACCTCATCGACGACTACGGCCCAGAGACGGTCAAGGCCGTTCTGAAGGAGACGATGGATTACGCGGAGACGAGCCTTCGAAATCGGCTTCGGGAACTCCCGGACGGAGTCTGGCGCCACGTCGACTACCAGGAAGTCGCCACCGCCGACGACCGGGGCGTCTACCGGACCGAACTCGCACTCGAAAAAGACGACGATACCCTCCGGTTTCACGTCGACGGGGACGGCGCGACGGGCATGATCAACACGACCTACGCCGGGATGCGCGGGGGCCTCGTCGCGCCCGTGTTGCCAATGGTCTGTCACGACATCCCCTGGGCGCTTGGTGGCATCTATCGGGCGATCGAATTCGAGGCAGAATCGAACCTCGTCGTCAACGCGGAGTTCCCGGCGGGAACCGGAATGGCGGCGATTGCCGGCACCTGGCACACGGTCAACCTCTCGAATCAGTGCGTCGCGAAGATGCTCGCGTCGAGCGAAGAGTACAGCGACGACCTCGTCGCCGGGTCGTCGGGCTCCTGGGTGACGATGAACGCGATGGGAATCGACCAGCGTGGAGACCAGTTCGTCACGCAGTTTATGGATCCCATGGCGGGCGGGTGGGGCGCCCGCTCGCACGCGGACGGCATCAACACGGCGGGCATCTTCGCCGCCCCCGGAGGAATTACGGCGAACGTGGAATCGAACGAACTCGCGTTTCCCATGCTGTACATGTTCCGCAAGGAGGTTCCCGACTCGGGCGGAGCCGGCGAGTACCGCGGCGGCCTCACGGCGAGCATGTGCTGGCTCCCCCACGGTACCGACGCGCCCATCCAGCACGTTATTTCGGCATTCGGCGCCGCCGCCCCGACCAGCCACGGCGTCAGCGGCGGCCACCCCTCGAACGCCGTCCGGTACGAACTCGTTCGCGACTCGAACGCGAGAGAGATACTCGAATCGGGCGAGATTCCGGCCGACGTAGACGAGATCGACGGAGATTCGGACGTCGTCCCGCCGAAGGCGAAGTTCGTACAGGAGGCAGATGACGTCTACTACAGCATCTGGCAGGGTGGCGGCGGATACGGCGATCCGCTCGACCGAGATCCCGAACGCGTCGCCGCAGACGTCCGCGCCGGGGCCGTCAGCGCGGACGCGGCCGAGCGGACCTACGGCGTCGTCGTCACGGACGGCGAGGTGGACGAAGCGGCGACGGCGGAGCTGAGAGAAGAGATCCGCACAACACGGTTGTCTGCGGAACCGTGGGGTGGTTCCGATGCGTAATCGACGCGTCGATACCCACCTCGAGATCGACACCGATCAGGGCGTCGTCCGGTGTCGCAAGTGCCGGCAAGTGCTGTGCGACGCCGACGAGAACTACAAGTACCACCTCCTGTGCGATCGATCACCGCTGCAGGAAGCGGGACCGCTCGTCAACGACCCGTCGCTGTACGTCGACGATGACTTCGAGTTCCGCCGGTACTACTGTCCGAACTGCGCGGTGCAGGTAGAAACCGAGGTCATCCTCGCGGACCTGCCTCCGATACACGATAAAGAAGTGTACGCCGACTCGAACGCGGCCAGTGAGCAGTAGAGCCGAGCCACGAGGACCACCACGCAGAGATACTCTGAAAGCGGATCGGAAGTGACCGTTCGAACGATTGGATCCGTCGACTCGAACTGCGGCTATCGGTTCAGCGTGTGGATCGCGTGACCGAGCGCGTTCTCGGCGGCCTCCATCACCGACTCCGAGAGCGTCGGGTGGGCGTGGATCGTGCCGGCGACGTCTTCTAGCGTGGCGCCGAGTTCGACCGCGAGGCCGAGTTCGCCGAGCAGCTCGGAGGCTTCGGGGCCGACGACCGAGGCGCCGAGGACGAACTCGCTCTCCTCGTCGGCGACGATCTTCACGAAGCCGTCGGCGTGACCGGTCGTCAGCGCGCGACCGCTCGCGCGGAACGGGAATTTACCGACGAGCGGGGAGAAGCCAGCCTCCTCGGCTTCGTCCTCGCTCATGCCGACCGTGGCGATCTCGGGGTCGGTGAAGACGACGGCGGGCATCGCCTGGTAGTCGATCGCCGAGGGCTCGCCGGCGATCACCTCGGCGGCGACCTGGCCCTCGTAGCTGCCCTTGTGTGCGAGCATCGGCTCGCCGGCGACGTCGCCGACGGCGAAGACGTGCTCGACGTTGCTTCGCGCGCGGTCGTCCGTCTGGATAAACCCGCGGTCGTCGGTCTCGACGCCCGCCTCCTCCAGGTCGAGCGACTCCGTCACCGGCTGGCGGCCGACGGCGATCAACACCTTCTCGGTGTCGAGTTCGATCGATTCGGCCTCGACCGCCTCGCTTCCCCCGTCGCTCGCGACCGCTTCGGCCGGCTCGGCGACGACGCGGATCCCGTCGCCGATATCCTTCCACTCGGAGGCGGCGTAGCCGAAGTGGAAGTCGATCCCGAGTTCCTCGGCGCGTTGTTTCACCGGGCGCGTGAGATCGTCGTCGTAGCCCGGCAAGACGTCGTCTAGCATCTCGACGACCGTGACGTCCGTGCCGAGTTTCGCGAAGACGCTCGCGAGTTCCATGCCGATGTAGCCGGCGCCGACGAGCACCAGCGAGTCGGGGACGTTCTCGAGCGAGAGCGCCTGGCGAGAGCTCAAGACGGGGTCGTCGGCGAAGTCGAAGCCCGGGATCTGGATCGGGCGCGACCCCGTCGCGACGATGGCGTGCTCGAACGAGACCGATTCGGAGCCCTGGCCCTCGCCGTCGTGCGAGATCCGGACCGTGTTCTCGTCGGCGAACGTCGCCGTCCCCTCCATCAGCGAGACGCCGTTTGCCTTACAGAGCTTCTCGACGCCGCCGGTGAGCTGAGAGACCACCTCGTCCTTCCAGCCGACCATCCCGGCGAGGTCGATCGCCGGCTCGGCGTGGATCCCCATCTCTTCTGCGTTTTTCGCCTCGTGGGCCACGTTCGTGGCCGTGATCATCGCCTTCGAGGGGATGCAACCGTAGTTCAGACAGGTCCCGCCGTAGGCGTCCTTCTCGACGAGCGTTACGTCGAGGTCTAGCTGTCCCGCCCGGATGGCGGCGACGTAGCCCGCGGGGCCCGCACCGATCACTAACACGTCCGTTCCGGTGGTAACGTCTCCGACGACCATAGCTACGTACACAAACCCAGTCGAGCTATAAAAACTGGCAGGTATCGAGTCGAGCCGTGTGGCCGCTGTTTTGGCCCATTCCGAAACGATCGTCCACTAATCGACCACAATTGGCTCCGAAATCCAACGAATACCGACCCTCACAATGTGTATCACGGACCACGAGGAGTGCGACGATGGGCGGGCGAATCGGATTCCGCTCTCAGAGTACCCGCTCGACCTCGTAGCCCCGCGCTTCGATCTCCTCGATGACCGATCTGGCGTGTTCGGAGCCGCTGGTGACGACCTGAAAGACGAGGTAGGCCTCGCCGACCTGTAAGTCGCCGACGGCACGGTCGTGGCGAACGGTGCGGATGTTCGCGCCGTGGTCCGAGATGACCTCGGAGATGTCGGACATCTTCCCGGGTTGGTCGGTGATGCGCACGCGCAGGCGGAGTAACTGCTCGCGGTCGGTCAGCGCGTGATCGAGGACGACCTGGAGCATCGAGATGTCGATGTTTCCCCCGCCGAGGACAGGAACCACCGTCTCGCCGGCGACGTCGAGATCGTCAGACAGAATCGCGGCGACCGAGGCCGCCCCGGCACCCTCGACGAGCTGTTTCGCTCGCTCTAAGAGGATCAACGTGGCGTTGGCGATCTCGTCGTCCGAGACGGTGACGACCTCGTCGACGTGGTCTTCGATGAGCCCGAGCGTGAGTTCGGAGATGCCGCCGGTCGCGATGCCGTCGGCGATCGTCTTCGCGTCGTCGATCGACTGGGGAATGCCCTTATCGAGGCTATCCGGTACCGTCGCCGCCGAGGCGGCCTGGACGCCGACCACCCGGACGTCCGGGTCGAGTTCCGACAGCGCCAGGCTGATGCCGCCGATGAGACCCCCACCGCCGATGGGAACGACGACGGTATCGACCGCGGGAAGCGCCTCGTGGATCTCGATGCCGATGGTGCCCTGGCCGGCGACGATCGCCGGGTCGTCGTAGGCGTGGACGAACGTCACGTCGTCGCCGTCGGCAAGCGTTTTCGCGTGGGCCATCGCCGCCTGGAAGTCCTTCCCATAGAGTTCGACGTCGCCGCCGTAGCTGCGCGTCGCGTCGACCTTCGCCTGGGGAGCGTGTCTCGGCATCACGATCGTCGAGTCGAGACCCACCGTCGTCGCCGCGAGCGCGACGCCCTGGGCGTGGTTGCCCGCACTCGCGGCGACGACGCGCGAGACGTCGCCGCGTTCGGCCACCTGCAACAGCTTGTTGTACGCCCCGCGCGTCTTGAACGAGCCCGTCCGCTGGAGGTGTTCCATCTTCAGGTAGACCGTCGCGTCGGTCATCCCCGAGAGCGACCGATTCGACTCCAGTTGCGTCTCCCTGACGACCGACTCGTCGTCGAATCGCTCACGCGCCGCGCGGACGTCCGCGAACTCGACCTCTCCCATGCCTACCGACTTCGAAGGCGGGTATAAACCCTCCTTCGGTTTCGAGGCGTGGTGAATCCGACGAGAATAGAAGCGACCGCGGGTTACTCTAGCAACAGCAGTTCCGGATCCTCGAGGTACGTCATGACCTCGTTCGTGAAGCGAGCGGCGACCGCCCCGTCGATGAGCCGGTGATCGATCGACAGCGAGAGCGTCATCACCGAGCGAGGTTCGATCGACTCCTCGCCGGTCTCGGGATCTTCGACGACGCGGGGCTTTCGCTTGATCTCGCCGACGGCGAGAATGCCCGACTCTGGGTAGTTCAAGATGGGCGTGGCGTACTCGCCGCCGATGCCGCCGATGTTCGTGATCGTAAAGGTCGAGCCGCGAAGCTCGTCGGGCGAAATCGAGCGCTCTCGCGCCTTCGTGACGAGTTCGTTCATCTCCGAAGAGAGCTGGAGCATGCCCTTTCGGTCCGCGTCGTCGACGACCGGGACCATCAGGCCGACGTCGGTCGCCGCGGCCACGCCGATGTTGTAGTAATTTCGGTAGACGATCTCGTCGTTGTCCAGGTCGATGACGGCGTTCATCTCCGGGAATTCCTCCAGGGCGGCGACGACCGCCTTCATGATGAACGGCATGAAGGTGAGTCGGATGCCCTGCTCCTCGGCGATCGGCTTCAAGCGCTCTCTAGTCTCGACGAGTTTCGTCACGTCCACCTCGTCGTGGTGGGTGACGTGTGGCGCGGTGAACTTCGATTCGACCATCGCGTCCGCGATCGTCTTGCGCACGCCGCGGAAGTCCTCGCGACGCTCGCGCGGACCGGTCTCGCCGGACGCGACGGCGGCCGCGTCGGCCTCCTGGGCCTGACGCTGGGCCTCGGCGTACTCAGTCACCGCTTCGGGCGTGACGAACGCCTGGCCGTCGCGCTCCTCGTCGGTCGGAACGGCGTTCAGATCGACGCCCTCCTCCTCGGCGAGCTTGCGGGTCGCCGGCGCGGCGAGCGTTCGCTCGCGGTCGGCCGATTCGACCTGGGCGGCCGTCCCGCCACGAGCCGCGGCCGACTGAGTGGCCTCCGCGGCCGTTTCGCGTCCCGCCGCGGTTTCGGCAGGCTCCGACGGTTCCTCCGTTTCCGGTTCGACCGTCTCGTCGTCGCCCTCGTCGGCCGCGGCGCGGACGTCACCCTCCGTGAGGCGTCCGCTCGGACCGGTTCCCTCGACCGTCGACAGGTCGACGCCGAGTTCGCGCGCCAGCCGACGAACCGACGGCGGGGCGAAGACGCGCCCCGACGGCGTCTCGGCCTCGCCGGTCTCGTCGGCGCCCGTGGCGCCGGGGTCGCCGGCGGTGTCAGCCGCCGGCTCGCCACCGGCCTCGCCCTCGCTCGCGGTTTCACCGCTCGCACCTTCCGAGGGGCTAGGCGCCTCGCCTTCGACGTTGTACGTGATGAACAGGTCGCCGACGGGGACGACGTCGCCTTCCGCCCAGTGCAGTTCCCTGACGGTGCCGTCGGTCGGCGAGGGCACCTCGACGAGCGCCTTGTCAGTCTCGACCTCCGCGACGGGCATGTCCTCGGTCACGGCGTCGCCTGGTTCGACGAGCCAGGAGACCAGTTCGCCCTCCGCGACGCCTTCCCCGACGTCAGGCAGCGTGAATTCGAGCGTCATGATTAGAACTCCACCGCGTTTGTGATACCGTCGACGATTCGTTCCGCCTCGGGCAGGTAGTAGTCTTCGAGCGCGTAGAGCGGGAACGGCGTGTCGAAACCGGTGATTCGCTCGACCGGCGCCTCCTGGTAGACGAGCGCTTCCTCCTGAAGCGTCGTCGTGATCTCGGCGGCGAGTCCGCCGGTTTTGGGCGCCTCGTGGACGACCGCCGCGCGGCCGGTCTTCTTGAAGGAGTCGACGATGGTGTCGTAGTCGAGCGGCGAGAGCGTCCGCAGGTCGACGACCTCGACGTCGATCTCGCCGTCGAGCGTCTCGGCGGCTTCGAGCGTCGGCCGAGTCATCGCACCCCAGGTGTAGACCGAGATGTCCTCGCCCTCGCGGCGGACCGCGGCTTTACCGAGCGGGACCTCGTAGGATTCGGTCGGAACCTCCTCGCGGAACGCGCGGTAGATCAGCTTGGGTTCGAGAAAGAGGACCGGATCCTGGCTGCGGATCGCGCTGGTCAGCAGCCCCTTGGTGTCGTACGGCGTCGAGGGAACGACGACGTTGAGCCCCGGCTGGTGGGCGAACATCGCCTCCGAGGATTCGGAGTGGTGCTCGGGGGCGCGGATGCCGCCGCCGTAGGGGGCGCGGACGACGAGCGGACACTCGAAACGGCCGCGCGAGCGGGTGCGCAGTCGGGCCGCGTGCGAGACGATCTGGTCGAACGCGGGATAGATGAAGCCGAGAAACTGCATCTCGGCGACAGGGCGCATGCCGTAGGAGGCCATGCCGATGGCCGTGCCGACGATGCCCGACTCGGCCAGCGGCGTGTCGATAACGCGGTCCTCGCCGAACTCCTCGTAGAGTCCGTCGGTGGCGCGGAACACGCCGCCGTTCTTGCCGACGTCTTCGCCCATGACGAGCACGTCGTCGTCGCGGGCCATCTCGGTCGCCAGCCCGTCCTGGACCGCCTGGACGAGCGTCAAGTTCTCCGTCTCTGCGTCGTCTGCCGGTCGTGATTGTTGTTCGGCTGCCATGGTCAGTCCTCCAGGAGCGCTTCGTCGCCGTGGCGTTCGCGAAGCGTTTCGAGCCACTCTAGCTGTTCTTCGAGTCGACGGGGCATGCCGTCGTAGACGTGTGAGAAGATCTCGGCCGGGTCGGCGGCCTCGAACTCCTCGGCTGCAGCGATGGCGTCGGCGACCTCGTCTTCGATGTGCGATTCGATCGCGTCGACGCGCTCGTCGTCGAGCATGCCGTACTCGCGCAGGAAGGTCTCCATGCGCGGGATCGGGTCCTTCTGCTTCCAGCGCTCGACTTCCTCCTCGTCGCGGTAGACCGACGGGTCGTCGGCGGTGGTGTGAGCCCCGAAGCGGTACTGGACGGCCTCGATCAGCGTCGGTCGAAGCTCGCCCTCGCCCGGGTTCTTCGCCTTCTCGACGGCGTCGCGGGTCACCTTGTAGACGGCCAGTGGGTCCATGCCGTCGACCTGAACGCCCTCGAATCCGTAGGCGGTCGCCTTCTGGGCGATCGTCTGGCTCGCGGTCTGTCGCTCGCGCGGCACCGAGATCGCCCACTGGTTGTTGTTACAGAAGAAGATCGCCGGGGCGTCGAAGACGCCGGCGAAGTTCAGCCCTTCGTGGAAGTCGCCCTCCGAGGTGGCGCCGTCGCCGAAGTAACAGAGGAAGGCCTTCTCTTCGCCCTTGAGCCGGGAGGCCCAGGCGGCGCCCGCGGCGTGGGGGATCTGAGTCGCGATCGGCACGGCGACCGTAAAGAGGTTGACGTCCTCCGGAATGTAGTTGCCGTGCTCGTGGCCCATCCAGTAGAGCAGGGTGCGCTTTAACGAGAGTCCGCGGACCAGCCCGGCGCCGTGCTCGCGGTAGCTGGGGAAGACCCAGTCGTCCTCGGCGAGCGCCGTTGCACTGCCGATCTGGGCGCCCTCCTGTCCCGACAGCGGCGGGTACGTCCCCATCCGCCCCTGGCGCTGGAGGCTGACCGCGCGCTCGTCGAAGTGTCTGACCAGCCGCATCTGTTCGTACATCCCGACGAGGGTATCCTCGTCGAGATCCGGTACCGTCGCGCCCTCTCTGACCCGTCCGGCGTCGTCTAACACCTGAACGCGGTCGTCGGGTTCGTGCTGTAGCGTACTCACGGGTAGACCCACCTTCGCATATCCTCAACGTTGAACGGCTCCCGGTATCAAATTTTCGTATAGAGTTTACTAACGCCGGAATTATTGCGACAGTGTACCACAGGACGGCGCCGTTTCGCGCCGTCGGTGGACGATCGTATTTTTATTCGCCCGAACGTAGATAATCGGCTAATCGTGCTTGATTTTCGATGGGAAACTGGACGTGCGTCGACAGTCGTTCAGTGTCAAATGTCGACATGCGACACGGTTTGGCAGTAGTTGTCGATGAGACTCGGCGGATTCCATTGGAAACCGGCCGTGTAAAAAAGAGACGAAATATGTGGGAAGTTTCCCTCTAGAATGGAAATAATGTGGTGTTAGCTAGAAATAGCGCTCACTGCAGAATAACGGCCCACCAAAATATTAACGCCCCAAAAAGAATGTTTAGAAATCCAAATATGTTCCAAACTATGCCAGGAGTGTAGACAATCATTCTAGCCCCAGATACTATAAAGACCAGTGCGAGAATAATCCCCAGGACTATTGTGAGTACTCCGAGAATTGCATTTTTGACAGCTCTTTCTACAATAGATTGAAACTCTTCAGAACTCATCTGCATTTTTATACTATTTTCCGCACTATCATCCATAGCTACGTTTCAATACCCCGCCGATATCGATAAGACCAACGATTCATGATGGACTGGTAGCATGGATCTATAATATAGATTGAGCCACTTCAATATTGGAGAAGTGAAGTTAGTTACTCCGGATTAAGTTCTTCTCGAGTGAGTGCCCCCGTTCCGTTCCAATTACCGGCCGTTCTCGTGTACATCCGATCGGTAGCTATGCAGGTCCAACCCCCTCCAACTGAGGTGACAGTGCACCGATCAAATACGCCAGTGCTGTCCGATATGAAGAAGTTGCCGCCTGCTCTGGGAGCAGTCACTTGATCTTCATCCCCCTCATACGACCATCTGGCATAATTAAACCATCCACCACTCCCAGTGCAGATGGCGATGAAATTATCCACAGTTTCTCCTGGGATATACTCCCAATCAATTCTATGCGTATACGTGAAAGCGTCATACTCAACATGACCAAAGGGCGGGATTGGAACACGTATGACTGCTTGGACATTCGCTTCGAACTCTGCTTGTCTGTAATCCGTAGAGAGTGATGCGGATGAACCACTGGCTGGAAGTGGTGGAGAGCCAGTTGATGCAGAATTTATTGATAACTCCACCTCAGTTTTCCAGAACTCTTCAAGTGCTTTGAATTGCTCACGGTCAAGTTCATCCAACATTCGCTCCCCTTCATTTCTGAGACGCTTTTTAGCATGCTCAGGGAGTTCAATACCCGGGTCCACACGAGTGCTTTCTCCGGAGATTAGGAGATCTTTTACGTCCGATTTATTTCCATCGTTCCCATCATACGTTCCAACCGTGGAAGACTCATCGATGGCCCGGGATTTTATTTGGTTATCCCTCTCAAACCTACTGACAAGGTATTTTGCCACGTCACCCTCATCAGTTGGATCAAATGAATTGTCAACTTTGATTAGTCCCTTGCTCTGTTGAGCAGCGGATTGACCAGCGGCATAGCACGGGAGTGTACTCGCGGCAATTTACTTCATGACCTTTCTCCGATTTGTGGTTTTGTTCGCCATGTATCCAAGCAATATAGCCAAGGGTTAAAGTAGTTTTCGTAATTATTATACTTAATAATTTTATATTTCTAAATAGTTAAGAAGAAAGTATTGGTGACTGATGGTTAGTGAGGGAATGTCGGCTTAAACCAAAGATAGGGTCTGGATTAGTTTTGTTTCTTAGATGGACCTATGCCTAATCATGCCACTACAGTTTGCGTTGCCGCAATCATAATTCACAAACACCCCAGAACTTTCCGTGACCGGTACAGGTGCAAAATGGAAGAGGATTACTGACCGAGTTACAAGGCACGTGCTTCCGCCCTGGCCTCCTCGACCGACTTGCCGTCGCGCAAGATCGCGTCGACGAACAGCTCGCCGGCTTTGTACGACGAGCGCACCATCGGCCCGCTCGCACAGTACAGAAAGCCGAGTTCCGCTTCGGCCACTCGCCGCCAGGTCTCGTACTTGTCCGGATGGTCGTACCGTGTAACGTCGAGGTGGCTGCGCGAGGGCTGGAGGTACTGACCGAGGGTTACAACGTCGACGCCGCGTTCGCGACAGTCGGCCAGCGTCTGGTAGACCTCGTGGTCGTACTCGCCGTGGCCGAGCATGATCGACGTCTTGGTGTAAATGTCTGACTCCCGGTCGACCTGCTCTAGGACGCCGAGGCTCTGCTCGTAGCCCGCCCGGCGGTCCCGGACGGGAAACTGCAGACGCTCGACGGTCTCGACGTTGTGGGCGATGACGTCCGGGTCGGCGTCGATGATCTTCCGGACGAGATCGGGCTCTCCCTGGAAGTCCGGGATCAACACCTCGACGAGGATTCCCGGATGGCGCGCTTTGATCTCGCGGATCGTCTCGGCGAAGTGGCCGGCACCCTGGTCGGGAAGGTCGTCGCGGTCGACCGAGGTCAACACGACGTAATCCAGCCCGATCTCGGCGATCGCGCTCGCCACGTTCGCCGGCTCGTCCGGATCGAGCGCCTCCATCCCGCCGGTCTGGACGTCACAGAAGTTGCACGCGCGCGAACACTTGTCTCCCATCAGCATGAACGTCGCTGTTCCGCCGTCGCTGGAACCTGTGGCGTCCCCGCCCGACCAACATTCTCCGAGATTCGGACAATTTGCCTCTTCGCAGACGGTGTGGAGGTCGTGCTCGCGCAGCGTCTCGCGGATTCCCGCGAACTCCCGACCCGAAGGCGGTCGCATCTTCAGCCAGTCGGGTTTCCGGGCGCGACTCATACGAAGAGCGTCGCGCCCGACCGTGAAAAAGCGTGGTGATCCCGACCGAACTCGCCGTCGTCGATCCGCCGATCGGTCGGTAACAGGTAATATTTGCCGCCAGGGCGTCGCGGTCCGAATTCTGGTCCGGCGTTCCCTCGACGAAGCGAGTTTCAAGCCAACATAGATGAAAACGCTTATGATTTGTTCCGGCTATTTCCGGGCCAGACCGGATGCTAGACGTCGACCGCGATGACATCACGAACGGACCGATCCTGACGACCCTGCTGGTGCTCGCCACGCCGCTTCTCGTACAGAACGTCGTCCAGGTGATCCAGCAGCTGGTGGATACGCTCTGGCTCGGTCGACACGAAGACAGCGTCGAGGCCATCGCCGCGGTCGGCCTGAACTTTCCGGTGGTGACGCTACTTTCCGTGGCCGTCATCGGAGCGATGGTCGGCACGCAGGTGCTCGTCGCCCAGCGCGTCGGCGCCGAAAACGAACGCGCCGGACGCCGCGCGGCCGTCAACGGGACGCTGCTTGGCATCGGCGTCGGGCTCGCGACCGGTCTCGCGGTGTTCGTCCTGGCCGCAGAGATCATGTCGATCTTCGGCGCGGGCGAACTCACGACCGCGTACGCGGCGGAGTATCTCGCCGTCTACGCCCTGTTCTTGCCGATTCTCGCCGGTAGCGACGTCATCGAAGGGAGCTTCGTCGGCTGGGGAGACGCCCGGGCCGCCCTCTACATCAACCTCCTCGCCGTCTTCGTCAACGTCGTCCTCGATCCGTTCTTGATCTTCGGCTGGGGGCCGTTCCCCGAATTCGGCGTCGCCGGCGCCGCGCTCGCGACCGGCATCGGCTACGGCTGCGGCTTCGTCCTCGGGCTGTCGATGTTCGTCGCCGGCAGAAACGGGTTCGTGCTCACCCGCGACGTCGTGGTCCTAAACCGGAGCGATTGCCGGGAGATCGTCGACATCGGCTGGCCGACGGCCGGCCAGCACGGCGTCAGCCAGCTCGCACGCGTCGTCATGATCTGGATCGTCGCCGCCGTCGGCGGGGCGGTCGCGCTCGCCGCCTACACCATCGGAGCTCGCGTCGCCAGCGTGGCGTTCGTCCCCGCGATGGGGCTGCAAAAGGCCGCCCAGAGCATGGTCGGCCAGAACCTCGGTGCCGGTCGACCCGACCGCGCTCGCCGGACGACCTGGATCGGCGTCGGGGTGGCCGCCGTCGCGTTATCGATCGTCGCCGCGGTTCAGATCGCCCTCCCCGAGACCATCTCCTGGTTCGTCATGCCCGACGCGGACCCGGCCGAGATCGAACTCGCCGCCGAGTACCTCGTCATCGTCGCGATCGGCTACTGGGCGATCGGCGCGACGTACCTCCTCCAGGCCGGATTCAACGGCGCGCGCCGCACCCGAACCAGCATGGTCGCCTCGCTCGCCCAGTACTGGGCGGTCCGCCTGCCGGTCGCGGCGGTGCTCGCGTACCCGCTCGGCTGGGACGTACAGGGCGTCTTCTGGGCGGTGACCATCTCGAACGTCGTCACGGCGATCGGGCTGGGGCTGTACTACTACTACGAGACGAACGACGGGATGAACCAGCGAGCGGTCGCCGCCGCGACGGCGGACTGACGCCGGCCGTCTTGGCGACGGTGCCGGGAATACGCCGCCTAACTATACCGTGTTCGAACGAGTAGGACACACTGTGAGCCTGACTGGGGACTCGACCGACTGGCTACACCTCGCGGAGGGCGAGGACGTGCTATGGTCCGCCCGCCCGCACCCGATCGAACTCGGAACGCGCTTTCTCGTCGGACTGGCGTTCGCCGTGTTCGGCCTCGTCGCCGCCGCGTGGGCGTGGGAAGGCGGCTACGGACTCGTCGGCTGGCTCGGCATCGCGATCGCGGCGGGCGGCGTCGCGAGCGCCGGGGTATCCTACGCCTTCTGGACGAACACGCGATACGTCCTCACGAACGAGCAGCTCTACGCGAAGCGCGGCGTCGTCTCGCGAGACGTTACCCAGCTCTCGCTCGAACGCGTCCAGAACACGACCCGGCGCCAGTCGGTCGCGGGTCGACTCCTCGGCTACGGCGATATATCCGTCTACACCGCCGGCTCCGGCGAGCCCGAGGTGACGTTCGACCGCGTTCCTGATCCGGAGCGAGCGAGCCGCGTCCTCTCCCGACAGCTCGGTCGCGCGAACGGGCCGAACCGGACCAGCCGCGTCTGATCAACCCGTCGGTTGTGTGATCGGCTCGTCGGTCGTACGCCTGCACGCTTGCGTCGCGCCCGACCGTCAGCCTGCACACTTGCGTCGCCCGATCGTGACCCCCCAGCGACGGGCCGTCACCGGCGGTCTCGTAGCGTCGAGTTCACCACACTCGAGAGTAAATCTCACCGGGACGACACGCACCAGAAAGACTATTACGCGACTGGCAGACGGTGGCCAACGCTATGTCGACGATCCTGTCGACGGACGACCGTGCGAGGACAGACCGTCCGAGTGTCGCAGCCGGTGCCGGGGTCGGCGTCATCGCGGCGGCGATCGGCTACCTGGCCTCCTACCTCCTGGTCCGCGACGAGGTGCGAGATAACGCGGACGCCGTCGGCGAGTGGCGGGCGACGGCCTGGTACTACTACAACGCCCACTTCGTCGAACTCGAGACGAGCGGCTCGTTCGGCGGCCTCGGCGGGTCGACGACGGTCGACCTCGTCGCCGAGTCGAGCGCCCAGAGCGTCGAACTGCTGTACGTGATACCGCCGCTCGTCCTGCTCGGCGCCGGTGCGCTGCTCGCGCACAACCTCCGGGCGGGCGACCTCGGCGAGGCGGTCGTCGCCGGCGCCCCGGTGACGATCGGCTACGCCGTCGTGATGAGCCTCGGCGTGTACGCGAGCGAATCGCGCTCGGAGGGGACGTTCTTCGGCGTCGACGTGACCGGCTCGGTCGGGCCGGAACTCGTCCCGGCCGTCGTCCTCGCCGGCGTACTCTACCCGCTCGTCTTCGCGACCGCGGGGGCGGTTCTGGCTGTTCTCGTGAGCGGACGGTGAGCCCCGGTCGACCTGCCATCGTCGAGTGGAAACGCCTTTCACCCGGCGTCACCCCTCTACTCGTAGATGGACGTCGCCGAGGTTCTCGCCGACTCGCTGGAAACGGATTTCGCCGACGCGTTCGCCTTCGACTCGTTCAACCGGATGCAACGCGAGGTGCTCCCAGCGCTGTTAGAACGCGAGGAGAACGTGGTCGCGAGCGCACCGACCGCCTCGGGCAAGACCGCCCTGGCCGAACTCGCGATCTGTAAGACCTTAGACGCGGGCGGGACCGCCTGCTTCATCGCGCCGCTCCGGGCGCTGACGAACGAGAAGGAAGCCGACTGGGATCGGTTCGAAGCGCTCGACTACTCGGTCTACGTCGTCACCGGCGAGCGCGACCTGAACCCGCGCCGGGCCCGCCGGGCCGACATCCTCGTGATGACGCCCGAGAAGTTAGACTCGGCCACGCGAAAGCACGACTCACACCGGTACGACTTCGTCACAAACATCGACTGCTGCGTGATCGACGAGGTCCACCTGCTCGACGCGGACCGCCGCGGTTCCGTCCTCGAAGTGACGATTTCGCGGCTCCGCCGGCTCTGCGAGCCGCGGATCGTCGCCCTCTCGGCGACGATGCCGAACGTCGAGGACGTGGCCGCGTGGCTCGACGCGCCCGAGGCGTGTACGTTCGACTTCGGCGACGAGTACCGACCGGTCGAATTGCACGCGGACGTCAAGACCTACACCCACGGCGAGAACGCCTTCGCCGACAAGTACCGCCGGCTCTACCGCGCGCTCGACCTGGCCGAACCGCACCTCCGCGAGGACGGTCAGGCGCTCGTCTTCGTCGCCTCCCGCCAGGATACCGTTCAGGCCGCGAAGAAGGCCAGAGACGAGATCGCCGAGCGAGACGTTCCGATGGGCGCCCGCGGCGAGTACGACTTTCACACGGAGGCGAAACAGCTCAACAACGACACGTTGCGCAAATCGGTGCTCGACGGCGTCGCGTTCCACCACGCCGGCCTCTCGAAGAACGACAAGGACCTCGTCGAGCGGTGGTTCAAAGACGGAGTGATCGAACTGCTCTTCTCGACGTCGACGCTCGCCTGGGGCGTCAACCTGCCCGCCCGCTGCGTCATCCTTCGGGACACGAAGTACCACGACTCGCTCGCCGGCGGCGAGATCGACATGAGCCCGCTCGACGTGTTGCAGATGCTCGGCCGTGCGGGCCGACCCGGCTACGACGACGTCGGCTACGGCTGGGTCGTCTGCGATAGCGCCGACGCGGATCGCTACCGACGACTGCTTCGGGAAGGGACGGAGATCGAGTCACAGCTGGCCGAGAGCCTCGATACGCACTTAAACGCGGAGATCGCGATGGGGACCGTCACGAGCGAGTCCGACGTCTTCGACTGGCTCGAAACCACCTACTTCTACGAGCGCGGTCAGAGCCGGCCGGCGAAGTACGGCTTCGCCGATCTGGAGACGATCGTACGCGATGCGCTTTGCACCCTCGAAGACGGCGGATTCGTCGAACGAACGGACGGCGACGGGACGCGAGGTGCCATCGAACCGACCGCCCTCGGACGGCTCACCTCGCGGTACTACCTCGACTTACGGACCGCGGAGGCGTTCGCCGAGTGCTGTGCGGAGGCGGCCGAGGGCTCGCTCGACGACGCGACGATCCTCGAGACGATCGCCACCGCCGGCGCGTTCGACTCCGTCACGGCCCGCCAGTCCGAGCGGGATGCGATCGACGCGATACTGACGGGCCAGACGGTGAGCCAGCGGGTCGAAACCAGCGGACAGCGAAAGGTGCTCGCGATCCTTCGCGCCGAGACGAACGGGAGTGCCCCGGCCGAGTTGCGAAGCGACGCCTGGGCGATCACGCGAAACGCCCTCCGCCTGCTCGCGGCGCTCCGGGCGTTTCTCGATCGGTTCGCGAGCGGGCACGACGCGAACCGGGCGAGTCGACTCGAAGCGCGCATCGAAAACGGCGTCGACGCGGCGGCCGTCGGGCTGACGGCGATCGACGGGGTCGGCCCGGGCCGGGCAAGCAAACTCGCCGGGGCCGGACTCACGACGCCCGCGGACGTCGTCGACGCCGACGCGTCGGCGCTCGTCGACGCCGGCCTGGACGAGGGGGTGGCCGAACGCGTTCGAACGGCGGCCCGATCGCTCCCGGCCGTCGAAATCGAGTGGGCGGGCGACTTTCCCGACTCGATCGCCGCCGGGGAAAACGAGCTACAGGAGGTCGTCGTCACCAATCGCGGCGACGCCGCCCGTGCCGAAATTCGCGCGACGGTAAACGGCGTCGAGATGACGAGCGCCGACACCTACCTGCGCGAGGAGGAGACGGTGCCGATCGCCATCTTCGGTGCCGACGCGGACTCACTCGAGTTGTCCGTCAGCGTGGCGTTTCCGGAGCGCCCGCTCGTTCCGGTCGCAGAGACGCGATCGGTCGACATCGTCTGAGTCGGACCGGGTGAACGGACATTCGAGTTCGTCGCTTGAACCGCAATCGACCAGCCGGGCACCCGGGTAGAAGTCGACCGCGATCCGGCCGGCTCGGTGGGTCCCGATCAGTTCGGAGTCGCCATCGGCGTCGATCGAAGGTGGACGAGGATTCGCCACCATCACTCGTCAGAACTGGTGACGAGGCGTCGACTTGCGACACGCAAATGACCAGTCGACTCCGTGAAGAATATAGTAACGGAGCCGAATGGCCTGTGCAGGGATGGGGGAGCTAAGCGAAGACTGTAAGCGTCATTTAGAATCGGCGCTCGATTCCGACGATCCGCAGGAGAAAGATTTCCATATTCGACAGGTTATTCAGGCGTCCGGCATGGACGACTGTGCGGACGAGTACCGACGGTCGAAGCCGACGTAGCGGTCGAACGTACGCCCTGAGAACGGTCGGGCCCGCTCAGTGACGACGCTCGTTAGCGACCGTCGCTCGTCGATAACTCGAAGACCGTCTCGCGAAGCTCCCCGGGATCGTCGACGACGGCGTCTGCCCGCTCGTATTCGAGGTCGCCGTGTGCGTCGATCCGATACGCGACGACGGTCGTTCCGGCGCGGTCGGCCGCCTCGATGCCGTTTTCCGAGTCCTCGACCGCGACGCAGTCGGCGGTAGGTTCGCCGACCACCGAGGCGGCGTGTTCGTAGACGTCGGGCGCCGGTTTGCTCGCCGCGTCGATGTCGTCTGCGCTCACCACCGCGTCGAATTCGTCGGCGAGGTCGAAGCGGTCGAGGACGAGTGAAATCCACGCCCGCGGTGAGGAAGAGACGACCGCGACCGTCACGTTTCGCTCGTCGAGGGCGGCGAGCAGGTCCGGGAGGCCGGAAAGGAGCGAGACTTCCTCGGTGTAGACGTCCCGGGCCATCTCGTCGAACCGATCGATCCACTCCTCGCGCGAGATGGCCGTCCCGTACTCGTCGTCGAGGTAGTCGTAGATCTCGCGAAAGTTCATTCCCGAGGTTTCGTTCAGGTCGACGTCGTGATCCGGAACGGCGTCGGGAAAGAGTTCGGTCGCCTCGAACTCGACCCAGTAGTCCTCGCTGTCGACGAGGACGCCGTCCATGTCGAAGAGTACGGCGGTCATCGTCGGCCGCTACGAGCGCGGGTCGGAAAGCGGTTTGGACCGCGTGGCTCGACGTCTCCTGTGTTGGTGCCGACTTCGTTCCTTCAGCGCGGCCGTTGGATAAGCCGGACCATACAACTATAACACGAGGAGATAGAGTGTAGACGGTATTGATGGTGGGGGCAATTCCGGCCGAGCACACGAGAACGATCATCAAACGGATCGAGATACTCGAGCGACTCTGTAGGTCGTCAGCTCACATTCGCGACCTCGTGGCCGATACGGGCCAGTCGAGAGCGACCATCAACAGGGCCGTAAACGACCTCGAGGCGATCGACCTCGTCGAACGCAGTGACGGCGGCGTCAGCGTGACGGTCGCTGGCCGACTCGTCTACGATCACCTCGAGGCGTTCCTGGAAACGTTCGAGGACATCCTGGCGGCCAAGACCGTCCTCGATCCGATTCCCGCCGGCGCGGAGATCGATCCCGCACTCGTCGCCCGCGGCGAGGCGATTCTCGCGGGCGACCCGTCCCCGTATCGACCGCTCGAACGGAGTATCGATACGCTGGCCGAGGCGACGGAGTATCGTGCGCTCATCCCCACGCTCGAGGACCCGCGACACGTACGCCTGCTCTACGAACACGTCATCACCGACGGTCATCGCGCCGACCTGGTCGTGACGCCGGACGTGTTCGACACGTTCACGCAGGAGTTTCCGCGGCGGATGGCGGCGATGGGCGAAACGGACGACTTCTCGGTCGCCGTCGGTTCCGTTCCACCCTTCGGAGTGAGCCTCTTCGAACTGGAATCGGCCGAGGGAGGGGCAGAATCCAGCACCACCGTCCACCTGGCCACATTTACCGACCAGGGGACGCTGTACGGGCTTCTCGTCAACGATGCAGTTCCGGCCGTCCGATGGGGCGAAACGACCTTCGACCGGTACAGGTCCGAGGCGACGGATCGAACGAGTGCGCTGTGGCCCGACGACCAAAACGCGTTCGAATCCGGTGATGCGACCGAGTTCGCCACGATCGGCCGGACCCTCCCCGGCTCCCTAGACCACGAGGGATTCTCCCGAATCGACGCCTCGTACTTTCTGAACGAACCGGTTGCCGATCCGTCGACGGCCTGGCGAGCCGGACTGTCGCTCACCGAAGTGCACACCGGATACGCAATCTCGAGACCGAAAGAAGCGGGAGAATCATCCCGGGCGGGCGACGACTCACCGGATACCCCGGACCAGGACGTGGCAGCGTCGCTCACCGCGAGCTTGCTGGCCGGTGAGAATCAGGTCCTCCTCGGACCGCCCGGCTCGGGAAAGAGTACGCTCTGTAAACAGATCGCGTGCGACTGGTACGACGACGATCACGGCCCCGTCTACTACCGCGAGAGCGATCGCGGTCGATCGTTTACGGCCGTCGACGAACTCGTCGAAACCGTCACGAACGGTGACGGACACGCGCTCGTCGTCGTCGAAGACGCGATTCGTCCGAACGCCGACTCCATTTTCGACGCGGTCGACCGGCTCGAGGCGACCGACGACGTCTCCGTCCTGCTCGACGCTCGCGAACACGAGTGGCGCGATCGGTTCGAGCCGGCGGCGACGACGAGCGAGTTCGCGGTGACACACGTCCCGCCACTGAGCGAACGTGACTGTTCCAGACTCGTCGAACACTTCGAGCGAACGGCGAATCGATCCGTCGACGTCCCGACCGACGAGCTGTGGGCGGCGGTCAGCGACGAGTCAGCCACCGAGGGCTCGACCCACGAGCTGCTCCGGGTAATACACCGGCTGGCCACCTATGCAGATCCGCTGGCCGACGGGCCAACCGCGCTCGAAGACGCAGTTTCCGACGTCTACGATGCGTTGCACGGAGACGACCTCGCGCTCTCGGTCGGTATCCTCGTAAACGTCCTCAACGCAGCCGGCGTCGGCGTCGAACGGGGACTCCTCTACACCGTGGGCGATCCGACGCAGTTCGACGCCATCGATGCGGTTCTGGAGCGTCTCGAAGGGCGAGTCCTCTTTCCGCGTTCGGACGGACGGTACCGGGCGGTCCACGAGGAGTGGTCGACGGCGTTTCTCGCCCACCTGGCCAGCGTAGAAAGTGAGGAGATCGCCGCACGACGCTTCGGTAGTGCGGTGAGCGAACTGCTTTCGTTCGCAGACAGCGAGTATCAACGGAAGGCGATCGCGAGTCACCTCGATCAGCAGCGGGCGCTGGAGACGCCGCTCGAAGACCCGGAATCGTGGGCAGATTCGCTCGTAGCGGCGGTATACGACCTGGGAAGAGAGCGAGCGACGCTCGCACCGCTGTTCGGCGATGGGGACCACGACGAGATCGAACTCCCGGCGGCGTGTGCGGCTTCGACGCGCGAGGACCGACCGATCTGGCTCGGAAAGCTGTTTCTCGCCGGCGGCTACTACGACCGAGCTGAGCGTGCCTTCGAACGAGTGGGCGACGAATCGATCAGCCGCGCCGGCGAACGACGCCTGGGGGTAGCTCGCGTCTCCATCGAACGCGGCGCGTACGACGAGGCCATCGATCACTGTCGAGCGTGTCTGTCCGTGATCGACGAGGACGATCCGGAGAACGCAGTGCTTCGGGCGCGGGCGCAACTTCGTCTCGGCGAGATCCAGACGGAACGGGGTTCGTTCGACGAGGCCGAACGGAATTTCGAACGCGCGGTAACGGTGTTCCGTGCCAGCGGACGCCGTCGCTGGGAAGCGAGAACCCACCGACAGATCGGCAATATCGCGACGAAACGGGGAGCGTTCGATCGAGCGACCGAGTTCTACGAATCGAGTCTCGAACTACTAACGGAACTCGGCGACCGTCGCGGCCAGGCCGAAACCATCAATTCGATGGGGAATGTGGCCTGGAAACGAGGATCGTTCGATCGGGCGGCCGAGTGCTTCGAACGAAATCTCGATCACATGAAAGCGCTCGGCGATCGCCACGGCGTGGCACTGGCGCTGAACAGCCTCGGCGTTATCGAGGGCCAGCGTGGAAAGTACGAACGAGCCCAGAAGTTGTACGAAGAAAGTCTCGAACGCAGCGAGCAACTCGGCGATCGCCACGGCGTGGCAAAGTGTCTGCACAACCTCGGACACCTCGAGACGCAGCGAAACAACTTCGACCGGGCCATCGAGTACTACGAACGGAGCCTCGAGCGAAAGGAAGAACTCGGCGATCGACCGCGGCTGTCGTCGACGCTCAACAATATCGGCACGGTCGAAGGGCGACGCGGTAATTTCGAACGCGCCGGAGCAATGCACGAACGGGTCCTCGAGATCAGGCGGGAACACGAAAACCGCCACGGCGAAGCCTCCTGCCTTCACAACATCGGAGAGGTCGAATTTCGTCTCGGATCGCTCGATCGAGCGTTCGAGTGCTACGAGCGGAGTCTCGAGATATACGACGCCCTCGACGACCAGCGCGGTATCGCCCGGACGTACAACAATCTCGGCCTGATCGCCCTGCGACGAGGGACGGACGAGCAGGCAGAACACTACAGCGAAAAAGGCCGGGAACGCGCAACGGCGATCGAGGATCCCGAACAGATCGCCCTGAGCCACCTCTGTCTGAGCGAAGTAGAACGTCGAACTGGTGCAATCGATCGAGCCGGAGACCACCTCGAAGCGGCACTCGACGCCATCGAGAACGAAGACGGTATCCTCTCGCTCCGGGTTCGACTGTCCCACGCCGACCTCGAACGCGCTCGCGGCGAAGTCGAGCGAGCGGAATCGATCGCGCGAGACGTTCGCGAACGAGCGGCGTCGATAGATGCGACCTACTGGGTCGCCCGGGCAGACCACGTGTTGGGACGGATCGCGTTCGACGCCGGGACCGTCGAAGTCGCGCGTGAATACGCAATTTCGGCGCTGGAACGCTTCGAAGCGATGGGAGCGATTCACGACGCGTTCGTAACGCTCGAGACGCTCGTCGACGCGGACGTCGACTGGGCCGATTCGGAGACCTACGACGAACGTGCGAGAGCGCTACTGGCTGGAGCGCCCGACGAGGTCGTCGAACGCCACGAAGCGTGGCTGTCTGAGCACTGACATCCTCCCACGGCTAAAGCCGTGGGGTTGCCCCACTGGGGGTTGAATCCACGAGTAGCGGGAGGTTCGCAGGTTCGTCGTCACGTTGGACGATGACCTGCGTTTCGGGCTGTGCCAGTACAGCCCCCGCCTCGGACAGCGGTTTCGAGAACTTGCCCAAGGCTCGTTTGCCGATGTTCAGCGCACCGTTCTTGTCGGCGTTGTCGTCCAGCCCACACTCAGGGCACTCAAAGCGTCCCTGCGTATCACGGATGCCCTCGCAAGCACAGCGGTTGCACGTCTGCGACGTGTCGTATTCTTCGACCAACTGTACGTCGATGCCTGCGTCGTGGGCTTTGTACTCAATGTAGTTGAGCAGGCGGGCGAACGGCATCTTGTGAGTCTTGTCGTTGACGTACCTGCCTTTGTCGTTGTCCTTGCGAATCCCACCGAGGTCGCCCACGACGATGACCGCGTTCCGTTCCTCGGCATCCTCCACGATGTGCCGAGCAATCTTGTGGAGACGGTCGTCCACCTTCCGCGCTTCCGCGTCCCCGATACGTTCCACGACCTGCTGTCCCTGTCGGGGTTTCGCCTTCCCGATGGACTTTCGCAACTGCTTGTAGTGTTCGCGGATACGACGGATTTCCTCGCCGTAGAACGTGGTTTTGCGGTCGGAGAGGAACGCGCAGGTAGCGACCCACCGTGCGCCCATGTCGATGACCAGTACGTCGTCGTACTCGTCTTGGACGGTCACAGACCGCTTCACGACGAGATGGACGTACCAGTCTCCGTCACGACGCACCAGTTCACTGTCCCGAACATCGCCCTTGCGGACGAGCTGTTCGTCCTTGTGCGGAACGTGAGCGGGGCACCAGATGGAGTTTCCCCGTCCACGCTAGGGGTCGTAGACGGGAACTTTCACCCACCACGACGAGAGAACGGTGTCCTCGTCGTAGGACACGTCGAACACGTCGTTGCGGAGAACGACAGGCTGTTCGGTATCGGGGTTCGGGTCTTTCTGTCGCTGGACTTTCGACGCCTGCTGGTCGGTCGCGGAGTAGAGGCTGGCGTCTCCGCCGTGTACCTCGGTCTGGAACGCCTCGTACTCACGGGCGAGCAGGTCGGCTTTCCTGTTGGTCAGCGAGTGGAGTTTGACCCGCACCGTGGTTGAGACATTCCGTTGCATCGTTATTCACCTGCTTGGGCGTCGATATACTCCTCAATGACTTCGCTGGATACGTCGCCCGCACTTGAGACGAAGTACGAGCGCGTCCACAGCGAGGGAAGACCGAAGTCGAACTCGTCGCGGAGGTGGCGCGAGGAGTAGCCTTTGACCTGTTGCATTATCTTGTTCGGGGCGAGTGTCGGGTCGCCTGTGATGAACAGGTGTACGTGGTCGGGTCGAATCGCCAACTCCAAAATTTCGAGGCCGAGCTCGTCGGCTTTCTCCTCGATGAGTTCTTCGAGACGGTCACGTATCTCACCCTCAAGCACTGATTTACGGTATTTCGGGCACCAGATGAAGTGGTACTGGAGTTTGTGGACGTTTGTACGTTCCCTGTCGAACCCACGAGGCATCGTCAGCATATAGAAACTACCCACCTAAAGATGTTTCTCAATCATATAAGCCCAACCGTGACTATGAACGTGGAGAGATTCCCAGTTGTCGGCTTCATCCCACCCGTAAACGGGTGGGCTTTCGCCTCGCTACTGCTGTAATTCGACGAGACTGCGATCCCGGAGTTTAGCGAGGGTCGTGCAGGCTATCGAGGCGACGACGAGCGGCTTCGCCGGCCGCGCGTTGCGAGGACGAGCGCGGATACGAGCGCGAACACCGCCGCCGTAACGCCGAAGCCCGGGAGCCCGTCGTCCATCGCGTCATCGTCCGTGCCGTCTCCGCCCGCATCGGACTCGTCCCCGTCTCCGGCGGACTGGTCCCCGACGTCCAGTACGCCGGTCTCGCTGTCGTCCTGGGTCGAGACGGTGTACTCGTACGTCGCACCGTAATCGAGCGCTTCGGTCTCGAGATCGAGAGACACGGTGTGCGTTTCGCCTGCTTCCAGTGTGATCTCCGCTTCGTGGACGACGTCACCGTCGAGCGTGACCTCGACGGCCTGCGTGTCTGGTTCGTCGCCGGTGTTTTCGACAGTCGCCGAGATACTGGCACTGTCGCCCGGTTCGTCGATGGCTACTGACGGCGGGAGCCCGGTGACATCGAACCACGCGGGCGTGAGGTCGTCGGAAGCGCCTTCGACGGTGACCGTTACTGCCTGGACGTCGCTGACGCGAACCTCGTACTCGCCAGCCTCCTCGAACGTGTGGACGAACGAGAGATCGGTCGTCTCGCCGGCACCGACGGATGCGGTCGCCGAATCAACCTGGGTGCCGTCGACGTTCAGCGTGACCTCGTAGTCCCCGTCCGCATCGCCGGCGTTCTCGAGCGTGACGGTGACCGTTACGTTCTCGCCCGCCACAGCCGTCGTCTCCTCGACTGAGGCGTCCACTACCGAGATGTCCGGGACCGGACTGGGGGAGGGAGGTGGCGACGGGGTCGACGCCTCGTTCACCGTTACAGTTCCGGCAGCGAACCCGTCGACGGACACCTCGTACTCGCCGGCGGCCTCGAACGTGTGCGTGAATTCGACCTCCTCGGTTTCACCCGGCTCCACCTCGACGGTTTCGGCGTCCTCGACCGCTCCGTCGAGTTCGAGTTCGAGGGTGTGTTCACCGGCCGCCTCACCCGTGTTCTCGACGGTGGCCGTGACGGTCACGTCCGAACCTTCGTCGACCGTGTCGTCGCTGAGGGAGACGTCCGTCACCTCGATTACCGGTTCCGGACCGCTCACCGACACGGTTCCCGCATCGAACCCGTCGACGGACACCTCGTACTCGCCGGCGGCCTCGAACGTGTGCGTGAATTCGACCACCTCGGTCTCTCCCGGCTCGACCGCGACGGTTTCGGTGTCCTCGACCGTTCCGTCGAGTTCGAGGGCGGCGGTGTGTTCACCGGCCGCCTCACCCGTGTTCTCGACGGTCGCCGTGACAGTGATGGGGTCGCCGACAGCCACCGCGTCGGGATCGAACGTCGCATCGACGACGGAGAGGTTCGGTTCGGGGTCGTCCGATTCCTCGACGGCGACCGTCTCCGTCGTCTCGGCGGTCTCGTCCGTTTCGTCTTCGATTTCGAGCGTCACGTTTTGTTCGCCCGCCTCGTCGAAGGTCCAGGTCGCCTCTGGGTCGGCGGTCGTATCTTCGAACGTCCCATCGCCGGTGAAGTCCCACCGATACTCGACGATGTCGCCGTGTGGCGACGACGAATCGGTGGCGTCGAACGTAACCTGTTGGCCGGTGGTCGGCTGATCGGGCTCGAACGTGAACGACGCCGACGGCGAGACGTCGCCCTCACCGAACACGCCAACGGTCGAAAACGTCTCTATCATGGCACTGACCGTCTGCTCACCGGTGTCGACGGTCGATTCCTCGATTTCGGTCCAGTCGCCGTCGTCGGCCCACAGCGAGAGCGTCGATTCGTCGATTGCACCGACGTCCTCGGTCTCGTATCCGACCGAAACGTCGAGCAATCCGTCGTCGGAGAGCGCCTCAGCAGTAACGTACCGCTCGATGGGGGCGAGATCGGCTGGCGGATCGGCTGGGTCCGCCACGCTTCCGAGTTCGACGTCAACTGCCTCCGCAATCGACAGCGTCGTGTTGGCCGCCGTCGAGTCGCCGATATCTAACGCCTCGATCGCCAGGTCGGGCGAGCCGTCGACTCGAAGCGCAGCGTCGGCGTTCTCCCGAGATTCGATGTTCGTGAGGGTCGTTTCGCTGGCCTCGCCGAGCCGGATTCCGTACGCACCGTTGTCGAGTACCCGGCTGTCGGTGACGTCGACAGCAGCTACGTCGATCGCGATCCCCGATCCATCGCTCCCGACGGCGGTCGAGTTCGTAATGGAGATATCCCAGACATCACCATCCTCGACGGAGATACCGGCACTCTTCGAATCCATCGCGGTCACGTTGTCCAGCGTGACGTTCGACGTTCCACTATTCCACCGCTCGCTCAGTCTGATTGCCCCACCCCAGTCTTCACTGTCGGTCCCGATGACGGTGACGTCGGTCACCATGCCATTGCTGGCGTCGACGAGTTCGAGACCCGGCGCACTTCCGCCTTCGGCGCGCACCGAATCGATCGTGAACCCGTCGACGATCCGGTTTCGGACGGCAAATCGATTATCCGTGGCCTCGACGTTTCGTACCGTCACGTCACTCGCCTGTTCGACGTAGATGCCGGTCCCCTGATCCCACGTCTCGATCGTGACGTTTCGCACCGTCACGTTGGTCGCCCCATCGACGTGAACGGCGTACTCACCCGACGTCGGGTTATCCACGCCGGATATCGTCATACCCTGCCCGTCCAGAACCACGTCGTCGGCGGTGACCTCGATACACGTTCCGTCGCTCGAGACGTTGTTCTGTAGCTCGTAGACACCTGATACGTCGATTTCCGCATACACGTCACAGGATTTTATCGGAACGGTCTCTTCGAATCGCTCGTGTGCGAGCGCCGGGTACTCGTCGGGATCGGACCGTACGTCCCATATCACGTCAAAATCCAGCCCGGTCATATTGGCGACGGCGTTCTCGCCGATCATCTCGGCGGCAGGTGCAGTATCCGAGAGCGACCCGAATCCGATACCACCGTCGGACGACTCCTGTTCGGTCGCCGGAACGTCCCAGTACGAGTCCGTCACCGTTCCAGTCCCGTAATTTTGACCGACGAGACCACCCACGTTTTCGCTGCCAGACACCGTTCCGACGGCGAAGGAGCCGATGATATCGCCGCTTTTGCTTCCCACGAGACCGCCGATCCCGTCGCTCCCGGCGACCGAACCCGAGGCGTACGATTGCTCGATGGTGTGTCCCCCGTGATCACCCACGAGACCGCCGACGGCTCCCGAATCCGACGATACCCCGGCGACGTTCCCGGTGGCGTACGATCGCTCGATCCTCGTATAGGCGTCGGCGGTTGTGCCGACCAGCCCGCCAGCCTGATTAGATTGCGTCGAGACGCTTCCGGTCGCGTACGAATCGGTTATGTCAGCCCGTTCGTCGGCCTGGCCGACGAGACCACCGACCCGGCTGGATTCCGACGATACCGCACCAGTCGCGTGTGAAAAGGTGATTTCGCCGAAATTCGTGTGCCAGCCGACCAGTCCGCCGACCCGTTGATGGATGCCGGAGACGGTTCCGTCCGCCGAGGAGTGAACGATCCATCCGTCGTTGACGCCGACCAGGCCGCCAGCGCTGCTCCAACCGCTAGAGACCGAGACCGAAGCGTGGCTGTCTTCGACCGTTCCCTTCTCGTTCGCCCCGAGCAGTCCGCCGACCCGGCTGGAATCTCCCGAGACGGTTCCCGTCGCCGTGACACCGTGGACGGTCCCACCCTCGGATAGGCCGGCGAGACCGCCGACGTGTTCGTCGCCACGGACGTCGACGCTGGTGAGCGCGAGGTCCGTAATCTGACTGCCGTCGCCGATGACGCCGAACAGGCCGACGTAATCGGCGTTCTCGTCGATCGTCAGTCCCGAGATGGTGTGACCGTTCCCGTCTACGGTTCCGGTGAACGCCGAATCGGTATCGGAACCGATCGGTTCGAACGAACCGTCCGCGGTCACGTCCGCCACGAGCACGTAGTGAGCCGAAAGGTTCAGCTCCATCTGCTGTAACTCCGTGGCGTTCGAGATTTCGTACGGGTCGTCTTCGGTCCCGTCTCCTGGCATCGGCGGCTCCGTCTCGGACGCGGCCTCGACGAGACCGGCCCCTGCGATAGCGACGGTTGCGAGAGACAGTATCACGAGAACGGCGAGTAGACACCATTTTCCGATTCGGACGGAGCCGGAGAGATGGCTCCGTACGCGAGGTTCGGTAGTGCGTTCCCGGTTCGAACGTCGAACGGCCCGATCGGTTTCGAGCACGTCGTCGAGACAATTCGGACTTTCAGACATTTGAACGTCGTTTCGACGCAACGGGCATCATCTCACGGACTGAGACTCCAGCTCACGGCCTGAGAGAGACGGTCCTCAACCGTCTTCCCCGGCGATTTTCGGGTTTGCAGTCTCGATAACGGGGCGGTGTCGCTGTGCAAACGGTATACGAATAACGACGCCCCGTATTCGATCAATTTACTGACGTCGTGCGATCGTCCGGTGCGACGGGCTCGATGGGCCGTTCAACCCGGTAGGTACGGGTCCAGGTAGCCCTGCGAGTACGCCACGCCGACGCCCGCGGTCACGAGTGCGAGAAGGCCGAACGTAATCAGGAGCCAGGGCGTCCCGCTATCTTCGTCGCCGTCGGACTCGGGATCGGGCGTCGGTTCGCCGTCGTCGGTACCGGCGTCGGAGCCAGCATCGTCCGACCCCGGATCGGGCGAGCCGGAATCGTCGTCCGAGCCGGGTTCCTCGTCGGTGACGGTCACGCTCCCGGCCGATTCGTCGCCGAGCGAAATCGCGACCGTTCCAGCGGCGTCGAGCACCGTCGTGAGCGTGACCGTCTCGGAACTGCCGCCGGCGAGGGAGACGCTCTCTTCGGCGACCACATCGCCGTCGACGAGCAGTTTCACCACGTGAGAGCCCGTCTCGTCGCCGACGTTCGTCACCGTCGTCGACGCCGTGATCTCCTCGCCAACGTCGATCTCGGTCGGCTCGACGGCGGCTTCTGCGTATTCGAACGCGGCCGGTTCACCGTCGTCCGGCGGTGGTGGCGGGAGACCCGGGAGGCCGCCGCCGGAAGACGCCGTCGACAGCGACAGCCGGTGAATACCGGCCGGGAGCTCCACCGAGAGCGTACCGTTCGAACCGGCGTCGACCTCCGCGTCGACGGCGTCCGAATCGAGGCTCTCGACATCGACCGTTTCACCCTCGTCGAGTCCGGTGTCGCCGAGGGTGAGCGTAACGGAGTCGTTCGCGTCGTAGGTGAGGTCAGCGTCGTCGGACTCGAAATCCAGAGGCCCGAACGAGAGCGCCTCGAGCGAGCCGTTGATCGTCAGCTCCGGCCCCTCCGCGGGGTCGATCAGGACGTCGTTCGCCGAGGCGTTGACCCCCGCGACGCAGGTGAGACCGACCGATCTCGCTTCGAGGCGAAGCTCGGCCAGACCAGCCGCCGCGAACGAGACGTTCGCGTCCTCGAGCGCGACGGTCTCGTCGTTCGGGAACGCGGGATACGCTTCGTCGGCCGCGGTCGTGTTGTCGGCGACCTCGAGACCGCTATCGGTCACGTAGACCGGCCCGCCGCCGGATCCAGCGGCGCACTCGATGGACGAATCGGCCGCGAGCGCCGGACCGGCGATGCCGACGGCCAGTAGACTGACCGCGAGTACGCTAACGAGCAGGCCCACGAACACCCGACCCGACCGCGTCGTGTCCCGTGTGTCTCGGCCCCCTTCCGTCGAGTTCGATGCCACGTCATGAACCTCCGTTCGCGAACTCCGTCTCGGTCGTTCTGATCGTCGCCACCCATTGGGTGGTCCGGAAGTTGCCATCGCTCGACGTGACCGAAAACTCGAGACAATCCTCGCCATCGTCGAAGCCGACGTCGACGCTTCCCAGGTCCTCGTCGTCGAATTCGCTGACGGTCTCGGTACTGAGCGTCGACGACGACCCATCGTTGGTCACGACGCCGTTGACACACCAGGACGACGCATCGTGATTAGACGTTCGACCGAGGACCTGTGCGGTGAACGCGATGGATCGGTCGGCCGGAACGACGATCTGTTCATCGAATCGGTCGAGAAACAACCCGACGGTCTGTTCGCGATCGTCCGTCTCGTTCCGAAGGACGTACATCGAGGCCTGCGCATCACCGGGTTCGGAGAAGTCGCCGTTCGCATACGCGAACTGACCGGACGAATTGGCTTTGGCGTGGGACCCGCCCGGAATCGTCGCCCAAAAAGCCGACGCAACGTTGTAGTCGCCTCCGGAAACGGTCGCCCGTTCCCCGGTCACCTCGTTCTGATCGCCGCCACCCACCGTTGCCCACGGTGCGCCGACGGTGTTCGAACTTCCCCCAGCAATCGTCGCCTCGGTACCATCAATTTCGTTTTCCTGGCCACCGCCGACCGTGGAGTAGTTGCCGCTCGTGGAGTTTTGGCCCCCGCCGCCGATCGTCGAGCCGATTGAGTTGGCACTGTTATCGGAACCGCCCCCGATCGCAGACTCGGTCCCGTTTGCACTGTTATCGGAACCACCCCCGATCGCAGACTCGGTCCCGTTTGCACTGTTATTGGAGCCGCCACCGATCACCGCCCGATCACCAGTGACCTCGTTCGAACTGCCGCCTCCGACCGTCGCGCCGGAATTCGTGGCGTGGTTGCTATTTCCGCCCGCGACGGTTGCGAACGTCGACTCTGCAACGTTCTCTTGTCCACCCGAGACCGTCGCGCTGTGCATCAGTGCCTCGTTGCCGGAACCCCCGCCGACCACCGAATTGTTCCCGTCCGTGACGTTGTTTCGCCCGCCGCTGATCGTCTGTCCTTGCCCATCCACGGCGTACTCGTTGGTCTCCTCGCCGAACAACAGGTTCGGAGACTCGGAACCGTTCGGCCCGAATCGAGCGATTCGGTCACCACCGGCGAACAGGTCGAACGGAGTCTCACCGTCTGGAACGGTCTGTAACCGCTGGGTGTACACAGATTCCAGCGGCCGCGTCTCGGTCCCAATTTCCCCCGATGGATCGGCTTCACTCGCCGACACCGACGTCGCACCGAGGCCGACGAGTCCGGCCAAGCCGGCCGCCTGGAGCGCCCGGCGACGACCGATCGTTCGGCGCGCCGACGGTTCGGTGCGAGCGCGATCGACCTCGTCAGCTACCCGTTCGATCGTCTCCTGCTGGTCTCGAATAATCGACTCGAGCTGCTCGATGCGGGCTTCGATGGACGAATCCTCAGTCATCGGCCAGCACCCCCAGCGATGGTGCCAGCGCTCGCGCGTCGCGCGTTCGGATCGGTCCGTTCTCGTCCCCACGGTCGGATTCGACACGGGCTTCGACAGCGCCGTTGACCGTCCCCCAACGGTTCGACACCCACTCTTGGCAGCGTTGCCGAGAAAGCGCTTGCGTGTCGTCGGACTTTACAGCAGAGACAGTTTTCGACCGATCTTCGCTGAATCGTTTTCGTAAAAGTGTGGTGTCAGTCATTGGTATCGTCCACGTGCCAGTGTACCGGTTCGGAAGGCAGTGTGCCCTCAGAACCTCCCTGGCCCGATTACGCGCCTCGATTTCGACGATATCCACCTCATATTACGGGACGAAACAGTGTTTCGCGACGTGAAACGAACATCGTATTCGGAGCCGACCGTCATCTCCGATCCCGACCGTCACGCAGCCGTACGTACTCCGATCAGCGGCCGGAAGCGTAGAACGTGCGGATTTAGAGCGTCGATACGCGATCGGTCGGACAGTAACGCCTTCAGCGGGCGATCTCTCCCCGGCGTTCGTGTTCGAGTTCCGTCGCGACGGCGTCTGCGATTTCGACGTCGAACTCCCGTTCGACGATCCACAGCGCGAGGTCGATCCCGGCGGTGACGCCTCCGGCCGTCAGCACGTCGCCGTCGTCGACGGCCCGCGACTCGCGGACCGTCGCACCCGCGTCCGCGAGATCGTCGAGGGCGACGCGGTGGGTGGTCGCCGGCCGACCGTCGAGTAACCCGGCCTCGGCCAGGATCATCGCGCCGGTACAGACGGAGGCGACGGTCGTCCCGGCTGCGTAATGGCCCTCGACGGCGTCCGGAAGTGCGCCGTCGTCGACGACTCGGCGAACGCCCCCGTCGGCCGTCGTCCACCCGCCACCGGGGACGACCAGCAGGTCGGGCAACGTCGACGATTCCGCTGGCTCGGCGAGCGTCCCGTCCGGTTCGACCCGGAGGCCGTGACTGGCGGTCACCCGTTCGCGCTCGGCGAGCGTGACCAGCGAAACCGAAAGGTCGGCGCCGAACGCGCGCGCCGTGTCGAACACCTCGTACGGACCGACCGCGTCCAGTTCGTCGAATCCGTCGAACAGTACGATTTCGACGTCGAATTCGCCCATACCGAACGGTCGTCGTGACGGGCGAAACGTGTTTCGTCGCGGGCGATCCCCTCGAATCGACCGACCGACGACCGACGGCACCGACGTCGAACCGGAAAGCTGACCGAGTGACGGCAGAAACCACCGAACCGAACCGTCGCCTACCGCGGGATCGTCGATTCGAACTTCGCCGGATCGTCGTGGAAGCAGTCGCCGACGACGATTGCGTCGGCCCCGGCGTCTAGGATTTCCTCGGCCTTTTCCTGCGAGTCGATCCCGCCGCCGTAGAGCAGAACCGTCTCTTCTAGCTGGTTTGCCGCGGCCTCGACGTCCTCGGGGCCGCCGTAGGTGCCTGAGTACTCGACGTAGAAGATCGGAAAGTCGTAGAACGTCTCGGTCGCGAGCGCGGCGCCGGCCACTTCGTCGGTCGAAAACGGTTCCCTGACGCCGGCGGTCTGTGCCGCCGCCGAGTCGACGTGCTGGATGACGTAGCCCTCGCCGACGATCTTCTCAGTGAGCTCGGCGGCGATCTCTTCTCCTTTCGACTCGATGACGCTACCCACGACCGGGAGACTCGTCCCGAGGACCGACGACGGTTTGCTCGCTAGTTTGGCGAACATCGAGAGGTGCTTGCCGACGAAGTGGTCCATGTCGCCGTTGTAGACGGCCGGCACCGAGAGCACGTCGACCGCGTCGATCGTGTCCTTCGTGACCTGGGCGGCGTCGTACGGTTCCTGAAAGATCGGGACGTCGGGGGCCGCCTCGCGAACCGCCTCGATCGCCTCGAGGGTGTTCGCCTCGGTGACGCCGTCCGAGCCGCCGACCATGACCAGGTCGGTCGCCGAAAGCAGCGACGACGGATCGGCCGGCATGGGTTTTTCCGGATCGACCTTCGTGACGTGGTCGATCCCGGTCCAGTCTAGCTGCATGGCCGAGAGCACGGAATCACCTCTTATACGTTTGCTGATTCGAACGAAGCGCGACGAAGTAGTCGCCGGACCCCGCCTAGTCGGATCGATCCGGCGGCTCGACGGCGTCGTCGGCATCCAGATCGTCGCCGGCAACGTCTCCGTCGGTCTCGGCTGGGTCGCCGGTTTCGCCGTCGGTCTCCCCGACCGCCTCCGTCGGCGAGCGATCGTCGGTCGACTCGGCCGTCCGTTCGTCGGAATCTCGGGTATCGTCGGGCCGGTCGTCTTCTGGTCCGTCATCCGCAGCCGACCGGTCGGCCGACGGGGCCGGCCCACCGCGCGTCGCGTCCGAGCCGCCGAGGTAGCCGAGGTGGTAGGCGCCGCCGAGACCGACGGCGATCAGGACGCCGGCGGCGAGCGCGATCGGGAACCACGACGACCCGTCGTCACCCTCCGAGTCGGTCTCGGGGTCGAGCGGCTCGTCCGCGTCGTCCGAGTCGGGCGCTTCGGTTCCGCCGTCGTCGTCCGACTCGCCGGTGGAGTCGTCCGGATCGGCGACCGCGACGCTGCCGATCGACTCGCCGTCGAGCGAGAGCGATTTCGCCCCCGGCTCGTCGAGCACGACCGTGAACGTGACCCGCTCGGAGCCGCCACCGGCGAGGTGCACCGACTCTTCGGCCACCACGTCGCCGTCGACCGCGAGTTCGACCGCGTGCCCGCCCGTCTCCTCGCCGACGTTCGTCACCGTGGCGCTCACCGTCACCGAGTCGCCCGGATCGACCGACGCGGGGTCGATCTCGACGTCGGAAATCTCGAACGCGGCCGGTTCCTCGTCCGGCGGCGGTGGCGGCAGACCCGGGAGACCGCCACCGGAAGACGCCGTCGACAGCGACAGGCGGTGCTCGCCGGCCGGGAGATCCAGCAGGAGGGAGCCGTTCGAATCGGCGTCGACCTCCGCGTCGACGGCGTCCGAATCGAGGCTCTCGATCGCGATCGAATCGCCCTCCTCGAGGCCGGTGTCGTGGATGGTGAGCGAGATCGCATCGCTCGCGTTGTAAACCACCTCGGGTTCGTCGTCGACGTCGAAGTCGAGGTCGCCGAACGCGAGTCCGTCGACCGACCCGTTGACCGTGACGGCGGACAGGTTGGCCGGATCGATTAGAATCTCGTACTCCGTCGCGTCCACCGCGGCGAGACAGATCCGCTCGGTCGTCCGGTTCTCCAGTCGGAGTTCGGCGTCGCCGCCCGCGCTGAACGTGACGTTCGGATAATCGTCGTCATCCAGGTGGATGGTCTCGTTGTCAGGGAACGACGGATAGGCTTCGTCCGGTGCGGAGTCGTTGTCGACGACCGCGAGGCCCGAATTGGCCAGGTAGACGGGACCGCCGCCGTCGCCTTCGGTACACTCGAGGTCGACGGCACTCGAGTCGGCCGTTACCGTTCCCGGGACGGCGACGGTGAGACCGAGAACGATCACGACGGCGAGGATGGCCCCAGCGTGTTGAGTCCCGCTGAACCGTCGATCACTCATGGGAATCGGGTGTTGAGCCCGCGCTCGACGACGCCCGCTCGTCGTCAGCCTCGGTATCGTCAGTACTCTCACCGGTTCTGGCGTCGGCTGCGGTCGTCTCCGTTCCACTCGGGAGATCGAACGTCACGAACTGGAAATCTCTTTGGAGAGGATCTCCGTCGGTGTCCTCGAACTCGACGATGATTTGGTTGGAATTACTCGTTACCCGCCACAATGCCGACGTCGTCGGAGTTATTGTGGTAACATAATCGTCATAGAAATAATTCTCATCGGTCAGCGTGATTCGATATCGCTCCTCGCCTTCGTTCCACTCGGCATCGCTAACGTTGACTGCGTTCTCGATCGATCCATCGGAGTTGATCGATCCCTTCGCGATCGGACCGGCGGTCCGTTGTGGAGTGTCGTCAGAAAAGGATAGTTCGCCGCCGAGAACGGTATCTCCGGTGGTTTCGTGATCGCCATCCGTTTTGCTGTCACCGTACGAGTATACCCCGTGCCCGTCCCCGGACATGTCCATCCCGCGAACACCCCATCCGTCCGGGGACTCGGTTCGCCCGATAACGCCGTAGGCAGTTCCGCTTTCGGCTGTTGCCATCCCGAAGACGCCGCCGGAGTCGGAGATACCGTCGTCATCGCCGCTACGATCGGTGACGCCCACCACACCGATCCCCGACCCCGTGAACGTCGAATGGTCGTAGTCGTCCGAGGTCGCGAATCCCGCAATACCGCGGCCGTTAATCGACTCCGAGACGCCCCTGACGCCGTGCGTGGCTCCATCGCCCGTCGCCGTTCCTTCGACGCCGGCAGGAACGATCTCCTCTACTGGGGCGTTGTCGGCGTCCGCATCCGCGATTCCCGCGACGCCTTTCGTAGCCGCCTCGACGTCCAACGCGCTCGCGTGACCCTGTATCGCGGTCGTCTCATCGTCGTCACCGTCGTTCTCCGCGGCGATTTCGGTCGCCTCGAGGTCGACCGTGTGCAACGCGTTGAGCGGGTGGTCTTCGGTGCCGACCTGTCCCTGTGGGGTTGTCGCACTCGTCGACGAAGACATCGCCCCCAGACCGGCCAGACCGGCGAGCCCTGCCAGTGCCGACCGCCTGCTAACTGCCGGGAGTTCGCTAAGTTTACCCCCAGTCGGTCGCTCGTCCGTTATCGCTTCGAGTTGCTCGATCGTCTCCTGCTGGGCCTCGTTACGGGTTGTCAGTTCCTCGATCGTCTCTTGTTGTGTTTCAATGAGTGATTCGAGTCGGTCGAGTCTGTCGTCTATCTCGTCAGGGTTTCTGGTAGTAGAGTCCATGGTTCAGTTAGTTGATCGTATTTCGTCCGCACTGGTCGATGTTCGACTCCCCGCAGGCACGTCTCGGTCAGTCATCGGCACTAACCTCCGTTGGCGCGGCGTCCGCCGGTGTCCGGTCCGCTCGCCGCGGTTTCGAAACATCGGCCTCCGACGGCGTCCGAACACATCGCCGGAGATTCGACCCTCGATCGAGCGCTCGGCTGCCGATCGGCCCGTTACCGCCGGAGTTTCACGCACGGTTAAAGGAGAAATCAGCGATACCTTAACCGTCAGCTATGGCGAGAGTAAGTAACGCACTTACCAGGGAGTAACCTCAGGTCGCCAAATTGGGCTGCTCGTTTGCTACCCTCCGAGAGCCTCAGTGTGCGACCGAAGCCTCTGGGGATCGCTACTCGTACGAGAGATCACACCAGTACCCAAAATTCGTCACTCCGTCTCAGATAGACTGGCAGTCCATCTCCGGCGGTTCGATCGGATCGACGCCGCCCCACGAGTGATAGTCGACGGTCCCGTCGGGAACCTCGATCCGACGGAGGTACCCGGTGTCGACGTCGACGTAGTAGGTCAACGGTTCGTCGAGTTCGATCTCGAAGACCGCCATCTCGGCCCCGTCGATCGTCGTCGTCTCGATCGGTTCGAGGGAGGCGTACTCGTCGTCGGTTCCCTCGCGGACGTCGATCTCGGCGATGTCCGTGTAGTCGGCCTCATCGCCGTAGCCGTGCTCCGGTGAGGCCGTCTCCATACACATCCCACCCTGAACCGTGTAGTGGACCCCGTCGACGACGTACGATTCCACCGTGAACCCGTCGGCCGAGATCTGCTGGTAGAAATCCTCGCCGTCGAACCGGCCGGTGATCGTGCCCGAAGAGCCGTCAGGTTCCTCGAACGACATCTCGATGGCGTAGCTATCTTCGAACCGGACGTCCGTAAACGACGAGACGCCGCCGAAACCCGCTCCCGACGTCGTTCCGCCGTCATCGTTCGCGTCGTCGCCTGCACCCGCACCGTCGCCGTTCGAACCATCTCCGCCGTTCGAACCGTCACCACCGTTCGAGTCGTCGTCACCGCCGAGACAGCCGGACAGTCCGACGACGGCCACGCCAGCACACGCTTCGAGGACGTGTCGTCTTCGGATCGATTGCACCATAAACTGTACTCGACGTGACGGCCCCTGAATACTCGCTGAGCGTCGGGTTACCTGGTCGGTTACCTCCACGTAACCTTCTCGTCGCCACTGTCATTACCCGAGAGCATCATCTCGAAGAACGGATTATCTCGACGTATCGGTGAAAAACGTCGACGCGGCCACGGTCGATGAATTTACTATTCACTACCGACCACGGTAGGTGTGCTCGGAACGCTCGGAGTGGAGTTTGAGTACACGATATACACGCCGATTCTACTCGGTGCCGCCGGAGTCATGGCGACGATCGGCGGCTACGCCTGGCGAAACCGGGAGGTCACCGGCGCGAGTACGTTCGCCGTCCTCATGGCCGCCACGACGATCTGGGCCGTCGGCTACGCGTTACAGCTGGCCGGCGCGAACGAGGCGACGATCCGGTTCTTCGCCAACGTCAATCACGTCGGGGTGGCGATCGTCCCGGTCGCCTGGTTCTGTTTCACCCTGCAGTTCGGCGTCCGGGAGAACGTGCTGACCCGTCGAGCGATCGGGGCGCTCTCTGCGATTCCCGTCGGCTACCTCGCGCTGGTCGTCACGAACGAGTACCACCACCTGGTTCGATCGCCGATCGAACTGATGACCGTCGGCGACGTCCTCGTCTCGGATCACGGCTTCGGCATCGCGTTCTGGATTCACGCCGCCTACGGCTACGGCCTGATGCTCGGTGGGATCGTCGTCCTCGCACACCTGCTCGTGTGGTCGCCACGCGTCTACCGGCGCCAGGTCAGCCTGCTCTTGCTCGGGGCGGCGGTCGCGGTGGCGACGAACGTCGTCTACCACGCCGGCTACAGTCCGTTCTCCCACCTCGATCTCACCCCGTTTAGCTTCACCCTCACTGGCATCATCTTCTTCGTCGCGATCTATCACTACCGGCTGTTCGACCTCGCGCCGGTCGCCCGCTCGTTCGTCGTCGATACGTTAGACGACGGCATCGTCGTCCTCGATCGATCGAACCGCGTGGTCGACTGTACCGACACCGCGGCGGCGATGCTCGATACGGAGGCCGCCCCGGCGATCGGCCGTCCGTTCGAGACGCTGCTTCCGACCGACGCGCGGGTGGTCGATCGACGAGATCGCGATCCGCTCCGGTCGGACGGTCGCCCGGACGCGTCGTCCGGATCGGCCGAACACGAGGGTGCGTCGTCGCTCGTCGACGATACGACCGCGTCCCGGTATCGCGATCCCGACGACGAGTCAATCGGATTCGACGACGAACAGACCGACGAAGAGACGCTCGACGGCGCCGGATCCGACGGGGACATCCTCGACCACGCGTCGACGAGCGAGATACACCTCGAAACGCGCGACGGCACGCGCTATATCGAGTGTTCGACGACGCCCGTTCTGGACCTGGGCGGGACGTCGCTCGGCCGGACGGTCGTCCTCAGAGACGTCACCGAAACCAGGGAACTGGAAGCCGCCGTCGACGACACGCTAGCGCGATTGCGCCGGTCGAACGAGGAACTCGAATCGTTCGCGGCGGTGATCTCACACGACCTCCGCGGACCGCTGCGAACGACCGAACGATACCTCTCGCTGCTCGGTCGCGAAGAGTCGACACCGAGGGCGGGAACGACGGCTCGAAACCGGGACGGTGAGCGATCAAGCGAGTCGGTCGAACCGGCCGTTTCGAGTGACGAGAACGCGACCTCGACCGAGCAGGAGTTGCTCGACGTGGCGCGCGAGAACACGCGTCGCGCCCAGGAGATGGTCGACGACCTCCTCTCGTACTCACGAATTGGCGCGGCGGGCGAGACGTTCGAACCCGTCGACTGCGACCGAGTCGTCAGGGCGGTCAGAGACGGCCTGCGATACGAGATCGACGACCGCGACGCGACGGTCGAGATCGAACGCCTCCCGACGGTGTACGGCGTCGAGCACCTGCTCTTTCGGCTGTTCCAGAATCTCATCGCGAACGCCCTCGCCTACGCCGGCGACGAAGCCCCACACATCGTCGTCTCCGGCAGTATGACCGACGAGTACGCCGAACTCTCGGTCAGCGACGACGGCGTCGGGATCGATCCCATCTACCAGGAGCGCCTCTTTCAGCTGTTCGAACGCGGCCCGCAGACGGGGTCCGACGACGGAACCGGGATGGGGCTGGCGATCTGCCAGAAGATCGTCGACGTCCACGACGGCGAGATCTGGCTCGAATCGACCCCGGGCGAGGGGACGACCGTCACCGTCAGGATACCGGTCGAATCCGATCGTCGTTGCGCTGGAGAGGGTCGAGGCGAACGAGACGAACCCCGGAACGATCGGCCAGCGCCGGTCGGCACGCGGACCGGAAATCGACGTAATTAGACCGAAACCAGCGATACGTGAGTCTGAACCGACGGCAAGTGGGCCGGAAACCGGCGATACGTGAGTCGGGGACCGACCGTCAGTTCGAGCGAAAGAGTCCCGGTAGTTCCGAGGGTACTGACCGGTCGGTGGTTACGCTCGACGCGATCGTACGAACGCGACCACGAGTAGCGAAACCAGCACGAGCGCGACGCCGAACCCGGGAACGGCGTCGTCCGCGTCGTCAGTCCGTTCGTCGGTCGGATCGTCGTCGGCCGGGTCGCTCGTCGTATCACTTCCCGCCGGATCGTCGTCGGCCGATCCGTCGTCCGGGTCGGTTCGAGAGACGACGTCGAGCGTCGATGAGAGAGACGAATCGCCGATCGTCACGGTGACCTGGCCGGATCCGACGTCGAGCGCGTTAGCCGGTATTTCGAACGCCACATCGGTCGATTCGGCCGGTTCGAGCGTGACCGTCTCCGTTCGCACGGGTTCGCCGTTGAGGGCGAGTTCGATCGACTCGGTTCCAGTCTCGTCCCCGGCGTTCTCGACGGAAACGGTCGCGGTTACCGGGTCTCCATCCTCGACCTGAGTCGGGACGTCGAGGTCGACGAGCGAAATCGCAGCTGGATCCGGCGTCGGCGCCGGCGGCAGCGCCGGCGGCGCGGACCCGTCGGCCTCGACGGACACCGTCGTCGCGTCCTGTGGACGGAGGCTTTCGACGTAGAGGTCGATCGTTTCCGCCTCGGTCTCTGGTTCGACGACGATCGTCTCGGTCGTCGTTTCACCGCCGTCGAGTTCGATCGTTCGAGTCGTCGAGTGGGCGCCGTCGACGGAGAGCGAAACCGGTTGCTCGTCGGCCCGGTAGCCGGGATTTCTGACGTCGAGCGTGACGTCGAGCGGCTCACCCGGGGCGACCATCTCGTCGACGACGAGGTCGACCGCGAACGACGGTCGGTCGACGTCGGTGAACGGCCCGACGGTGTCGGTCGTGCCCGTCGTCGACGGATCTGCGTCGGGGACGTCACCGTCGGCCACCACGGTGATCGATTCGTTTGCCGGGAGCGATCCCAGCGGAACCTCGATCGGTTCGAACGACGGGGCATCGACCGATGCCGCGTCGACGGTCTCCGTTGCGGTAGCGACGACGTCCCCGGATTCGGTCCGGACCGAAACGGTCGCGTTCGCCCCACCGTGACCGCGGTTCGCGACCAGAATCTCGGCGATTCGATCGCCGCCGACGTCGAGGTACTCTATCCCGCCGACAGCCAGGTCCGGCTGGAGGAACCAGGCCGGACGGTGATCCCGGTCGACAGCCGTCTCGTCGACCGACTCGTCGGTCACGATCGAGACGCGGTCGGCGACGGACGCGTCGATCAGATCCGGATCGATCGTGACCGTCGCGGTCGCGTTCTCGCCGTGTTCGATCGCGTCGAGTTCGACGGTCTCGATCGTCTCGGTGCCGTCGTCGAACGCGATCGGCACGTCGGATGCGGTGGCGCCGCCGGCGTTGTCGACCACGGCGTCGACCTGGATCACGTCCCCGTCTTCGTCCTCGACCAGCGTCGAGTCGACCGATTCGACCGACAGGTGCGGCGTCGCGGCGACGACGGTCGTCGTCGCTTCGGCCGTTCCCGATGCTGTCGATGCACCGACGAAGGTGCCGACTGTGCCGGCTCCATCGGTCGTTGCGTCACCGTCGTCGACCGAGAGGTCGAACGTTCCGTGCTCGTCGACGGTCGCGTCGATGGACTCCGTGACAGTCTCGCCCGGTGCGATCTGATCGTGAGAGCGTTCGTCGACGACGCCCGTGGCGTTCTCGATGACGACGGTCACGTCATCGGTGGACGAACGGTCGCCCACGTTCCGGAGGTCGTACTCGATCGTCGACTCGTCGCCGGCCACCGCCGCCGACGCGTTCGCCTCGATCGTGTACGCCGGGGCGAACGCTCGTTCGGTGACGAATACGTCGTTGACGGCCGCTCGGTCGAGTTCCTGCACGGCGAACGCCGAGTAGAACGCGTCGCCGCCCTCACCGACCGCCACGTCCGCGTACCAGGCGGTCAGGTTCTCGTCGGATACCTCCGCGTACGCGTGGTCGGCGATCCACCCGTCGCCGCGGTCGAGGCGGTAACCGAGATCGGACGTCGATCCCCCGTCGAAGCGGGCGCGATAGGTGAGCACGGTGTCGTCCCCGTGTGCGTCGAGGGCGAGTTCGTCAACGGTCGTGAGTCCGGATTCGAACGCCAGCTCGGTGGGGCTACCCTCGCCTTCGGCGTCGAAGACGTGCGTGTCACTCCCGCTGGCGTTTGCCCAGACGGTACGGCCGTCGGCGGTCGCCACCGCGGTCACGGTCGTCGCCGCGTGACTGTGGGACTCGGTGAGCCCCTCGTGGTCGACGGCTGCGGTGACGACCACCTCGTCATCTACGTCGTCGACGGTCGCATATGCGAGCGTGGCGCCGTCGCCGTCAGTGCCGACGGCGGGGTGAGACGCGTTCGAAATCGTTTCGATCTCGTCCACGTCGCCACTCTCGTCCAGAATGGCGTATCGGACGTTCGAGTCGGAGCCGTTCGCCGCGGTCGACTCCCAGGCGACCAGCCAGCCACCGTCGATCGCCGCGACTGACGGGCTGTGCTGTCGCCGATCGCTCTCGGTCAACTGATCGGGGTCACTCCAGCCCGCACCGTCGTCGATGGCGACGGCGATCTCGTAGTGACCGAAGAGATCGGCGGGCGTCTCCACCTCCTCGATCGGCGGGGCGTCTTCGAGCGTCGACCAGACGACGGCGGTCCCGTCTTCGCTCGCGGCGAGTGCGGGCGTTTCGTCGGTCGCGTCGTCGTCGGTGACGTCCTCGACGGCCGACCACGTGCCGGTGGTCAGGTTGTGCGTCCGGACGCGAAGGTCTCGACCGTCCGTGGCCGCTTTGGACTCGTTCTGTGCACTGTACACGACGATCAGTTCCTCATCGACGGTCGCGATCGCCGGCTGGGTGTCCTCGAACTCACGATCGGTCAGCCGGTCGAGGTCGATCCCGTCGGAATCGGTCGGCTCGACGTCGGTCGCGAGGGAGTCCGTGCCGACGTCACCCTCGCCCAGGTCGTCGTCCTCCACGGCGGGGACGTTCGGCAGCGGGTTCGGTCCGTGTGCCGACGGCGGGCTAACCGTGACGGATCCCGTGGGTACGTCAGTCGCCTGGAGACCGAGGCCACCGCTTCCGACGTCTCCTTCGAACGGACCGAGGTCGAACTCGAAATCGGCGAAACAGTCCAGGACGATATCGCCGTCCACCGAAAGCGAGCCGCCGGGATTCAGGTCCGTCTCCGGGCCGACGTCGAACGAGGCCGTCATCCCGCCGCCGCCCTCGGCGTAGACCCCACAACCGAAGAGTTCGGCTGCGTGCAGAATGGTGATGTCGGTGCCGGACTGGACGGTCCCCTCCTCGAACGAGAAGTCCTCACCGAAGTGGCCCTCGAACTCGACGCTCGGGTCGATCGTCCAGGGCACGATGACGTCTTCCATCTGGCTGTCCTCCTGGCCCTCGACGGCGCCGCCGAAGACGGTCGGCCCTTCGAGTCCCGTTCTGGACGCCGAGGCGGCGATCGTCGCCGCTTCGAGCGAGAGCGCCGAGTCGACGGTTCCGTCGCCTTCGATCTCGCCGCCGATCCCCTGTCCGAGGAGGGTGGCGCCGAGTGCGCCGTCGCCTTCGACGGCCGCGCCGACCGGATCGGCCGTGTACGCCGCGACGGCGTCGGCGGCAAGTTCGAACGACAGGAGGTCGACGTCGGGGAGCACCGGGACCCCCTCGATGGCGAGTCCCTGCTCGATGTCGACGGGCGCGTGCCGCGCCTCGATCGTGCCGGCCTCCCGGTCGACGACGACGTCGCCGTCGCCGTCGATAATCCACTGAATCCAGTCCGGCGCGTCGGTGACCCGGACCATCCGCGTCGCCTCGGTCGTCGCCCCGAACTGATCTTCGGCGGTGATCGTCAGTTCGGCGTCATCGTCGAGGTCGCCCAGGTCGAACGTCGCCTCGTAGGTGCCCGGCGAACCGTCGCGGACGACCGTCTCGCCGTCGAGTTCGAACGTGACAGTCTCGACCTCGTTTCCTTCCTCGGTGAAGACGCCCGCTCTAAAAGTCTCCTCCCAGGAGACGCCCTGGAGCGGCTGTCCGCCGTAGACGGGGTCCAGCTGGACGATTGCCATCTCGGGCTCGGTGACCTCGACTTCGTGGGTCTCGGTGGTGCCGTCGGCCGCATCCGTGAGCGTCACGTCGTAGGTGCCCGCCTCGGCGAACTCGTGGAAGACCTTCGAGCCGGTCGCGGTCGAGCCGTCGTCGAAGTCCCAGACCGGTGCGTCGGTGTAGGTGGTCTGGAAGATGATGGGGACGTTCGTCGTCGGCTCCTCGGGGAAGAGCGAGACCCCGAAGCCGAGTTCCTCGACCTCGACGGTGGTTTCCGTCGTGTGGTCCTCGGTGACGACCTCGAGATCATGGGTGCCGGCGTCGCCCTCCTCGGTCCACCACTGGAACTCGACGAGTCGGGTCTCGCCGGGTTCCAGGTCGACGACGGGGACCTCGTAGAGGAGGTTCTGATCGGCGTCTACCAGCGACACCATCTGGGACCCTGTCTCGTCGCCGACGTTCTCGATCGTCGTGCCGACGACGACCGTGGCCCCTTCGGGAACGGGATCGTTCGCGTACTCGACCGTCGCCGCGAACGTCGCCGGTTCGTCGACGTCCGGTTCGATCGTGACCGGACCGTCCCCGTGAACGAGGTCGACGTTCACGCGGTAGCCGTCGCCCACCTCGGTGACGGTCGAATCGGCGGGTTCCTCCCCGTACTCGACGACGATTTCGTCGGTCGTCTCGACGTCCCACGCGTCGAGCAAGCCGTGGGGGACCGTCGCGGCGAAGATGCCCTCGTTCGGCTGGTCGTCGACGCCGCGGGCCGGTGCACCGAGGTCGACGGCGAGTCCGGCTTCGTCCGCGTCGTCGTACGCGATCCGCTGTGCGTCGGTGATCACCTGCGCCCCGGCCGTCGCGTCGCCCACCTCGAGTCCCGACAGGTCGCTCAGCGTGAGGTCGACGGTCGACTGGAGTGCGTGCGTCGCGACCGACTCCGGATCGGGCCACGCCTCGAGCGGCGGTTCGCAGTCGTCGGCCTCGTCGTAGGTATCACAGTCGATCAGCACGTCCGTCCCGAGCGTCGTCGCCCGGACGGTGACGTTGGTGGTCCCGTCGGCGTTCGACTCGACCCACCAGTCGTCGAGTTCGGCCGTTCCACCGACCGCGTTCGGATCGACGTTCTCGAGTTGTACCTCGATCTCGAACCAGGTGCTCCCGGGATCGACGCCGACAGACGAGAGTTCGCGTGCGGCCGCGATCTCGTCGGCCGGGTCGTCGGTCGGTTCGGGGTCCTCGTTAACCAGGCGGAGCGAGACGTCGTCGCCATCGACGGCTGCGTCGATCGACAGCGCATCGAGGACCGACTCGTCGCCATCGTAGACGTCGAGCGAGGCACCGAGGACGTAGCCAGCGCCCTCCGGGAGCACCTCGGCGGCGACGTGGTCGACGTCGTCCGCGCTCCAGACCGAGAACTCGTGGATCCCGACGTCGGCCGATTCGGGCACCCACTCGAGCGTAACGGACGTCGATTCACCGGGGTCGAGTTCGACGGTCGTCGCCTCGAGGACGTCGCCGTCGGCTCGCAGTTCGATCGACTGGGTACCTTCTTCGTCACCGGTGTTCTCGACCACGGTTTCGATCGCCAGCGGTTCGCCGACGAAGACGGGGTCGGTCACGTCCGTGATGGCGACCGAGAAGAGCGCGCCGATCGTCTCCCGATCGAGTGCAACGCTCTCCTCGATCACGGCGTCGGATTCGATCTCGACGGTCTCGACCGTCAGGGATTCGTACGTGGCGGCGTCGAACCGGACGTCGTACGTGCCGGGGCTATGGCTGAGTTCGTACGCGCCACTCGCGTCGGTCGTGGCCGTTTCGAGCACCTCGCCGTCGCCGTCGAGGAGTTCGACGGTCGCCGCCTCGATCGCTTCGCCGTCGTCGGCGTCGGTGACGGTGCCGACGAGCGTTCCGGAACTGTCGGTCGGGAACAGCTCGAAATCCTGGGACACTGTCTCGCCTGCGTTCAGCTCCACGTCCGTCGCCGTCTGCGGGTCGTAGTACTCGATCGCGGCGGTGACGTCGTAGGTTCCGGATTCGGCCGCGAGTTCGTACGCGCCATCGGCGTCGGTCGTCGTCGTGTCCACGTTCTCACTGCCGTCGCTTAGCCCCACCCACGCGCCTTCGATCGGGTCGCCGGTCTCCCCGTCGACGACGGTGCCGGTGAGCGTTCCGGTCGTCTCTAGTTCCTCGATGCTGACCGTCTCGCTCTCGGAAGCGTCGTTGCTTCGGACCGTCACATCGCCGGTGGCCGCATCACCCGCCTCGGTCTCCCAGGTGAGCGTAATTGCTTCAGAACTCAACTCACTGAGAGTCACCTCAGCCGAATCGACCATATCGCCGTCGAAGTCCTCCAGTTCGATCGTCTGGGTGGCCTCCTCGCCGCCCGTGTTCTCGACGGTCACGTCGACATCGAGGGGCTCGCCTTCGGTTACCGGCGCGTTCGTGTCGTCGATTTCGACGTCGAACCCGCCGGGTGCAGGATCGAGCCAGACCCAGTCGGCGACGTCCATCGTCTCTTCGCTCACGGCGAAGAGTTCCTCGGTGGCCGCATCCCCGATCTGGGTCTCCCAGTAGAGCGTGACGTCGGTCGACTCTCCGGCATCGAGCGTAACCGCCTTCTCGTCGAGCGCGGTCCACGCCGGATCGAAGAGTGCGAGCGTCTGCGTGCCCGCTTCGACACCGCGGTTGGTCACCGTCACGTTCACTTCGAGCGTGTCACCTTCCTCGCCGTAGAGGTCACTCCAGTCGTCGATCTCGACGTCGAAGTACGTGCCCGGGGCGTCCGGCTCCCACGGGTCGAAGGCGACGTTCTGATCGTTGACCGGCGTGGCAATTTCGTCTCCCGATCCATCGGCGGTCACACCAGTAACAGGATCAGTACGGTCGCCGCTCGGCCCCGTCTCGTCGCCCCACCAGTTGCCAGTCGCGCTCGCGTTGTGTGTCTGGTCTCTCGCGTCCGATTCGAGACCGATCTCGTTGTCACGGACGGCGCTCTCGTCGATATCGACGGCCTCGGTGGTTTCCGCGATTAGCACGCCGCGTTCGTTCGCGGACAGAACGCTGTGTGAGACGGTCGTTCCGCTCGCATCGCCGTACAGCGAGAATCCGTCGCCCGACCCGACCACGGCGCTGTCGGCGATCGTCAGGTCGGTCGCGTTCGTTGCGATGATACCGTTTTCGCCGCCGTAGACCGTCGTATTCGTCACCGCCACGCCGTCGCTCAACGCGACCTGCACGCCGACCGCCGGGTCGTAGAACGCGTGGTCGTCGACGGTCACGTCGGTCGCGTCGATCAGGACAATCTGGCCGTACTCCCCCTCGACCGATCCGCCGTCCTCGCCGACGGCGTAGTACAATGGGTCGCCGCCGACCGTGTTGTCCGAAATCTGGTGATCGAAGTGCTCGAGTTCGGGTTCATCGATGTCGTCCCCGTTGAGGACGAGTCCGGTCTCGAAGGTGTTCTCGACGACGGTCGCGTTCGTCACGCCGTCGATTCCGAGGTCGACGTCCTGGTCGGAGAGCGTGTTGTTGGCCACGACGATATCGTCGACACCGTCTCGCAGGCTGATTCCCGAATTCTCGCTGTCGGTGACGACGTTATCCGTGACCGTGACGTCGACGACGTTGCCGATGGAGATGCCGTGAGCCTGTCTCGTCGGTTGGGAATCGGCCCGATGGTGAGCGTCGACGGTGTTGTTTCGAACGGTCACGTTGACGATCTGATCGCCGCTTTCCGACACGTCGATTCCGAGCGTGTTCTCCCGAACCGTGTTGTCCTCGACGAGCACGTCGCTCACCCCGAAGACGTTGATCCCTTGTCCATCGGCCCCGCTCGCACCTCCATTCTCCTCGACGAGATTGTCCCTGACCGTGACGCCCGTCTCGGTCGAAATGACGACGATACCGTCGTCGTTGTCTCGGACGGTGTTCGCTTCGACGAGCGTCTCGTCCGAGCCGATTCGCATCGCGCTCGCGTGACGCTCGACGACGTTGTCGACGACGGCGCTGTTTGGCGAGTCGCGGAGAGAGATACCGGCGTCGAGCACCTCGTCGTGGTCGTTGTTGTCGTCCAGGGCGTTCGCCTCGACGTGAGCGCGCGGTGATTCGTGGATCTGGATTCCCGTCCGCCGGTTGTCGTCGACGACGTTTGCCTCGATTCGCGGGTCGGGAGAGTCCTCGACGAACACGCCCACCCCGGACTCGTCGTGGAAAAGGTTCCCCGTCGTGTGCGTTTCGGTGACCTCGTTTTCGGTGACGACGACGTCGCTCGAATCGGTGACGTAGATTCCGTGTGATTCCTCGTCGTACCCGAGCGCGTTGTCCTCCAGCAGATTCCCCTCTAAAACTGTGTCGTCGGCTCCTTGAACGAGGATGCCGCTCTGGGTGTTCGAGACGCCGACGGTGTCGCGGACGGTGGTATTTTGGATCGACGTGACGTTGATCGCTTCCAGGTGAACCGCTCGCAGTCCGTTGTCATTGGCCGTATTATTATCGATGACGGCGTCGTCGGCGTCCTGGACGTAGATCCCGCTGCGATCGTTGTCGTTCGCCGTGTTGTTCCGAACGACGGCGCCGTCAGAGTGCTCCCAGACGTTGATCCCCTGTCGCGCGTTGCTGTTCGCCGTGTTGTTCTCGACGAGCGCGTTTGGCGACTCGTAGAGTCGGATCCCCGGAACGTCCTCCGCCCAGCCGTTGTTCGTGGCGGTGATCCCACGCACGGTTGCGCCGGCCGATCCGTTGACGAGGACACCGGCGAGGTCGTTGTCGAGTACCGCAGCGTCCGCGATCTCGAATCCGTCGCTCTCGATGGCGTGCACGCCGTGTGAGGCGAACGCACGAATTTCGAAGCCCGTTACGGTCACGTCGTCGGCGCCGTCGACGTGAATTCCGACCGCATCCTCGCCGAGGTCGCCGCCGTCGAGGACCGGCGGGTCGTCCGCGTCCGAGGCGACCAGCGACAGCGCGTCGACGTCGACGGTAACGGACTCGGCGTACTCGCCCGCGTCCACACAGATCGTCTCGCCAGCGCTCGAATCGTTCACCGCATCCTGTATGGACGACCCCGCTTCGACCGTCGCGTCGCAGGTCAGGTCGGCGATCGACGAGTCGGTCGACCCAGGCCAGTCGGTCTCGCCAATACCGGTCTGAACGAGGGGCGAGTCGGTCGTCGGTTCTTCGACGGACGTGGCGACGTCCGATGCGACGATACCGACGCCGCCGGTCGCGATGGCGGTGCTCACGAGCGCGAGTGCAGCGATAAGCGCCACGACCCAATAGGCGGACGGTTTCCCTCTCATCCGTCCGGTCGCAGCGGATTTCGATCCGGTCATTGCGGTCCGGTTTCCCGAACAGTCCCCTCATGTTACGGGTCGCTACACTGTTTCGCCGCGTGGGACGGGCCTCGATTCACGGCGTTCGCCATCAGTCCATAATCGAGTACGGCGGCGACCTGACCGACGGTGGATATAAGACGGTGCCACCGAGTCATGCTGTCAATAGATGGCGGGTGCCGACCGAAGCGACGAGACGGTAACACTCATCAGTCGGCTCGATCTGTTGGACCGACTCTGTGAGGGCCCTGCCCACGTTCGTGACATAATCGACGAGACCGGCCAGGCACGATCGACGGTCCACCGCGCGGTCACCGAACTCACGGAACTGGGCCTCGTTCGCCGGGGCGACGACGGAATCGAAGCGACGATCACCGGGCGATTCGTCCGCGATCAGCTCGTCGACTACCTCGACGCGCTCGACGACGTTCTCGCCGCCCGCGAGGTCCTCGAGCCGCTTTCCCCAACGACCGACATCCCGTACGGCGTGGTCGTCGGTGCCGACGGGATTCCGGTTACCGAACCAGCGCCGTACAGACCCGCTGATCGGATGTTCGAGGATCTACGCGATGCGACGACCTATCGGGCATTGCTGCCGACGATCGAAGAGTCGCGAACGATTCGGACGCTGTACGAACACGTGATCACCCGAAATAATCCGGCAGAACTCGTCGTCTCGCCGGCGGTTTTCGAGACGCTACGAAGCGAATTTTCGCGTCGGATGACACTTCTGGCGGAGTCCGATCGCTTCACCGCCCACGTCGGTGCGGTTCCCCCGTACGGCCTCGGTCTGTTCGAACGCGAACCCGTCGGGCACGAAACGCGGGCGTCGACGGTCCACGTCGTGGTTCACAACGAGAGCGGTGGCGTACACGGACTCCTCGTCAACGACACCGACCGAAGTGTCTCGTGGGCGGAGGCGCACTACGAGCGCTACCGGGACGGCGCGACGGATCGAACGGACGAGTTGCAGCCGGATACCGACGGAGGTACCCGGGCGATCGATGGAGAATTCGCGCCGGAGCTTGGCCAGTCGCTGCCGGTCTCGCTCGAACGCGAAGGGTTCGTCAGAATCGACGACGATTACTTTCACACCGAACCAGTCGCGGCGCCGCCGACCGCCTGGCGGACCGGACTCTCGCTCGCCGAGGTTCATACGGGGTACGCGATCGACCGCTCGGTATCGAAATCGACCGACGAGGTGCGTCGTGACGATACGACTCACGAGACCGACAGCATCGCGGACGAATCACCCGACGATCGGTCGGACCTCGCCGACGAGATTACCGCCGCGCTGGGAGACGGAACGGATACGATCGTCCTCGGGCCGCCGGGATCCGGGAAAAGTACGATCTGTAAGCAGGTGGCGTGTGCGTGGTACGCCGCGGATCGAGGACCGGTGATCTACCGCGACGGCCAGCACGGGCGCACGAGCGAAGCGGTCGACGATCTCGTCGACACCGTCACGGCTGCTTCGGGGCACGCGCTGGTCGTCGTCGAAGACGCGGTCAGACCGGACGCCGAGGCCATCTTCGAGGTGATCGAACGCGTCGCCGACCGAACCGACGTCAGCGTCTTGCTCGACGCCCGAGAGAGCGAGTGGAACCGGCGGCTGGCGCGTGCGACCGAGGTGTCCGACCTCGAGGTGATGTACGTCCCGCCGATACGGGAGGCGGATTGTGCCCGACTCGTCGAACACTTCGAACGGACGCTCGGACGGCACGTCGACGTCCCCACCGAGCGGCTGTGGTCGACGTTTCGAGACGAGATCGCCAGCCGCGGCGGCGACAGGAGCCACGAAATGCTCCGCCTGATCCACCGGCTCTCGACGTACGCGGATCCGCTGACCGACGAGCCGACCGCGCTCGAGGAGGCGGTGGCCGGGGTTTACGACGAACTGAAAGACGACGAACTAGTGTACACGGTCTGTCTACTCGTGAACGTACTCAACGCGGCGGGAATCGGCGTCGATCGGCGGTTCTGCTACGCTGTCGGTGACGACGACCTCGATGCCGTCGACGGGGCGCTCGAACGACTGTACGGCCGTGTTCTCTTTCCCACGGGCGACGGGCGGTATCGCGCGGTCCACGAAGCCTGGTCGACGGCGTTCCTCGAGAACCTCCTCGACGTCGAAGGTGAAGAGGCGGCGAGCGAGCAGTTCGAAGCGGTCGTCGGCGCCGTGGTCGGTCTCGCGGACGATCCGGAGCGCCGTGAGCGGATTGCCGCCCACCTCGGCGAGCGGTGGGCGCTCGACGACCCACGGCAGTGGGTACCCGAGACGATCGACGCGGTGTACGCCCTCGGCCAGCAACGGTCCCAAATCGCCCCCTTGTTCGGCGACGGTACTGAGAGCGGGTTCGAATTCCCCGAGGCGTGTCCGGATAGGATGGTGTCCGACCATGAGATCCGACTCGGCGAGATATTCCTCGCCGGTGGCTACTACGATCGGGCTGAACGCGCGTTCGAACGGGTGAGCGACGAGTGTGTCGAGCGGTCAGGCGAACGGCTGCTCGGGCTGGCACGCGTCGCGCTCAATCGTGGAGAGTACGACGCGGCGATCGAGTGCTGTCGGAGCGGCCTATCGCTGCTCGAAGACGCAGACCAGCCGCTGCTTCGCGCCCGAACCCGATTGCGACTCGGCGAGGCGGTAGCTGAAACGGGAGCGTTCGACGAGGCCAAATCGCACTACGAAACGGCGTTAGCGGCGTTTCGGACGTTGGAACGCCCGGGGTGGGAGGCGCAGGCTCGCCACCGAATTGGAGCCGTCGCGTTCGAACGAGGCGCCTACGAGCGGGCACGAGAGTGGTTCGAATCGAGCCTCGTCACGCGCCAGGAGCTCGGCGACCGACGCGGCGAGGCCGAGGTTCTCAACTCGCTGGGGAATATCGCCATGCAGCGCGGGTCGTTCGATCGGGCAGCCACGCTGTTCGAGCGGACGCTCGATCGCCACGACGAACGGGGCGACCGTCACGGCGTTGCGAAAATCCGCAACAACCTCGGGGCGGTCGAGTTCAGACGGGAAAACGAAGATCGAGCGATCGCCTTCTACGAGCGAAGCCTCGAGGACAGTCGGGCGATCGGCGATCGTCCCGGCGCGGCGAAGTGTCTACACAACCTCGGCATCCTCGAAGAACGGCGCGGGAACTACGACCGGGCGACCGACTTGTACGAACAAAGCCTCGACAGCAAGACCGAGATCGGCGATCGGCCCCTGCTGATCACGACGCTAACCGCCCTCGGATCGGTCGAAGGACGGCGCGGGAACTACGTTCGTGCGGCCGACTATCAGGAGCGAGCGCTCGATCTCATCGAAGACCTCGGCGATCGCCACGGGAAAGCCAGGTGCCTACACAACCTCGGACAGATCAACAATCGGCAAGGCAACGTCGACCGGGCGATCACGCTGTACGAGCAAAGCCTCGACATCAAAGAGGAACTCGGCGACCGGGGCGAACTCGTCCTCACGCTCACCAACCTCGGACTGCTCGCCGCGCGGCGAGGGGCGCTGGAACGGGCCCGTTCGTACGGCGAACGGGCGCTCGACATCGCGACCGAGGTCGAGATATCCGAGCAGATAGCCGGGAGTCACCACTGTCTGGGCGAGGTCGCACGACTCGCCGGCGAGCACGATCTAGCTGACGAGCGCCTCGAACGGGCACTCGACGCCATCGATGACCGGGACGGACTGGTCGCACAGGAGATTCGGCTGACGGCGGCGCGACTCGAACGAGATCGCGGGGACTCCGATCGGGCGAGAGCGATCGCACACGAGGTTCTCGAGGGGAGCGAGGCGCTTGATGCGAACTTTTGGGTCGCTCAGGCCAACGGGTTGCTCGGACGGATCGAAGCGGATGAGGACCCAGAGACCGCGCGCGAACACCTTCGCGAGGCGCTGGCGTACTACGAACGCGTCGACGCGATTCGCGACGCCCTCGAGGTGTTGAAGGCACTCGACGAGCTGCCCGTAACGGACGTCGACGCGAGCGAAGCGTACCACGCCCGGACCCGAGACCTGCTGGCCGACGCCCCCGAAGAAGTGCGCGAGCGACACGGAACGTGGGTTACGGGCGAGTGAGGCGACCGTTACCACACCAGCGAAGGGTCCGAAAAGCAATCTAAAGCGCCGTTCCGTTTCGAACGCGACGCCGCTCGTGCACGGTGGATATAAGGAAACTCCCCCGAATCATCGTTCCAACGGATGGCAGGTGTCGACCGACGCGACGAGACGGTGACGCTCATCAGCCGCCTCGAGTTGCTCGACCGGCTCTGTCGATCACCCGCACACGTTCGCGACATCATCGACGAGACTGGCCAGGCTCGATCGACGGTCCACCGCGCGGTCACCGAACTCACGGAACTGGGCCTCGTTCGTCGGGGAGACGAGGGAGTCGAAGCGACGATTACCGGGCGATTCGTCCGCGATCAGCTCGTCGACTACCTCGACGCGCTCGACGACGTTCTCGCCGCCCGCGAGGTCCTCGAACCGCTCCCGACGGCGACGGACGTCCCGTTCGACGTCACCGTCGGCGCGGATGTCGTCCCCGCGAGCGATCCGGCGCCGTATCGGCCGGCAGACCGAAACCATTCGGCACTGACCGACGCGCGCGGGTATCGTGCGTTGATGCCGACGATCGAGGAATCGCGGACGGTCAGGGTGCTGTACGAACACGTCGTCACCCGCGGACGACCGGCCGAGCTCGTCGTGAGCCCGGCGGTCTTCGAGACGCTGCGAAGTGAGTTTCCCCGTCGAGCGACGCTGCTCGCCGAGTCACAGAACTGTACGGTCTACGTTGCCGACATTCCGCCGTACGGCCTCGCCCTCCACGAGCTCGAGTCGAACGGTGACGATCCGACCGAGCGGGCCCATCTCGTCGTCCACAACGAAAGCGGCGGCATTCACGGCTTACTCGCGACAGAAACGGTCGAGGGGATTTCGTGGGCGAGCGGACAGTACGAGCGCTACCGGGAGGCGGGCACGGATCGAACGAGCGACCTGATCGCCGACACGGATGGCGGCGTTCGAACGGCTGACCCGCGTGGGTCCTCACCGATCGGCCAATCCCTTCCGGTCTCGCTCGAACGCGAGGGATTCGTCCGAATCGACGACGCCTACTTCCGAAACGAACCCGTCGCGAGTCCGACGACGGCCTGGCGGACGGGGCTCTCGCTCGCCGAAGTCCACACCGGCTACGCCATCGAACGGCCGTCGACGGCTCCGAACGTCGGTCGAGCGGCGGACGCCCGCGACGCCGAACGCGCCGGCCCGCTCGACGAATCGATCACGGCCGCACTGGTCGACGGAACGGATACGATCGTCCTGGGACCGCCGGGATCCGGGAAAAGTACGATCTGTAAGCAGGTCGCGTGTGCGTGGTACGCCAGCGATCGAGGACCGGTGATCTACCGCGACGGCCAGCACGGTCGCGCGATCGAAGCGGTCGACGATCTCGTCGCGACCGTCTCGTCGGCCGACGGTCACACGCTCGTCGTCGTCGAAGACGCCGTCCGCCCGCACGCGGACGCCATCTTCGAGGGGCTCGAACGCCTCGCCGACCGAACCGACGTCAGCGTCCTGCTCGACTCCCGGGAGAGCGAGTGGAACAAGCGGCGAGTCGCCACCGACGCCACCGATCTGGAGCGGGTGTACGTTCCACCGGTGAGACTCGGCGATTGCGCCCGTCTCGTCGACCAGTTCGAGCGGACGGTCGACCACCCGGTCGACGTCTCCGCCGACTGGTTGTGGTCGGCTGTGCGAGACGAGATCGGCACCGACGACCACGACGAACCCCACGAGATGCTCCGGTTGATCCACCGACTGTCGACGTACGCCGATCCGCTGGCCGCCGAGCCGACGGCGCTCGAGGAATCGGTGGCCGACGTCTACCAGGACGTCGAGGGCGATCGGCTGACTCTGTCGGTTTGCCTGCTCGCGAACGCGCTCAACGCGGCGGGCCGCGCCGTTCACCGATCGGCCCTGTACGCCGCCCGGGATGACGCGCCTATCGAAGCCGTCGACGACGTACTCGATCGGCTGAACGGGCGAATCCTCTTTTCCGGAACGGGCGATCGGGTTCGGATGGTTCACGAGGCGTGGTCGACGGCGTTTCTGTCGCACTATCTAGAGACCGCCGGTGAGACCGAAGCCGCCCGCAGGTTCGGCCGCACGGTCGAATCCGCACTCACGCTCGCGGCCGAGCCCGAACGGCGAGGCCGAATCGAATCTCACCACGACGAGCGCTCCTCCGTCGAACCCACCGCGTTCTCGGACGGTCCGATCGAGTCCCCCCAGCGGTGGGTCGACGAGACGGTCGATGCCCTCTTTTCGCTCGGACGGAAGCGTCCGAAACTCGCCCCGCTGTTCGGCGACGGTTCGACCGACAGTTTCCACATACCAGCACGTTGCGACGGCGAACTCGCTGATCGACGGCCCGTCCGACTCGGTCGGATCTTCCTCGATGGTGGCTACTACGACAGGGCCGAGAGCGCGTTCGAACGGTTGGATCGGGACGATCCAGAGCGCCTCGACGGCCTGGCTCGCGTCTCCTTCCGACGGGGCGAGTACGACGACGCGCTCGAAGGCTACGAGCGCGCGCTCGTCATCGCACGAGAGACTGACGATCGAAACACCGAAGCACGGGTTCTCGCCGGACTCGGGCTGACCAGCTGGCGACTCGGGGACTACGACTCTGCGGGCGAGTACTTCCGCCGGTGCCGATCGCGCGCACGCGACATCGACGACCGGCGGCTCGCGTCCAAAGCCGACGCGAACCTCGGCGCTATCGCGTGGTCTCAGGGGTCGTACGACGCCGCTCGCGAGCACTTTACGGCGTTTCTCGAAGGGGCCCGTCAGATCGGCGACAGGGACGGCGAAGCGAGGAGCCTCAACAATCTCGGGAGCGTCGCGTACCACCTGGGCGCGTACGATCGAGCGCGGGGTCGGTTCGAAGCGAGCCTCGCGATCAGACGCGAGATCGGATACCGATCGGGCGAGGCGAGCTGTCTCAACAATCTCGGCTTCCTCGCGGCCAGAGAGGGCCGGTTGGACGACGCAGAGGCGTTGTTCGAATCGGCGCTGTCGATCGCAACCGAGATCGGCTATCCCAGAGAGCGGGGGCAGGCGTCGAGAGGACTCGGCATCGTCGCGCGCGACCGGGGCGAGCACGAGGCGGCCGAGCGCCACTTCGAGGCGTCGCAGTCGACGTTCGACGAAACGGGCAACCGCTCGTACGAGGCGCGAGCCGGCGTCGATTGGGCGCAGTTAGCGCTCGATCGAGGGGAGCGAGACGTCGCTCGAACGCGGGTCGAGCGGCTGCTCGACCTCGCCGAATCGCTCGATTCGGTCCACGTCAGCGCCCGGTGTCGACGATTGCTCGGCGAGATAGACGCCGAAACGGGTGAGTACCAGCGTTCCCGAGCGCGGTTCCGGGCCGCGTTCGAGGAGTTCGAGGACTGTCGCTCGCTCGACCTCGCTCTGGAGACCCTCGAAGACCTCATCGCAGTCTGTGAGGAAATGGGAGACGCCGACGCAGCCCGAGGATACGTCGCGCAGTCCCGAGCGCTCGTGCGCGACGCGCCGGCCGCCACGGCCGATCGTCACCGCGAGCGGATCGACGCCTGCGGACGACGGTTCGAACGCACGTCGCCGGATCGAGCGGGCTGACCGGTTCGGCGTGCGTGCGGGATCGCCGATTCGGCTTCGGCCGCGGTCGTGGCCCCGTCCCACGGTCTGCAACAGTGTAGCGACCCGTAACATGAGGTGTCTGTCGGCGTCCGGTACTGGCAATGGAGCGTCGATCAGACTCCGCACCAAAACGAGCGAACGCTCGTGTAGCGAACAGTGAGACGAACGAACCGGGACCGAAAGCGGTCGAGTCGACACGGCGGCGCCGTCGCCCGCTGGGAGAACCCAGTCGGCGAACGGTCCTCCGAGCGAGCGTGGGTGTGGGCGTCGCCGCGACCGGCCTGGCCTCCGTCGGCAGTGGACCGGTCGCGGCCACGAGCGGCGACCTCATCTGGACCTACGGCGAGGAACTCGATTGCTCGCAGGCGTCGACGTTCGAAGCGCCGCTCACGGTCGTCGACGGGCTCGTGTTCGCGGGGACGACCTGTGCGCACCTGCACGTCGTCGACGCGGCCACCGGCGAGCAGGCGGACACGATTTACACGAACGCCACCGTGAACCGAGCGCCGACGGTCGTCGGCGACCTCGTCGTCTCCGCGCCGAACAACCAGGAGCTCATGGCGTACGATATGGACGGTGACGAGCGGTCGAATCGAATCTGGGAGGCCGACGTCGGCGGAACGGTGACGACCAGAGTGAGTTCGCCGACGGTGGCGAACGGGACGGTCTACACGACGAATCACGACGGACCGCCGTACCTTCACGCCGTCGACCTCCAGACGGGAGACGAACGGTGGACGTACGACGGCGCCGAATTGGGCGAGAGCCCGATCGTCCACGACGGGACCGTCTACGCGACCGGACGGGACGGCCTCGTCGTCGCGCTCGACGCGGAATCCGGCGACGAAGCGTGGACGGCTCCGGTCGGGGAGTCGGTCGAATCCACGCCGACCCTGGCGGATGGCATGGTCTTCGCCGGGACGACCGGCGGGACGCTCTACGCCATCGAGGCCGAATCCGGCGACGAGGCGTGGACGTTCGACGCTGGTGGACACGTCGCGGCGCCCACGGTCGCCGACGGCGTCGTCTACGTCGGCAGTTTCGACGACACCCTCTACGCGGTCGACGCGGCCAGCGGCGACGAGGAGTGGCGGTTCGATACCGGCGCTATCCCGACCGGGGCGACGGTCGCCGGTGGAACCGTTTTCGTCGGTAGCGGCGGCGCTCGCGTCTTCGCGATCGACGCCGCGAGCGGCGAGCAGACGTGGCGATTCGAAGAATCCGACATCGACACCGAACCGTATCCGCGCGCGACGGCTCCCACCGTCGTCGACGGCGTCGTCTACGTCGCGACGACGAACGGTCTGGAAGGGCGGGTCCACGCCCTCGATGCCGGCGTCTCGGGTTCGAGCGAGGACTCGCGGGTCGTACTCGGAACGTCGGGACACCACGACGAGTGGGCCGAGCAGGCTGCGACCAGTTCGGGACCGACCGACGCCAGCGGCGGGTCGGAAACCGACGACCCCGACGACGGGGCATCCGACGACACTGACGCGAATGCCGATGGAGCTGATGACGGGATGCCCGGCCCCGGAATCGTCGGCGCGATCGCCAGCCTCACCAGCGCGGCCTATCTGCTCGGCCGACGCACGTCCCGAGATCGATCGAAATGAGGGGAAGACCGACGACGCGACGCCGACTGGTAGTGGTCGGTGCAACGAGCGCCCTCGCCGGACTGGCCGGTTGCTCGACCGATGGAGACGACGCGGTCGAGACGGACGACGGAGACGACGATGATTCGAGCACCGACGGAGACGACGATGATTCGAGCACCGACGGAGAGCCGACGAGCGATACCGACGCGAACGGGCGGGGTGACGTCGGCGATCCCGACGACGTCGACCTCGCCTCGGCCCTCGAATGGGAACGCTCGTACGTCGTCGAGATCGAATTCGACGGGACCGGCCCGGGAGAGCTGACACAGACGGTTCACGAGGGAGATACGCACGTTCGCCTGGAATTCGACCATGGGCAGGTCGTCGAAACGTACGACGTGGACGGAGTCACGTACGAAGTGCTGGACGGCCAGTGCGTCGTTCGATCGGAAGCAGACGCGGTCGAGGAGGCCCCAGACGTCCGAGAACCGAGCGGCCATCCGGACGCGTCTCCGAGCGAAACGACCACGATAGACGGCGAGACCGTTTACGTGTTCGAGATCGAACTGGATGACGCGGCTGCGCGATGGTACCTCAGTGCCGAGACTGGCTATCCGGTCAAACTCGAAGCGTCGACGTTCACCGCGACGTTTCACTCGTGGGGAGAGACGAGTGCGATCGACCCACCGGAGATGGCGTGTCAGGAACCGCCCTGAGTACGCCCGTGGCGGCTACCGTGGGAGTCGTCGACGGGTCACTAAGCCGATTCGACGATCGCGGCGGCTACCGCACGGCAGTGACGTGGTCAGAACGGAGTTTCCGCCCGACACGAGGGGTCAGTTAGTCACTCCGCCGACGTTGAACTCGTCGCCTTCAGCCGATCGCAAACGGCGGTGTACGCGTTTGCGTCTTCGAGTCTTCTTCGGGGATAGATCGACTCGAAGGCCTTCCGACGCGCCGAGAGCGACGCCCGTTCGCGTGCGCCGTCCGACTCGCCGGCTCGCTCTAGCTGGGAGGCGACGGCGGCGGTGACCGTCTCGCGAACGACCGGCTTTTTACAGATCTCGTCGCACTCGACCGAGAGCAGGTCGACCGGCGGGCGGTCGCCGACCAGGAGGATCGTTCGACTGTCCGTTCGAACGCTGTCGACGAGGGCGTCGAGATCGGCGCCCGGAAGCGAGGCGTCTACCACCACGACGTCGGTCGCGGCGTCGAGAGCGGCGTCGAGTTCGAGCGCGGAGTGTGCGCGGGACACGTCGTAGCGCTCGGCGAGCCAGCCCTCGTACATCGACGTGAGTCGACGGTCGCCGTCGGCGATGACGACCTGCGGATCGTCCGCACCGAGGTGTTGGCGCCCCCACGCGTCGAGCGCCTCGAAGACGGGCGCCAGGTCCGACCCCGAGGGGGTCAGTTCGTACTCGACGCGAAGCGGCGACTCGCTGGTGACCGATCGCTCGACGAGGTCGGCCTCGACGAGCGCCTCCAGGGTCTCGGTGAGGACCTTTCCCGAGACGTCGGGAATCGAATCGAGTAACTGGTTGAACCCCATCGATCCGCGCGATAAGAGCGTGGCGACGACGACCGGATGCCACTTCTTCGAGAGTAACCGTACCGTCTCGAGACCGCGTTCGTACGAGACTGGTTCGGACTGAGACCGGTCGGCCATACGAACAGCTACGAGGGAGATCGCATAACGATTGTGGACGAATACCGCGGTCAGTCACGATCGTCAACCGCCAGATCGTCCTGGCGGAGCAATATCAGCATAGAGAGCGCCGAAATACCGATGAGAATGAGCGCCGGGACGGCCGCGGCGCGGTAGTGTGCGGTCCCGTGTGCTTCGTAGATGATCGTCGCGAGCGTCTCGGTGCCAACGGGGCGGAGCATCAGCGTCGCCGGGAGTTCCTTCATCGTCGTCAGAAACACCAGCGCCGCGCCCGCGACGATGCCGGGGACGATGAGCGGCAGCGTGACCCGGCGAAAGGTTTCGAACCGGCCGGCGTTCATGACGCGGGCCGCTTCGAGCAACCGCTCGTCGACCTGTAAGACCGTCGTCCGGGTCGTCCCGACCGCCTGCGGGAGAAATCGAACGACGTACGCGAAGACCAGAAGCGGCACGGTTCGGTACAGCCAGGGCGTGTAACTCGTTCCGAGGAAGACGAGCGCAAGCCCGATGACGACGCCGGGGACGGCGAAACCGACGTAGGTCGCCCGCTCGAACAGCCGGCTGAGGAGACCGCCGCGCGTCGCCGAGAGGTAGCCGACCGGCAACGCGAGCGCGGCTCCGACCAGCGCCGCCAGCAACGCGTAGCCGAGCGAGGCGAGCGCCCACTCGATCTCGAACGCGTAGACGCCGACGGACTCGGCGTCGGCGATGAGCAGCCAGCGCCCGAAGATGATGACCGGCAGCGCGATCGTCACGAAGCCGAGCGTGGCGACGCCGGCGGTCGCGGGCCACTTCCAGCGGCCCAGGCGAATCCGAGCGCTTCTGGCCCGGGCGCCGGCGTATCCGTCGCCGCGACCGATCCGGGCTTCGATCGCCAGGACGACGGCGGCGACGGCGAGCAACTGCAGCGAGAGTAACGCCGCGTACTCGGGGTCGTAGCTGTGTTCTTCGTAGATAACGAACGTGAAGACGTCGACGCGCATGAACGCGGGCGTGCCGAAGTCGGAGATCGCGTAGAGGGCGACGAGCAGCGCCCCCGCCGCGATGGCCGGTCGGAGCTGGGGCAGGGTGACCCGACGAAACGCTTCGAACCGGCCGGCCTGCAGGGTGCGCGCGGCGTCGACGAGCGAGCCGTCGATCGAGAGCAGCGCCGCGCGCGTCGTGAGGAAGACGTACGGATAGGTGTAGAGCGTGATGACCAGGACGGCCCCCCAGAAGCCGTCGATCGCGGGCATGGAGAGGCCAAGGAGCGAGGAGAGTTCGCCACGGTGGCCGAACGTCTCGACGAACGCGTAGGCGCCGATGTAGCTCGGGACGACCAGCGGAAGCGCCGCCAGGACGGTGAAAAACCGTCGGTAGGGAAGGTCGGTCCTGGTCGTCAGAAACGCCACCGGCACGCCGATCGCGATCGAAAGGAGCGTCACGGCCGTCATCAGGCCGATGCTCGAGGCGAGGATGTCGAGCGTTCGTTCGGACGTCATCAACCGCCATCCGCGGTCGGTTTCGACGCCGCTGGCGCGTAAGAACAGCCAGAGCAGCGGCGAAGTGACGAGCGCGGCGATCGCCCCGCTCACCAGGACGAGCCCGATCGACGACGCGTCGTCCTCGCGCTCGCGGAGGCGACCGAAGTTGATTCCATCCACGGTACTCGGTTCGGTCGTTAGAGCGTCGCTGGTTTAGGCCTTCCTAAATTGGGCCGGGCGAGGAGCTCACAGCGTGAGTCCGGTTTCGCTCTGGAGGTCGCGCGCTTCCTGGAGTTCGAGCCCGAGCGTGTTGAGATCGAATTCCGGCGGTCGGATGTCGGCGAGCGCCGGCAGGTCGCCGACGTACTCGACGTGGTCGACGACCGGGTACTCGCCGTTGACCGCGACGAAGAACTCCTGGCCCTCCCGGGCGAGAACGTGGCGGACGAATTCGGCGGCGAGGTTCGGTACCTCGGCGTGTTCGTGAACGGCGATCCCCGAGACGTTGAACAGACAACCGGGATCCTCCCGGGTGAATGCGACGCCCAGCGGGGCATCGGGAGCGTTCTGGAGAATTCGGCCGGCGTAGTACTGGTTGCCGAGCGCGATGTCCTGATCTCCCGCGGCGACGGCCTCGGCCTGCTGGGTGCCGCTGTCGTAGGTGACGATTTCTTGCTCTTCGACCATCTTCGTCGCCCACTCGCGGGTGCGCTCTTCGCCTTCGAGTTCCATCATCGCGACGATGAACGCCCGGAAGCTCCCGGAGTTCGGCCGCGTCGAGATGCGGCCGGCGAAGCGGTCGTCCTCGGCGTAGGCGAAGATGTCGTCAGGTAACTCGTCGCCGTCGAACGCGTCCGTGTTGTAGAGAACGGCCCGAACCCGGCCGGACGCGCCGGTCCACCGGCCGTCGCGGTCGCGGTAGCGCTCCTCGATCGTCCCGGTGACGTCGTCCGGAAGCTCCCTGGCGAGTCCCTCCTCTTTGAACGCCGCGAGCGCCCCGGAATCCTGCGTGTAGAAGACGTCCGCGTCGGTCGCGTCGCCCTCCTCACGAAGGCTGGCCAGCTGGGCGTCGTTACCGTCGTAGTCGGCCGTGATCTCGAACTCCGGGTACTGGTCTTCGAGTTCGTCGAACAGCGGCTTGATCTGATCGCGCGTGCGTCCGGAGTAGACGACGAGTTCGCCCTCGAGGTCGCCGAGGTCGTCCCAGGTCGCCTCACCCGAATCGAGGGCCTCCCCCTGTGGCCCGTAGTCGTCGAACGGGTCGGTTCGACCACCGAAAACGTCGAGACAGCCCGCCAGCCCGGCTCCGGCGAGCGCGACGCCGCTCGTAGCGAGAAATCGGCGGCGGCCGATCGCCGATCGGCTCGATGACGCGTCGTGTCGGTGTTGCATATCTAGTTTTAGGTCGGCCTAAAACACATATAGTTGCCGATTCGGGACGATGGACGGGAAAACGCGCGGCGAGACACGTTGCTCGCCGATGGGCCGGCCGATGATGCCCACGGTTTCGGCCAGCCTAAATCCGTCACTGGTGGTTCTTTAGGCCGTCCTAAAGACCCTGTCGGTTCGTCGAACGAGCACCGGCGCGGCCGACGATTCGGGAGTCGAACGATCCATGCCGAGAGTCCACCACTGGCCGATTGACTCGGAGTCGAACCACCTTTGGGCTCCTACGGCTACTCCCCCGTATGAGCGTACGCGAAGAGTTCGACGCGTGGGCGGCCGACGGGCGAGATAAGGGAATGGAAGAACGCCACTGGGCGACCGCGAGACACGCGCTAAGCCGGATCCCGGTCGAGCCGGGCGACGTCGTCCTCGATCTCGGCTGTGGCAGCGGCTACGCCGGGCGAGCCGTTCGGGATGCGGACGACGCCGGCCGCGTCTACGGGCTCGACGGGGCCCCGGAGATGGCGCGAAACGCCGCGAGCTACACCGACGATGCGAACGTCGGCTTTCTCATCGGCGACTTCGGCTCGCTGCCGTTCGCGACGGACTCGATCGATCACGTCTGGTCGATGGAGGCCTTTTACTACGCGGCCGATCCCCACGAGACGCTCGCCGAGATCGCCCGCGTCCTCAAACCCGGCGGAACGTTCTACTGCGCCGTCAACTACTACGAGGAAAACACCTACTCCCACGAGTGGCAGGAGAAGATCGCAGTCGACATGACGCTGTGGAGCGCAGACGACTACCGCGAGGCGTTCCGGCGCGCCGGGCTCGTCGTCTCCGGCCAGGACAACGTCCCCGACCGCGACGTCGAGATTCCGGACGAGTCGGCGTTTCCGACCGACGAGTTCGAACGACGCGAGGAGATGGTCGAACGCTACCGCGAACTCGGCACGCTGTTGACGGTCGGCGTCGCCCAGTAACGGCCGCCGTCCACTCGAAACCGAATCGCGACCGTCGCCCTCCGGTTAACCCCCCTTATTTCACTTCGAGATCGAAGTTAGATTGTCCAGATCGCGTGAATTTCTGCGACTCAGCCGCGACCTCGCCGTCAGTCGAGCGTCTGACGCTCCACCGGAAGACACCCACACAAAATCGCAATACGGCGTCAACTCGCTGGTGGACTGTGGGAGATCGAACCCCTCCATTTCGACTGGAGAGAACCGTTCGCCGAGCGAACCCCGTGCGAATCGGTTACAGTGCACCCGGCTCGGCGTCTGACGCCCGGCTGACGTCCAGTGGAAAGAAGGGTTAGTAGACCCAGTTGTACGCATCGTCGAACTCCGACGAAGCCGTGCAGTCGAACCCACCTCAAACCAACCAGCTCAGTCGAACCGGCTCAATCGTCACGCTCACCAGCGGGGATGGCGACTTCGAGCCAGTTCTCTTCCGGCGGGAGGGGGCAGTCGAACGCCTCCGAATAGGCGCAGAACGGCGTGTAGGCGAGGTTGAAGTCGACGACGATCTTGTCGCCCGTTTCGAGCGTCCGGTCCGCCGAAAGCTCGATGTACCGCCCGCCGGCGTACGTCTGCTGGCCGGTCGTCTTGTCCCTGAACGGGACGAACAGCGTCTCTCCCTCGGCACCCTCCTGCCGGTAGCCCGCGAGGTCGGTGTCAACCGGGTCCGCGTCCGGCCCGGCGGACGGGAGCTCCACCGACAGCGTCGCGGTCCGGAGGTACCGCATCTCGCCGCCCGCCGTCGTCTCCAGCAGCGCGATGTCGGGATCGTCGTGAACGGTCACGTCGGCCGAAACGCGGTAGTCGGGATCCGGGTCGAAGTACGAGAGTCCCTCGAAGTCCTCTCGCTCGGCCGGGGGTATCGGTGACTGGGGGTGTTCAGCGAAGAAGTCGTCCTTCTCCGCGCGCTTTTCCTCGAGTTCGGCTCGCCAGCCGTCGACGTCATCCATACCGACGGGAGGGCGTCGCGTCGGGTGTGCCTTGCGGTCCCGAGCGAGTCGACCTCGTGTGGTTCGCTTTCGCGAGGCGGTTTCGACCGGAACGAGGTCGGCGAGATCGAAATCTGTTTCAACCGTCGCGGACAATCTGGTGTCGAGATGGTGACGATCGTCCCCGCCGACTGCGCCGCCGCTCGCTGCGAGCGGCTGCGCCGTGACGACGTCACGAATGCGACGAATGCACCTGCGTGAGTAGGTGCACCAATATTTTTTCACGAGTCTGCCGATCGATGCCGCGTCGCCAGTCCCGACGACGTCGGTGGAGTCGGCAGTCTCGAACGAGCCCGTTCAGGACGACTAACGAGCCGCGTGATCGCCGTGCGACGGTCGCGCGGGGGACTGACTCTCCGGGTGGGACCGGCCCGCCGACCGGAGCGACCGATCGCACGACAGCGGACGAGATGATGCAAGACAGAACGTACATCGACGACTGTACACCGACGGAATCGACCACGACTATCGCCGGCCACGTCCACGAGGTACGCGACCTCGGCGGAATCCGCTTCGCCCTGGTACGGGACCGGACCGGAATTTGCCAGGTCGTTCTCAAAGAAGACGAACAGCCGACCCTCTTCGACCGGGCGGAAGCGCTCGGCCGCGAAGACGTCCTCGAAGTCACGGGCGAACCGGTCGCGAGCGAGCAGGCGCCTGGCGGACTGGAACTCGTCCCGCACGACCTCCGGGTGCTCGATGCGGCGGCACGCGACCTCCCGCTAGAGGTCGCGAAGGACGTCGGAGCGGCGCGATCTACCCGTCTCGACCACCGGGCGATCGACGTCCGTCGCCCGGAGACGCGGGCGATCTTTTCGCTCCGATCGAAACTCGTCAGGGCACTGCGAGAGTGGTGTACCGAGGCCGACTTCGAGGAGGTCGAGACGCCGACGATCACCGCCGCCGGCGCCGAAGGCGGCGCGGAACTCTTCCCGGTGGTGTACTACGGCCGGGAGGCGACACTCTCCCAGAGCCCACAGCTGTACAAACAAGCGCTCGTCGCCGCCGGGTTCGACCGCCTCTTCGAGGTGGGAACGGCTTTCCGGGCGGAGGCGTTCTCGACCTCGCGACACGTCGCCGAGATTTCGATGTTCGACGTCGAACTCGGCTACGTCGAGGACCACCACGACGTGATGGACGTCCAGGAGGAATCGCTGCGCTACGCGCTCGAATCGGTACGGTCGCAGGGGAAGCGAGAGCTGGAACTCCTCGACGTCGATCTCACCGTTTCCGACGCGCCCTTCCCCCGGATCACCTTCGACGAAGCCAGACGCATCCTGGAAGACGAGTACGGCCACGTTCCCGAGGAGCCGGCCGACCTCGACACCCGCGGCGAACGCCTCCTCGGCGATCACTTCACCGACCGGGGCCATCCTGCGGTGTTCGTCGTCGGTTACCCGGACGAGAAGTTCTACTACCGTCAGGACGTCCCGGGTGACGATATCGCCTCCCGAAAGTTCGACCTGCTCTACCGCGGCCTCGAACTCTCCTCGGGCGGCCAGCGCGAACACGACGTCGACCGACTCGCAACGCGGATGCGCGAGCGCGGACTCTCGCTCGGGGACTTCGAATTCTACCTCGAGGGACTGCGCTACGGCACGCCGCCTCACGGCGGGTTCGGGCTCGGTATCGATCGACTCGTCCAACAGGTCGCCGACCTCGACCACGTGCAGGAAACGATCCTCTTTCCGCGCGACTCGGACCGGCTAACTCCCTGATCGCTGGACGATCCGCCAGACTACCCCGCATCTGGCACCCCCTCGAATTCCAGCCCCCCAAGCGGCTCACCCGACCGTCCATTTATATACGATCGCGAAGCAAGTCCGGTCCGTCAACCCTATGACCGACCGTCGATGAGTACGGTAAGAATGGCGAACTGGCGGGACGTCTTCGGACACGACGAGCCCTACGACGAGCAGGTCGACGGCATCGAGACCGCGATCGAAACCGCCCGTGACGGCGGTTACACCGTGATCGAGGGGGCCTGCGGGACGGGCAAGACCATGCTCGCCCTGTCGGCCGGCATCTCGCTCGTGCGCGATCCCGACACCTCGTTCGAACGAGTGCTCGTCCTCACCAGCGTCAAGCAACAGCTCCGCCAGTTCGAGACGGACCTGCAGACGATCAACGAGGCCCTGCCGACCGAACACGAGCCCGTCTCGGGGCTCACCCTGGTCGGAAAGGCCGACGTCTGCCCGTACAATCGCGAGCGGGCCGCCGGCTTCGACGACGCCACCGTCTACGACCGGTGTGAGACGCTCCGAGACCGGACGCGCGACCTGACCGGCGAGGGTGGATCGACGACGACCGGCGACCTCACGGCGCGCGCCCGGAGTCAGCAGGTGGGCCTTGCCGACAGCGGGCGACGCGACCGTGGCGTCCGCCTGCTCGAGACGGCGGGCGAGACGGCGCCGTTCGCCCCGGAGATTCCCGCGTACGACGACGGTCGGAGCGAGATCGAGTACTGTCCGTTCTACGCCCAGTACCTCGGCGACCTCCCCGCCGAAGGTGAGGGGTCGCCGGTCGAGGCCGTTCCGTTCGACCTGACGAGCGCGGGCATGGTAACGCCCGGCGAACTGGTCGCGCGCTCGATCCGCCACGGTACCTGCCCGCACTCCGTGATGGGCGCAGCCCTCGGCGAGGTCGAGGTCGTCATCGGGAACTACTACCACGCGTTCGACCCGACGACGCTCGCGGCCTTTACGGGTGCGCTCGCAAGCTCGGAGACGTTCGTCGTCTGCGACGAGGCGCACATGCTCGAACCGCGCGTGCGCGACCTCGTCAGCGAGGGCGTCGCCGATACGACGATCCGCGACGCCGTGGCGGAACTCTCGCGCGTGATCCGACCGGTCCGGTACGACCGGGAAGGCAGAGCCGTCGAGGGCGGCTCCAAGACGGCCGACGCCGACCTCGTCCGCGCCGAACTGGCCGGCTCCGACGTCTCGTTCGAGGAACTCGAGGCGACGCTCGAGTTTCTCTCCGAGTTACGAGCCGAACTCGACCGACGCGTCACGGCCCATCTCGACGCCGACCACCCCGGCTGGCGATCCGACCTGACGGACCTTCCCGACGCGGAGATTCCGCTTCGCGATCCGGGCGAACCCGCGGTCGACGAGCTCAGCGAGTGGGGCGAGCGCGCGGGCTACACCGACGTCCACTGGGTCAGAGCGGAGTCCGTCGGCGCCGTCGTCGCCCGAATCTTGAACGAGGCCGAAGACGAAGAGCGAACCCGAGCCGCGCCCGCCGTCGGCCGCGTCCTCGGCGAGTGGAACCGACGCGGCCACACCGACTACTTCCGCGAGATCGAACTCGAGCGCACCTGGGACGAGACCGAACCGGCCGACTCCTGGCGTCGAGCGTACACGGCTCGACTCGCGCTCCACAACTGCGTCCCAAGCGGCGCGATCGGCGAGCGCCTGGCGGCGTTCGGCGGCGGGATCCTGATGAGCGCGACGCTCGCACCGATGGACGCCTTCGCTGAGGTGACCGGCCTCAGATACCTCGACCGCGAGGCGGACCGCCCGGTCGTCGAACGCCGATACGGGCTGCACTTCCCCGAACAGAACCGCGAGAGCTTCGCCGTGGCGGCGCCGAAGTTCACCTACGGAAACCGCGGGTCACCCGGTGGTGGGGTGCCGGGTGATGCCGGAACGGCGGGCGACGGTACAATACCGGCAGAGAGCAACGGTGGCGCGGGCGGCGACGAGCCGAACGAAACTCGCCGCGCCTACGCCGACGCGCTCTCCCGTATCGGCGCACTCCCGGGGAACGTCCTCGTCGGGATGCCCAGTTACGCCGAGGCCCAGTGGGCGGCGGACGTGCTCGACGAACGGCTGACGGAAAAGCCCGTCCTGCTCGACGTCGCCAGCGACGACGGCGCCACGGAGTCGCTCAAAGACGAGTTCTTCGACGGCGACGGAAAGGTGCTCGTCACGAGCCTGCGCGGGACCCTGACCGAGGGCGTCGACTACAGCGGCGATCGATTGAACGCCGCCGTGGTCTGTGGCGTGCCAATCGTCAACACTCAGAGTCCTCGAACGCAGGCGGTCAGACGCGCCTACGACGACGAGTTCGGATCGGGGTTCGAGTACGCCCTCACCGTCCCCGCGGTCAGGAAGGCGCGCCAGGCGGTCGGTCGGGTGATCAGAAGCCCCGACGACGTCGGCGTGCGCGTCTTCCTGGACGAGCGCTACGCGAGAGACTCCTGGGACTCGGTTCGGGGCTACCTTCCGAACGCCGAGGAGTACCAGCCGGTGAGCCCGGACATGCTCCAGCTCGGCCTGGATCGATTCGCCGACCGTCTCGACCCGGCGTGAGGGCGGCCGTCGGCCGACGCGCCGAACTCACTGGAACCCGGTCGTGTCGTACTCGTCTCGCGGCGAATTGTCCGTTCGGGACTGACCGAGCGGAATCCCGCCGAGGAGGGCGGCGACGACGAGCAGCGACGCGGAGAGGACGACGAAGTCGCCGCTCGGGTCGTAGCCGGCCAGCCGGGCGCCCTGCGAGACGACGAACACGGTGATGAAAAACGCGACGACCCCGACCGCGATCAACACGGCGACCGTCACGACGATCTGTAAGAGACCGCTGAGTAGTTTCGTAAGCGCCATCGTTCGCAGATCTGCGGGACGGATCAAAAACCCACGGATGCGAATCCGGATCGCATTCCTCGGCGAATCCGACGGCGTCCGTTCGGTAGGCGGCCGACGTCGCTCATCGCCGTCGCAGTCCTGTCAAACCGACGGAAGAGTTATGCACCGAACCGCCCAGTACACGCCATGGAAGTTCGCGAGATCATGTCGTCACCGGTGCTCACCGCCGGCCCCGACGACTCGCTCCGGACGGCGGCCGGGCTGATGCTCGACCACCGCGTCGGGAGCGTCGTCGTGATGGACGAGGGTCTCGCGGGAATCGTGACGGAGTCGGACGTGCTCCGGGCCACCTACGTCGAGCGCGAGCGCCTCGACGAGCTGGTGGTCGCCGACGTGATGAGTACCGATCTGGCGACGATCACGTCGACGACGAGCGTGACGAGCGCCCTGCGAACGATGGAAGAAGAGAACGTCAAGCGGCTCCCGATTCGCGGCGGGAAGAAACCGCTCGGAATCGTCACGCTCACCGACATCGCCTGGCACCTGCCCGACCGACTCCGTGAACGGCCGGGCGTGTCGACGCGTTCGCGCGGTGGGCGGCGAGGCGATCGGTGACGCGCGTTCGGTGACTGAGCGTTCTGTCGACAATCGGTCAGGCGGACGACCTGTCAGTCCACCCCGAATCGATTGACGCCTCACCGGGCGATCGGCGAGTAGCGGTCCGTCAGCGCGAAGACGCACGCCGCCGCGACGACCACGTGCATCACCATCAGGACGGCGACGGCGCCGGCCGTCGCGTCGGGATCCTCGCTCAGTATGTAGAGATCCGGCGCGAACGAAGCGAGGAGGACCACTGCCGCGACGAGCGTGAACGTTCGATCCGGCCGGTCCGACCGGCGGGTGAGCGCGCCGAAGACGACCGTCGCGCCGATCACGCCGACGATCGTGAGGAAGAAGACCGGGATCGGCGAGAGCGCATCGAACCGGGAGACGACGTCCGTCGCGAGGACGATCCCGAGCAACGCGCCGTTGCCGAGGATCGAGAGAATCAGTGCCACTACCCCCCGAACCGCGAGCGTCGCCGTCGGAATCGACTCGCCGGCGGCGTCGAATCTCGAAGCCATGTCTGTCAACGGGGTTGGGCCAGTCCCGGTTTGAGTGTACCTATTTCGCTCGCGTCGATGTGACGATACGGGAGAGATCGCCCCGCCTATGCGGAGACTCCAGGACCCGATCATCTCCCGCAGATGCGGAGACAACGGGGCTCGATCACCCACAATCGAGTGGCGGTTGCCGGGTGAACCGATCCCGACGCCGGCCACGGTAAACCCAAATAAAAATATCCATTGGTGCAGGAATGCTCCGGGAACAGCGTTGCAGTTCTTGCGGTCGGATGGCTCGGTGGCGAATCGCCCAACGATTCGGACGTAAAGTCATCTTCGACGTATAAGACGAGAACACGTGTTTCGACAATGTCAAGTATGCGTACCAATTCGGATCAGTCGATGTGGTTCGATCCCGGGGTGGTGCAAGCCGTCGGCGAGGCGATTCCGACGTGGCTCGCCGTCGTCATCGTTCTGCTCTCGTATCTCGGCAGCGTCTACCTGATCGCGCCGGCGATGATCGCCGCCTACTGGCGAGCGCGCGAGCTGGTCGCGCCGTGGCTGGGCGCGATCGTCGGCTGTTACGCCCTGATGTCGATCACGAAGTCGATCCACTCGGTGAGTCGGCCGGCCGTCGATCCGCCCGTCGGGCCCGACGCGTTTCCGGCCGTTCTCGTTCCGGCCTACGAACACGCCGCGCTCATTTCGACGTCGAGCTTTCCGAGCGGCCACGCGCTGGCGGCGACGATCGTCGCCGGCGTGATCGTCTACGATCTGCCGGTGGGGACGCGCACCAGGCGAGCGGTCGTCGGCGCTGCCTTCGTCGGCTGGGTCGGCTTCACCCGGATCGCACTCGGCGTCCACTACCCCGGAGACGTGGTCGGGGGCGTCGCCTACGGCCTCGCGTTTCTGGCACTCTACGTCGGCGTCCGGAGATGGACCGAGACGCGAGCCGGAGACGCGAGTTTCGTCGCCGACCCGACCGACCGCGTCCGTCTCCGACTCGACGCCCCGACCGGTTCGTTCGCCCTCGGACTCGTCTTCGCGATCGGCGCGCTGGCGGTCTCCGGCAGTCGCAACGCCCACATCGTCTTCGGCGCCGCCGTCGGCGGGCTCGTCGCCTGGACGTTCGCGCCAACTATCGCCGCCCGGATTCGCGAGACCGCCGCCGAGCGCGTCATCCCCGTCGTCGCCGTCGGCGTCGTCCTCGTCACCTGGTTCGTCGCGGAACTCGGTATCGGTAACAACGTCTTCATCGTCGCCTGGTCGGCGCTGTTTCTGGCGATGGTCGTGCTGGTACCGTGGGTCAGCGGCGGCCTCCGAACGCGATCGGTGGCGAGGACGCCCCAACCCAGCGACTGAATCGGTGTCGAACGACCGGCGATTCCCGGTCGGACAGCGCACGTCGAGAGCAGCCTGCTCTATATCGATGAGTGCGGTGGTTACGCCTCCAATCCGAAAAACCATGTTGGGCTCGGAACATAGAGTCGCTCGTCGCCGACGAGCGGGCGGCCGCTGAACGGCGCCTCCTCGTCGGCGTAAGCCCACTCGATCTCACCCGCCACGAGGTCGATCACGAACAGCGCCCCAGAGTTGGTACAGTAACCGCGGTCGCCATCGACGACTGGTGCCGATACCGTTCGAAAGGACGCATATCTGGTTCCCTCGTGAACGTCGGTGGCGGGGAACGCTACCGTCCACGCCTCGTCACCGCTGTCTCTGTCGAGGGCGACGAGTTGATTCTCCCCGTCGAGGAATGTGACAATATCGTCGGTGACGGTGAGTGCCGTCTGGGTGGACGGTCCAACCTCGCGCTCGGCTTGCCACTCCACGTCACCAGTATCTCTATCGATGGCGACGACCGAGCCGCCGTCGAATCCGTAGCCGTGACTGGCGGCATACACCCGCGACGACGTGAGCGCGGGGCCGATTCGCGTGTGCGGATGCTCGAATTCGTACCGCCAGCGCGGTCCGCCCGAATCGTAGGCGACGACCGCTCGTGGCCCGACTAAACTATTGCTGTATTGGGCATCGCCGTCCACTACTACCGCGAAATCGTCGTCCGTGGCTAGCGGCGCCAGGACCGTATGCACGTCGTCGTAGCGGTCAACTATCTCTCTGTCGTCGAGATCAACCCGGGCGAGTCCAGGTTTTTCAAGATTGTCCGCTAAGGTAGGATGTCGGTATCCGACGTACAGAATATCGTCCGTGGAACCGATTCCACCGGTTTCGTACGCGAACCCACGAGAATCCTGGTCGAGTTCGAGAGACCACGCGACGTCACCGGTCCGTTCGGAGAGCGCGATCAATTGCTCACCACCGACGATCAGCGATCCATCGTGACGCACCGGTCTCGACGAGACGTACCCATCATCGACGTAGCGCCACCGCACCGACCCGTCGTCCGGATCCAGCGCGACAATCCGTTCATCAGTCGTGTACGCGATGGCGTCGTCCGCGCGCACCGGTTGAAACGCCCGGTTCGTACCCGAATGGTACGCGGCAGCCTCCTCGTGTGCCCAATCGACGGAAACTGGTGCGTCCGCCGCGAGTTCGTCGAAGGAGGGATTCGACCCGCGGACCCATCCCGCACAGCCCGCCGTCGCGGCGAGACACCCCGTTGTAGTCGCGAGGAAGGCCCGTCGCGATTTTCCAATGGAGTTCATATACCATCATGCAATGGCGATAATAAGTAATTTATCCTAGTGCCTTAATCAACAGTACACCCCGTGATGTAAAGTTTGGAGGTTGTTATAAGATATTGTTATTAATAAACTCCAAGAGTTGTCTGCTAATAACGGGCAAACCGGCACTGTTCGATATCAACCGGTCATATTCCACGGCGGATCCAACAGTTCGTCGAGGCTGTCGATCCGGTAGTCGGGTGTAACCGAACATCCGTCGTTCGCGTCGTCCGGATACCAGACCGTTCGCATCCCGCAGGCGGCGCCACCGGCGACGTCGTGCTCCGGCGAGTTACCGACGTAGATGGCCGCTTCCGGGCTGCTTCCCAGATCCGCCATCGCCGTCTCGAACGGCTCTGGATCGGGCTTGGCCGCGGTTTCGTAGCCCGCCAGGACGACCGTCTCGAAGCGGTCGCGAAGGCCGAGCGCGTCGATCTTCACCGACTGCGTGTCAGGTCCGCCGTTCGTGACCAGCCCCAGGCGGTACCGATCTGCGAGGGTGTCGAGAACAGCCTTGGCGTCCGGCAGGAACTCGGCCGCCGTGTAGTCGGTCACCGCCCGGTAAGCGTCCGCGACGCGGAGGCCGACCGCCTCGTCGTATCCCGCTTTGCGGGCGAGGCGGCGAAAGCACACCTCGCGCCGACGGACGTCGCTCCCGGTACCGCCGATCTCGCCGACCAGCCGGTGGTAGTCCGCCGCCTCGAAGAACGGCTCGACGCCGGCACGGTCGAACGCGGCTGCGAGCCGCTCGGACGACGGCGTCGGATGCGTACAGATCGTCTCGTCGAGATCGAAGAGTACCGTCGTGACGGCCGTCATATCGGGCAGTTGAGAGTCCGCGATCAAATCCGTTCCGCTCCGACCGATCGATGTCGGGCGGATCCGGTCCCGAATAGCGAAGACGACACGTGAGGCTGCGAGCGCAAATACGGCCGTTCATATTATCGCCCCGCCAACACCCGGGCATGCAGGTGCACGCAGCGGTGGTCGACGCGCTCGTCGCGAACGGCGTCGACACCGTCTTCGGTATTCCCGGAAAGCAGACGCTCCCGCTGAACGAGGCCATCGACGGACGCGAGGACGTCCGGTTCGTGATGGCTCGCCACGAGACGGCCGTCACCCACCAGGCGTGGGGCTACGCCGAGACCAGCGGGAAGACGGCGGCCACCGTGGTCGTCCCCGGGCCCGGGGACATGAACGCGATGAACGGGCTGAAGAACGCGTACAACGACTGTACGCCGCTCGTCCACGTCGCCGTCGAGACCGAACCCGAGATCCGCGGCGGCGAGGGGATCCACGAGACGCCGCCGGAAACGTACGACACGGTCGTCAAGGAGAACGTCCTCGTAACCCAGCCCGAATCGACGGTCGCGACGCTCGAATCGGCGATCGCGGTCGCAGAGACGCCGCCGAAGGGCCCGGTTCGCGTCGGGATTCCGAAGAACTTCCTGAAGATGGACGTCGCGCTCGCCGACCCGCCCGCCTTCCAACGCGAGGGGCCGAAAGGCGCCGCCGCGCGCGACGTCGACGCGGCCGCCGACCTGCTCGCGTCGGCCGACGCCCCGGTCGTGCTCGCGGGTGGCGGGGTTCGGGCCGCCGATGCGAGCGTCGACCTGGAAGCCGTCGCGACCCGCCTCGACGCGCCGGTGGTGACGACGTACAAGGGGAAGGGAACGATCCCGGCCGACCACCCCCTCTCGGCGGGGACGCTCTCGGGTAGCGCGCCGCCGGCGCTCCTCGAGCTGCTGGCGAACGCGGACGGGATGCTCGCCGTCGGCACGGACTTCGACGCGGTCGCGACGCGAGCGTGGTCGGTCGACGTGCCCGACGAGCTGGTCCACGTGACGCTCGATCCTGACGACCTGGCCACCGGCTACGAGCCGTCGGTCAGCCTGCTCGCCGACGCGGCCGACGCCCTCCCGGCGATCGGCGGCGCGCTCGCCGAACGCGGGATCGCAGGGCCGAACGGCGCCGACGAGACGGCGGGTGCGCGCCGGGCGGAGGCAGTGCGTGCGGACTTTCACGAACGGACGGAATCGCTTCGGGACGACGACCGACCGCTGACCGCCGTCCGCGCGCTCGGACTCGTCCGCGAGGCGCTCTCCCGGGAGACGACCGTCGCCGTCGACGCCGGCGGCTTTCGCGTCTGGGCGCTCAACGCGTTCGACGCCTACGGTCCGCAGTCCTACGTCAACCCGGGTTCGTGGGCGACGATGGGAACCGGCCTCCCCTCGGGAATCGGTGCGCAGGTGGCGAACCCGGACGACGATGTCGTCGTGCTCACCGGCGACGGCGGGCTCATGATGTGTATTCACGAACTCCACACGGCCGTCGCCGAAGGACTACCGATCACCGTCGTCGTCTTTCGAAACGAAGACTACGCGATCATCAGTGAGGAAGCCGAGCGATCGTACGCGCTCCGCCCGAGCGCCTACGGCTGGTCGGATGCCCCGATCGACTTCGTCGCCCTCGCAGAGAGCCTGGGCATGAGCGGCGTGCGCGCGGCCGACTCCGACGCGCTCTCCGACGCGGTAACGGATGCCGTCGCCCGCGACGAGCCGGTCCTGGTCGAGGTTCCGACCGACCCGAACGAACCCCAGGCGAGCGAGTGGCTGGCCGAGTGAAAGTCGGGCCCGAGGCCGCCGCCCTCACGACCGGCCGGTGCCGGAAACGAGTCCGAAGACGTCGACGAGCGCGTGGCGTTTGACGAGCGCGAATCCGACGGCAACCAGCCCGAACCCGACGAACGCGGCGACGCCGATCGACTCGCCGAGGACGAACACGCCGGCGATCGTCGCCACGATCGGAACGAGATACGAGACGAGCGCCGCCTCGAACGCGCCGTGTTCTTCGAGGATGGTGAAGTAGATGAGAAAGGCGATCGCGGTGGAGAAGACGCCGAGATACACGATCGAGCCGAGAGCCAGAGGGGCGGTGACGCTACCGTCGGGTAGCTCGCCCGAACCCAGGCTGACGGCGTGCAGGACCAGCGCGCCGACGACCATCGACCAGCCGGTGAGCGCGACGCGGTCGATCGTCGGCCGGGCTCGCTGGACGAGGACGCCGCCGAGCGCGATGGAGATCACCTGTCCGACGATGAGCAGGCGGGCGAGCGTGTCGCCGGCCGCGAGATTGCCCGGGTCGGGCGAGACGACGAACCCGACGCCGAGAAAGCCGATCGCGACGCCGACCGCGCCGACGGCCGACAGACGCTCGTCTAAGAGCGCGATCGCCAGCAGCGCCGTCACGATCGGCGTCATCGACTGCAAGATCGCGGCGACTCCGCTCGGAACGGTCTGCTGGCCTATGAACAGCAGTCCGTTACCAGCGACGAGAAAGAGTCCGCCGGCGGCGATCGCCGCCAGGTCGTGACGCTCGTCGGGCCACCAGCCGTCGATCCGCAGCGCCGCGAACGCGAGCAGCAGGATGGCAGCGAGGTCGTACCGGAACGCGGCGAACAGAAGCGGCGGCAGGTACTCCAGGCCGACCGCGATGGCGGGAAACGACAGCCCCCAGAGCAGCGAGAGGACGAGAAACAGCGAGACGTCGGTCGCGCGGGACACGGACGGTGTTGGGGCGAACCGGCCAAGACGCTGGCGATTCCAGCAGTCCGCGCGACCGCGTAGCTCAGCCATCGTGAGCGATCGGCGCCGACCAAAAGACTATGCGCTACGGCTGAGAGTCACGACCGTGACGCCCGACCTCGATCGACGGTACGCGCTCGCGGCCATCGTCGTCCTCCTCGGCATTCTCACCGGCATTATTCTGCTGGAAGTGCTCGCGACGATCCTGTTCGCCATCACCGTCGCGTTCGTCCTCGTCCCGGTCCAGCGCTGGCTGGTCAGACGCGGACTCGGCGAGCGACTGGCGGCCATCGGTGCGACTCTCGTCGGTTTTCTCGGAGCGCTCGCGGTGTTCGCCCCGATCTTCGTCACCGTCTATTACCGGATCGACGAGTTGGAGGCGCTGATCCGAAGCGTTCCAGACGAGATACCGATCACCGCGTTCGGCGAGACCGTCACCGTGGAGTCGGCGCTGATTCAGGACGCCCTTCTCGACGTCGTCGGCGCGTTCGCCGTCGCGTTCGTCTGGGCATTGCCGGAGCTCGTCATCAAGTTCGCGCTGTTCGTCCTCCTGCTCTTTGCCCTCCTGTTGAAAGGTCGGGCGGCGGCCAAGGCGGCGGTCGCCCCCGTGCCGCCGGCCTACCGGGACGTGGTCGCCGCGCTCGCCACCCGGGCCCAGGAGACGCTGTACGCCATCTACGTGCTCCAGGTCGCGACCGGTATCGCGACGCTGTTGATCGGCTACCCGCTCTTTCTCGCCCTCGGATACGACGTCGCGTTCACGCTCGCGATGATCGCCGCTATCTTACAGTTCGTCCCGATCATCGGGCCGAGCCTCCTGATCCTGCCGCTCGCCGGCTACGAGGTGCTCCAGGGAGACATCGCCGCGGCCATCCTCGTCGGCGTGCTCGGCGTGGGACTCATCGCCTGGTTCCCAGACGTCTACATCAGACCGAAGCTGGCGTACCGATCGGCCGGCCTCCCCGGCAGCCTCTACTTCGTCGGCTTTACCGGCGGGCTGTTCACGATGGGGCCGATCGGCATCGTGATCGGTCCGCTCATCGTCGCCGTCTTCGTCGAGGCCGTCGAACTGCTCGCCGACGAGGTCCACGCCCGCGAACTCGAGCGATACGAACCGATCGTCGCCGAGTTCGCACTGCCGGAGAGCGAACCGGACGCGTCGGCCGACGACGGCGAGCGAGCGTCGTACGCCGAAACGGACGTACTCGACCCGAACGAGTAGACCGGGCAAAACCGTGCGCGGGCAGCGGTGAGTTCGCCGGTACCGAGCGTCACCGGAATCGAACCGCCGACAGCGGGATTTTTGTCGCGTCCGTCCCGTGTCGTAGCTATGAAAGCCGGGGACGGATCTGCGGGGGCGAAACGGCGCGCGGCCGAGGCGGCGGCGGAGGCGGTCGAAGACGGCACGGTCGTCGGGCTGGGGACCGGCTCCACGACCGCCTACGCGATCGAGGCGATCGGCCGGGCCGTCGCCGACGGACTCGACGTGCGAGGCGTCGCGACGTCTCGCCAGTCGGCCGCACTCGCTCGCGACGCCGGAATTCCGGTGACGACGCTCTCGGCCGTTGAGGGAATCGACCTCGCGATCGACGGGGCCGACCAGGTGGCAAACGGCGACCTGATCAAAGGTGGCGGGGCGGCTCACACCCGAGAGAAGCTGATCGACGCGGCCGCAGATCGGTTTCTGGTCGTCGTCGACGACTCGAAACTCGCCGATCGACTCGACTGGCCGGTTCCGGTGGCGGTGCTCCCGGACGCGGAGGGCGTCGTCGCCGACCGAATTCGCGAACTGGGCGGCGAACCGACGCTTCGGCCGGCCGAGCGCAAGGACGGCCCCGTCGTCACCGACGACGGCCACCTCGTGCTCGACTGCGACTTCGGTGAACTCGACGATCCCGCGGGGCTGGCAGCCCAGCTATCGGCGATCCCCGGCGTCGTCGAGCACGGACTCTTCGTCGGGCTGGCCGACGCGACCTACGTCGGGCGCGACGACGGCGTCGACGTCATCGAGTGACCGGCCCCGTCTCGGCGCTCGCGTCGAGGCCCGCTTCTCCATCTTCTGCGTCGGCAGTCCCAGCCAGGAAAACGACCGCCAGATAGAGTACGCCCAGCGCCCGCGCGGCGGGCACCACCCACGGTTCGAGTCGGAGGTCGGTCGGGTTCTCGTAAGCGAACGACTGGCTGAGTCGGATCAGTGGGCGCGGCGCCAGCGCGGCGACGACGCCACCAACGAGGAGGATCGTACTCGACAGTCGGGCTCGCCGCCGGCCGCGGACGAGCAGCCAGACGACGAGCAGCCCCTCGAGTCGGGCGAGTTCGACCGCTCGCGTTCGCAGGCGCGCGTCTCCGGGGTTCTCGATCCCGATTCGCTCGCACGCGGCGATGACCGGACGCGGTTTGAGCACCTCGAAGACGCCGAAGGCGATCATGGCCGATCGGACGAGCGCCGGGAGTCGACTTCGAACCATATCACGTCGCTCCACGGCCGGCGTCAAAAACGAGGGTGGGAAACGGGATATCGAGACGAAACCGCCGGGAACGAACAAACGAACGGTTTTTGACCGGCTGTCCCAACCTGTGGGGTAGATGCCCGAGACCGCAGATCGCAAGGACGACCACATCCGCATCATCGAGGAAGAAGACGTCGAGACGACCGGCACCGGCTTCGCCGACGTCGAACTCGTCCACGAGGCGCTGCCGGAGATCCACCGCGACGAGATCGATCTGTCGGTCTCGCTGTTCGGGCGCGAGCTGTCCGCTCCGATCGTCATCGAGAGCATGACCGGCGGCCACCCGAACACGACGAAGATAAACCGCGCGCTCGCCGAGGCCGCCGAGGAGACGGGGATCGCGATGGGCGTCGGCAGCCAGCGCGCCGGGCTCGAACTCGACGATCCCGACCTGCTGGAGTCGTACACCGTCGTCCGCGACGTGGCCCCCGACGCCGTCCTCTACGGCAACGTCGGCGCCGCCCAGCTGGCCGAGTACGGTGTCGCAGACGTCGAGCGGGCCGTCGAAATGATCGACGCCGACGCGATGGCGATCCACCTGAACTTCCTCCAGGAGGCCGTCCAGCCCGAAGGCGACGTCGACGCGCGCGGCTGTCTGGACGGGATCGAAGCGGTCGCGAGCGACCTCTCCGTCCCGGTCGTGGTCAAGGAGACGGGCAACGGAATCAGCCGCGAGACGGCCGAACGGCTCACCGACGCCGGCGTCGACGCCATCGACGTCGCCGGGAAGGGCGGAACGACCTGGTCGGGAATCGAGTCCTACCGCGCCCGCGCGGTCGGCGCCGACCGGCAGGCCGCCGTCGGCGAGCGCTTTCGCGCGTGGGGCGTCCCGACGGCGATCAGCACCCTCGAAGCCGCGGCCGTCCACGACTGCGTGATCGCGAGCGGGGGCGTGCGGTCGGGCTTAGACGTCGCGAAGGCGATCGCCCTCGGCGCGCGGGCGGGCGGACTCGCAAAGCCGTTTCTCGGCCCGGCCGGAAAGGGAACCGACGCGGTCGTCGACCTGATCGAGACGCTCTCGATGGAGCTGCAGACGGCGATGTTCGTCACCGGCTCGGAGACGGTCGACGAGTTGCGCGAGACCGACTACGTGCTGCTCGGTCGGACGCGAACGTACCGTGACGAACGCCAGTAGTAACTGACGGGACTGTTCTAAACCCCTATATCGGCAGATCAGAGGGCGTTACACCGATAGTGCGAAAAACGACGTTCCGCTCGGCACGAAGAGGCGCTCGTCGTCGGCGAGCGGGCGGCCGGCGAACGGCGTCTCCTCGTCGGCGTAGGCCCACTCGACTTCGCCCGCCGCCAGATCGATCGCGAACAGCGCCCCCAGAACAGTGCAGTAGCCGCGGTCGCCGTCGACGACGGGCGTCTGGACCGTTCGATGCGAACCGTGTCGCTCGTCGTGGACGTCGTAGTACGCGAGGTCAACCGTCCATACCTCGTCGCCGGTGTCTCTCTCGAGGGCGACGAGGTGGTTCTCCCCGTCGAGGAAGGTGACGAGATCGTCGGTGAGGCTGAGCGCCGTCCGCGTCGACGGCCCGATATCACGCTCAGCTCGCCACTCCACGTCACCGCTCTCTCTATCGATGGCGACGACCGATCCGCCGTCAAATCCGTGGCCATGACTGGCGGCGAACACCCGCGATGACGTGAGTACTGGGCCGATCCGCGTGTGCGGATGCTCGAATTCGTACCGCCAGTACAGGTGGCCGCCGGAATCGTAGGCGGTGACCGACGGAGGGGCCTTCCGACTCGTGGCGTAATTCACATTGCCGTCGACCGCGACCGCGAATTCGTCGTCCGTCGCCGGCGGTGCCTGGACCGTTTGCAATTCGTCGTAGCGGTCGACGATCTCCCTGTCGTCTGCGTCGACTCGGACGAGCCCTGGTTCGGCCAGACTGTCACCCCCGCGGGGGAGTTGATAGCCGACGAACAGCGAGTCGGTCGTCGCACCGATTCCGCCGGTTTCACGAGGTCTGCCGGACGAGTCGGTATCCAGTTCGACGGTCCAGACGACGTCGCCGGTCCGTTCGGAGAGCGCGGTCAGTCTGTCGCCGCCGACGATCAGCGATCCGTCGTGACGGACCGGTCTGGACGTGAGGAACCCCTCATCGACGTATCTCCATCGCACCGATCCGTCGTCCGGATCCACCGCGACGACCCGTTCGCCGGTCCCGAACACGATCGTATCACCCACGCGTCGCGGTTGAAACTGTACGGCGGTGTTCTTCATCGAACGGGATTCGACGCTTTCCTCGTTCGGTTCGACCTCCTCGTGCGCCCAGTCGACGGAAACGGGCGCGTCCGCCGCGAGTTCGTCGAACGACGGCTTCGATCCCAGGATCCACCCGGTACAGCCCGCCGTCGCGGCGAGACACCCCGTCGCGGCGAGGAATGCCCGACGGGAGTTTCTAATTGACCCCATATACCTTCATCCATCGCCCAATGATAAATACTTTGTATAGATGGGTTAAATATCTCAGATTGAGCCGGTGTAAATGTTAGTTATTGTTATTTATTGTTAGATTGGTATATTGTCTTTAGATATATTTAATTCACCCGGACACTTCATTGGCCAGTGTGGAATGAAAGGCAATAAATGCGAGATCAGAAGGAGGAGGGCGCTTCAACTCGGTGCAGCAGGGCTTCCTTGCAAGGAATTGTGAGTACAGTAAGTTCGAAAGGGGAGGGACAAAAATCGGTGCCGGAAATGCTTGTTGAAGTCGGTACGTATGATGATCCCATCAATATGGCGGATGTCGAACGTATCCAGACTAATATTACATACAGCACAGACGAGCATGAGAGCAATTTTCAACCAATCTTAGGTGTTCCAAAGCTATACGAAGAAAGTCGATTGGTTGGATACGGAATTGAACGAAAACAGAAGGGAACAACGAATCAAGTGTTTGAAGTCGTATCTGAAGAGGATGCTACTTTTACGGCCGATTTAAATAGACATGAAAGGCTAAGTAGAATTCGAGAAAAGCTACACAGCGAGAACAAGAATCGCGTGGAGGGATCGTCTAACGACTGGATAGAACAAGATTCTGTACACATTGTGCCTGCAACCGAAGGTTCAAGAGGTTCAATAGAGGACCGATCCTCGATACATCGAACAGTCAATTCTGATCCAATATACAAGCTAGAGTCTCATCTAACTTTTGTCCCTGCACAGGCCGATGACGAGAAGAGTAGCACGGGATCGATTAGTGACATGAATATTAGTCACAGTTGGGACAGCAACATGGACCTACACGACTGGACACCAAATCAACCAGTCACAGGTTACAAAGAGATAACTCAAACAGTTGGTGTCAGTGCTTCAGAATCCGGTATAGAATTTGGAGTGAGTGAGTCTATCTCACAAACAATCCCCCCGGAAGAAATGGTCATCCACAATCCCCAGGGCCAGGGGCGTCGGTGGGAACACGACGTGGATTCTAGTAGTACTGCAGCAAAAAGCCTGCAAACGCTTGAACCGGTATCAATTGCGTCAGGCCACCATGGAGCCTGCTCGACAATTGTTGAATGTGATTATGACGCACGGTTCAGTGGATTGTGGACCGGTAGCCGATATGGCAGTGGAGTTAAATTCCAGACACCAGGCTGCGGGGACCCGATTCATTAGAATCACAGATACCTTATCGTCGACCTGATCGAGACGCTCTCGATGGAGCTGCAGACGGCGATGTTCGTCACCGGCTCGGAGACGGTCGGCGAGTTGCGCGAGACCGACTACGTGCTGCTCGGTCGGACGCGAACGTACCGTGACGAGCGCGAGGGCTAGTCGAACCGGCAACCGTTTTCGAGATGGACGCGTGTGTAATGAGCGTTCGAAATGTTTGGGGGTCGTTAAAGATACACGGTGTTCCGTTGAAATTGAACCACAGTTGAGCCGGCCCAAGCAACCGTAGTGCGACTTCAAGCGGCCACTGCGATCGAACGGGCCTCGAATGTATCAACAAACCTCGCAAATTTTTATTACCCCAATTATTCTCGTAGAGAACGATCAGAGATGGAAACGCGATGGGAAGGCGGCGACCGATCGAACATGTCGTCTTCCGACGCGACGACGCTCGAGGCGCTGCTCGAGTCGGCGGACGTCGACACGGAGACGGTCGTCGACCGGCTCCGGGAGAGTGGGCCTCGGCGTCACGTCTCGGAGGAGAACGTCGACGACGTCCTGGCGGAGATCTCGACCCCCGCGGACGACGAGACGGCCGGCGGGTTCGGCCTCTCGGGCGGTCCGACCACGACCGTCTCGACGACGGGGATCGACGAGGTGTTCGACCAGCTAGAGCGCGACGCTCGGGCGGAGAAAAGCGGTTCGGCCCACGAGACCGTCGAATCGACGAGTGCGAGCGACGACCGGTACGTCGGGACGCTCGACTCCGATCGGGATCACGACTTCGAGCGCGTCGAGCGCGAGGTCGAATCCGAGTTCGGTTCGCTCGCCGGCGGCGGCCCGACGCGGACGGTCTCCGAGCGAGGCGTCGACGAGATTCTGGCGCTCGTCGACGAGGAACCCGGAGAGACGCTCGAACCGGAGCACGAGTCGCCCACCGACGCCCTTCTGCCGGACGACCCGGACGAAGCGATGGCCACGCTCGTGAGCGACGCCTCCGTTCCAGCGGCCGGAGAGACGTCCGAACCGGAGGACACGCCGACCGACGACGAAGGAGACGACGACAACCGATCCGAACCGACGGCATCGACGTTCTTCGGTTCGGACGGCACCGTCGATCTGACCGACGCGTTCGAGTCCCATCGATCCGGCCGCGACGACCCGGAGTCGACGACGGTCGAACCCGCCCGGCCGCCCGAACCGGTTCGCGAACCCGTCGTCGAACCGACCGACACCTCCGATCCGACCGACATCCCTGCGTCGACCGACACCGCCGAATCGACCGACCGTCGAGAACCGATGCCGGCTCCCCGGACCACGAGGAGCAGCCGACCGCTCGTCACTCGCGAAGAACTCGAAGCCATCGCCGCCCTCGCACCGCCTCACCGACACGACGACTCGGTCGGTGACGACGAGCTAGCAGAGAGTGCGGAGACGCCGTCGGCGAGCGAGACCGGGCCGTCGGTTACGGTCGACGACGTCCTCTCGCCCACCGACGTCGCGACGAGATTCGGCCCGGTCGACACGCCGCGAGCGGAATCTGACTCGGACCCGTTGGCGTCCGACGAGTCAGCGCAATCGCCGGCCGAAAACGATCAGCGCGATGGCGAGTCGGTGTCGGTGCTCGGTCGACTGCGCGAACGGCTGACTGCGATCACCGGGTTCGTTCGTCGAGAATAACCCGCGGGTGGCGATGCGTGAGTACTCGATCGGCGTGGCGGTGGCACTGCTCGACGTGTGAGCGCGCAGAAAGTGGGTGGATCAGCCTTACAGGTCGCGCGGCTGGACGGTCTTTCGGTCGTTGGCCTCGGCACGCCGGGCGGCGTCGTCGAGGAGTGCTTCGACTTCTTCGTCGAGTGCGTCGTAGAAGTCCGAGGCGACGTTCTTGTCATCGAGCGCTTCTTTGACCGCGGCTTTGACGATAAGGTCTGCCATACGAATTATCCGTTCTGTCCACCCCCTTATAAGCGTTCTGTTTAATACACGGGTTTACGGGCCTGAGGATGGCTCGAACGGGCGATTGACGCGGTGTTACACCGAAACCTATATGCGGGAAGAATAATCAACGGTCCGAATTCGCCCAGTTGGCGATGCCACAGGGCTCGCGCGCGCTCGGGCCGGATCCGCTCGATCGTCGAGAAGAGACGACCGGTGAGCCCATATTCCCGCGCGTTCGTCGGTCGGTCAATGACGGATCACGTCGTCTACGTTCTGGAGTGTGCCGACGGAACGCTGTATACGGGCTACACCACCGATATCGATCGACGGGTCGACGAACACAACGCCGGCGACGGGGCGAAGTACACCCGATCGCGCACGCCCGTCGACGTCGTCCACGTCGAACGCTACGAGAGCCGGTCGGCCGCGATGAGTCGCGAGTACGAGATCAAAACCTACTCGCGGGCCGAAAAGGAGCGTCTCGTCGGGCTCTAGGCTAGTCGTCCGCGGCGGATGCCGACTCGGCTACCTGCGTCGGATCGATGTACGCGTACGCGACGAGCGTCTCGCCGAGGCGCTCGAATCGATCTTCGAGTGACGAGTCGCGAACGGCGCGGCCGTCGATCGCGTTCGGATCGTCGACGAACTGATTTCTCGCGTTTCTGATGCCGACCTGGTTCGGCACCACCCAGCCGTGGACGCCCCGGACCGTCGATCGGAGGTGATCGAGCGTCGGGCCGAAACTGCCGCCGCCGGCCGTCGCCAGCAGGCCGACGGTCGTGTGTTCGTAGTCGTCCTTGCCGCAGTAGTCGTGAAAGTTCTTCAGCGCACCGGAGTACGAGCCGTGGTAGACCGGCGTTCCGAGGACGAGCGCGTCCGCGTCGCGAACGCGCCGACGGACCTCGGTCTCGTCGCCCTGCTCGTCGACGTCAGGGTCGTACAGCGGGAGGTCGTACTCGCGAAGGTCCAGGAGGTCGGTCTCGGCGCCGGCGTCCGCCGCGGCCGCGAGGACGTATTTCAGTGCCGTCCGCGTGTAGCTCTCGTCGCGGAGGCTGCCCGAGACGGCGAGAATGGACGGGCCAGAAGTCATTGTCCGACGTTAGGCGTCGAATCGTAAAGCTACGTCGCCTTTCGAGGAGTCGGACGCCGGCGAGCGGCCGAGAACCGCCAACGAAAACCTGCCTGCACACCGTCACGATTATGAGGGCGCATCGAAGCTGCGTACTAATGGAAGACGACGATTCGAGAGTCGATTCCTATCGACTCGAACGAGCGCGGTTTTACGACCGGCAGCTCGCAGGAATCGACCGGCCCGACGTCGACTACTACCGAAGGCTGGCGAACGATGTTGACGGTTCCGTCCTCGAAATCGCCTGCGGAACCGGTCGGGTGTACCTTGAACTGCTGGCGGCGGGCGTCGATGTCGATGGCTTCGACCTCTCTGCGGACGCGTTGTCGGTGCTCCGCGAGAACGCCGCCGAGCGCGACCTGGAGCCGTCGGTCTGGACCGCCGACGCGACCGATTTCGAGACGGACCGCCGGTACGATCTCGCGATCTGTCCGTTCAACGCCGTCCAGAACCTGCCGACGATCGACGACCAGCTGTCGGCGCTCGAATCCGTTCACGACGCGCTCGCCCCCGGTGGCCGGTTCGTCTTCGACGTCTTCGTTCCGGGCTTCGACGTCATCTGTGAGACGTACGGCGAGTGGGAGACGAAATCGACCGAGTACCGCGGTGAGGCCCACGAGGTGAGAACCCGGACGCGAATGGCCGACGAGGTCGAACAGCGCTTCGCCGTCGAAACCGAACTGTACGATTCGAGCGGTTCGCTCGTCTTCGCGGAGGACGATCGACTCTCGATGCTCCCCAAGCGCCAGATCGAACTGCTCGCCCGCGCGTCGCCGTTTTCGGATTGGGCCGTCACCGGCGACTTCAGCGACGAGCCGATCGAAGACGGCCACTCGATCCAGGTCTGGAAGCTGGTCGTCTGAGCACCGGTCGATCCCGGAACCCGACTTCCAGCGACCGTACCGGTCGCTCGTCGTCGATTTTTTATCCGGGGCGGTAGAGCCTGGCGTATGGAGCAGATCTCGTTCGGGACCGACGGCTGGCGGGCCACGCTGGAGACGTTCACGAACCGCCGGGTGCGGATCGTCGGTCAGGCAGTCGCCAGTTACCTGAGAGACGAAGGCGAACGGGCGCCGGTCGCCGTCGGCTACGACGCCAGAGAGACGTCCGAGGGCTTCGCGGAGGAGCTCTCGCGGGTGCTGTGTGCCAACGGGTTCGACGTCCTGTTCGCCGAACGCGACTGCCCGACGCCGCTCGTCGCCCACGCGATCGTCGATCGCGGGCTAGCCGGCGCGCTCGTCGTGACGGCCTCGCACAACCCGCCGGAGTACAACGGCGTGAAGTTCATCCCCGCAGACGGTGCGCCCGCGTCGCCGACGGTCATGGACGCCGTCGCCGATCGGCTCGCCGAACCCGAAGTGAGAGCTGACGCCGAACGCGGGGCGGTGCGGCGGGTCGAATTCGGCGATTCGCACGCGAGCGCGGCCCTCGACGTGCTCGCGGCGTACGGATCGGATGCGACCGATCCCCTCTCGGAACTCACCATCGCCTACGACGCCATGTACGGCTCCGGACGCGGCTACACCGACGCGTTGCTCGAACGGGCCGGCGCGTCCGTCGAGCGGCTCCGCTGTGAGCGCGATCCGACCTTCGGCGGCTCGCCGCCCGAACCCGCCCCCGAACACCTGGGCGAGCTGATCGAGCGCGTCACGACCGGCGAGGCCGACCTCGGCATCGCGAACGACGGTGACGCGGACCGACTGGCCGTCGTGACGCCCGCCCGCGGCGCGCTCGACGAGAACCTGTTCTTCGCGGCGCTGTACGACTGGCTGCTCGAGGACGCCTCCGGCCCGGCGATTCGAACGGTCTCGACGACGTACCTGATCGATCGGGTCGCCGAGGCGCACGACGAGCGAGCCTACGAGGTTCCGGTCGGCTTCAAGTGGGTGGCCGCGGCGATGGCCGACCGCGACGCGCTCGTCGGCGGCGAGGAGTCCGGCGGGTTCACCGTCCGCGGTCACGTCCGGGAGAAAGATGGCGTCCTCGTGGCGCTGCTCGCGGCCGCGATGTGCGCCGAAGAATCGATCGACGAGCGCGTCGATCGGTTGCTCGCCGAGCACGGGACGGTGAGCCAGGACAAGCGAAGCGTCGCCTGTCCGGATGCCGAGAAACGCCGCGTCGTCGAGGACCTCGAATCCGCGATTCCGGACGAGGTGGCCGGCGTCGCCGTCGCGGACGTGAACACGGCCGACGGCTTCAAACTCCTGCTCGCCGACGGATCGTGGCTGCTCGTCCGCCCGAGCGGGACGGAACCGGTCCTTCGGGTCTACGCCGAGGCCAGCGACGACGAGCGGGTCGGGACGTTGCTATCTGCGGGAACGGCGCTGGTCGAGTCGGTCGTGTGAGTCAGAGTCGCAGGAATTCCTCCCGGCGGACGCTGCCGGGCCGTCGTTTACGGGCCTCGAACGCGTCGTTCCTCCATGACCGACACCGAGGCGGCTCGCATGGACCTCGAAGCCGACGCCTGGCACCAGGACGAGGAAGGAAACTACTACGTCGACTGCCCGGAGTGTGGATCGGCGGCGACGCTCTCGAACGTGATCGCCCACGGTCGATGTAACGGCTATCTCGACGACCGCGAGTCCGATACGGAGCTCGACGAGGCAGCGATGAGCTGTACGGCGAAACTCTCGTTCGAACTCGTCTACGCGTCAAACCCGGATGCGTCGGGCGAAGACGAAGCTGTCGGTACCGACTAGTTTTTCACGCCGGTCGGGAATGCGACCATAGCATGGACGCGACCGAACGGAGCCGCGAGCGGCTTCGACACCTCCAGTCGCGACTGGCCGAACGGGACGAGTTCGCGGTGATCGACGACGCGTGGGACGTCTCGGCGGAAACCTACGAGCGCGAACGCGTCCGGTTCGACGAGGAGGCGCTCGGCGGCGCGGGCGCCTGGATGACGAACGACGACGGGGCCGTCCTGCTGGTCCGTAACGAGGGTGACGACGGGTGGAGCGATCCCGGCGGCAAGCGAGAAGCCGGCGAAACCTTCGCCGAAGCCGCCGAGCGCGAGGTGCGCGAGGAGACGGGCGTCGAGTGTCGCCTGCGGGGCGTCCGCGAGTTTCACCGAATCGAGCATCGGTCGCCCGACGAACGGGGATCGATCTACGAGGCGATCGTTATCTTCGACGCCGAGTACGTGTCGGGCGAACCGAAACCGCGCGCCGGTGAGATCGCCGACGTGGCGTGGTTCACCGACCCGCCGGAACGAGTCCTGTACGAACAGGTTCGAACGCGGCCGTACCCGGGCCGGTAAGCCGACTCACCACGCGTGGCGACGACCGATCGACGCCAGCCGATCTGTCAGGAGTGCGGATCGACCGACGGCCACCAGCACGACCCCACCGACGATCGCGATGAGGACTCCCAGGAGGTCGTGGCCGCCGAGGGCGGTAATCGCGATTCCGGTGGCGCCGAGCGCGAGCGGAAACGTACCGAGAACCCGCTGTGAGACGGGCCGGTTCCGGTGGTCACGGACGAGCGAGCGGCACACCGGCCAGTACCACGCAAGGAGGATGCCGATCGAGACCCCGAGCACCCACTCGCCGGTTTCGCTCGAAGAGAACGACAGGACGGCCGCGGCGAGTAACCCCGCCGTACCGATCGTGACGGCGACGGGTTCGGTCGTCCTGGCTCGAAGCCACAGTACCACCGCGAGGAACGCGACCCCGATCAGGAGACCGCCGACGACGTCGCCGGGGTAGTGTGCCCCGACCACCACGCGCGAGACGCCGACGATCGCCACGATCGTCCCGCCGATGGTGAATCGTACTCGTGTCGAAAACCAGTCAGTGTCCACGACGAACAATCCCCAGAACACCGTCGCGGTCATCACGTGGCCGCTCGGAAACGACGTCGTCGCGATCTCGACGGGGTGGGCGTACAGCGGTCTGACGAGTGATGGAAAGACCGAGGATTCCAGGGGCGGATCGACCGGCGGCCGACCCAGCGAGTTGAGCGACTTGATGAACGATCGCAACGCGTAGCTGCCGAAGACGATCCCGATCCAGGTGAGCGTTCGCGCTCGTCGTTCCAGCCAGTGTACGCAGACGAGCAACGGCGTGATCAACGTCGCACTGCCGAAAAAAGACAGGAGGACGAGACCGACGACGAGCCACACCGGCGTGCTATCTCGGATCAGTTCGACGACGGCCGGATCGAACCACATCTATCACGACGAGTGGGAGTCGGGAGGGTTGATCCTTCCGTTTCGGCGTCACCCGGATTTGGCGAACTCGGAGATGCTACGAGCCGGCCGTGAACCGTATGAATCCACAGCCGAGTGACGATACCATGGACGAATACGGCTACGTCGTCAACGTCGATGCGGCGGTCTTCGACGACGGTGAGTACCTCTTCATCGAACGGAGCGCCGACGAGGATCACGCCGCCGGACAGCTGGCGTTTCCGGGCGGGAAACTCGAAGCGTCACCCGAGACGACGGATGCTATCGAGCGGACCGCTCGCCGTGAGGTCGTCGAAGAGGTCGGCGTCGAGGTGGGAGCGGTGACCTACGTCTGCAGCGCCACGTTCGAGGACGACGCCGGAACGTCGTGTCTGAACGTGGTGACGCTCTGTACACACCGATCCGGAGAGGGCCACGTCCGAGCACCCGAGGAGGTCGCGGCCGTCCACTGGTTGTCGCCGGACGCGCTTTGTGACCGTACTGACGTCCCGCCGTACCTGCTCGAGTACGTAGCGCGAGTCGAGGCCGTCAGGCAGGCAGAACGCCCGGACTGACGAGTCAGCGCTCGACGTCGTCACCGCGATGCCCACGCACTCCGGCGAACCGCTCGTCGGCCAGCGGTCGAACCTCGAACCCGAGCGCCTCGTAGAACGGTCGAACTGAGCCGGCGAAGTGCGCCGTCAGCCACCCCTCGCGGTCGAGAGCCGTCTCGACGAGACGCGTCCCGACGCCCCGCCCTCGTCGCGCTTTCCTGACGGCAATCGCGTCGATGTGTGCACCTGCCCCGAATTCGGCGAGCGGCCCACGAAACTCGTCCCACCCCGTCACGACCGTCGACGGCTCAGGGTCGAGGAGGATCACGCCGGCGATCGTCGTCTCGCGAGTCGTCGCGACGAGGGCGCCGTCCGCCTCGATACGGGCGTCGAGCCCGTCGTAGGCGAGTACCGCCGCGTCCAGAACTCGCCTGACGTCGAGCGCGTCGTCGTCGGTCGCGGGACGGACGCTCGCTACCGGGTTCGGCTGATCGCTCACGGGTTCACCCGCCTTTGATGAGGCGAAGGACGGTCACGTGGTCCGCCTCGACGGGTTGATCCTCGGGAACCGGTCGGCCATCGACGAGGACGCTCACCTCGTGGGGCGAGTACTCGACGGCGGCGAGGAGATCGGCGTACGTCGGCGGGGCGTCGTCGGGTGCGGTCGGGGAGGCCACCTCGTCGAGGTCGACCTCGTGGGTGTTCTCGCCCTTCACGTCGACGGTTACGCGCATACCTCGTCTTGTGCCCGGAGGGGCTTGAGGGCGTCGTCAGCGGGTGACGGGCTAGAACGGCGCGGAGGTGGCTCGGTGGCTTCGTCGAAGAACGCCGCCTCGAGGGTGATCGTTCGGTCGTTGGAGGCGGTACGGGTCGATCACGCTCACACGGACCACTCCTCCCGCGTATAACACATCTCCCAGAAGTCGTGTTCGAGCCGAGCGCTGGTCAGGAACGCCTCGCGCATGGCGTCGTGTTCGCCCGGATTCCGATCGGCGCAGTCGTCGACGAGCCAGCGCATCCAGTCGACCGCCTCGTAAAACTCGTCGCTGGTGTACTTCTCGATGAACGGCGTGTATCGATGCGTCTCGTCGGCCAACTCGGCCATGCGTTCGGCGACGTCCAAGTAGCCCTGTCCGCAGGGGTAGATCGCCGCCGCGATTTCGGGCAGCGTCCCCTCGTGGGCGGTTCGGACGAGGAAGTTGGTGTAGGCGACGCAGGTCGCCACTTTCTCGGTCCGTTCGAGCTCCTCGCGCGAGATGCCGTAGTCGGCGGCGAACTCCCGGTGGAGGTCCATCTCGAAGTCGAGGACCGTGTGTGCGACGCCCATCAGGCCGGCCATCACCTCCTCGCGGCGAGCCTTCGTTCCCGCGATGGCGAACGTCCGCGCGTAATCGAGCAGGTACCGATAGTCCTGTTCGACCCAGTGTCGAAACGCCGCCGGATCGAGCGTTCCCGCCGCCAGTTCCGTGACGAACGGGTGTTCGTACTGTGCCTCCCAGATGTCAGTCCCCTCGGCGAGGAGTTCGTCGCTGAACGACATGCGGGCGGAAGTACGCGGAGTGGCGGGATATATCTTAGTGGTATAACCGAGTTGTTCCAGCCAGTGGAGTGGTCGGTTCAGGTCCGTCGATGGTGACGAGCGAGCGCGCCCACGATTTAAGTGAAATCGCGAGACAAACCGACTATGAACGACGAATTCATCGTCCCGCCGGCGCTCGAACCCGGCGATCGGGTTGCGATCATCTCCCCTAGTTCCGGCGCGGCTGCCGCGTATCCCCACGTCTACGAGCTCGGACTCGAGCGGCTCCGCGAGAGGTTCGACCTCCAACCGGTCGAGTATCCGACCGCGACTGCCGAGGGCGAATACCTCGACGCAAATCCCGAAGCGCGGGCCCGCGACGTCGAGGACGCCTTTCGCGACCCCGAAATCGACGGCGTGCTCGCCACGATCGGCGGCGACGATCAGATCCGGATCGTCGAACACCTCGATCCAACGGTCCTGGGCGACTACCCCACGAGGTTTTTCGGCTACAGCGACAACACCGTGCTCGCCTCGGTGCTGTGGAACCAGGGTGTCGCTTCCTTCTACGGACCGATGGTGATGACCGAGTTCGCGATGCAGGGATCGATGTTCGAGCATTCGGTCGAGTACGCTCGACGGGCATTGTTCGAGGAGACCGTTGGGGAAATCGAGCCGGCCGACAGCTTCAGCGACGAGGATCTCGAGTGGGCTGATCCCGCGAACCTGGAGCGCGAACGCGAACGGGAGTCCTCGGACGGCTGGCGCTGGACTGGCGGGGCCGAGCCGGTGACGGGCCGCACCTGGGGCGGGTGCCTGACCGTTCTCGATCACATGCTCGCAGCGGACATCGCCGTTCCCGAACCGGAACGGCTCGACGACGCAATCCTCCTGCTCGAAACTTCGGAAGTCTTGCCCGAGGACTGGTACGTCCGGCAGGTGCTGATGAGTATGGGCGAACGAGGGCTGCTCGAACGGATCGGCGGCGTCGTCGTCGGTCGCGCGAAAGCCCGTTCACGATCGTGTCAGCGAGATTCCAAAGCCCGTCGCGCCTACCGGCGAACGCAACGAGAGACGATCGAAACCGAAATCGCCCGCTACGCACCCGATGCACCGATCGTCTTCGACGTCGAGTTCGGCCACTGCGCCCCCTCCGTTCCGGTCCCCGTAGGGGCGATGGCGACGGTTGACCCCGCCGACGAGCGAATCGTTTTCACCGGTGGGTGAGAGCGTTCACGTATGACCGACACCGAACCGACGGCTCCCGACGAGGTCTCGCTGGCGACGGGGCTTCGGTCGCTCGGCGATCCGTCGATCGAGTACCCGCTCGAGCCGCCGCTGACGCGTGGCTGTCCGGAGACGAGCGACGACGAGGTGCAGTACCCGCTCGAAGTGACGTACAATCTGGACGACGTTGACCCGACGCTGTTCGACCGCGGTGGGTCGATCGAAGGCGGCGATCCCCTGTCCGTCGGTCTCGATCGCTGGGCGCCGCTGCTGCCGCCGCTCGCCGTCCCCAGCATGGGCGAAGGCGAAACCCCATCGTTTCAACTGGAACGAGTCGCCGACGAGATCAGTCTAGAATCTGACCTCTACCTCAAAGACGAGAGTCAGAACCCGACGTGGAGCCAGAAGGACCGCCTGGCGCGCTGTGCCGTGAGCGCGGCGGTCCGCTCGGGTTCCCGAGGGGTCGTCGCCTCCTCCACCGGAAATCACGGGGCCGCCGTCGCCGCATACGCCGCCCGGGCGGGACTGGAGGCGGTCGTCGTCACGGCGCCCGAGACGCCCGCGGCGGTTCAGCGGTTCATCGACGCCTACGGCGGGACGCTTCTCGCGATCGACGACGAGGCGGCAAGCGGAAGCGAGCCGCCTCGGAACGGCGAGCGGGGAGCAGAGCGACCCGCGAGCGGCGTGACTCGCCTGGACGTCGTCGATCGATTGGCCGAGCGCGGCTACCACCCGGTCAGCTCCCGCACGGCGGTGCACACCGGTCATCCGTGGGGGCCGGAGGGCTACAAAACGATCGCGTACGAACTGTACCGAGACCTGGGTCGGATTCCGGGGACGGTCGCCGTCCCGACCTGTTACGCCGAACTCCTCTACGGCGTCTGGAAGGGGTTTCGCGACTTAGAACGGCTGGGCGTCGTCGACGAGACGCCACGAATGCTCGCCTGCGAGCCGGCCGCCCGCGGGCCGCTTCGCGAGGCGCTCGCGGCCGACGATCCCGTCGCGACCGTCGAGGCGAACCCCACCGAGGCCTACTCCATCGCGACGACGACCAGCAGCGTCCGCGGCCGGCGGGCCGTCGAGGAGTCCGACGGCGAGGCGATCGGTTTCACCGAGGACGAGCTGGCGAGCGCCGAATCGATCCTCTCCCGGCAGGGCTCCTGGCAGGAGTCGGCCGGAGCCGGCTCGATTGCCGGACTGCTCCGGGCGATCGATGCGGGTCTCGAGGTCGAGGGGCCGGTCGTCGCCATCGGCACCTCCAGCGGGCTCAAAAACGGCGAGTCGAGAGCGGCGCCGCTGGTCGACTCCGACTGGGAGGCGATCGAAGACGCGCTTCGTGCGGCCGGCCACCTCGACAGCGAGGACCGACAGCGCCTCGACGGCGACGACCGACAACTCTTCGACGACGGCAGACGCTCCTCGACGAGGACGGCTGACGGAGACGGCGCTCACGAGTGAGGACGTCGCTTTCCGGGTGACCCTCCGCTGGCGCGTTGACAGGTTACTCGGTCGCCTCCTCGGTCGGTACCCCCGGAAGAACCGGGCGGCGGGTTTCGATCTCCTCGCGATCGCGCTGGAAGACGATGTACTCGGCGAGCTCCAGTTGCGTGTGAGTTCGGCAGAGATGATCCTCGAGACGTCGGTCCGGAGCCAGCACGGTCTCGCAGACCGGACAGGTGGCGGCCGGTTCGAATGCCATTGGATATCGGACAGTCGATCGGAGCATATGCGTGTAGCTTGCACCTGCGGCCGTTCGCCGTGTGGACCGGCCGGTCCGCGATCGCCCTTCGGTCGTTTTATCTTCGGGCCGCCCCTGCCTGCCGGTATGAGCGAGGCCGACGCCGAAACCGAGTCGACGCCGGGGCCGACCGGGATCTGGATCGAAAAGTACCGCCCGGACTCTCTGGACGAGGTCAAAGGCCACGAGAACATCGTCCCGCGACTGAAGAAGTACGTCGAGACCGACGACTTGCCACACCTGATGTTCGCCGGGCCGGCCGGCGTGGGCAAGACGGCCTCGGCCGGGGCCATCGCCCGCGAACTCTACGGCGAGGACTGGCGCGAGCACTTTCTCGAACTCAACGCCTCCGACCAGCGCGGCATCGACGTCGTCCGCGACCGGATCAAGAACTTCGCCCGGTCGAGTTTCGGCGGCGTCGAGTACCGGATCATCTTCTTGGACGAAGCCGACGCGTTGACCTCCGACGCCCAGTCGGCGCTGCGCCGGACGATGGAGCAGTTCTCGCACAACACCCGCTTCATCCTCTCGTGTAACTACTCCAGTCAGATCATCGACCCCATCCAGTCGCGCTGTGCCGTCTTCCGGTTCACCCAGCTCGACGACGCGGCCGTCGAGGCCCAGGTTCGCGAAATTGCCGACACCGAGGGGATCGAACTCACCGACGACGGCGTCGACGCGCTCGTCTACGCCGCCGCGGGCGACATGCGAAAGGCGATCAACGGCCTCCAGGCGGCGGCCGTCATGGGCGACGTCGTCGACGAGGAGGCCGTCTTCGCGATCACCGCCACCGCCCGCCCCGAGGAGGTCGAACGGATGGTCGAGCAGGCGATCGACGGCGACTTCACGGCCGCCCGCGCCACGCTCGACGACCTGCTCACCGACCGGGGACTCGCCGGCGGGGACGTCATCGACCAACTACACCGCTCGGCCTGGGAGTTCGATCTCGGCGAACACGAAACCGTCCGCCTGCTGGAGCGACTCGGCGAGGTAGACTACCGGATCACCGAAGGAGCCAACGAGCGCCTGCAGTTAGAGGCGATGCTGGCGAGTCTCGCGCTCGAGGAGTGATCAGTCCGCGTCGTCGGCCTCGACATCGAAGACGAATCGCGCGCCGCCATCGTCGCCGTTTGCCGCAGTCACCGACCAGCCGTGACCGTCGGCGATCTCGGCGACGATCGAGAGGCCGAGCCCGGTGCCGTCGGTCGTCGTGGAGTAGCCGAACTCGAAGAGGCGGTCGAGATCGGCAACCTCGGAGAATCCGACGCCGTCGTCCGCCACGACGAATCCACCGGTCGTCCCGCGGACGGTCACGGTGACGTCGCCGTCTGCGGGTCGACCGTGTTCGAAACAGTTTCGAAAGAGGTTCTCGAGCAACTGCCGTAGCCGGCTCCGGTCGGCTTCGAGAGTCCGCGTCTCTGCGACGTCGAGCGTCGCCCCGTTGGTGTCGACGTTCGCCCAGGCATCGGTCGCGACCGACGCCAGGTCGAGCACCGTGGGGTCGGTGACATCGCCGCCCTCGCGGGCGATCGTCAGGACGTCTTCGATGATGGCGAACGTGCGCTCGTGGCCGCGTTCGACCTCCTCGAGTAGAGAATAGTCGCCCGTCTCCCTGGCCTGCTCGAGGTAGGCCGACGCCACCGAGAGCGGATTGCGCAGGTCGTGGCTGACGACGCTCGCGAAGCGGTCGAGTCGCTCGTTCTGGTCCCGTAGTTCGCGTTCGCGACGCTTCTGGTCGGTAATGTCGGTGTAGATCGAAAACCCCTCGACACCTCGTTCGCCGAGTTCGAGAGGAACGACGTTGATCTTGAAGTCTCTGACGTCGTCGTTGGTCCGGCGTTGCGTGACGTGCTGGACCGTCTCGCCGGCCATGAGCGCCTCGTTGAGTTCCCGCCCTTCGTCGCCGTGGCCGGGAGGAATAATGTACTCGTCGACGTTCTCGCCGAGAATCTCGTCGGCATCGTAGCCGAACACGTCGCAAAACGCGCCGTTTACGGCTCGGACGATGGGGTCGCCTCCGACAAACTCGTAGCGGACGGCCGGGTCCGGGACGTTCTCGAAGAGCGCTCGGAGTCGATCTCGTTCAGAGAGCCGTTCGCGTTCGGCCCGTAACCGGGTTAGCGTCTCCTCCACGTGGCTCGCGAGCAGTTCTAGCAGTTCGAGGTCCGTGCCGTCGTACACTCCGGCCCCCTCAGCGACCGCCTGGACGACGCCGAACTCGCCGATCGGGACGCTGATGCACGAACTGAACGTGCCGACCTCGTCGTGGGTTCGTTCGTCGGCAGCCGCGTCGGTTACGAGGAACGAATCTCCCGTCTCGTACGTGTCACCCATAATGCCGTAATCGAGCGGGAGCGCCTGGAGGTCGTCTCTGATCGGCCACGAGGAGCGACCTTTCGGGACGAACTGTCCGTCCTCGACGATGCCGAGGTAGCAGACGTCCATCTCCAGGATCCCCTCCGCGGCCTCGACCGTTCGCTCGAACAGGTCGTCCTCGGACGCTGCGCCGGTTAGCGCGGCCGTCCCTTCGTGGAGACGGGTGACGGTCCGTCGCCGATCGCGCAAGCGCTCTTCGACGCGAATGCGTCGGAGCGTCGCTTCGATGTGCGAGGCGAGGATCTCCGCGAGTTCGACGTCGCGCTGGTCGAACGCCGCGCGCTCGGTCGAGATGGCCTGGAAGACGCCGAGATCGCCGATCGGGACGCTGATGGCGGATCGAAAGTTCTCGCGAGCCGGTTCGGCGACCGAATCGCGATGGGCGTCGTCGACGCGGTAGGACTCGCCGGTCTGGAAGGTCTCACCGGCGACGCCCTCGTCCGGCGGAAATTCCGTCGCGTAGTCGACCGGCTGCGTGGACGACACCGCTTTCTGGACGAGCCACTCGCCGTCGTCGCGGTCCTCGTAGCGGATGATGGCCGACGTGTCGAACTCGAGGACGCCCTCCGCGGTTTGGACGGCGAGATCGTACAGCCGCGTCTCGTCGCGACAGGCGACGATCTGCGTGGCCATCTCGTGGAGTTTGGCGATCTTCGAGGCGTCGTCGCGGTCGATCGCCTCACCAGAGTCGACGCAGATTGGCTCGGACGATGCCTGATCGGCCCCTGACGCGTCGGATCGCGCTGTCGCGTTCGATCCACCCGCACCCGTTTTGTGCGTCGCTCGCTCGACCGGTGAGTCCACGTCGCGGTTCGAGTGCTCGTCGGTCATCGTAGTCGCCGACTGGTGACGTCAGCGGGCGTGTTGAGAGTAAAAGGGAGCGTATCCATCATCAATGCATTGGCTCCGGTACTCGAGGCGGTGAGTCCCAGATACCCCGCTTGATCGTCAGTCGAGTCCCGACGGCACCTGCCTTCGTTCGAACACATTCGGACGGAGCCGAACGTCAGTCACTCGGCCGGTTCGACGTCGACGCCGCGGAAGGCGAACGCCGTCCCCTCCTCGTTTTCTGCGACGCCGACGTGCCAGCCGTGGGCCTCGGCGACCCGTTCGACGAGACCCAGTCGGATGCCGGTCCCGTCTCCGGCGGCCGTCGTGCCGGCGAGCGGATCGTCCGCCGAGCCGGCGACGGTTCCGGCGACGTAAAAGCCGTCGTCGGCCGCGCCGACGGAGACGACGGTCGGTCCCGCGGGTGAAAATTCACCGTCGGCCGGATCGCCGGAGGGGGCCGTCGCCACACTGAAGAGGTGTTCGAAGACGGTCCGTAGCCGCGTTCGATCCGCTTCGAATCGGGCATTTCGGTCGAGGTCGAGGCGGGCGTCGCCGGTGTCAGCGGCGACCCAGGACTGTCTGGCGAGGTCGAAGAGTGAAACCACCTCGACGTCTATGATATCGGCGTCGCGACCGACGACGCGTGCGAGGTGGTCGAACGACTCGCTCATCGTTTCGTGCGCCGCGTCGATCTCGGCGAAGTCGTCCGGGTCGCCGGTCTCCGAGGCGAGTTCCAGGTAGCCACGGGCGACGTTGAGCGACGGACGAGCGTCCGTTTCGACGAGTTCGCCGACCGACTCGAGGCGCGCTTCGAGCGCGGCCAATTCCCGTTCGATCCTGCGCAGATCGGTGACGTCGCGCATCCGGATCAGCCCGGCCGTCCCGCTCGCCGGGTCGGCGGCGGTCGTGATCGTGACCTCGACCTCCCGGGTGCCGTCCGTCGTCTCACAGCGCCAGTCGATCGGCGAGCGGTCGCCCGTCTCGTCCGTGAGTTTCTCACGAAGCGTCTGTCCGATTCCGTCCGTTCCAGCGTCGAGAATCGAGAAGACGTCCACGACCGGTTCGCCGCGGACGCGAGCTTCGTCCGTCCCGAACGTCGAGACGAATCCGTCGGTGACGGCCGTACAGATCGGTCGACCGTCTTCGATCGCGTACGCCATAACCGGATCGGACTGGCGTTCGAACCGCGCGGCGATTCGATCTCGCTCGGCTTCGAGGGCCCGGTTCTCGGCTTCCAGACGCGAGATCGTCTCGGTCGATCGATCGTAGGCTTCGGCGAGGTGAGCGGCCGCTCGAGCGGCTCGCCCGTACTCCGAAGCGAGGTGAGCGGCCGCCCGGTCAGCTCGCTCGGCGAGTTCGGCGCGCTCGCGGGTCGCGTCCGATACCGTCCGTTCACAGACCCACATCACTTCGTCGGCCAGGTGCGAGACTGCCTCAGGCGTGTCCCGACGGGCGTAGCCGTCGACGCCGTCGGTCGCGCGGGCCGTCGACGACGCGAACGACGAGTCGGTAAAGAGGACGACCGGCGTGTCGTCGGCGACCTCGATGACGTCGAGAACGGCCGCCCCCTCAGCGGTCGTCGGCGTCTCGGCGAAGACGATGCAGTCGGCCGTATCGACGTGTTCGATCACGGAATCGGGCGTCGCGAACCCGACGTCGAGCGGCGCGGCCGCTCTCAGCGCCTCGGCACCGGCGGCCGCGGCGTCGTCGGTCGCCGCGACGTAGACGACGGTGTGTGCTCGCGTCATTGGGTCGACCAGCGTCCGACCGTAGGCTTGTCACTCCACCTTCTTGTAGTTTCTGTTATATGTGAGTGATCACGCCGTTGATAATTACTTTAGGTGTTGTCCACCCGTCAGATTCAGCCCGTCGTCAGCGGGAGCGTCGCCGGTTGGCCCACGAAGCAACGTACGCACCGGCCACCGCAAGCGTCACCACCCAGTAGACGGCGAACGGGAGGTACGCGTCGGTCTGCCCGCCCGGCGCGCTCGCGAGGAACCGACCGACGAGTGCGAACGACCCGACCGTCGCGCAGCCGACGAACAGCGCGACGGGTGTCGGTGGTGAACGAGCTCGCCACGGCCGCATCGAGCCGGTTCGACGGATCTCGCCGACCACGAGTGCAAGCGCGGCCCCGGCGACGCCGGTCGTGAGCGAGACGGCGAGGTCGACGTCGAGAACCCACCGGAAGGCGAGCGTCTCGCCGACGAGCCACGGAACCAGCGCGAACACGAACGAGAGGGCCGGCCCACCGTTCCAGCAGGCGTAGGCGAGCGGACCGACGGCGACCACCAGCAGGCTGACGACGATGACGAACGCGGTGAACGAATCGAACGCCGGTCCGAGCGACTGGACGCGCTCGCCCGGGCCGGCGCCCGAAACGTACAGACTCGCCAGATTGAGCGCGGCGAGGCCGACGATTGTGGCGACCGCCGCGACGGTCCGCCTCGGATGGACGCCGAACAGCGGGTGGTGAACGACCGACTGTCCCCACCCTCGAGGCTCGACGTCCGGAACGAATTCCTCGTCGGCCGTCGAATCCGGTTGGGCGGGACGCTTGCTCATCTCGACTCACCACCGTCAGTTCGGTTCCGTCCCCAACGATCGGGGCCGGGGACGATCACGGCCGCAAGTCCGTCGTGGTCGGCCCCGCCGCCGTTGGTGAGATCGATCATCTCGGGAGCGAGTCGCCACCCGGCCGCCTGGAACAGCCCGGAAATCGCCTCGCGAGCGTCGACGTACGAGGCGATTCGGTGACGGGGACGAGCGGCCGAGTCCTCGTGAGCCTGCATCGAGACGACGCCTTCGAACTCCCAGCACCGAACGTGGAGCCTGCCGTGTAAGCCGGCGGCCGTCTCCGCGGCGGTCGCCTCCTGGTAGATGAAGCGCGCTCGCGTCCGATCCCAGGCGTACCGGCCGTACTCCTCGATATCGCCAGTCCATCCCGCCTCCTTGAGGACGGCCATCACGGCGGAGAGCCCGGCCGCCGAGTCGGCGAGCGGAAAGACGACGTTGATCGGGGCCGTAGACGCGAAGCCGTCGCCGGTCGGCCGGTACTGGTAGCGCGCGACCGGACTCTCGTCTTCGGTCGTGATCGGGTCGTCGAACGAAACGTCGACGTCGGTCGCCGCGTCGGCGGTCGCCGGCCGGTTCGGCGGCGACGGTGCCAGGACGAGTGCGCCGAGCCCGGACAGCCCGACCGCGCCGGCGTACGTCAGCGCTGACCGCCTGTCGAGTTTCGATCGGTCGTCCGATCCGGGGCCGGCCACGTCGACCGCATCACGCCCGCGTTCCCCAGCCGTCGAGTTCGACGAATCGTCGGTCAGTACGGCATCCTCCTCGTTTACACCCCGTCCGCCATCCGACGCTCGCCCCATATGTAACCAGTACAACGTGATCGCTTATTCCTCTTGTGACATCCGAGGGACGACGCGACGAAAATCGTCGCGTGACCGGCGGTGCGCAACTGTTTTACCCGCTCCGGCGCCAACTGCGCACAATGAGCGACCTCGAGCAGGAGTACCGTCTCGAGTACTTCGACGAGGAGGGATTCGAGCGGGTGGAGTGTGTCTCGTGTGGCGCGCACTTCTGGACGCGCGATCCGGAGCGAGAGACCTGCGGCGAACCGCCGTGTACGACATACGACTTCATCGACGATCCCGGCTTCGACGAGACGTACACGTTAGCGGAGATGCGAGAGGCGTTTCTCTCGTTCTTCGAAGACCACGACCACGAACGAATCGATCCCTACCCCGTCGCGGCGAACCGCTGGCGCGACGACGTCCTGCTGACCCAGGCGTCGATCTACGACTTTCAGCCCCTCGTTACGTCGGGCCAGACGCCGCCGCCGGCGAACCCCCTGACGATCAGCCAGCCGTGTATCCGAATGCAAGACATCGATAACGTGGGCAAAACGGGCCGACACACGATGGCCTTCGAGATGATGGCCCACCACGCGTTCAACGTCCGCGAGGACGTCGACGACCCCGACCAGTACGCCTTCGAAGGCGAGGTCTACTGGAAGGACCGCACGGTCGAACTCTGCGATGAATTTCTGGACTCGATCGGCGCCGACATCACCGAGGTCACCTACATCGAGGACCCGTGGGTCGGCGGCGGGAACGCCGGCCCCGCGATCGAGGTCATCTACAAGGGCCTCGAACTCGCGACGCTCGTCTTCATGTGCATGGAGGCAGACCCCGACGGCGAGTACGAACTCAAAGACGGCAACACCTACTCGTACATGGACACCTACGTCGTCGACACCGGCTACGGCCTCGAACGGTGGACCTGGATGAGCCAGGGAACGCCGACGATCTACGAGGCGATCTACCCCGAGATGATCGACTTCCTCAGGGAGAACGCGAATCTCACCTACACCGACGAGGAGGAGTCGCTCGTCGCCGACGCCGCCCGCCTCTCCGGAAACCTGGACATCGACGACGTCGACGACGTGGAGGCCGCGCGCGCAGAGATCGCCGCGGAACTCGACGTCGACGCGGACGAACTGCGCGAGCTGGTCGAGCCGCTGGAGACGATCTACGCGATCGCCGATCACTCCCGGACGCTCGCCTACATGCTCGGCGACGGTATCGTCCCCTCGAACGTCGCGACCGGCTACCTCGCCCGGATGGTCCTCCGGCGAACCAAGCGCCTCTGTGACACCGTCGGCGTCGACGCGCCGCTCGACGAACTCGTCGACATGCAGGCCGACCGACTCGGGTACGGAAACCGCGACACCGTTCGAGATATCGTCCGAACCGAGGTCGAAAAGTACCGGGAGACGCTCGAACGGGGCGGCCGACGCGTCGAGGATCTCGCGAGCGAGTACGCAGACCGCGACGAACCGATCCCGACCGAGGAGCTGATCGAACTCTACGACTCACACGGCATCCAGCCCGACATGGTCGCAGAGATCGCGAACGACCACGGGGCGACCGTCGACGTTCCCGACGACTTCTACGGGATGGTCGCCTCGCGACACGACGAGGACGTCGCCGGCGACGAGGGCGTCGGCGAGGCCGAAGCGCGCTTTGGCGACCTCCCGGAGACGGAAAAGCGCTACTACGACGACCAGGACCGAACGCAGTTCGAGGCGGTCGTCCTCGACGTCTTCGAGCGCGACGACGGCTACGACGTCGTCCTCGACGGGACGCTCTTTTACCCCGAAGGGGGCGGTCAGCCCGCCGATCACGGAAACCTCTCGTCCGACGAAACCACCGTCGAGGTGACCGACGTGCAGGAAGAAGCCGGCGTCGTCTTACACCGCGTCGACGGCGAACTCAGCAAGGGGGCGTTCGTCACCGGCAGAATCGACGCCGACCGCCGGCGCCGGCTCATGCGCCACCACACGGCGACCCACGTCGTCGGCCACGCCGCTCGCGAGGTGCTCGGCGAGCACATCCGCCAGGCCGGCGCCCAGAAGGGAACCGACGACGCTCGACTCGACGTTCGCCATTACGAACGCATCGGCCGCGAGCAGGTAGAAGCGATCGAACGCGTCGCGAACGACCTCGTGATGGCGAACGTGCCGGTCACCCAGGAGTGGCCCCACCGCAACGAGGCGGAAGCCGAACACGGGTTCGACCTCTACCAGGGCGGCATTCCGCCGGGGACGAACATCCGGCTGATCCACGTGGGCGCGGACGTTCAGGCCTGCGCCGGCACCCACGTCTCGCGAACCGGCGACATCGGCGCGATCAAGATCCGCCAGACCGAGCGCGTCCAGGACGGGGTCGAGCGACTCGTCTTCGCCGCCGGCGAGGCGGCGATCGAGGCCACACAGGCGACCGAAAACGCCCTCTACGAGGCGGCCGACGTGCTCGACGTCGATCCGCCGGACGTACCCGAGACGGCCGAGCGATTCTTCGAGGCCTGGAAGGATCGCGGCAAGCGCATCGACGAACTCGAATCGCAGCTCGCCGAGGCTCGCGCCGCCGGCGCCGACGACGCCGAGACGGTCGAAGTCGGCGAGACGACGGCCGTCGTCCAGCGCATCGACGCCGACGTCGACGAACTCAGAGCGACCGCGAGCGCGTTCGCCGAGGAAGAGAAGATCGCCGTCCTCGGCAGCGGGCTCGACAGCGCCCAGTTCATCGTCGCCGTCCCCGACGGCGCGGGCGTCAACGCGGGTGAAGTCGTCGGCGAACTCGCCGGGATGGTCGGCGGCGGCGGTGGCGGCCCGCCGGACTTCGCCCAGGGCGGCGGCCCGGACGTGGATGCACTCGACGACGCGCTCGAGGCGGCGCCCGAGGTACTGCGCCAGGTGCAGAACGCGTAAGACAGGTCGCGGCGCCGAATGTTCGACGGAAAATTGTGTCTCGTCTCACCGCGGGCGCGTCTCCGGATACTCGTGACCGAGCACCAGCGCGGCGACGTTGAGCGCGAGCAGGGCGACGAGCAGGCCGAATTGTGAAGTCGAATTAATACCCGTAATGAGGATCGGGACGTAGACGAGCGGTAACAGCGCGCCGGCCCAGAACGAGACGGTCGTGAGCGAGGACTGATTCATCGGTCAAACCGTTCCGATATATCCATCAGATGTTTCTCCGATTTCCGGCGTTTCACCGGATGAAAGAACGGAACGAGCCGGCCGTTCATCGGGGGCTATTCGCCGAGCGCGGGCGTCGGGTGCGTCGCTCATGATCGATCTCGTATGGGAGCTAGTACGACGCCGATATCGACAATAGTTAGCTCGTGATTACGAGGCCGTAGGACGGGCCTGTTCGGCGGTGAACGAGCGAGAGATCGAACCGCTGAGTCAGTATCCCCGCGGTGGGTCGGTCGGTCGTGCGCCGAGTTCGACCTCGACGGTCCGGCGCTCGCCGTCGCGGATGATCTCGAACTCGACGACGTCGCCGGGGCTGGTCTGCAACGCGAGCACGCGAGAGAGCGCGTGCTGATCGGCGATCGGTTCGCCCTCGAGACCCACGATGACGTCCCCGCCGACGGGGATCGGCTGGCCGTCCTCGATCACCTCGTCGGGGCTGCCTTGCAGGACGTTCGCCGCGTCGGTCTCGTCGTCGACATCGACGACGATGATGCCGGTCGCCTCGTCGAGATCGTTCGCCGTCGCGACCGCGGGGCCGACTTCGCGGAGGCCGATGCCGATGCGCGAGTGCTCGTACTCGCCGACTTCGATCAGCGACGGGATGACGCGACTCGCGAGCGCGGCGGAGATAGCGAAGCCGACGCCCTCAGCGATGCCGGCGTTGATGATGCCGACGATCTCACCGTCCATGTCGACGAGCGGGCCGCCGCTGTTTCCGGGGTTGACGCCCGCGTCCGTCTGGACGACGTTCGGGAGGTCGTAGTTCGCCGGCCCGGGCAGCGAGCGGTTGACCCCGCTGACGATCCCCCGAGACATCGACCCCTCGAGGCCGAACGGGTTGCCGATCGCAAGCACCTCCTGGCCGACGGTGGGGAGAACGTCGGAGAGCGACAGCGACTCGGCCACCTCCGGTCGGTGTGCAACGTCGAGGACGGCCAGGTCGCTGTAGACGTCGGTGCCGACGACCTCGGCGCGCGTCCAGTCGCCGTTGGTGTACTGGAGTTCGACCGTCTCGCCGTCCCAGACGACGTGTTCGTTGGTGATCAGGTAGTCGTCGAGGACGAACGCGGACCCCTGACCCTCGCCTTCGATGCCGGTCACGGGATCCTCGATCCCGCCGACGGTGACCATCGTCACCGAGTCGATGACCGACTCGTAGATCTCGGTGTAGACCGTTCCGTCGGCGCGCTCGTCGTAGTCGATCGCGCTCGGAAGCGTCGAATTACCCCGGCCGGCTCGGGGCTGCGAGCCGGGTTCCGCACAGCCCGCGACGGTCGCCAGCAGGCCGCCGCCGGCCGCGGCGAGAAAGGCGCGTCGCGAGCGATCCGAATCGTGCATACACAGACCACGTGGCCGAAGACCTTGAAAACGGTGATCCCGTGTGGGGTATTGACGGGATCGACAGCGGAGCGCTGACGGTCGCACCGAGGCAACGCGTTCGGATCGAGACGGAAGCTTGGAAATACTCAGATAAGATTCCAGTCCAAGCTGTGGCATCCTCCTCGCCGTAGTCGGAGAGGGACCGAAGGCCCCTCAAGCAGTCGGGCGTAGCCCGACGACGGCGGAGTCTAAAAATAGATGTTGGCATGGTCGGCCACCAACCCTACCTTTATTCTATTTGAGATAATTTGAAAGAAGTTTTTTTATTTCGTCATACTACCCGGATTGAAACTCTGATAGTGCCATCGGCTTGGATCCGAGCCGCAAAGCTTGCCCCAGAAGCGGGCGAGAAGGTTCGTTCCTCCGAGTCTTCGATATCTTGTGTATCGGTGCGGCTGACGGTCGCACGAATACGCGGATGATTACCCTCCTCGTCAGGTGTTGACGTAAACGGAAACGTGTGCGTTTCCGCTGCAGAGACGACGACCGTCTCATCGACCAGTCGCTCGGTGGTCGAGAGATCTTCGATGCGCACCTGGACTTCGTGTTCGGCGTCGAGGTGGCTAAAAAGGTGGAGATGCGGTTCGTACTGATCATCCGCCTCGTCGTCCGAGTGAAAACCGAGACATCCACCACTAACAAACGCTAGTGTCACAGTACTCGTCGCAAACCCGCGTCTCGTGAGTGTTGATCGGGTGAACGGAGTCATTCCTGAAGGGTGGGATTAGCAGGGTTCGCCTGGTTGACAGACAGGCGGTCCATCATCGTCGTAATACCCGTCACCCAACCATCGTACACCTTCCGATTCGGTGCAATTAGATACCGTACCAGTCCAATTTTTCGCTGAAGTCGAATCCTCACGACAGAATTTATTTGGCGTGCTGTTTCCTAATACAGAGGCCACGTTCGAAGCCATTATATTTGTAAAATTGTATCAGCGACCAGTCACTCTTGGCCGATTTTGAGGTCGATTTCAGCATCACTTTTTATGAAGGCCAAGAAACTCGCTGCCGATGTTGGCGCGAAGCCGTGAGTGACCGATTCTTCGACCGACGGATCGGAAACGAATCCGACGGTCGCGCTGATCTCTGGATGAATGTCGTCTTCATCCAGCGTTTCGGTGAAGTTTACCTGTTGGTTTTCGTCGTGGGGGACTGTCACCGTCTCAGATTCGAGGACGGTGTCAGTCGTCACATTTTCGACGGTGACCGATACCTCGTATGCCACTCCAGTATGATTTCCAAGATAAACATCTGACCGTATTGTGTCACCACCTTCATTATTTCTGCCTGATTCAAGGCAACCGCTCAGCACACTCGCTGCGCCGAACGAAACGAGGAGCTGGCGACGATTCTGGCGTTTAATCACAGCATTCGTATTTGTGAAGTGATTATATAATACTTGTTTATAGTGCCTTCTTATGTGATAGTAAGGTGGTCCGCCATCATCGTCATTGTAGTATTTGTTCCCCAAACATCGTGATCGGCAGACATATCTTAGAAGATTCGATTTGGCCGAGCTTGCGAAGGTGTAACAGCTGCCCTTCAGGACGAACGCAACGCGCCCAGCCGCGAGTCGAAATCGCGTCGGTGCAACCGACCCGCTACAACTACCGCTCGAAACCGACGACGCCCCGAATGGAAAGCGTGTTAGGGCCGCCGCCCCGACTACCGTCCAATGAGTCTCACGGATGCGGCGGCCGACCTGCTCGCGGGCGGCCCCGTCTGTGACGCCTGTCTCGGTCGGCCGTTCGCCGACCGGAGCTTCGGGCTGCGAAACGACGAACGGGGCCGGGCGCTGCGGACGACGCTGGCACTCGACGCGGACGAGCCCTACGAGCCGGTCGACCCCGCCGCGTGCTGGGTCTGTGAGGGCTACTGCGGGACGTACGACGCGATCGCCGACGCCGTCTGCGAGACGCTCGACGGCATCGACTTTGCGAGTTACCAGCTCGGCACGGTCGTTCCCCCGCTGGTCGAGGAGAACGACCGCCTGCTCCGCGAAGACGCCGGCCTGGAGCCCGACGCCGGCGAACCGCTAAAGCGCGAGGTCAACCGGGAAGTGGGTCGACGCGTCGGAACACGCACCGGCGTCGAGTTCGACCTCGAACGCCCCGACGTGCTCGCCGTGGTCGACCTCTCGGCGTTCGACCCGCTGGCCGTGCTCGAAGACGGCGAAGCCGTCACCACCCACGCCGTCGACCGGCAGATCAACCCGGCGTTCGTCTACGGGCGCTACCGCAAGATCGACCGCGACATTCCGCAGACGGAGTGGCCCTGCCGGGAGTGCGGCGGTAGCGGGAGCCAGCTTTCCGACGACGGCGAGGAACCCTGCGAGTACTGCGGCGGCTCGGGGTACCTCTACGACACCAGCATCGAGCAGGTCGTCCGTCCGCACGTCGTCGAGGCCATGGACGGCCGCGAGGGAACGTTCCACGGCGCCGGCAGAGAGGACGTCGACGCGCGCATGCTGGGGACCGGCCGACCGTTCGTCCTCGAGGTGAAACACCCCCGTCGCCGGACGCCCGACGTCGACGCGCTCGAAGCCGAGATCAACGAGGCCGCCGCGGGCGCCGTCGAAGTCGAGGGCCTTCGTCTCGCCACCCACGAGATGGTCGAACGCGTCAAGGAACACGACGCGAGCAAGCGCTATCGCGCGGCCGTTCGGTTCGACGAACCGGTCGCGGCCGACGATCTGGAGTCGGTCTTCGACGAACTCGAGGGGACGACCGTCGAGCAATACACGCCCCAGCGCGTCGATCACCGCCGGGCGGAGTTGACTCGCGAGCGGACCGTCTACGCGATCGACGGCGACCCCGGGATCGTCGACGAGATGGAAGACAGCGCGGACGAGAAACCGTCGGACCGCGATGCGGAGCGTGTGGCCACCGCCACGATCGAGATCCACGGCGCGGGCGGCCTCTACATCAAGGAGCTGATCAGCGGCGACGACGGCCGAACGGAACCGAGCGTGGCCGGTCTCCTCGACGTCGGTGCCGAGGTGCTCGCGCTCGACGTGCTCGCCGTCACGGGCGAGGACGAACCGTTCGAACGAGCCGAGTACTTCGAAGACGAGGGCGACCGGGAAGACGAACTGACGCCGGATGGGGAGTCCGAGTCGAACGACGAATCCGCGGCGAACGACGAAGCCGCATCGACGGAGGAGCGATCGCGATGAACGTCACGGATCGACAGCTCAAGGGCTTTTACCTGTTCGGCGTGGCGCTCAACACCGGCGCGCTGGTCTACTCGATCGACACCGGCGAGTACCTCTTCGCCGGGACGTTCGCGTTCATCCTGCTCTACCTCGGATTCCGGTACCGGATGGTCGCGCAGTCGTAGGTCGTGAGAGGCCGGTCGAGACGATGCATCACCGCGGCCGAAGCGGTGAGGTCCGCCTCGCTATCCAAATACGCGCATGCCGGAGAGAAAGTGGACGACGAGTACCCCGGCGTACACGATGAGCACGCCACGAATAACGCCGGCCAGCCGTCGCCGCTCCGGCGCCAGCAGTTCGGCGATTCCGCTCACCGTGAACAGGACCCCGAAGAGGATGGCGATGATCGACGCCCCCTCGGGTTGACGGCTGTAGAAGAGATACAGTGGGAAAAAGAGGAGACCGGCTCCGAGAGAAAACAATCCCTCTCGCCGTCCACCGGGTTCGCGAAAGAGGTGGCCTTTCAGACGCTGATACATACTGGGCAGAATAGTAGCCACAGTATTATCGTTTGTTATTTATGGGAAAATATAGCGAGTGTCGGGGTAGGTTCGAACCAGGGATCGTTTTTCCGCAGGCCTGAATCCGACCCGAAATATACGGCCGTACGTCGACGCCACCGGTCTGGGAGGGGGATCCGAGAGGTACGCTTTTGTGGGACCGCATCACAGTACAACCATGGGTGAGAAGGCAAACGACGGGCTGCTCACAGCGATAGGGAACGCTCTCTGTGAGGACGAAGACGTCGCGTTTGCCGTGCTGTTCGGTTCACAGCTCACCGGGGACGAACGCGCATCGTCCGATGTCGATGTCGCGGTCAAGTTCGAAGAGGGGTTGACAGCCACTGAACGGTTTCAAAAACGGTGTTTCCTCTCCGGATCACTTCAACGCGAGGACGGTCCATTCGTCGATATCACCGACATCGAAACGCTCCCGATCGACGTCGCTCACGATGCCGTTCGGGGTGAATTACTCTGCGGAGATCGCCACGATTTCGAACAGTTCAAAAAAGCGGTTCGAACGGACTTCGAGCGTCGACGAGAAGACATTCGTACCAACCAGCGGGCGGTGATCGACCGCATCGCCGAGGACGGACTACATGGCTGACGAACGGGTCGTCTCGACGAAACTCGAGCAAATCGAACAATATCACGACGAACTTCGAACGAAGCGACGAACGCTCTCGCGAGCGGAGTTTCTCGAATCAATAACCGAACAACGGGCCGTCGAACGGATGTTCGAGAACGCGATCCAAGCGTGTTCGGACCTGGCTCAACACGTTGCGACCCACGATTGTTCCTACGACGAAAGTGCGTCAAAAGGAGCAATCTTCGTTCTCGCGAGGAACGACGTTATCGAAGACGGTACGGCAGAGACGCTCATCTCCGCCGTCGGGTTCAGAAACGTTCTCGCACACGAATACGGGCTCGTCGATCCTGAAGTAGTCTACGAGACGCTCCAAACGGGATTAGCTGTCTACGAGGAGTTCAGCGAGCAGATCGCCCGATGGTACCGAGAGCAGTCCACCTCAAACTAACAGCAAGCGACGATCATCAATACTGCAAGTAGCGGACCGAACAACGGGTCGTTCGGAGATCGTCGACGATCCACTTCCATCGTGAGTCACAACGACTTTGTCCCGACGCAACGATCGCCAGCGCATGCCGTTCGGCGTCGACGAGGCGGGGAAGGGACCGGCGATCGGGCCGATGGTCGCGGCGGCCGTGTGGGCGGACGACCCGGCGCGGCTTCCCGAGGGGATCGCCGACTCGAAGGAGCTCACGCCGGCGAAGCGAGAGTCGCTCGCCGAGACGATGCGGGCCGGCGACGCGATCTGCGTTGGCGTCGGCGTAATCGAACCGGCGCGCATCGACGCCCCGGAGACGGACATGAACGGGCTGGCGGTCACCGCCCACGCCCGGGCGATCGAAGACGCGCTCGGAGAGACAGACGTGGCGAGTGAGACGGACGGCGACCTCCAGGGCGTCTGTGACGCCTGTGACACCGACGCCGATCGCTTCGCCCGGCGAGTGACCGACGACTGTTCGCTCCCGGTCTCGGTCGACGCCTCCCACGGCGCCGACGCAGACGACCCGCTCGTCGGCGCGGCGAGCGTCATCGCGAAGGTCGACCGCGACGCCCGCGTCGAACGCCTCGCGGCGCGCTACGCGGAGCGGGGGTACGACGACCTCGGTAGCGGCTATCCGAGCGACCCGAAGACGCGGTCGTTCCTCGAATCCTACGTCGCAGACCACGGCGAGTTGCCCGACGGCGCCCGCCGGTCGTGGGGTACCTGCCGAGACGTCCTGGCCGAGGCCGCACAGACCGGACTCGGCGAGTTCGCGAGCGAGTGACGGGGCCGCGCCGATGCAGGTACGTTTTTAGTACCGGCCTTCCCAGCCTGCACCATGAATCTCGAACCCGAGGAGTACGGCGCCTACTGGGGCGCGTCGATCCGGATCGCGATCGGGTTTCTCGTGGTCAGCTTCGGCACCTGGTTCGCCGGTCAGTTCCTCTCCCAGGGGCCGTTCGGCGCGCGAGCCCTCGGGGCCTTCCTGCTCGCCGGATTCGTCCTCGTCGGCACCTTCGTCGCCGTCCTCGGGTTCGCGCGGGTGGTTCGAACGGCCGTCGGGGCCGAACTTCGCGGCTGATCGAGCTACCAACGCCGGCCGCCGGGTTCGTCATCCTTTACCTCCTCCGATTCGAATCACGTTCAATGAGTGGTGTTCCCGACCGCGAGTCGGTACCGGAGGGGGATCGGTGGGCGATCGAGCGAATTTTCGACTCCGACCAGGCGTGGCGCGAGGCGTACGACGAAGCGGCCGAGCGCGTCGAGGCGTTCGAATCGTACGAGGGTCGAACGACCGAGAGCGCGAACCGCCTGCTCGAGGTGCTCTCGACGCGAGACGACGTGATGCGCCAGGTCCAGACCGTCTACACCTACGCCGGCATGCGCCGCGACGAGGACACGGCCGACCAGGACCGCCAGGCGATGGCCTCGCGCGCCGAGACGCTGATCTCGCAGGCGGCCTCAGCGATGGCGTTCATCGAACCGGAGCTCCAGGAGCTTTCGAGCGAGCAGTTCGAGACCTTCGTCGACGAGGAGCCCGACCTCGAGGTGTACCGCCAGCACGTCGACGACGTATTGCGCATGAAACCGCACACCCGCTCGCCGGAAGTCGAGGGGCTGCTCGCCGACCTCGGCGAGGTGACCGGCGCGCCGGGGAGCGTCTACTCGATGCTCGCGAACGCGGACATGACGTTCCCGACCGTCGAGGACGCCGACGGCGAGGCGGTCGAGATCACCCAGAGCAACGTCGTCAACCTGCTCAAACGGCCCGACCGCGAGTTCCGACAGACCGTGTACGAGGCGTACTTCGACGAGTGGGCGGCGGTCAGAAACACCGTCTCGACGGCCTACGCCAAGAGCGTGACCGCAGACGTCCGGCTCGCGCGGGCCAGAAACTACGAGACGGCCCGCGAGGCGTCGCTCCACGGGGCGAACATTCCCGTCGAGGTCTACGACACGCTCGTCGAGGCCGTCAACGACAATCTCGACGCGCTGCACCGCCACGCCGAGCTCAAACGGCGGGCGCTCGACGTCGACGAGCTGCGGATGTGGGACGTCTACATGCCGCTGACGGGCGGCGAGGGGCCCGACGTCTCCTACGAGGAGGCCTGCGGGCACGTGATCGAGGCCGTCGCCCCGCTCGGCGAGGCGTACCAGTCCCGACTCGCCGAGGGGCTCGACTCGCGCTGGGTCGACGTCTACGAGAACGAAGGCAAGCGCTCGGGCGCCTACTCCGGCGGCGCCTACGACACCGACCCGTACATCCTCATGAACTACCAGGACGACGTCGCCTCGATGTACACCCTGGCGCACGAGCTCGGCCACTCGCTTCACTCCGACTACGCCCGCGAGAATCAGCCGCCCGTCTACGCCGGCTACGAGCTGTTCGTCGCCGAAGTCGCGAGTACGGTCAACGAGGCGCTGCTCACCGAGCACCTCTTAGAAACCGTCGACGATCCCGACTTCCGCGTCCACGTCCTGAACGAGTTCGTCGAGCGAATCCGTTCGACGTTCTTCCGCCAGACGCTGTTCGCCGAGTTCGAACACCGCGTCCACGAACTGGAGGAGGCCAGCGAACCGCTGACCGCCGACCGACTCGACGAGGTGTACGGCGACCTCAAGGGCCGATATTACGAGCCCGCCACCCTCGACGACCGGATCGCCCGCGAGTGGATGCGCATCCCGCACTTCTACCGCGCGTTCTACGTCTACCAGTACGCGACCGGCATCTCCGCCGCGCTCGCCCTCGCCGACGACATCCTCACCGAAGGCGAGTCCGCCGCCGCGGACTACCGCGAGTTCCTCTCGCTCGGCTCTCGGAAGTACCCGCTCGAACTCCTGGAAGTCGCCGGCGTCGACATGCGCTCGTCGGAATCGATCGAGCGCGCCATCGGGCGCTACGGCGACCGACTCGACGAACTGGCCGAACTCGTAGCCTGACGCGAACGGCTTCGGCAACCCGACCAGGCCCCGCCCATCGGTTCAGCGAGAAAACGTCAACGAAATGTTTATTATTCCGTGGTGACGTGGTCGAATCATGGCCCCCGCCAGTAGCGACGGCCAGTCGCTATCCGCGCGTGTCTCTCAGGTGTCGCTCGTTCGGGCTGCAATCGGGGCCCACCAGCGGTGTTCGGTCAGCCGGTGGTCCCCGTGTTGAGCGCACACGAGCGGCTGCTCGCCGCGTTGAGTACGAACGCTGCCACCGAGGCTCCCTTCGACGAGGAGACTATCGCCTTGATCCTCGTCGCCTCGGTGATCGTCGGTCTGATCATCGCAATCGGCGCCGGCTACTGGGTGTACCGCGACGCCCAGAGTCGACCGAACAGCGAACTCGGTTGGGCGGTCGGCGTCGGTGTGACGGTGTTCGTTTTCCTTCCCCTGGGAATCCTCGCGCTCGTCGCCTACCTCCTGGTGCGCAGCGATCGAGGCCACGGCCAGCAGTCGAATGAACTGACGAGCGAACCGGAGTGGTGAGCGGTCGTGTCCGAGTCGCCGACGCCGCGTGAACGGCCGCCCGCTAGCGAGCGAGAGAGACGACCGAGCGACTGCCCGCGACGGCCGATCCGACGGTCGCTTCGACGCGTTCGATCGATCGCCCGGATGCAGGCGCGACAGGAGCGACGGCTCGAACACCGATCGCCCGTGCTTCGGCTGGTCCGACTCCTTGCCATCCTCGGCTTCGCCGTCGTGGTCGGCGTCGCTGCGCTTCTCTTCGGTCGCGGGCTCGCGGCCGGCGACCCGTTCGTCTCGATCGATCTCCTTCGCCTCGGCGTGCTGGCGCTGCTCGTCGCGGTCGGGTGGGACGCCGGAAAGCGAACGCTGACCAGAAACGAGCGGATCGAGACCGACCTGCTGCTCACGACCGTCCCCGGACGCGAGGTAGCGCTCGGCCTGTGCTGGTACGCATTGGGGCGGGCCGCGATGCGATCGGGACCGTCGATACTCGCCACCGCCATCGGGTTCGCCGTCGGGACGGGCTCGATCACGGGCGGTCTCACCGTCGCCGTCGCCGGCGGTGGACTCGTCGCGGTCGGCGTCATCGGCGGCGTCTGGGTCGCATTCGTCGCACTGTACGTCGGGACGCGCTCGCCGCGCGCCCGGCGGTACAAGAACCCGCTCGCGCTCGTCGGCGCGCTCGCGCTCGTTGGCGTCTGGATCGGGCTGATCGCCGGTTCGTTCGACGGGGCCGCGTCGACGGCCGACGTTCGGGTCGACGCGAGCGCCGTCGCCCCGACCTGGATCGTCGACCTCGCGTTCCTGGGGACGGCCGGCGCCGGAGACGCCTCACGCGGGCTCGCCGCCCTGGGCGCGCTCGCCGTGGCCGTCCCGGTCCTGGGCGGGCTCACCGTCTCGACGGCGACGCGAGTCTGGACGACCGATGCCGTCGAGTCGACCGCGCGGCGCGGGTCGCACCTGCGAATCGGGGAGGGACCGGCCGACCGACTGTTCGGCGCGTCCGTTTCCCGACCGACGCTGGCAGTCGCCAGAAAGCGCTGGCTTCAGGAGCGTCGAGTTCCCTACGGCGTGATGGTTGGACTCTACACGGTCATGTTCGTCCCGCTCGTCGTCGTTCCGTTCGTCACTGGCGGTCGAGTTCCACCAGTTATCCCCGTCTTCGCGGCTACCGTCTGCGCGCTGACCGCCGGGCTGGCGTTCGGTGTGGGCGTGATCAACGTCGAGTATCCCGGCCTGCCCGGGACGCTCACCGCTACCACCGCCACCCACTTCGTCGGCGGGACCGTCCTCGCCGGGAGCGCCGTCGGAATTCCCGCGACGGCCCTCGCGGCGATCCTCACCGGCGTCGCCGGCCCGATCGGGGCGGTCGAGACGGCGGTCGTCGCGGCGATGGGCGCGACGCTGTGTCTCTTCAGCGTCTGCGTGGCCACGCTCGTCGGCCTGACCGTCCCCTACGACGCCCACCAGCCCGTCGGACTTCCCTACACGGACGCGACGGTCTACACGGAGGTCGGCACGATGGGGTTCGTCCGGATGGGAGCCGTGCTGGTCGCCGTGGCCTCGGTCGCGCTCGTCCCGATCGTCGTCTACTCGCCGTTCGTGTTCGAGCCGATCGGAACCGCCACCGGCCTCCCCGATTCCGTGGTTCGGATGGGATCGCTCCTGGCCGCGACGGGTCTCGCGCTGGGGCTGTCTCGACTCGCCTACGATCGCTCGCTCCGCCGCTACGGGCGATATCGACTCGAAGAGTGACCCACGACTATGACGGAGACACCACCGATACTCACGACGGACGGACTGACCAAGCGCTTCGGATCGACCGTGGCCGTCGGCGACCTCGATCTCACGATCGACGCCGGGACCATCTACGGCTTTCTCGGCCCGAACGGGGCCGGCAAGACGACCACGATCCGGTTGCTCACCGGCCTCACGAACCCAACGAGCGGCACCGGGACGATCGCCGGCCAACCGATCACCGATCGGGCGGCGATCGTTCCTCACATCGGGTACCTCCCCGAAACGCCGCCGCTGTACAACGAACTCACCGGCCGCGAGCAGCTCGAGTATCACGGCGGCCTGCGCGATATGGACCCCGACGCGATACGCGAACGGCTCGAACACCTGTTCGACCGACTCGGCCTCTCCGAGGCGGCCGACGATCGCATCGGGACGTACTCGAAGGGAATGCGAAAGAAGACGGGCCTGATTCAAGCGCTCATGCACGAGCCAGACGTCGTTATCCTCGACGAACCGATCAGCGGACTCGATCCGCGAGCCGCCCGAACCGTCAGCGAACTCCTCGTCGAATACGCCGAGGGCGGATCGACCGTGTTCTACTCGACGCACGTCCTTTCGGTCGTCGACCAGCTGGCTTCGACGGTCGGCATCCTCTACAACGGCGAACTGGTCGCCGAGGGCGAGCCGAAAGCGCTCGTCGGTCGGATGGAATCCGACGGGGACGGTACGCTCGAAGACGTCTTTCTCGCCGTGACGACGGACGACGAACCCTTCGACGAAGTCTCCGCGTGACGACCGAACCGCGAGACGAACACACGCCACTCCGGAACGAGAATCTACCGCGCCCGGGCCTACTCCCACCCGCTACCCAAAGGCACATTTACGCCGACCGATTATCCACTGTTCGACAGAATGGCCCGAAGTCCGTCGCTGCCCGACCGACCCAGTCGAGAGATCGATCCGAACCTCCCCGACGAAGAGCGGCTCGACGCCCTTCGGTCGCACTACGAGGAACTCATCGACGTCCAGACCAGGCTCGCAGACCAGCTCGAAACGGCCGAGCAACGACGCGAAGAACTCACAGACCGCGTCGATTACGCCGAGCGAGAGAACGCGTCGCTCAAGAGTTCACCCCTGTACATCGCGAGCGTCGAGGAGTGTATCGAAACCGAGGTCGTCGTTAAACAGCACGGCAACAACCAGGAAGTCCTGACGGAGGTCTCCCCGCGGATGGCCGACCGGATCGAGCCCGGCGATCGCGTCGGCGTCGACGACTCGTTCGGCCTCCAGACGCTGCTCTCGGCGGAGACGGACGCCCGCGCCCAGGCGATGGAGATCACCGAAAAACCGACCGTCACCTACGACGACATCGGCGGCATCGACGAGCAGGTCCGCGAGGTGCGAGAGGCCGTCGAGCAACCGCTCGCCGAACCCGAGAAATTCGAAGCAGTCGGCATCGAACCGCCCGGCGGCGTCTTGCTGTACGGTCCGCCGGGGACGGGAAAGACGATGCTGGCGAAAGCGGTCGCCAACAAGACCGACGCGACGTTCATCAAGATGGCCGGCTCCGAACTCGTCCGGAAGTTCATCGGCGAGGGCTCGCGACTCGTCCGCGACCTCTTCGAACTCGCGCGCGAACGCGAACCCGCCATCATCTTCATCGACGAGATCGACGCCGTCGCCGCGACGCGGACCGAGTCGAAGACCTCCGGCGACGCCGAGGTCCAGCGAACCATGATGCAGCTGCTTTCGGAGATGGACGGCTTCGAAAACCGGGGCGAGATCCGCATCATCGCCGCCACCAACCGGTTCGACATGCTCGATCGCGCCATCCTCCGCCCGGGGCGCTTCGATCGGCTCATCGAGGTGCCCGAACCCGACGTCGAGGGGCGTGAGCGCATCTTCGAAATCCACACCGCGACCCTCTCGACCGCCGAAGCCGTCGACTGTGCGGCGCTCGCCGCCGAAACCGAGGGCTACTCCGGCGCAGAGATCGAGAGCGTCACCACCGAAGCCGGCATGTTCGCCATCCGCGACGGCCGAACCGACGTCACCATGGCCGACTTCGAGGCCGCGATCGAAAAGATCGAAGACGACGACGCCGGCGATATCGTCTCGTCTGCGAACTACTTCTACCGGTAGCGTCGATCAGCCCTCCGCTCGAGTGGACTGGACAGACGCGAGAGTCGTCCGCACGCGAATCACAACGCCTTACGCCGTCCGGCCCCGAACGCCGACAATGAGCACGATCAGGGTCGTCTGGGGCGCGGCGACCGGGCCGACGGAGATGTCGGCCTACGACGCCGCACTCGCCGAGGCGGGTATCGAGAACTACAACCTCGTGTCGGTCTCGTCGGTGATTCCGGCTGACGTCCCCGTCGAGGCGGTCGGAACCGCACCGGATCTCGGTCCCGCCGGGTCGCGACTGACCGTCGTCGAAGGGCGCGCGAAGGCGGCCGGCCCGACGAGCGTGAGCGCCGGGGTCGGCTGGGTCGAATCGGTCGACGGCGGGCCGGGGCTGTTCTACGAGGCCGCCGGCGAAATCGAGCCGGGAGACGTCGAACGGCGGATTCGCGAGGGGCTCGCCGCCGGGAGCGAGTTGCGAGACTGGAATCTCGGCGAACCCAGCGTCCACGTCGAACGAGCCAGCGCCGACGTCGGTGAGTACGCGGCGGCCGTCGTGGCCGCCGTCTACGGCGAGGGCGAGCCGATCGTCTGACGGCCGATTCGGTGGAGAGAGCCAAACGCTTTTCACCGGCCACCACGTTGAGTCGGTACCGACTTTCTCATGAATGGCAATACTCCGTACGCGGGCCGCCCGGGAACGACGCAGGCCGGCCACCGATCCGTCGACGACGTCGAGGAGGTGACGCCCGGACAGCGTCGCGTCCTCCGGCGCGACGTCTCCCGCGTCGCCGCGCGCACCCGTGACTTTCTGCCCGACGAGTACGTCGTCGACAGCGACATTTCCCAGGGCGTCGCCGGTCCGCAGGTGACCGTCGCGGTCCAGCCGCCGATCGGCCATCCCGTCAGCGCCGGGTTCGCACCCGACCTGGAGCCGGTAGAGGAGGCCGACTCGGTCATCGACGACGACGAGTGTGACGAGGTGGCGAGAGGACTCGCCGCCAGCGCCGCCCTCCAGGTCAAGCAGGCGATGGGGGACGACATCACGCCGACGGCTCGCTGACGCGCCGTTGTCCGCAGTATCGAGACGCTACTCGGTCGATTTAATTCGTTGCCAGCCGACCGTGCCGCCGACGAACGCGGCGACGAGTGCGACGACGAACGCGATGAAGTACCAGACCGAGACTCGGTCACCCGAGAGAACGGCATCCGAGACGACGATAAACCCCGCGAGAAGACTCACCAGAACGAGCAGCCCCACGACGCCGAAGCGGCTGTCGAACTGGCGCCAGACGGTATCCATGCCACTTCGATGCGAGCGGTAGCACAAAACGATTCTGGCGAGCGGACAGTTCGTCGACAGGAATCGAGAGACAATCGTCACTTATAGCCGAACTGCGCCGGGCCCGGACGACTACTTGCCCCAGAACGGGTCGCGTTTGCGGTGTCGTTCGAGGTACATGTTGAGCGCCTCGCGCTCGTCGCCGGGTATCTCTTCGGCGAGTTCTTGCTCTAGGATCTTCGCGTGCTTTTCGGGGAGTTCGATCCAGAGTTCCTCGTCTTCGTGAATCTGTCGGCCGACGGTGGGGCCGTCGATGGCGACGGAGACGCGGTTGCCGGCGCGAGCCTCGTCGACGTCCTCGCCCTGTTCCTGGATCCCCTTGAGTTCGCCGACGCGCTTGGTGTCGTTACCCTCGAAACGGACGACGTACTCGTTCTTCTTGAGCGTCCCCGCGTTGACCTCGACGCCGACGACGGCGGGATCGTTCTGGCGGAAAACGTGATCCGGGAGGATGCGAAAGCGGGCGGGTCGGCTGATGTTCTCTAAGACGGTGTCCTGCTGGGCGCGTTCGATCTCTTCGACGTAGGTCTCGTACTCGTCGACGAGCTGGTAGATGACGTCGTCGGTGAAGAGGTCGACGTCGTCGATGTCGGCACGATGGGAAGCGTCGTCCAGGACGTCGACGTTGAATCCGAGGATGACGCGCTGTTTCGGATCCTCGGCCGTCGAGGCGACCGAGACGTCCCGCGGGGCAACGTCGCCGACCTCGGCGCGGACGATGGGGATCTCCGCTTCGCCGAGCGCGTCGGCCATCGCCTCCAGGCTGCCGAGGGTGTCGGCCTTGACGACGACGCCCTGCTCTTCGGTGTCGACGGCGATGTTCGCGAGTTCGGCTTCCACCTCGTCGACGACGTGGTTCAGGTCGCGGTCGCGGACGACGCGAACCGGCGCGCCGGCCATCGCCTCTGAGAGGTCGGGCGCGGCGACCTTGATACCGGCGGCGGCGCCGACCTCGTCGACCTGCTCGAATCGGCTCTCGGTGCGTATCTCGGCGAGCGGACGCGGCTGGAGCAGGGCGCGGACGTCGGTGACGATCGGGTCGGTCGTGCCGCCGACGACGATCGTATCGTCGGTCCGGATCGTCCCGTCGTAGAGGACGGTGTCGATCGTCGTCCCGAATCCCTTCTCGTCTTTGACCTCGAGGACCGTCCCGACACCGGGTCCGGAGACGTCGATCTCCATTGCCTCGCGCATGTAGCGCTGGGAGAGACCCATCATCACCGTCAGCAGGTCGGGAACGCCCTCGCCGGTCATCGCCGAGACGGGAACGACGCCGACGTTGCGCTGGAAGTGCTGGACCCGCCAGTAGAGGTCGGCCGAAAATCCTTCGTCGGAGAGTTCGCCGATGATCTCGTAGAGGCGCTGGTCGACGTCGCCCCGGGCGCGGTCGGATTGATTCTCGTACGTTTCCTGAATCGGGGCGTCCTCGGTCGGGTTCCAGCCGGGAACGGTGTCGATCTTGTTCGCGGCGACGATAAATGGCGTCTCCGATCGTTTCAGGATGTCCAGCGCTTCGATCGTCTGGGGCTGAAAGCCGTCGTTGACGTCGACGACGAGGATGGCGATGTCCGCCAGCGCGCCGCCGCGCGAGCGCAGCGTCGTGAACGAGTGGTGTCCGGGCGTATCGATGAACAGCAAGCCGGGAAGATCGAAGTCGTTCGGGTCGACCAGCTCGCCGGCGATGCCGGAGATGACGTCGAGCGGGACGGCCGTCGCGCCGATGTGCTGGGTGATCGCGCCGGCTTCGCCCTCGATCACCGCCGAGCCGCGGATCTGGTCGAGCAGGCTGGTCTTGCCGTGATCGACGTGGCCCAGGACGGCGACGATCGGCGTCCGAAGCGACGTGTTTTCGGGGTCGTCAGTATCTGTATTCGACATGCGAACCACCAGAGAAGCTCTTGGTCGAGAGTCCCCGGGCCGACAGTTAAACCCATCGTCCCTGGCTCGGGTGGTCGGCGTCCATCGTCGGTCGCCGAGTGCCGTTCGGCTCGACGCGGTATCGGATCTGCTACTTCGTCTCGGTCGAGATCGGGCGGCTCGGGGAAATCCCTCGTCACACGGGGCTCGGTGGGGGTAACACTTCGTCACCGCCGCCCGAGGGCACCTACGCGCCCGCACCGTTTCGGTCTATCGCTTCGAGCGGAGAGCCGGGATGTTCGACGCTCAGGCCTCGCGGTTCCAGGTCTCGTACTTCCGCAGCGTCGTCGCGATATCGCCCACGTCCGCCGGATCGACGACGCCGTTCTCGGTGACGATCCCGGTAATCGCCCCGGCCGGCGTCACGTCGAACGTCGGATTGACGACGTCGATGGCGGCGTCACCGTCGTACACCGCGGATTGGTCGCCCGATTCGAGGTTGACCGAGTCCCGGGTCGAAACCTTCTCGCTCGCGGCGATCGCGTACACCGGGACGTTCTCGTGGGCCGCGGCGAGTGCCGCCGCCCGGGTCCCGACCTTGTTCACGACCCGCCCGTCCGGGAGAATCGTATCCGCGCCGACGAGGACGCGATCGACGGACTCCGACGCGAGAAGGTGGGCGACCGCCGAATCGGGACAGAGCGTGACCGGCGCGAGCTCGCGAAGCTCCTCGGCGACGGCGACGCCCTCTCCGGCGGTCCACCTTCGCTCACCGTCCTCTATTCCGAGGTCTCGCTCGCGCTCGACCTCGTTACCCGGCCAGGATTCGGCGACGAAAATCCGATCCGGCGATCCCGACCGAAGTGCGTCTGCGACCGTTTCCGATCGCGAGAGCGTCACAATTCGACCCGTCGCGAGGTCGGCGGCCTGTTCGGCGGCGGATCGATCCGCGTCGACGGCGCGCTCGATTCCCTCGATCGTCGATTCGAGGACGGCCGCTGCGCCCGGGTCGTCGAGGGCGCCACCGTCCGGTGAGTCGACGGTTGCGGCGTCCGCCATCGCCCGATTGACCCGATTTCGCAGCACGGCCATGCTCGGTCTGGCTTCGAGCAGTCGGTTGGCGAGGGCGGCGAGTTCGTCCCACTCTTCCGACCGGTCGGTCGACTCACCCTCGCGTTCGCGAATCAGCAATCCGGCCCGATCGCGCAGCACTTCGAGCGCCCGGATCGAGAGGGACGACGCCCCGTGAACGCCGTCCGCCGTTATCGACCGGACGGTCGGTGCCACCCGTTCGTAGGCCTCCCAGAGCGCGGGGACGGTCTCGCGCTCTCCCGTGACGATCGACGTCGGCGCGAGCCACCGGAGTTCGTCGTGTTCGGCGCTCGGGTCGACCTCGCGCGTCTCGGCGTCGAACAGGTACGGGTGGACGACCCACTCGCGGACGAGGGTCGAATCGCCGACCGTAACCGGCCGACCCGACCGAACGAGCGTCACCTCGTCGGCGTCGAGACCGGTTTCCTCGCGAATCTCCGTCCACACCTGCGCGTCGGGATCGCCCTCCGCGTAGCCGGAGATCGCACCCCAGTCGCCCGCGTACGTGCCGACGGCGTCGCTCCGTCGACCGAAGAGCACCTCGCCGCGGTTTCTGAGGAAGGCGGTGACGACGTGACTGGGTTCGTCGACGCCACCGTCGGTTTCGACGGACCGCGATCGAGGGACGTGACTGCTCGCTCCCGATTGACCGGTGTCGGTCATGGACGTGCGTACGCGTGCCGGGTGGAATTGCCTTCGGAATCGTCCCGGCGCGTCGGCCACCGGGCTCCACAACGTATTTGACAGCGAGCCACCCTCTGTCACTCGTGTCTGACGCGTTCACGTCGCTCCACGCGGCGTCTCTCGTGGGGATCGGGCTCTTGAACGCCGGTCTCGGCGTCCAGATCCTCAGAACGCGATCCGATCAGGACGTGGTCCCGCTCGCCGGGTTTCTCGTCGGCATCTCGCTGTGGACCATCCCGCAGGGACTGCTGCTCGTCGAGACCGATCCGACCGTCGGACTGGTGCTATCGATCGTGATCAACGCCGGAGCCGTTATCATGGCGACCGGGCTGTTTCACTTCGCGCTCGCGTACACGGGGCGAACCGAGTGGCTTCGTCCGGGCCGGCTCGGACTGATCTATCTCGGCACCTGCGCGTGGCTCGTCGTCATCTGGACCGACCCGATCCACCACTGGATGCACCAGCCGATGGAGTACACGCAGGTCCTCCTCCCGGTCGTCGAGTACCAGAACGTCGGGTACTGGCTCTACGTCTTCTGGAACTGGTCGCTCTCTGCCGGCGGCATCTTCCTCTTCTTCGTCGAGTTCGTCGACGCCCGCGGGAGCGGCGTCTACCACAAGCAGTCGCGACTCGTCGTGCTCGCACCGCTGATTCCGGGTGCCGCGAACGTCCTCGCCTTCGGCGGCGTGACCGCGATCAACTACTCGGTCTGGGGATTCGGCGCGACGGGCATCCTCATCGCGATCGCCCTCTACCGGTACCGCTGGCTCGACCTCGTTCCGATCGCCCGCGACCGCGTCGTCGACGAGATGCGCGACGGCTACCTGGTCGTCGACGACGACAGACGCGTCGTCGACTACAACTCGGCGGCCCGAACGCTGGTCGGTGGCGACGTCTCGCTGGGCGAGCCGATACGCGACGTCCTGCCCGAAAGCGGCCCGGTTCTCGACGGTGATCGGGGCGAGTTGACACTCTCTCGCGGTGGACGGATCGTCGACGCGACCGCCTCGATCGTCGGCGACGAGCGAGTCGACGGGGCGGTGTTGATGCTCAGAGACGTCACCGAGCAGCGCCGGGCGGAACGACGCTTCCAGGCGCTCATCGAGAACGTCTCCGACGTCGTCGTGGTGGTGACCGGCGAGGGCGAGATCACGTACGTGAGTCCATCCGTCCGCACCGTTCTCGGGTACGAACCCGCCGACCTCGTCGGAGAGACTGTGTTCGAGTACGTCCACGAGGACGACCGGCCGCGAGCGATCGAAGCGTTCGAACAGCTTCGAACGGGACCGGACGACGAGACGCGATTCGAGTACCGGGGCCGCCACCGCGACGGTTCCTGGATCGGGCTCGAAGGCGGCTCGGTCGATCTGCTCGACAACGACATCGTCGGCGGCGTCGTCGTCAGCATCCGGGACGTCACCGAGCGAAACGAGCGCGAGCGCGAACTCGAGCGGACGAACCGGCGCCTCGACGAATTCGCCGGCGTCGTCAGTCACGACTTACAGAGCCCGCTCGGCATGGCGAAGACCTACGCCGGGCTGGCCAGAGAGTCACGCGATCCGGAGGATGTGGCGATGGTCGAATCGGTCCTCGACCGGATGGAGCGGATGATTCGACAATTTTTGACGATGGCCAGGGCCGGAACGACGATCACCGAGACCGAACCGGTCGACCTCCGCTCTGTCGTCGAGCGATCGTGGACGGCGACGAAGACCGACGGATGCACGCTCGAGCGTTCGCTCCCGTCCGACTGGACGGTCGAGGGCGACGCCGATCGATTGCGCCACGTCTTCGAGAATCTGTTTCGAAACGCCGTCGACCACAACGACCGACCCGTAACCGTTCGGGTCGGAGTGCTCGAAACCGAATCTGACGGCGGGAGCCACGAAATCCCTCGCGGCATCGACGAAGCGCGCGAGGGAGACGACGTCTATCGCGGGTTCTTCGTCGAGGACGACGGCGCGGGCGTTCCGGAATCGGTCCGGCCGTACGTGTTCGAGCGGGGCCACACCACCAGACGCGAGGGGGCTGGATTCGGCCTCGCCATCGTCCGAGACGTCGTCGAAGCCCACGGGTGGCACGTCGGGGTCCGCGAGGGAGCAGACGGCGGCGCCCGGTTCGAGATCGAGACATCGTGACCGTTAGAGCGGAGGTCGCGTGGACCTGTCGGGTGTCGCGTCGTCGATCGAACGCTGGACGATCGTTCGGTCCGCCACAGCGGCGCATCACCCCTCGTCGCGACGGTTCCACTATAACCTATCAATTTTCCCAATTACCTCGAGGTAACTGCCACCCGCACCTCGGGGTAAGCGCTACGTTATGTTCATCTGCCGAAGAGAGTCTGCATGAGCAATGGGTCCACGGGTGCACGTAGCGGATTTTGTAGAAGTCAGGCGTTTGCCGTGTTATTCTCGATATTGATGTTGACCTCGGTCTTCGCACCCGTCGGTGCCGCAGGCGCGACGGGCGTCGACGACGGTACGGAGAACGGCGAAGCCGACGGATTAGTATCGACGGGGCTCGATGCGGAGGGGACGAATTCGACGTCGGTCGCCGGGGACGACGGCGATGATGCGGGTGACGGAGATGGAGCGTCCGGGTCAGACGGGGACGATGGAGCGACGAACGGGTCTGACGAGTCGGATGGGGGCGATGGAACGGCTAGCGAGTCCGGCAATGCTAGCGACCTCGACCCGGTGCAGACGACGTCCACCAGTACCCAGTCGTGTGATCTGACCGTCGAAGACGGCGAGTCGATCCAGAACGCGATCGACGCTGCCGCTCCCGGTGACACGATCTGCGTCGAGACCGGCGTCTACCAGGGGGAGCTGGATATCGCGACGGACGGGCTCACCCTCGTCGGTGTGGGCGACACGCCGACCCTCTCTCGAAGCTGGGGTGACAACGTGGGGATCTCCGTCACGGCCGAGAACGTCACCATCGAGAACTTCAGAGTCGAACACTACGACAGCCACGGTATCCGGCTCAATGGAGCCCACGGGGCGATCGTCGAGAACGTCGACGTCACGAACAGTCCGATCGGGATCGAGGTCGGAGGCGCCGACGGCGTCGAGATCAAGGACAGTTCGATCGATGGAAACGACGTCGGCGTCGAGGTCGACATCGCGAGCGACGTGCAGATTTTGAACAACGAATTCGAAGGATCGGGGAGCGCCATCGCCGCGATCGACTCGGAGGGGATCGTGGTAACGGACAATTTGTTCGACGACGTCAGAGAACACGGCGCGGGGACGCTGGTGGTCGACGGTTCGACCGACGTCTCCGTCGACGCGAACAGTTTCGAGAACAGCCGGGACGGAATCGACATCGTCGAGTCGACCGGCGTCACCGTCGACGCGAACACGTTCGTGGACAACTGGGAGGGAATCGAGATCGCGGATTCGACGGACGTCACCCTCTCGAACAACGTTATCGCCGACAACGAGCGGACCACCAACCCCGAAACGCCGTCGGTGCTGGTCGCGGAGTCCGGCGGTGTGACGCTCGACTCGAACAACATTTCGGGTGGCAACTTCGGCGTCGACGTCGTGCTTCAGAACGCGACGAACGCCCAACTCGTGGACAACGAGTTCGAGACGGGAATCCTGCTCGAGGGCGAGATTCTGGACCACTTCGTCCACACCGTCGACGGGAACACGGTCGACGGGGCGGCGCTGGTTTACTCCGCGGGCGAGACCGCGCCGGCAGTCGACGAGAGCGCGGGCCAGCACATCTTCGTCGACGCGACGGACCTCGTCGTCGAAGACCACGCCTTCGAGGGCTCGGCCGCGCCGCTGCAGATCGCGTTCAGCGACGACGCCGAGGTACGGAACAACACCGTCTCGGGAGCCACCATCGAGGAGTGGGGAGACGCGGGCGCGCTCGCGATCCACGCCTCGAATGGCGCGATCGTCGAGGCGAACACCGTCAGCGACAACCTGGACCACGGGCTGAGTCTCTCGGGTTCGACCGACGCGATCGTCCGGGAGAACGTCGTCACGAACAACGGCGAGGTCGGCATCTACGTGGCCGACGCGACCGGCGGCACGGTGACGAACAACTCCGCGACGGCAAACGGGCGCGACGGGATCCGCGTCTCCGGGGCCGACGCCACCGTCGTCGAGGACAACGACGCGAGCGAGAACAATGTGTACGGCATCCGCGTCGTCGGCGGCGACGACGTCGAGGTCGTCGCAAACGACGCGGCGGACAACGGGGCGGACGGCATCCGGGTCGTCGACGCCACCGGCGTACAGGTCAGCGAGAACTCGCTGGACGGTAACGACGAGAGCGGGATTCACGTGTTGGGGTCGGTCGGCGGCACGTTCGCCGAAAACGAAGTCACGAACAACGCTGCCGGGATCGTGCTCGAGGGAGCCGATGGCGGCGTCGTGGAACACAACAACGTGACCGGGAACAGCGACTTCACGCAGGGCGACGACGTCACCGACGGCAACGCGATCTGGATCGTCGACTCAAACGATGTCGTCGTCGAGGCGAACGACGCGATCGACAACGACGACGGGATCGTGATCGACGACTCCGAGGCGATTACGGTGACGACGAACACGGCGAACGACAACGGACATACCCACTTCGGAACCGGGTTCTACGTGACCAATTCGGTGGACGTTACCCTCCTGGACAACACGGCGATAGCGAACAGCAAACACGGAATTTTCGTGGAAACATCGAACGGGACGATCGTGGAGAATACGACGTCGTCCGGACAGGCCGTCGACCTCGTGTTGCGCGAGTCGACGAACGCCGAGGTGCGAGACAACACGTTCGAACGGGGACTGTTCCTCGACGGTGACGAACTCGATCACTACCTGCACACCATCGAAACGACGAACACCGCCGGCGGTGCCCCAATTCACTACGTTTCGGGAGCCATCGATCCGGCCATGCCGTCGAACCCCGGTCAGGTCATCTTCGTCGATACAACTGACCTTCACGTGAACGGGCTCGAAATCGACGGTACTGCCGTGGGTGTACAGGTCGCCTACAGCGACGGGGCCGAATTCACCGATAACACGGTCACGAACAGCACGTACCGATCGATTCGCGGATTCACGATGACCCAACCCGGCGGAATCGGCGTGTACGAATCCACGGATGTCGTCATTCAGTACAACGTCGTCACCGATAACGACAGAAACGGGCTGCGCGTGGAGCATTCGGACGGCGTGGTCGTGTCGGATAATACCGCAAACGACAACGGCCGACACGGCATTAGCGTCGAGGGATCCACGGATGCCGAGGTCTCCGCAAACGACGTCAACGGGAACGATGTGTCCAACGCGGGGATCGGGATCTCGGTTCGCGGCTCGCCCGGTACGACCGTCGCGGACAACGACCTCGTGGCGAACTCCGACGGGATCTCCGTCTGGGACTCGCCTGGCATCGTGATCACAGAGAACTACGTCGCCGACGGCTGGCAGCCGATCACCGTCCGAAACTCCGATTCGGCGCTCGTCGATTCGAACGTCGTCGAGGACGGTACCGGCGTCTCGATCAGGCTCCTCGACTCGGACGGAACGGCGCTGAACAACACCGTCACCGGCGGAACAAATCACGGTATTTATACGAACCAGGCGGACGTGACGATCGAGGAAAACCACATCGAGAACGCCGGCGCCAGCGGGATCGCTATCAACGGTAACGGCGATCGGTCCAGCTACGCGACGCTCGTGAACAACACCGTGACCGCCAGCGAAGACCACGGCATCTGGGTACGCAACGTGCTCGACGGGACAACCATTCACGGGAACACCGTGACGGACGCGGGCAGCAACGGAATTCACTTCAGTTCGTCGAACAGCTGGTGGATAACCGAGGACCTGGACCTGCACGACAACACGATTTCCGGGGCCGCCGGGTACGGTATCAACCTCCACCGGGCCGAGGGAGTGGTCGAACACAACGAAATCACCGATAACGGCGACGGCGGAATTCGAGCGACCCACCAGGCCAACGACGTCGAGATTGCCTGGAACACCGTCACGGACAACCCGAGCCACGGCATCGTCGTCGACGGCGCCGACGAACTCTCGGCCCACAACAACACGGCGTCGAACAACCACGCCGACCTCTTCCTCGACGAGGCGACCGACACCATCGCGCACGACAACACCTTCCAGACCGGCGTCCTGATCGAGGGTGACGAATCCCATTTCGAGCACGAGTTCAACGGCTCGACGGTCAACGGCGGCCCGATTAAGGTGTTCCTCGGCGACGACGACCACACCTTCGGCGCCGACGTGGGGCAACTGATCGTGGCGTTCGCCGACGACGTCGACGTCGGAGGCGTCAACGTCGGCGACGACCTCGCATCGATACAGATCACCGAGAGCGGCGATGTTGACGTCGACGACCTAAGCCTCGCGGACGGCCTCGGGCTCCACGTCACGAATTCGGGGAACGTCTCCGTGACGGAGTCGACCGTGGCGGGCGGGACGCCGGCGGCGATCTACGTCGAGAGTTCGGGGTCGGTGACAGTTACGAACACCGCGGTCGATCCCGGTCTGGGCAGCGGCATCTGGCTCGAGGACGTCGGCAGCGTGGACGTTCAGCAAACCGACGTCACGGAACGCGACGGGACTGGTATTCACGTACACACTGCGGAAACGGTTTTGCTCCACGATATCAGCGTTCTCGACGGCGCTTCGACCGGTGTCTGGATCGAGGACGTCGACGACGCCACGCTCACCGACGGCACGATTTCGGGCAACGACGGGGACGGCCTCGTGATGCGGGGCGTGGTAGCGCCACTCATCGAGCACGTCACGGTGGCCGGGAGCGGCGGCGACGGCGTCGTATTCGGGGAGTGGGGATACAATTCGGTCGACGGTGCGCAGCTGACCAGCGTCGAAATCGTCGACAACGACGGGGTCGGGCTGGCGATCTCGCAATCCGACGACGTCCACGCCGAGAACGCGACCATCGAGAACAACGGTGTCGGGATCGACATCTCGTCCGCGTCGGGATTCGAGCTGACCGAGAGCGCTGTCCGGAACAACGACGGCGACGGCGTCTACGGCGTTGGGCTTTCGAACCTGGTGATCGCCGACTCAGTGATCGCCGACAACGCCGGCCACGGACTCGATCTGACGCAGTCGGGCTCTGGTGGCGGTTTCCTGATCGAATCGAACACGATCTCGAACAATGAGGACGGCCTCTCACTGGACGTCGACGGTGGATTAAGCCCGGCGTTTTCGGACGTCGTGGTCACCGAAAACGCGATCTGGAACAACCCGGGAACAGGGATCGCGGTTCTCGAGGATCTCGACGAGTCTGACGACGTCCTGATCGTGTACAACAGCATCTCGGGTAACGCTGACGGCGTCACCTACGTTGAAGATTCGTGTGAAGGGCTCTACGATGGGCCGTGTCTGGACGCCACCAACAACTGGTGGGGTCACGAAAGTGGCCCGAGTGGCGAGGGTACCGGACAGGGTGACTCGGTCGGAACGGCCATCGACTACGAGCCGTTCCTCGACGAGGACCCCGTCGATGCGGCGCCGCTCGACGCGCACTTCGACGTGGCGATCGACGACACGAACTCGCCGGTGGACGCGAGCGACGACCTCGTGATCGACGTCACTGTCACCAACGCGGGTGGGGAGACGGGAACCCAGACGATCGAACTCGAGGACTTCGACGGGAGTACGGTCGACAGCCAGGACGTCACCCTGGCCGAGGGCGACGATGAGACGCTGACGCTCACCTGGTCGACGACGAGTGCGGACGCCGGCCTGGACTACGTCACCGTCCGGAGCGAGGACGAGTTGATCACCGAGCAGGTGGCAATCCTCACGGGCGAGACCATCGAGATCGGCACCTGTACGACGATCTCGATGCCGGGCAACTACACGCTGACCGGCGATCTCGCGGGATCCAACACCTGTATCCAGATCACCGCGAGCGACGTGCACTTCGACGGCAACGGGCACACGATCCAGGGCGTCGGCGTGGACGACAACGAATCTCAGTATGGCATCCACGTCGACGGGGTGGACGACGTCACCGTCGAGGACGTGACGCTAGACGGTTGGGACACCGGATTGTACTTCTCTGGAAGTGACGGCGTGGTCACGGACGTGCTCGTCGAGAACGGAGATACTGGTGCCGAGTTCGCTAACGCGCACGACAACGAGGTGACGAACCTCACGGTTCGCTACACCGAAAGCCGAGCGCTCATCGTGGGTGGATTCTCCCACAGTGCGGCCAGCGGGAACGTCTTCACCAACGTCACCGCGTACGACACTGAGCAGAGTGCTGGCTCCAACCCGGGTTCGATCAACCTCGGCTGGGCCGCGAGCAACAACGAGTTCATCGGGGTGAGCGCCTCCGATGGCGTCGCCGGTATCCGAACGGCCAGCGGTTCGTCGTCGAACACGCTCGTCGACGTCGAAGCCCACGACAACGACCGATACGGCCTGAACCTCGAGTCGTCGAACGGCGACACGTTCGACGGGGTGAACGTCTCCGGCAACGGCTGGCACGACATTCGCGTCAACGGGGACTGGAACTCGTTGTCGAACGTGACCGCGAGTGGCGAGCACGGAACGGCGATTTCCCTTACAAGCGTGAGTACCGACCCGCCCGTTCGGGGGAATACCTTCGAGTCGGTGACTGTCGCCGACACCGACGAAGACGCTATTGGGCTCAGTAATGCCGTCTACAGCGAGTTTACCGACGTTACGTACGTGGACAGCGATGGACGTGCAGTCAGCATCTCGAGCAACGCGGAGAACAACGAGTTCACCGACGTGACCGTCACCGGTGGAACCGCGAGCGCCGTCTACCTTGCACCAAGTGATAACTACGACAACACGTTCACGAACGTCCAGGTCACGGGAGCCCAGGGCGGGCTGTCGATTTTCGGCGACGGGACGACCGTCACGAACCTGACCGTCGAGGACGTCACTGGAACCGGCATCAGCGTCTCCGGTTCGGCCGCCGACAGCGCCGTCTCGGGCGTCTCGATCACCAACGCCTCTACGGGCGTGGGTATGTTCGGGTCGCCGACGAACAATCAGGTGTCGGACGTCACGGTCGACGGCGCGACCGTCGGGCTCTCGATCGCCGGTACGGACAACACCCTGTCGAACGTGACGGTCACCGACAGCGAAACCGACGTCTCGGTCGGTTCGGCGACGGACACCGCCTTCGAATCGATCGTCCTCGGCGGGACGACGTTCTCGTTCGAGGCACAGGACGTCGTGATCGACGGGACGTCTACGCCAGAGACGCTCCCCGATGAGCGCACCCCGATCGGTGCGTTCGTTAACGTGACCGCAAGCGGCGACGTGCCTCACCTGGCACAACTGCACGTCCACTACGACGCCGCGGACGTGACCGGGATGGACGAATCGACGCTCGAGATCTGGCGGCTGAACGAAAGCTGGTCATCCCCGGCGGAGGAGGCCTACGTCAGTGGCGTCAACACGACCGAACAGTACGTCTGGGCCGAGAACGTGACCGAGTTCTCCACATTCGGCGCGTTCAGCGAGGGGCCGGTGCCCGTCGCGTCGGTCTCGAACGTCGATCTGAGTCCCGACGAACTCGTCGCGGGCGAGAACGTGACGATCACCGCCGATGTCGAGAACGTCGGCGGGTCGGACGGCAACGTGACGGTGGCACTCGAGGTAGACGATACGACCGTCGACACGGTGACGGTCGATCTGGAGCAGAACGAGACTACCGGTATCGAATTTACCCACACGTTCGACGAACCCGGCGAATACGACGTCTCCGTCGGCGATTTCGACGCCGGCACGGTCGACGTCCTCGCCCCGGCGAACGTGATCGTCTTCGGGACGAGCGTCGACGAGACCGTCGGCCTCGGCGAGACGCTCACGGTGGACGTCGATCTATTGAACGACGGCGACGTCGACGGCGAGGAAACGCTCGAACTCTTCGTCGAGGATGGCTACGGCGAACAGATCGGAGACGGTTCGGTCGACTCGACGACCGCTAACGTGGCGGCCGGTAGCGTCACACGCGGTGAATCGCTCACGTGGACGCCGACCGAAGACGTCCTAGACGGGGCGACGAACGCGACGGTCTCGCTCTCCGTGAACGATGTGTTCGTCGGCGAAGTGACGGTGACGGACGAGGAGTCGGACATCCAGGTCATCGCCGCGTCGACCTCCGAGACCGAGATCGTCGCCGGCGAAGACGAGTTCCACGTCGTCGGCAGCATCTACCAGGCGGGCACCGACGCCGGGCCGGAGACGATCGAACTCGTCGCGACCAATACGGAGACCGGCAACGAAACCGTTCTCGGAAGCCAGGAGGTCGAACTCGCCCCCGGCTTCTACCACCTCGGCGCCATCAACATCTCGAACACCATCGACCAGGCCGGCACCTACGATCTCGAACTCGGCGACCGCCCCGCCGGTACCATCGAAGTCGAAGAAGCCTACTCCGACATCCAGGTCATCGCCGCCTCCGCCTCCGAAGACGAGATCGTCGCCGGAGAAGACGAGTTCTCCGTCATCGGCAGCATCTACCAGAGCGGAACGATCGGCGGATCCGAGACGATCGACCTCGTCGCAATCGACGACGACGGCGAAGAGACCGTCCTCGGCAGCCAGGAAGTCGAACTCGAACCCGGCTACTACCACCTCGGCGCCATCAACATCACCACCACCGTCGACGATCCCGGAACGTACGACCTCGAACTCGGCGACCGCCCCGCCGGCACCATCGAAGTCGAGGAAGCCTACTCCGACATCCAGGTCATCGCCGCCTCCGCCTCCGAAACCGAGATCGTCGCCGGCGAAGACGAGTTCCACGTCGTCGGGAGTATCTATCAGGCCGGGACCACCGGCGGCCCAGAAGAGATCGAACTCGTCGCCAACAACACCGAGACGGACGACGAAATCAGCCTCGGTACTCGGGAGGTCGAACTCGCCCCCGGCTTCTACCACCTCGGCGCCATCAACATCTCGAACACCATCGACGATCCCGGCACCTACGATCTCGAACTCGGCGACCGCCCCGCCGGTACCATCGAAGTCGAAGAAGCCTACTCCGACATCCAGGTCATCGCCGCCTCCGCCTCCGAAGACGAGGTCGTCGCCGGCGAAGACGAGTTCTCCGTCATCGGCAGCATCTACCAGAGCGGAACGATCGGCGGATCCGAGACGATCGACCTCGTCGCAGTCGACGACGACGGCGAAGAGACCGTCCTCGGCAGCCAGGAAGTCGAACTCGAACCCGGCTACTACCACCTCGGCGCCATCAACATCACCACCACCGTCGACGATCCCGGAACGTACGACCTCGAACTCGGCGACCGCCCCGCCGGCACCATCGAAGTCGAGGAAGCCTACTCCGACATCCAGGTCATCGCCGCCTCCGCCTCCGAAGACGAGATCGTCGCCGGAGAAGGCGAGTTCTCCGTCATCGGCAGCATCTACCAGAGCGGAACGATCGGCGGATCCGAGACGATCGACCTCGTCGCAGTCGACGACGACGGCGAAGAAACCGTCCTCGGCAGCCAGGATGTCGAACTCGAACCGGGCTACTACCACCTCGGCGCCATCAACATCACCACCACCGTCGACGACGCCGGCACCTACGACCTCGAACTCGGCGACCGCCCCGCCGGTACCATCGAGGTCGAAGAAGCCTACTCCGACGTCCAGGTCGTCGCCGCGTCGGTCTCTGAAATGGTCCTCACGGAGGGTGAAGAGTTCCACGTCGTCGGCAGCATCTATCAGAACGGAACCGTCGACGACTCACAGGAGATCGACCTCGTCGCGACGAACAACGAGAGCGGTGAGGAGATTCACCTCGGAAACCAGTCCGTCGAACTCGAACCCGGCTTCTACCACCTCGGCGGGCTCAACATCACCACGTCGATCGACGACGCCGGCACGTACGATCTCACCCTCGGCGATTACGACGTCGGCACGGTCGGCGTCGACGAGTCGCCCTCGGACATCCAGGTCATCGCCGCGACGGTTTCGGAGATCGAAATGCTCGAAGGTGAGGAGGCCAACGTCACCGGAAGTATCTACCAGGCCGGTGATAGCGGGACCGAGGAGATCGATCTCGTCGCCATCGACCAGAATTCGAGCGAGGAAACGCACCTGGGTAGTCAGGAGGTCACGCTCGAATCGGGGTACTACCACCTCGGTGCGATCGAGATCGACTTCCAGATCGACGATCCCGGCACCTACGATCTCGAACTCGGCGGTCACGGCGCGGGCGAGATCGTCGTGGAGGAAGCGTACTCCGAGATCGACGTCATCGCCGCCTCCGCGTCCGAAGACGAGATCGTCGCGGGCGTCGACGAGTTCCACGTCCTCGGGAGCATCTACCAGGCCGGAACCATTGAAGGTATAGAGGAGATCGACCTCGTCGCCACCAACACCGAGACGGGCGAAGAGATCGTCCTCGGCAGCCAGGAAGTCGAACTCGCCCCCGGCTTCTACCACCTCGGCGGGATCAACATCTCGACCACCATCGACCAGGCCGGTACCTACGATCTCGAACTCGGCGACCGCGACGCCGGTACGATCGAGGTCGAAGAAGCCTACTCCGACGTCCAGGTGATCGCCGCCTCCGCCTCCGAAGACGAGATCGTCGCAGGTGTTGACGAGTTCCACGTCGTCGGCAGTATCTACCAGGCCGGGACCATCGGCGGCACGGAGGAGATCGAACTCGTCGCGAACAACACTGAGACGGACGACGAGATCAGCCTCGGCAGCCAGGAGGTCGAACTCGCCTCCGGCTTCTACCACCTCGGCGCCATCAACATCTCCACCACCATCGACCAGGCCGGCACCTACGATCTCGAACTCGGCGACCGTTACGCCGGTACCATCGAAGTCGAAGAGGCCTACTCCGATATCCAGGTCATCGCCGCCTCCGCCTCCGAAGACGAGATCGTCGACGGCGAAGACGAGTTCCACGTCGTCGGGAGTATCTATCAGGCCGGGACCACCGGCGGCACGGAGGAGATCGAACTCGTCGCGAACAACACCGAGACGGACGACGAGATCAGCCTCGGCAGCCAGGAGGTCGAACTCGCACCCGGCTTCTACCACCTCGGCGCCATCAACATCTCGAACACCATCGACGATCCCGGAACGTACGACCTCGAACTCGGCGACCGTTACGCCGGCACTATCGAAGTGCTCCCAGCAACGTCCGATATCCAGGTTATCGCCGCCTCCGCGTCCGAAGACGAGGTCGTCGAAGGCGTCGGCGAATTCCACGTCGTCGGAAGTATCTACCAGAACGGAACGATCGATGGCCCAGAGGAGATCGAACTCGTCGCCACCAACACCGAGACGGACGAAGAGACCGTCCTCGGTACTCGGGAGGTCGAACTCGCCCCCGGCTTCTACCACCTCGGCGCCATCAACGTCTCGGCCACCATCGACGAGGTCGGCACCTACGAGCTCGAACTCGGTGAGCGCTCGGTCGGCGAACTGACCGTCACCGCCCCGACCGTCGAAGCGACGATCGCCGGCGTCGAAGGCGCCTCGACCGGGCTCGATGCGGACGCCGACGTCGACCTCGTCTACGCGAGCGACGAGGCCACCGTCGAGGTCGACGTCGCCGCGGATCTCGACCTGGAGTCGGTGACGCTCCAGGTATCATCCCAAGAGACGAGTTACACCGTTCTCGAGCCCGCGACAGAATCCGATCTGGACGCGCTCGCGAGCGGAGAGACCTGGAGTGCGTCAGTCCCGCTCGACGATCTTCCAGACGACGGGCGCTACGATCTCTCCGTGGTCGCCGTCGACGAACGAGGCACGTTCGACACGGACGCCTGGGACGGGGCGCTCACGATCGACCGGGACGATCCGTCGATGTCGGTCAGCATCGAAGACGTCGACGACGAGGATGCCACGATCGTCGTCGAGAGCGACGCGCCGCTGGTCGAACCGCCGACGGTCGACGTCGAGTTCACCGATCCGTCGACGGCCCAGCTCGATCCGGTCGAGCTCGAACCGACCGACGGGCAGAACACGACGTTCGAGGGAACGCTCGAGTTCGGCGACTCCGGCGAGTACGAAGTCACCGTCACCGGGACGGACCGCGCCGGAAACGTCGGAGAAGACACCGCCTCGGTCGTGATCCACACCGGCTTCACCCTCGCCGACGGCACGATCGAGATCGCCGAAACCGGAACCTCGATCGACTTCGAACTCGTCGAGGACGCCGCGTTCACCGAGGAGGACCTCTACGTCGCCCTCTCGGAGAACGCCGTCGACGCCAACCTCGGCGGCGAGGAACTCGGGGTCGGCTTCCTGACCGCCGACCTCGACGGCCTGGTAGGGCACTACCTCGACGAGGGGACGATCGAACACGCGACGATCGAGCTGGCGGTAGACGAGGACGCGCTGCCGGCCGGCGCCACCGTCGACGACGTGGGGCTGTACCACTACGACGACGGCTGGAACGACGTCGACTCTGAGATCGTCTACGACGGCGACGATCCGTTCCTCACGGCCGACGTCCACGGCTTCTCGACCTACGGCGCGCTCGTGCTCGACGAAGACGCGCCGGTGCTCACGAACGTCTCGCCGACAGACGGCGACGAACTGGACGCGGGCACCGACGAGGTGACCGTCCGCTTCGAGTACGACGACGAGCAGTCCGGCGTCGACGTGGGCTCGATCGAACTCGAAATCGACGGGACGGACGTCACGACCGACGACGCGACCAGCATCACGTCGTCGTGGACGGAACACGTCCTCACGGTCGAGGACGGTGAATCCTACGAAGCGACGCTCACCGTGGCCGACGAGGCCGGAAACGAGGCGACCTTCGAAACCACGTTCGCGGTCGACGAACCGGCCGGCATCCCCGAGCCACCCGAAGACGATGACGACGACGATGGATCGGACGACGGGACTGACGAATCGGATGACGACGAGTCGGACGACGCGGGCGACGACGAGGATTCAGCCGTCGGTGACGATGACCAATCGGGCACCGGCGCTGACGACGGTGACGAGCCACCTGAACACGACGACGCAGACGATCCGGCCGACGACGGGCAACAGCCACCGGAGAGCGACGACGCGGACGATGACGACGGGATACCCGGTTTCGGTCCCCTGGTCGCGCTCTTCGCGCTCGTTCTCGCCCTGTCGGCCGGGCTCGTCATCGGTCGGGCGAAACGCGGTGGAGCGCAGCCACGGCGGTAACGATCGAGACCGTCCTACCGGTTTCACGCGCCGGTGACGGTGACCTTTTGGCGTCGCTTTCCGTCTTCGCAGGTATGGAACTACACCCGGTCCCGGACCTGCCCGAGATCGAGCCGGGCGACGACCTCGCCGCGCTCATCGCCGAGCGGGCCGATCTCGCCCCCGGCGACGTGGTGACGGTCGCGAGCACGGTGGTCTCGAAGGCGCGGGGACGCACGGCCGATCTCGACGCGTACCCGGCCGGTCCGCGCGCCGTCGAGATCGCCGAGAACTTCGAAGCGCTGACCGGCGAGGAGAAAGACCCCCGATTCGCCCAGGCGGTGCTCGAAGAGAGCACGGAGATCATCGTCGAGGCGCCGTTTCTGCTCACCGAGACAGCGTTCGGCCACACCTGCGTCAACGCCGGCATCGATCGCTCGAACGTCCCCGACCACGACCTACTCTTGTTGCCGCGTCGGCCGGCCGCACGCGCCGCCGAGATCAGAGCCGGGTTGCTCGAGTACGCCGACGGGCTCGACTCGGATGCGGCCGATCGGATCGGCGGTGGCGCCGATGACGAGTACGTCCCGGACGGCATCGACGAGATCGGCGTCGTCGTCACCGACACCTGCGGCCGGCCGTTCAGACACGGCCAGCGCGGGGTGGCGCTCGGCTGGGCTGGCATGCCCGCGAGTCGCGACTGGCGCGGCGAAGCCGACCGCGACGGCAGAGAACTCGGCGTGACCGTCCAGTCGATCGTCGACGAACTCGCCTCGGCGGCCAACCTCGTCACCGGCGAGGGCGCCGACGGCACGCCCGCGGTCGTCGTCCGCGGCTTCGAGTTCGGCCCGCTGTCGGGGAGTGACGAGCTGTTCAGACCGGTCGAGTCGGATCAGGTCCGCCAGGCGCTCCGGGAGTGGTCGTTCGAATGACCGACGCGCCGGAGGGCGTGGATCCGGCGTCGGTGACCCGGGCGATCGAGTTGACGCCCGAACACCCGGTCGATCGGCTCGCCAGGTTCGCCGCACGCGCCGAATCCGAGGGGTTCGACGCGGCGTTCACCAGTTCGCACTACTTCAACCGCGACCCGTGGATTTCGCTCTCACGAATGGCCGAGGCGACCGACTCCATCGCCCTCGGACCCGGCGTCGTCAACCCATACGAGAGTCACCCCGCGACGATCGCTTCGGCGGTCGCCACGCTCGACGAAGCGAGCGACGGGCGGGCGGTGTGCGGGCTCGGCGCCGGCGACCGGTCGACCCTGTCCGCGCTCGGCGTCGAACGCGACCGGCCGCTCCGGCGCGTCTTAGAGACGATGCAGGTGGCACGCTCACTCTGGGCGGGCGAGACGGTCACCCGCGAGGGAGCCGTCACCGTTCGCGACGCCTCGCTCAACCTCGATCCGGTCGACGTTCCCCTCTTCGTCGGCGCGCAGGGGCCGGGAATGCTGGGGATGAGCGCCGCCCACGCCGACGGCGTGTTGATCAACGCCGCCCATCCCGCCGACCTCGAGTGGGCGAGCGAGCGACTCGCAGCGGGCCGGGAGAAACGGCCGGACGACCGCGCGCCCGTCCAGAAACTCGCGTTCGCCAGCACGAGCGTCGCCGAAACCGAGGCGGCCGCCAGAGAGGCCGCCAGACCGCCCGTGGCGTTCATCGCCGGCGGCGCGGCGGAGCCGGTGCTCGACCGACACGGAATTGACCGCGACGCGGCCGCAGCGGTGAGCGAGGCGCTCGAACGCGGCGACCTCGCGTCGGCGTTCGAACGGGTGACGCCGGCCATGATCGACGCGTTCTGCGCGGCGGGAACGGTCGAAACGGTCACGGAGCGCTACGAGCGGGCGCTCGAGTTCGTCGACGGCATCGTCGTCGGCTCGCCGCTCGGGCCGGATATCGAGTGGGCGATCGAAGCGAGCGCGACGGCGCTCCGCCACGCTGAAGGCCAGTGAGGGATCGACTAACACGGAGAACCCGAGCGGCGCAATGAAACGTCAAGAGGGTCGGATTGAGACGAACTAGCTGCGCGTAACCAGATCGACGGCCGAGCCGGCCAGAAGGTAGCCCATTACGGCGACGGAGAAGGCGATGAGGAGCGTGCCGGCGGCGAGCAGCACCGGCGCCAGGAGGTCGCCCGCGGCGACGTCCATGAAGTGGTCGTTCGCCTCCGTCAGCTGATCGACGAGCACGTTGTACGGCATCACGACGTTCATACGCGTCGGTTGAAACCGATCGTACTTGGCGGTGCCGGTTGGCGTCGCCGGCCGCGGCGGTGAGCGATCATCGACGGACGGTTTAAGTTTAGACGGCGCGAGACACCGACCGTGAAGCGCGCCACGCTCGACGATTTCGCCGCCAGCTCTGGGGCGGACGGGTCCGAGGACCGCCAGACGGCGGCCGAGACGGACGGTCCCGCGGTCACCCTCGCTGTCGGATCGGATCGGCCCTGTGCGACGTGTTCGGCCGACGCGACCAGGTTGTGGCGAACGGATGACGGATTCGTCTGTCCCGACTGCGTCGAGTGGTGAGTTCACGGCACCGGCCGCACGCACGGAGGACCCGAACGGGTACCTCCAGAACATTTATGCACTCGTCACGACACTGTGTAGATGCAATGGCGAAAGGAACGGTTGCGTTCTTCAACGATACGGGCGGTTACGGATTCATCGAGACTGACGACGCGGACGAAGACGTCTTCTTCCACATGGAGGACATCGGCGGTCCGGACCTAGAGGAAGGTCAGGAGCTGGAGTTCGACATCGTCGAGGCCGACAAGGGCCCGCGCGCATCGAACGTCGAGCGCCTGTAGGGCGAATCCACGGAGGTATCGGTTTCAAATCGACACGACACGACGCGAGCGGGAGCCGCATTCTATAGCTGTGCGTCGCGTTACCACAGAGCATCATCCGACGATCACTCGACGCGACCGGCCTCTCCGACGACTGACGTCGATCCGGCGAGGCGGTCCGATTCGACCAGGCGGTCCGACCCGATGAGAAGCGTCGATTCGACGTGACCGGTCACGCTCGTAGCGGCCCGACGATCGAGCGGCCACCCGCCGTAGCACCCGCCTACTCGGAGCCCTCCATACGACGGGACCATTAGTAACCAAAAGGTTATCTGGATTCGACACGACGTTCGACCAACGAATTCGCTGCCCGCTACCGAGTGCCCTATCCTTATGACCGGAACTGAGCCACGACTTGACGAGACGAGACGGACGACCGGGGACGTCGAAGCGCTCCCCGTCGAAGAAGCCGCAAAACTGTGCGAGGCGGTCGAGCGAAACGTTCGCGAGGTCATCGTCGGTAACGACGACGTGATCCGCGCCATCGTGACGGCGGTACTCGCGCGCGGACACGTCCTCGTCGAGGACGTCCCGGGCGTCGGCAAGACGATGCTCACCCGCGCGCTGGCGCGCTCGATCGACTGCGAGTTCAGGCGCGTCCAGTTCACCCCCGACCTGCTTCCCTCGGACATCACCGGCGTGAACGTCTTCGACCAGAAGTCCCGCGAGTTCGAGTTCAAGCCCGGCCCGGTGTTCGCCAACGTCGTCCTCGGCGACGAGATCAACCGCGCGCCGCCGAAGACCCAGAGTGCCCTGCTCGAAGCGATGGAAGAATCCCAGGTGACCGTCGACGGAACGACACGACGGCTCCCGACTCCCTTCACCGTCATCGCGACGCAGAACGCCGTCGAACCGAACCAGACGTACGAGTTGCCCCTCGCCGAGGTGGACCGCTTCATGAAGAAGCTCTCGCTCGGCTACCCGAGCGTCGACGAGGAGTCGGACATGCTCGACCGGACTGCGGCCCACCACCCGATCGAGGAGCTAGAGCCGGTCGTCGACCGCGCGGACGTCGTTCGCGCCCGCGAGACCGTCGCCAACACCACGGTCAAGGAGCCGGTCCGCGCCTACGCCGCCCGGTTAGCCGCCCACACGCGCGAGCGGGCCGAGATCGGCGTCAGTCCGCGCGGAACGATCGCGCTCGTCCGCGCGGCCCAGGCGAGAGCGGTCACGGAGGAGCGAGCCTACGTCGTCCCCGAAGACGTCCAGACCGTCGCTCCGGAGACGCTCGCCCACCGGGTTCAGCCGCCGACCGGCGCTCGCGACGCCGACGGCGCGTCGATCGTCGACGCGGCCCTCGCCGACGTACCGGTCGAATGAGACCCACACCGCGCGCGATCGGGGCACTCGCCGTCCTCGGTGTCCTCGTCGCACACGGATTCTACGCCGGTCCCCGGTCGCTGAACGCGATCGTCGTTCCGCTCGCCGTCGTCACCGTCGCCGGGGCGGTCAGCGTCGCCGTGGCCGGCCGCCCGACCGTCGCGCGCCGACCGATCGGGGCGGGATACGTCGGCGAGCGTCGGTCGGTCGTGATCGACGTCGAGACGGGCAGAGCGGTTACCGCGACCGTGACCGACGAGATCGGACCCGGACTGCGACGCGAGCGCGACCGGTCCGAATACGTTCTGGAGGGCGCGACCACCGTCGAGTACGACGTGCAGTTTCTCGAACGAGGCGAACGGACGATCGGACCGCTCTCGATCGAGGTAACCGATCTCTTCGGCCTGTTCCGCCGTCGATTCGACTACGAGAAAACGGAACCGGTAGTCGTCTACCCGCCGGTGTACGAACTGACGCCGTCGGCAAGACGGGAACTGACCGAGTACGCGAACACCGCACGCGAGTTCGACCGGGCCGTGTTCGAGCAGTTGCGCGAGTACGAACGCGGCGACTCGCTCCGCGACGTCCACTGGAAGTCGGCCGCCAGAAACCCCGACGACGAACTCGTCGTCAAGGAGTTCGTCGCAGACGACGGACTCGATCGCGTCTCCCTGACCGCGTCGTGTCCGTCCGGTGACGACGACGAACTCGCCGCCGCGACGGCGACGGTCGTCGACCACCTGCTCGAACTCGACGTCGGCGTCGTTCTCAGGCTGCCCGGGGAGGTGCGGATCGAGGTGACGCCGGATCGGCGCTCCGGTGCGCTCGAAGCGCTCGCGCTGTTCGACGGAGCGGCGACCGACCCGACCGACGACCACGATCCGGACCTCCGGATCGACGCGACCGACGACGGCATCACCGTCGACTTCGGTCGGCGGGCGGTCGACTTCTTCGACCTCTGTACGTTCGACGGCAGCCGTTCGTCCGACGCGACGGCGAGGCGAACGACCGACGCGAACGCGCGCGCCGAATCGGTTACGACGGCGCGAAACGGAGATACTTCGTGGGCAGAGGCATGAGCGCGGCGAACAGCTCCTGGTTCGATCGGGCGAAAACCGACCTGGTCTACGGCGCAGACGGCTCGGTGGCCGCCGTCAGGCTGGCGGCGCTCGCCTGCTCGATCGCGCTCGTGCTCGCGTACGTTCGCATCCTGAGAGAGATTACCCGGGCCGTCGGCGGAACCGAGACGCTCACGCTGCTCGTCGTCGCGAGCCTGGTCCTCGGGACGGTCGCCGCGCTGACGGTCGGTGAGCGGACGGCCATCACCGTCTCCGTCCTGGCCGGCGTCGGCGCGTTCGCCTATTACTTCAGCGCGGCCGGAATCGACCTGGCGACGGCGCTCACCGCACTCGATCAGGTGCTCTCGGACGCCTACACCCTGACGACCGGCGTCGAACTCATCCGGGTTCACGAGGCGCGCACCTGGGCGCTGGCCTACGTCCCCGTTCCGACGTTTCTCACCTGGTATCTCGCGTTACGCAGGCGCTACGCGCTGGCGACGATCCCGGGCGGGTTGGCGCTCGGGTTTCTCGTCCTCACCGGAGACGCCGGCCTCTCGCTCACGCTGGGCGGGACGATCGCGGGGGTCGCAATGGTCGCGTTCGGTGAACTCGATCGACACGGCGGCGGGCTCGGCCAGGCGGATCTGCTCGTCGTCCTGATCGCGGCGATGATCTTCCTCTCGCTGTTCGTCCCGCTGGTGCCCGGCGGAACGAGTGAGGGTCAGTCGCTCGTTCCGGGAGCGGGATCCGGCACGCTCGAAGGGAGCGTCGCCGCCGACGCCGACCGATCGACGATCACCGGGAGCGTCGATCTCTCGCCGGAGGTTCGGTTTACGATCGAGAGTGACGAACCGGCTTACTGGCGCAGCGGCGTCTACGACCGGTTTACCGGAGACGAGTGGGTGACGACCGGCGAGGCCGAACAGTTCGATGGGTCTGTCTCGGCGCCGCCGGGCCGGCACGAATCGATGGTACAGACCGTCCAGATCGAAACGCAGGTCAGGGCGACTCCCGCGGCCGCGAAGGCGATCAGGTTCTCGGGGACCGTCGAGGACTACCTGGAAGTGACCGAGCACGAACAGGTTCGCCCGTCAGCCACCCTGTTCGAAGGCGACGAGTACACCGTCGAGAGCGCCGTCATCGATCCGTCGCCGGAGGAACTGCGCGCGGCCGGGACGAACTACGCTGACGATATCGAGAGCCGCTACCTCCAGGAACCCGACGATCGCACCGACGAGTTCGCCGAGTACACGAGCGACGTGGTCGGCGACGCGGACACCCCGTACGACGCGGCCGTCGCGATCGAAGAGTACCTCCGGAATACGAAGGAGTACTCGCTCGACGTCGATCGACCGAGCGGCGACGTCGCCGAAGCGTACCTGTTCGAGATGGACGAGGGCTACTGCGTCTACGCCGCGACCACGATGGTCCAGATGCTCCGAAGCGAGGGGATTCCGGCCCGCTACGCGACCGGTTACACCGAGGGACAGCAGGTCGACGAGGACACCTGGGTCGTCCGGGGTCTCGACGCGCACGCCTGGCCGGAAGTTTACTTCCCGGGCCACGGCTGGGTCGAGTTCGAACCGACGCCGATGAGCGACCGCGACGATGATCACGCAGAGCGGCTCGAAGAAGCTCGCGAAGACGATGAATCGAACATCGACACCGACGAGAGCGAGGGGATCGACATCGATCGCGACAACGAGTCGACGCGCGACGATAATCGAACGAACGGCGACGACGACCGCGCCGACGATGGAGACGATTCGGACGGCGGACTATCCATCCCGCAACCCTCGCGCGAACAGCTCGCGTTCACCGGACTCGCCCTCCTGGGACTGGTCGCCGGCGCACACCGCTTCGGGGCGCCCTCCCGACTCGCGCGACTCGGCCGCCTCTACTGGCAGCGGCCGACCGGGTCGCCGAACGCCGACGCCGAGCGCGCCTACCGACGACTCGAAGACTACCTCGGCGCGCGATACAGACCGCGGTCGCCGACCGAATCACCCCGCGCCTACCTGGAGGCGCTCTCCGCGTCCGCCGACCTCGACGAGCGAGTCCACGCCGTCGCGGCCGCCAGGGAGCAGGCGACGTTCGGCCCGGGCGTCGACCGGGTGACGGCCGACGAGGCCATCGCGGCTGTCGACGAACTGGTCTACGCCACCAGACCCATCCGCGGTGTCGGCGCGGCACCCGCGTGAGGCGGTCGGTTCGACGGGCGCGCCACCGGATCAAGCGGTACCCTTTCGTCCACCACATCGGACGTCGAGGTGGCGAATCGACCATCCGACGTGGCCGATCGCTCAAAAAGAACCGACCGACGGCGTCGCGGTCCCGATAGTGTTTAATATGCTCATTTCGTAGCCCCTGATGTAATGTCGGAAGTCTGCTCGACGTGCGGGTTGCCCGACGAGCTCTGCGTCTGCGAGGACGTCGCAAAGGGCCAGCAGCAACTCACAATCCGCATTGACGAGCGCAGGTACGGCAAAGAGGTAACGATCATCGAAGGGTTCGATCCGAAGGACGTCGATCTCGACAGTCTCTCCTCGGACCTCAAATCGAAGTTCGCCTGCGGCGGGACCGTCGAGGACTCGCACATCGAACTCCAGGGCAACCACACCGGCCGCATCGAGGACTTCCTCCGCGATCGCGGATTCAACGTCGCCTGATGCGATGATCTAAGCCTCACCTCACTTCTCGCCGGCTAATCGATCCGACGAGCGACGACGGTAGTGCCAGAGCCGAGGATGCGAACGTCGTACACGAGTCGAGCGGGGCGACGGACCGTCAGAAGGGCGGCTCCGATTCGCCGGCGACGTCGGCCTCACCGTCGACCGAAACCAGTTCGTACCGCTCGCGCCAGGCCTCCAGGCCGCCGGCCATGCTCTCGACGCGGGCGTCCGTACAGCCTTCGAACGAGGCGATGAGGCGAGCCGCCTGGACGCTCGCCTTGCCGTGCGGACAGACCGTGACGATCCGCGTCGCGCCCGATAGCTCCTCGACCCGCTGTGGGAGTCGCCCAAACGGGACGTTCTCGCTTCCGGGAATGTGCTCGCGGGCGAAGCTCGTCGGATCGCGGATGTCGACGACGCGAACGTCGTCGCGATCGACGAGGTCGTAGACCGAATCGGGGTCGATCTCGGCGTCCATCGGTGGTCCGTTCGGGTGCGAACGGAATAAGGCCACGGGTCGGTCAGAGAAAGCCGTCTTCGCTCGCCAGCAAGAGCGCGCTGATCGAGGCGTCGTTGGCGGGGTCCGCGCGGGCTCGATCGAGCGCCTCCGCAACCGGCACCGTCCGGACCTCGAGGAACTCGTTCGAGTCGAGTTCGCGCTCGCCGGGTTCGAGGCCGTCGGCGTAGACGACGGCGCGGTCGTGGCGCAAGACGCCCGTCGCGACGGCGTACTCCTGGATCAGGGCCGTACTCGACGGCCGAAAGCCGGTCTCTTCTTCGAGTTCGCGGGCGGCCGCTCCCGTGTAGGACTCGCCGTCTTCGACGATTCCGGCCGGCAGTTCGAGGTGCGTACTGCCCGTCGTCGGTCGATACTGCTCGACGAACAGGATCCCCTCGTCGGTGGGCGCGACGATCACGACGGCCGGCGGGAGTTCGGCCCAGTAGTAGCGCTTCTCGCTGCCGTCCGGCTGTTCGACCAGGTCGTAGCCGCCGTCGTACCACCCGGTCTCGTACTCGGTCTCCGATTCGATCACCGGCCATCCGTCGGCGTCGGTCATTGCGTTCGACGTCGGGGCGGACACGATAGAAGGTGACGATCCGTCGCGCAACTCGGCAGCGATCCGCCCCCGAAATCCCACGGGGAGCCCGTCTCGGCAACCGGGATGAGACGAAATCGCCGTTGGCCCGCGGTGCACGCGCCCGGATGGAAACCAATCCCGCCGTGAGAGAATCAACCGTGAGATTACGATGCCCGGTTGTGACACGAAGATAGCCGCGCCTGACTGTGCAACGAAAAGAGATAATTAATGTAGGTGAGGTGGGAATTCCCGTTCGAACCGCAGGTCGTCGCGCCGCGACGACCGCACCACCAGACCATGTTTCAGGATGCAATCGAACGGTTCGCGAGGGTCGTGACGACGCACAACCGGCTGGTCATCCTCGCCGTGCTCGTCCTGACCGCGGGGGTTGCGTTCGGGATCGTCCAGGATCAGGGGGAGATCGACCAGGGAATCGACGAGGACGCGATCGGGGAGACGGACGTCTACGCCGCGACTGAGTACATCGACGAGCGGTACGGAGACGACGAGGACGGTGACGACCCCGCACTGGCGGACGTCTACGTGATCGGCGACGGCGAGTCGGTCTTAGAACGCGAGGCGCTCCTGTCGGCCATCGAGTACCAGCGGACGGTTACGGCCGACGAGACGGTCGCAGACGCGCTCGCCGAGGATGGAGTGAACGGTGCGCCGAACCTGATCGCGGCGGCGCTACTCGACGACGCGTCGACCGACCTCGACGCCCAGTACGAGGCGATCGAGTCGGCGAGCGACGCGGAACTCGAGGAGGCGATCGCGACGGCACTCGATGGCGGCGAGGAGGCGGCGTTCTTCATGCCGGCGACCTACGAGGGCGGAGCGACCCACGCCGACGGCTTCCGGATGACCTTCGCCTTCGCGGACGCGGCCGACGACGATCCGGCGACGGCCGGCCCCGGGTTCGAGATCGAACAGGCGCTGTTCGACCACGCGGCCGAGTACGACTCGCCCGCCATATACGCCGAGGGACAGCCCGTCTGGGCCGAACTCAACCAGCAACTGCTCACCGAACTCGCCTGGCTGATCGTCCCGGCCGTGCTCGCCTTGCTGCTCGTCATCCTCGGCTTCGCCTACCGCGACCTCACCGACGTGCTGATCGGGTTCACCGGAACGGTGGTCGCCCTCGTCTGGACGGCCGGACTGATGGGCTGGATGGGACTACTCAACCAGACGACGGCGCTCATCGCACCGATCCTGGTCGCCGCGCTGAGTATCGACTTCGGCTTTCACGTCTTCATGCGCTACAGGGAGCGTCGCGGTCCGGCGGAAGCGATCCGAAGCGCGCTCAGTCGGTCGACGGCGGCCGTCTCGGTCGCGTTCGTCCTCGTCACGGTGACGGCGGCGATCGGCTTCCTCTCGAACCAGTTCAGTCCCGTCCCGCTGATTCGCGACCTGGGCGTCGCGATAACCCTCGGCGTAATCGCCGCGCTCGTCATCTTCACGACGCTGGTCCCCGCGCTCAAAGTGAGCGCCGACGGGCTGTGGGAGCGCTTCGGATTCGACCGGCGAAAGACGGCGCTCGGGAAGGGCCGCCACCTCAGTCGCGTCCTCGGCGTCGGGGCCACGCTCGCTCAGAAGGCGCCGGTCGCCGTCGTCGCCGTCGCCCTGATCGCCGGGCTCGCCGGCGGGGTGGCGTTCGCCGAACTCGATCGCGAAGCCTGGCAGGAGTTCGACCCAGAGGACGTCCCCGACTGGCAAACGCAGCTACCGGGTCCGATGGCGATCGAGAGCCACGAATCCGACCTCGTCGACCAGCTGTCGTACGTCCAGGCGAACTTCCAGACCGATCAGGCGGGCTTCGCCGAAGGCGGTTCCGGCTACACCACGATGCTCGTCGGCGGCGACGGCGTCGATATCGGATCCGCGGAGGGAATGGCGGCCGTCGCCGCCGGACACGAGGCGGCCGGGGCGGCGGACGACGTCGTTCTCACCCGCAACGGCGAGGCGGACGTCGTCTCCGTCCTGACCGTGATGGAGGCGGTCGCCGCCGAGGACGAGGCGTTCGCGGAGACGCTCGAGGCGGCGGACACGACGGGTGACGACGTCCCCGACGAGGACGTCGCGGCCGTTCTCGACGAACTGTTCGAGGTCGCGCCCGAGGAGGCGAGCGTCGTCGTCGAGCGGACCGACGAGGGAACCTACGCCTCGACGCTCGTCCAGGTGCCGGCCAGCCAGGCGTTCGGCTCGGATCGGGCCGCGGTGATGAACGGGATCGCCGACGAGATGGAAGCCGACTCCGGGCTGTCGGTGACGGCCGTCGGCGTGGGGACGTTCAACGAAGCCGAGATGGGTGAGATCGCGAGCGGGATCGTCTGGACGCTCCTGATCGCGATGGCGGGCGTCCTGGGCGCGCTCGCGCTCGTCTACCGGTTCGTCCACGGTAGCCTCGCGCTCGGGGCGATCACCGTCGTTCCGATCGCGCTGGCGCTCGGGCTCGTCTTCGGCGGCATGTACCTCGCCGGACAGCCGCTGACGATGGTGACGGCGCTGCTCGTCAGCATCACGATCGGCCTCGGCATCGACTACAACATCCACCTCTCCGATCGGTTCTGCCAGGAATTAGAGCGCGGACTGGACGCGGCGACGGCGCTTCGCGAAGCCGTAACCGGGACCGGCGGCGCGCTGCTCGGAAGCGCGGTGACCTCCGGCGGTGCCTTCTCGCTCTTGATTCTCGTTCCCGAGCCCCAGATGACCTCGTTCGGGCTGATCGTCGCGCTCGCACTCGGCGTGTCGTTCCTGTTGAGCGTCTTCGTCCTCCCGAGCCTGCTGTGGCTGTGGGTCGAGTACGGCGACTCGGACGTCGCTACGTCCCGAACCGACGCCGTCTCGGGTGAGTGAGTCACTCGGAAGACGAAGCGTTCGGCAGATCGCTCGTCCAGTCGGCTTTCACATCCGACGGCGTCACCGACGGCGCGTCTTCGGCCTTCGTTTCGTCCGAAATACATCCCTCCATCGTCTCGATGAACTGTTCTCGGGAACCGTGTGGGCGGATGACGATCCGTCCATCTTCGACAGTGATTCGGACGCGCTCTCCGCCTTCGAGGCCGAGTAATTCGAAAACCGACTTCGGGAGCGTTACGCGCCCCTTTTCATCGACTGTTTCGACCGTTTCGTCGACGTTCATTGGTACCACTTCGGTGAAGAGTACCTAAATTGTGTGGCGTACCACGGACGGAAATTGACTGGTCTCGACGATCGGTTCACTCCTCGAACAGGGGCCGGTAGAGCCGTCCGAACGACTGCCGGCGCAGCGTCGCGACGGCCGCCTCGGGTTCGTTCTGGAAGGTCGCGGCGACGGCCTCGTCCTCTGGCCCCGCGTGCCAGGCGACGTTGTCGACGGCCTCGTGGCCCATCTCGTGAACGTCGCCGTCGTACGTCTCCCGCCAAGCTTCGTACTCCTCGCGCGTGCCGACCGCGACTTCGAGCAGGCTCGCGAACGTGGCGTCGCGGGCGGTCTCGACGACGTCGCCCGTTACGCGTTCGCGATACTCCTCACGGTCGAATTCCATCGCCTTGGCTACCTCGCGGACGGTCGTCTGGGCCGCCGGGCCGACCCCCTCGTAGTAGTCACTCGCTTCGGCCGCGTCGTCGGGTGCGAAGAATCCCGCTGTCTCCATACCTGTCCACTGGAACGGCGACTAGTTACGCGTTTTCGTCTCGAGGCGTCGGGTCGGCTCCTGACGACGACTCACCGTCTCCGGACGACGATTCGACGGCTTCGGTCGTCGACCCATCTCCCGTTGTCGAGTCGTCGGCCTGTGCTCGGTCGTCGCCGATCTCTACTCGGCTATCTCCGACATTCGCTCGGTCAGTTCCGGTCTGCGCTCCGTCCGCACCGCTCGCGGTCATCGACTCGGTCAGTTCACGGGCTTCGTCGAGAATCTCAGCCACCTCCGACGATCGGGTTCCGGTGGACCTGCTGGCTGCATCGATCGGGCCGCCGCGGCCGGGTTGGCGGCTCTGGGCGGCCAACTGCTCCTCAAATCCGACGTCGGGGCGGCCGCCAGCATCGGTTTCGAAATCGGGCGTCTCGGCCTCCGGAGCGTGCGTCACGACCCGCTCGGCGAGTTCCTCGGGTCCACAATCGCGCCAGTCGGGAGCGTACTCGGCGAGCCACTCGCGGTGGTCGGGGCGGTCGAGCGAGGCGGTGACCGCGAGGTGGTTCGCCAGGTGGACGCCGTCTATCTGCGGCGCGTCGCAGACCGGACACGCGTATCCCATACGAAGCGATTGCGTCGCCAGGGAGAAAACGGCCACGCTCGATCGGCGAGCGCGTCGGCTTCGAGCCGATCACCGGAGATCGCGAATCATCACGATCGCGTCCTCGCCGTCGGCGTAGTAGCCCTCGGTTCGGCGAAGCGACTCGAATCCGAAGCGCCGATAGAGCGAGATCGCCGGTTCGTTCGACTCGCGAACCTCGAGTTTGACGGTTCCGGCGCCGCCCCGGTACAACACGAACAGGACGCGTTCGAGCAGCGCCGTGGCGATCCCTTCGCCGCGCCGGTCCGGGTGGACGGCGATGTCTTTGAGGTGGCCGAGGGGGCCGCCGTGTGTCGCCGTGACGTCGGCGACGGCGTAACCCACGATCGGCCCGTCCGGGTCGACGGCGACGACGAATCCGGGTTCGCCGAGAAACGCCTCGAACGCGTTCGCCGGCCACGGCTCGTCGAACGAGGCGGACTCGATGTGGACGACGGCGAGCACGTCCGCTCGCTCGGCGCGGCGGATGGTCACGCCGTCGGGATCCGGCCGGGTGATCGTCACGGTAGGCTGTACGGGCCTGCGGGTTAAGAAACGTTCCCGCACCCGACCGCTCGCGACGGCTGGCTCACCGACGGACGTACACCATCGGAAGATCCGGTGAGACGAACTCCTCGTCGTCGGCGTCGACCGCCTCCCAGTAGTCGTGGGAGTCAGTATTGAGGATCGACTCGATCTCCTCGCGCGAGAGCGTGTTTTCGCCCGCCGCGACGAGCGAAAAATCTGCTCGCTTTTCGGGATCGGCCTCGCGCGCCCACTCCTGTGTGTGCTCGTTGGGGTAGTTAACCACGAGGTAGCCACCGGGACGGACGAGGTCGTACAGCGACTCGATCGCTCGCGCCGCGTCAGCGACGAAAAAGAGCGTCGCCACGCAGTAGACCAGATCGAAGCGCCGGTCGGTTGCCAGGTCGGGTAGCGCGTCCACCGCGAACGAAAGGTTCTCGAGGCCGCGTTCGGCGGCGAGTGTGCGGTTGTCGGCGACGATCGTCTCGGCGTAGTCCAGTCCGGTGATCGGAAGGTCGGGATACCGCTCGGCGAGTTCGAACGGGACGACCCCCGGCCCGCAGCCGACCGAGACCACGTCGTCGACCGGGCCGAAGCGCGCGAGAAACGTCTCGAGGTAGTCGGCCATCGACTCGTCGCCGAGGTAGATTCGCCGCTCGTAGTCGTCCTCCCTGTAGAGATCGTCCCAGTGAAACCCCATCCCGTGGACGCACGGGCACTCGCGTCGAAAACGTTCCGAATGTTACCGTCGCCCCGTTCCGGCGTGCTACCATCGGTCGATCTCCGTCAATGGTGCCCCAGACTCCGGCCGAAGCGTAGAGGAGGGTATCGGTACTCACGCCGAGACTGAGAAGCCGCCTCTCCTGGTGTATCAGTATCCGGTTGCCGGTTCGATACTACGTTTCGATCGCGTTCGCGGAGTAATTGACACAGGAAGTGAGTGGCGATGTCCAAAACAAATGGTTGAAAAGACGCTACTTTCGAAGAAAAGAATCAGGACATTCTAATATTGTGTCCCACATTCACATATACAGTTATTTATTATCATTTTGCAAACACTTGTGACGCTGGTTGTGAATGTCTGTCTCATGGGAAATGACAACCCATACGACCGACGACGATCGAGCCGCCCGCGTCGGCAGTTCCTCCAAACTGCGGCGATGACGGGCGTGAGTGCGGGTCTGCTCTCGCAGACGGTTTCGGCCGGAGACGATGACGGCGCAGGGACAGACAATCGGAATCCGTTCGATCCGCCACCGGGCGGCGGAGGCGGTGACATCAACCGGACCTGGGAGTTCAGTGACGAAGCGACCGACAACTACGGCGGAAGCGTGGAAGGGTACGCGTCGAGTTCGGTAGTTCAGTTTACTGCAGATGGGAGGAAAAACAAAGACTGGGACATAATTTCTCTCGAAATTAACGGAAACGCAATCACTCACTCCGACACTGGCGTGCTGTTACCCAATGTAGAGCGAACCGGACACGCGATCTCCTGGGACGATGATTCCGCTGCCGGACCACAAGAGGGGCTCATACACGCATCACCAGATTCCGACTGGATCGGTGGCTATCACGACGAGTACGACGACGGCGAAGGCAACAACGTCAGCGACTACGTGATCGATTTCGGCTTGAGTCAGATCGGTGCCGACGCGTATGTTGATCACGCTGAGACGATCGTTGATGCACTCGGATCAATTTACGATGACTACTTCGAACCACCAGAAACCTACGAACGCGACTGGGACTGGGACGGACGGAAACAGACCAGCTGGTGGACGAAGTACGAGGTAAAGCTCGAACCTAACGAAACACTTGAGATCAACGTCGGTGACGTGGTCGACCTGTGGGGTAAACCGGGTGCGCTGCACATGGGTGGAGCGTTCGAGATCATCATGCCCGCGAACGCCGGCTCGTTTCGCGAGCGAATCGAAGCCCGTGTGAGTTCGGATCGACTACTGCGTGCCGGAACGCGCGGGATCGAGTTCCCCGAAATCCACGAGGGACTGACCGCCTACGCCGGAGCCACCGTCAACGCACACCCTGAACGGTTCGACCTGGATGCCGCAGAGATTGCGCAATTAGACGATGACGACTTCCATTACCAGTACCCGGTCGAAATGTCGTTGACCGGTCCGCTTCCGGACGATTTTTGGGACGATAAACACGTTGGGTAAATAATATATAGGTATTGCCCATGGTAGTCAGTAAGATCCTCCCGAAATGAACAGACGGAATTTTTGCACGATCGGTGTGTCAGTGTGTACTATCAGCTTCGCAGGTTGCTCTAGCTACTTCGAAGACGATCCATCCGACCCGCCAGACGTCCTCAGAGAGTTCTTCGAAGCCCTCTTCGAAGGGGATCACGAGACTGTCGAGGAGCTACTGCATCCCGACTCGCCAGTCGATTTTGACACGGTCGATCTGGGACTGTATGAAAACTGAGATATTAGACTCGACCCTGTTACTCACGTTGATCCGGAACAAGATGGAAACGTTACTGAAGAGGTTCGGGCCGATGACTCTCGAAAGTGGTTCAGCACCGGTTTTGCGATCGAGTCGCCGCGGGCTCACTCGGGTCTCTTCGAGATGCGCCGAGTGGATGACAAGTGGCTCGTCTACGACGAAATAGACGGACACGTCGACGCGTTCACCTCCGAGCCGTTTCCCGATGTAGAGCGTGACGATGAAGAGGCGTGAGTACGGACTGTCCGCGGCGTCCGTCTTTACCCTCGGTAGCGGTGACTGTACCGACTACATCGAAGATGACCCGCCCAACCTGCCGGAGTTCTTCAACGCGTACGATGTCGCGGCGGAACCCGGTATCGAACGAGTGGCCATCAGAACGCATCAGCGGGTCGCCGGGTCGAAGGTATTTTCGCGACTGTTCGGCGTGTGACCCCGTCCGATGGAAGGTCCCAGCGCAGTGAGGGGCCGTCGCAAGGCTTATGTCGGTACTCGACGCCGTCTGAGCTATGACGAGCGATTCCCGCCGTCGGTGTATCGCGTACGAGCCGCCGCGTTCGACGACGGGACCTGGCTTTTTTGGCGCCCGGTGACGGGCGCGGTGGAACCCGGGGCGACCCCACCGGTCGTCCCCGGATGAAACCGACCGATCGGGACCTCCCGACGACCGCCGTCGGCGAGTCGGAAGCGCTAACTGAGAGACGGACGCGGTAGTAGACAAGCGAATGCAATTGCCACAGGCACAGGTTGCGGTCCTTGAGACCGCGAGTACGGACGAGGAACAGTCCGTCGACGCCATCGCCGCGGCGACCGACCTGCCCCCAGAGACGGTCACGGGTGCGCTGTTCGCACTCGAAGAAGAGGGGCTGGTCGCCGTATCAGAACGCGTCGACGAAACCGTCGAACTGACCGACGAAGGACGCGAGTACGAGGCCGACGGCCTCCCGGAGGTGCGACTCTACGAGGCCGCCATCGACGCCGGCGGAGCCGACGAACCAGTCCAGATGGGGCGGGTGATCGGCGCGTCGGGGCTCGAGGGACCGCAGGTCGACATCGCCCTCTCGAACTACGCCCGGAAGGGCTACGGGGCGATCGACAGCGGCGAACTCTCGGCGAACCCGGACGCCGACCCATCCGTCGACGCGGAGGCGAACGCGCTTTCGACGATCGCCGCGGCTGCGGACGACGCGGGTGAGGACGATGGAACGTCGAGCGGCGTCGCCGCAGACGACCTCGATATCGATTCGGACGCGTTAGAGCAGCTCGAACGCCGAGACCTGATAGAGCGCGACGAGACGACGGTGCGCTCGGCGACGCTCACCGAGGCCGGCGTGACCGAACTCATGGCCGGCGTCGAAACCGCCGAGACGGTCGGACAGGTGACGCCCGACCTGCTGACGAGCGGCGACTGGCGCGACGCGGCGTTCGCCGAGTACAACGTCGAAGCCGACGCGGAGACGATCCACGGCGGGCGGATGCACGTGCTTCGGCGGACCGCAGAGCGGGTCAAAGACGTCCTCGTCGGGATGGGATTCTCCGAGATGGACGGCCCGCACGTCGACGCGGACTTCTGGATCAACGACTGCCTCTTCATGCCCCAGGACCACCCGGCGCGCACCCACTGGGACCGATTCGCCATCGAAGAGCCGACGCACATCGACGATCTCCCGGCAGACCTCGTCGAACGCGTCGAACGGGTCCACCGCGAGGGCGTCGGCGAGGACGGCGAAGGCTACCGCTCGCCGTGGGACGAAGATTTCGCCCGCGCGCTCGCGCTTCGCGGACACACCACCTCGCTCACCACCAGGCACCTCTCCGGCGAGGCGATCGGAGAGATCGAGCCGCCGGCTCGATTTTTCAGCGTCCAGAAGGCCTATCGGAACGACACGCTCGACGCCACGCACTTACTCGAGTTCTTCCAGATCGAGGGCTGGGTGATGGCCGACGAGCTCTCGGTGCGGGACCTGATGGGCACGTTCGAAGAGTTCTACGCCCAGTTCGGAATCGAAGACATTCAATTCAAACCGCACTACAACCCCTACACCGAGCCGAGCTTCGAGCTGTTCGGCACCCACCCGACGACGGGCGAGCTGATCGAGATCGGTAACTCAGGCATCTTCCGCGAGGAAATGTTGGAACCGCTCGGCGTCGAGGCCGACGTGATGGCCTGGGGACTCGCCTTAGAGCGCCTGGCGATGCTCGTCACGGGAGCGGAGGACATCCGCGACCTGCACGGGAGCCTGGCCGATCTCGAGTTCCTGCGGAACGCGGAGGTGATCTACTGATGCCGACCGTCGACATCGACCCCGACGAGCTGCGGACGCTCTCGGGCGCGACCGAGGTCGCAGACGACGAACTGATCGACGACCTGTTCGCGCTCGGACTGGAGTACGAGGGTGAAACCGAAGACGGCGACTTCGAACTCGAGTTCGCCCCCGACCGGCTCGACCGACTCTCGGTCGAGGGAATCGCCCGCTCGCTTCGATACCAGTACGGCGAGGACCGGGGCGTCTACGTCCCGACGACGACCGAGGCCGACTGGACGATCGAAGTCGACGAGGACGTCCCCGCCGAGCGACCGTTCGTCACCGGCGCCGTGATCCGCGGCGTCGACCTGGACGACGACGCGCTCGACTCGCTCATCCAGCTCCAGGAGAAGCTCCACGCGACGATGGGACGAAACCGGGTGAAAGGAGCCATCGGCATTCACGACCTCGCGATGCTTCGCGGGGCGCCGGCTACCGAGGGGAATCCGTCCATCCGCTACACGGGCGTCGCGCCCGACGGCGAGCGATTCGTCCCGCTCGACTCCGATCGGGAGCTGACCCCCGGAGACGTGCTCGAAGACCACCCGACGGGCCGGGAGTACGCGCCAGTCGTCGCCGACTACGAGGCCATGCCCGCGATCTACGACGACATCGGGCTGTTCTCGTTCCCGCCGGTGATCAACGGCCGACGGACCGAGGTGTCGACGGACTCGCGCGACCTCTTCGTCGAACTCACGGGGACCGACCAGTGGACGATCGACCGGATGTGTGCGATCATCTGCTACGCGCTCGACGCCCGCGGCGCCACCATCGAGGACGTGCGCGTCGAGTACGCCGATCCCGCGGTCGCGAGCGAGGCGATCGAGTCCGGCGGCGGGCGCGACGTCGCCGGCGAGGGGGACGTCCCGGCGCTCGTCCGACCGGCGCTCTCGACGAGGGAAAAGACGGTCTCGCACGCCCGGATCGAGTCGGTCCTGGGGATCGATCTGGATCCCGAAGAGATACTCGACCTGGCCGAGCGGGCCGGGCTGGACGCAGCACGGGTCGAGACCGACGACGGCGACCTCGCCTACGCGGTGACGATCCCGCCCTACCGCGTCGACGTGCTCCACCCGCTCGACGTGATCGACGACCTCGGTCGCGCCTACGGCTTCAACGACCTCGAACCGCGCTACCCGTCCGTCGGCACCGTGGGCGGTCGCCACGAGCGCAGCCGAGTCGAACGGGCCGTCCGCGAGACGCTCGTCGGGCTCGGCTTCGAGGACATGCTCAACTTCCACCTCGTCGGCGAGGCGGACAACTTCGAGCGCTGCGGCGTCGAACCCGGAACGGACGTGCTCGGCGGCGGCGATCCGGCCGGGATCAAGAATCCCTACAGCGAGGACTTCGCCATCGTGCGAACCTGGTCGCTCCCGTCGCTGCTGTCGCTGCTCGAGCACAACACCCACCGCGCCTACCCGCAGGACTTAGCCGAGGTCGGCTTCGTGGCCGAACTCGACGAGTCTGAAAATACGGGCATCGCCGAGTCGCGCCGCGTCGCGGCCGTGCTCGCCCGCCACGACGCCGCCTACGAGGACGCGAAGGCCCGTCTGCAGGCGCTCGCCCGCGCGTTCGACGTCTCGCTTGAGACGCCGGCGATCGATCACCCGTCGTTCATCGAGGGCCGGACCGCGAGCGTGGTACTCGACGGCACCGACGTGGGCGTGATCGGCGAACTGCACCCCGAGGTGCTCGTCGAACACGACCTCGAAGTCCCCGTCGCCGCGTTCGAGTTCGATCTGAGTGGGCTGCGAAGCGAGTGAGTGGCTGTTTTTTGGTGAGTTGTCGTCGGCGTTTCGTCGTCTATTGGCGGATCGATACCGCGTTTCGATCGCGTTTGCGGAGTGGTTGGCGGCGAGCGTGGATGGCGATATCCAAAACGAACGGATGAAAGACCACCACTTTCGAAGAAATGACCCAAGACATTCTAATATTGTGCCCCATATTCACCCCCACAGTTAATTATTATCATTTTGCAAATACTTATAGCGCTGGTTGTGAATGTCTGTCTCATGGGAAATGATAACCCATGCGACCGGCGACGATCGAGCGGCCCCGTCGGCAGTTCCTCCACACTGCGGCGATGACGGGCGTGAGCGCGAGTCTGCTCTCACAGACGGTTTCGGCTGGAACTGATGACGACGCGGGGACGGACGACCGGAATCCGTTCGATCCGCCACCGGGCGGTGGAGGCGGTGACATCAACCGGACCTGGGAGTTCAGTGACGAAGCGACCGATAATTACGGCGGAAGCGTGGAAGGCTACGCTTCAAGCTCGGTGGTTCAATTTACGGCCAATGAAGTTACAGAATTTCCGTGGGATAGAATAACACTGGAGATGAACGGAAATGCAATCACCCACTCCGACTCCGGTGATCTCCTATCAAACGTGGAGTACACCGAGCACGCGATTACCTGGGACGAGAGTTCTGCCGAGGGACATCCCGATGGAATCGTGCAGGCATCTAATCATTCGGCCTACATCGGTGGGTACCACGATGAATACGACGATGGACAAGGGAACAACGTCAGCGACTACGTTATCGATTTTGGGTTACGTCTGATTGAAGCGGACGAATACGTCGATAAAGCTGAGGACATTGTTGACGCCCTCGGATCATACTTCGATGATGTCTTCGACTGGCCAGAGAGATACGAACGCCAATGGGACTGGGGCGGCCGTAGACAGACGAGTTGGTGGACAAAGTATGACGTCCAACTTGAACCCAACGAAACCCTCGAAATCAACGTTGGTGACACAATCCACCTGCTGGGAAAGCCGTATGCATTGTACACAGGCGGGACGTTCGAAATTATCATGCCCGCGAACGCCGGCTCGTTCCGCGAGCGAATCGAAGCCCGTGTGAGTTCAGATCGGCTGCTGAATGCCGGGCTGCGAGGGATCGAGTTCCCAGAAATCCACGAGGGATTGACCGCCTACGCCGGAGCAACCGTCAACGCACACCCTGAACGGTTCGACCTGGATGCCGCAGAGATTGCGCGATTAGACGATGACGACTTCCACTACCAGTACCCGGTCGAAATGTCCTTGACTGGTCCGCTCCCGGACGATTTTTGGGACGAGAAAACATTGGGTAAATAATATATAGGCATTGTCCATAGTAGTTAGTAAGTCCCTCCCAAAATGAACAGACGAAATTTTTGTACGATCAGTGTGACAGTGTGCACTATCAGCTTCGCTGGTTGCTCTAGCTACTTCGAGGACGATCCACCTGATCCGACGGACGTCCTCAGAAAATTCTTCGAGGCGCTGAACGAGGGCGAGATAGAAGCAGCGAAGGGGCTCTGTCATCCTGACTCGCCAATCGAACTTGGTGAAATTGAGTTGGCAGTCTACGAATCACACAGCGTCAGTAGACCACGGACGATCTGGTACGAACCAGACGGAACGCCGAGAGAAGATCTCGATGAAGAGGCCGTCCCAAACGATGTGCTCGACAGCGATGATCGAACGTGGGTGGGGGCGTTTTTAGACATCCCCGAACGTAACTTTTTCAGTTACGGAGTGTTCGAATTCCGCCGTCTAGAAGACGAGTGGCTTCTCTACGATGAGGTAAGTGGAAACGCAGACGCCCTGGCCATCGAGCCGTTTCCAGAGTTGGACCGCACCGATGCATAGACGAACGTTCGGACTGTTCGCGACAGTTATCGTTGCTCTCGGTACCGCAGGTTGCTCTAGCTTCTTCGAGGACGATCTGCCCGAGCCATCCGGATCGTTGCGGGAGTTCTTCGAAGCCCTCTTCGACGGCGATCTCAATACGGCCGAGGAGCTATTGCATCCAGACTCGCCGGTCGATCTGGGTTCCGTCAACCTGGACGTATACGAAAGTTGGGATATTAGGCTCGACCCCGTGACTCGCGTCGATCCGGAACACGGTGGAAACGTGACGGACGAAGTGCAAGCGGATGACGCTCGAAAATGGTTCAGTACCGGTTTTGCGATCGATTCGCCACGGGCACACTCGACCGTCTTCGAGATGCGTCGAGTGGATGACGAGTGGTTCGTCTACGACGAAATAGACGGACACGTCGACGCGTTCACTTCCGAGCCGTTTCCTGATGCAGAGCGTGACGATGCATAGGCGAACGTTCGGACTGTTCGCGGCATCCGCCCTCACCCTCGGTACCGCGGGCTGTACCGACTACTTCGAGGACGATCCGCCCGATCCACCGGATGCCCTCAAAGAATTCTTCAGGGCACTCGATACCGTCGATCTCGACGAAGCGAGCACGTACCTCCACCCGGACTCACCGGTAGATTTCGACGTAATCGATCTAACGCTGTACGAAGAACAGCAGGTCACCGCAATTAGTCCAAGTGGGACGATCCTGCGGAGGATCCTCACGTGATCGAATCGAACCTCCACGAAGAGATCCTCGATGACGACGATCGAACGCAGGCGAGCGCGCTGATTCGAGTAACACGTCCCGATCAACCCCGGTATCAATCCGAAGCCCGGTACGAGTTCCGCCGCCACGACGACCGGTGGCTGCTCTACGACGAGATCGGCGGCGAGGTGGAGGCGTTGTCGCCGGAACCGTTCCCCGAACACTGACTTACCGTCCGCGAATCGACCCCACCGCGTTTCGCAGATCGGTGACGAACGGTCGCGGGTCGTCGCGCTGGAGGTAATCGAAGCGAGGCTGGGCGACCATCGAGCGAAGGACCGACCCGAGGGCGGCCGGGAAGGAGGGCCGATCGACCAGCTCGACGTCGTGGGCGAGGATGGAGTAGAGGTAGAGTAACTCGCCGCGGATGAGGTGGCCGCCGACGCCGACGTCCCACTCGGCGGGAATGCGCGCACAGCCGCCGTTACACAGCTTCCAATAATAGTACGGAAAGTCGACGCCGGCCTGGATGGTGAAGGGGAGCGACGACCAGAAGCGGGGGTTGATCTCCATCAGCTTGAACTCGCCCGTCTCCTCGTCTCTCAGAAACTCGACCATCGCCAGGCCGTGCCAGTCGAGTTCGTCGAGCAGGGCCAGGCCGGCGTCGGCCAGTTCGGGAATCTCGACGGACTCGCGGAAGGCGCTCGGCCCGCCCGCGTAGCTGTAGCCCCGACGCTGGCGGTGCTGGAAGGTGGCGACCGGCTCGCCCTCGTCGTAGAGCGCGAAAAAGCCGTACTCGTGGGGCGTGCGGACGTACTCCTGACAGATCGGTTCGTGGCCCATCGCCTCGGTCAGCCGGTCTACGTCCGGCTCGGTGCCCGGCGGGAGGTACGTCGTCGTCGGTGGCGCGATACACGCCCGCGGTCCGCAGTCGACGTACTCGTCGGTCAGGATCGAGTAGCGGGGCTTGACGATCCACTCTCGAGAGCGATCGCCCGTTTCGCCCAGCAGGCCGGTCTCGGGCGCCGCGACGCCCGCTCGATCGGCCGCCTCGAACAGCCGACACCGATCCTGAACGCGGGCGAGCGTCTCGATGTTCGGCCAGGGCGTCTCGACGTACTGGGCGAACTCGTCTCGATACTTCGCCAGAACGTAGACGTCCGCCTCGCGGACCGGAATTATCGAGCGGACGGCTTCCCGCCGGGCGAGGGCGAGCAGGCTGTCGCGATAGGCGAGCAGGTCGTCTCCCGGGGACCGAACGCGGACGGTCTCGTCACAGAACGCAGACCGCGTCGCCGGGGCGGTCGGCGAGTCCGAGACGACGATCGTCCGAATCCCGCGCCGGCCGAGCGATCGCACGCAGGCGACGCTGCTGGGCGCGTCGATCGCCGGGACGACCACCGCCGGGGTCGCCTCACCGGTCGAATCAGTCTCCATTATCTATCCTCGGTCGGTATCGAGGCGTAGTTATTCGGCCACGAAGACGGCGCGCGCGGTGGCTAGGCCGTGGCTACTCCGTCGCTCGTTTCCGGTGGAGTCGATGCTGGACAGGCGATCGATACCGAATGTGCGGTCGATACCTGGAGTGCGAGCCATACCGGTCGCTCGCGAGCGCCCCAGTACCGACCAGTGGTTACAGCGTGCTAGAATTCGTGATCGAGTTCGTCCTCGTCTGCTTTCTGGATGATGATTTTGCCGTCCCGTACGCGGACGAAGACCTCGTCGCCGATCTGCATCCCGGCTACCTCCAGTTCGTCTTCGTGGAGATTGAGGTGTACGTTGTGATAGTTGCCATCCTCGTCTTTCGCACCGCTTGGACTCAGCGTCTTTTTCCGGACCATCGCGGGGTTCTACTGAGTGCTTCGCCGTAGGATATACTTAAGTGTTTTCTACGACACAGCCGATGATTTTCGAACGCGGCCTCGTGATCCGAATGTATTCGACGGTGACGTATTTTCGACGGGCCGAACGAGCCGTCGGCGGGATCGAACGGCCCGAATTCGCCAACGAGCGGTAATCCCCACGTCGTGAACTGCATTTCACTTAAACGTACCGACGCAGTCACCCGATTGTCGGGGATATCTTTATGTCACATTGTGCGCTGGTCTGTCATGGAGGCTGGAACCATGGTACGTGAAGATGGTAAGCGAAACTTCGCGCTCCGCGAAGCCGACGGTGACGAATCGAGCGTCTTCTCAGGAAACACACCCCGACAGGCGGCGCTGAAAGCCGCCCGGCGGCTCGAACCCGGCGACAGCGAGGAGTCGGCCGAGCGTGTCGACTTACACTTACGAGAGAAGGGGACGGAGAAGGTACACATTTACGAAGGCTGGGCCTGGGAGGAGACGGCCCCGGACGACAAGCCCGACTGGATGCCGGATCGAATTACCGAGGCGAACGTCTCGAAACAGGGGATCGAGCACCTCGACGAGTGACGACCGGCAGACGACCCACACGACGGGTACGACGCTGCGTCGACGGCTCCCTTCTGCTGACAGGTAGCAGCGTACCGACAGCCACAGGTTCGGAACTACCCACGGTCGGATAATCGCGTCAGGCAGCCACCGACCCAACAGCCCCAGCGTCTGGAGTCGTCGAGAGAGCCGCGGAGTTTTAGCCCCGACGGGCGTAGCCACCCTGATGACGGTCCGTACGCTCGGCCCAGCCGGCACCTACTCGCATCGAGCCGCACGAACCCTCGGCGAGCCGGTCTCGTTCGAACGATCGGTGACGGCGATCGTCGACGCCGTCGCGCGAGGCGACGTCAGCCGGGGCGTCGTCCCGATCGAAAATAGCATCGAAGGGAGCGTGACGGAGACGAGCGATGCGCTCGTCGACGCGCCAGTGGCCGTCGTCGGCGAACTCGTCCTGCCGATTCGCCACGCGCTGCTCGCCCAGACCGACTCGTTCGATGCCGTCGCGAGCCATCCGCAGGCGCTCGCCCAGTGTCGCGAGACGCTCGATCGGTCGTATCCGGATCTCGCCCGCGAAGCCGTCACCAGCACGGCCGCCGGAGTCGAGCGCGCCCGCGAGGACGACTCGGTCGCGGCCATCGCCCACCCTGACGCCGCGGACGAACTCCGGGTGATCGACGAGGACGTCCAGGATCGATCGTCGAACCGCACGCGGTTTTTCGTCCTCGCAAGCGGTGAGGAGCGTACCGACACCGGCTCGAAGAGCACGGTCGTGATCGCGCCCGGGACGAACCACCCGGGGCTGCTGTTCGCCCTCCTCGAACCGTTCGCCGACCGCGACGTGAACCTGACCCGGATCGAATCGCGGCCGACCGGCAGACGCCTCGGCGAGTACGAGTTCCACCTCGACCTGGAGGCGGCGCTTTCCGAGTCGCGAACGCAGGCGGCGCTCGGGGAGATCGAATCCGTTCTGGACGCGGGACAGATCCACCGACTCGGTTCGTACGACGTCACCCTCGTCGAGTGAGTACGGGTTCGAAGACCCAGCTCCTCTGGTCCGGGGGAGCGCTTATTTCCGTTCGGGACCAACGTACAGGTATGCGCCGAAATCCGTTCGAGGACCTAGAGGACCTGTTCGACCGGCTCAGCACCCAGTTCGAAGAGGGGATGGCTCGAGACAGCGGCCTCACGATCCCCGGCCAGGCCGGCGTCGACGTCGCGGACACCGGCGAGGAGTACGTCGTCACGGCCGACTTGCCCGGCTACGAAACCGACGATATCGACCTCCGGCTGATCGACGGGGCGCTGAAACTCGAAGCGAGCCGTGACGCCGCAGAGACTCACGAGGAAGGCGACTACATCCGTCGCGAGCGCACCCAGCACACGGTGAGCCGACGCGTTCGCCTGCCGGACCCCGTCGACGAGGAGGGGATCGGTGCGTCGTACAACAACGGCGTCCTGACGGTGACGCTTCCGAAACTCACCGGCGAGACCGGTGGCCACCAGATCGACATCTCGTAGTTCGATTCGGGTCAAATCACGAGTTCTTCACCGACGAGAACCGACGTCCCGATGATCAGTCACCTCTCTCGTCAGATCGAACGCCCGCGACACGTCGACCGCATGGAAAGGTTAACGATTGGCGCCGCCCGGACCTCTACATGATGAGCGACGAGGGTTACGACCACGCGTCCGTCGAACGGCGATGGCAGGACGCGTGGAACGAGGCGGCCGTGTATCGCACGCCGGACGACGTCGACGATCCGACGTACGTCCTCGGAATGTATCCGTACCCCTCGGGCGAGCTTCACATGGGTCACGTCCGCAACTACACGATTACCGACGCCTACGCCCGCTACCGACGGATGTGCGGCGACGACGTGCTCCACCCGATGGGGTGGGACGCGTTCGGTCTGCCCGCCGAGAACGCCGCGAAAGAGCGCGACACCAACCCTCGCGACTGGACGCTCGATTGTATCGACCGGATGCGCGAGCAGATGGAATCGATCGGCCTGGGCTTCGACTGGGAGCGGGAAGTGACCACCTGCGTCCCCGAGTACTACCGGTGGAACCAGTGGCTCTTCACCCGGTTCGTCGAGGAAGGGCTGGTCGAGCGCCGCGAGGCGGAAGTCAACTGGTGTCCCGAGTGCGAGACCGTTCTCGCCGACGAGCAAGTCGAGGGTGACGACGAACTGTGCTGGCGATGTGACACGCCCGTCACCCAGCGGGAACTCGATCAGTGGTTCCTGAAGATCACCGAGTACGCCGACGAACTCCTGGAGGCGATCGACGACCTGGAGGGGTGGCCCAACTCGGTCCGGCAGATGCAGCGCAACTGGATCGGCCGCCAGCACGGGACGGAACTCGAATTCCGGGTTTCCGATCACGGGCCAGTGCGTGCGTTTACGACCCGCGTCGACACCATCTACGGGGCGACGTTCTTCGCGCTCGCGCCGGATCATCCGATCAGCGAGCAACTGGCCGAGACGGACGCAGACGTTCGTCACTTCGTCGAACACGAAGCCGACCCCGAGGGCGACGAACCGAACGGTGTCGCGACCGATCTGACGGCGACGAACCCCGCGACGGGCGAAGAGATTCCCGTCTTCGTCGCCGACTTCGTCCTCTCGGACGTCGGCACCGGTGCGCTGATGGGCGTTCCCGGTCACGACGACCGCGACCACGCCTTCGGCAAGAAGAAGGGCGTCGACATCGCCCCCGTGATCGCGCCGGATTCCGGGGACGCGGATGGCGATGATTCGGCTGACAGCGGGGAACCGACCGTCCCGGACATCTCCGAGACGGCGTTCACCGACGACGGCGTGCTGGTCAACTCGGGCGAGTACGACGGCCTCGACAGCGAAACGGCCCGCGAACGGTTGACCGAAGACATCGAGAGCGCCGAATCGGCCACGCAGTACCAGCTTCGCGACTGGGGCATCTCCAGACAGCGCTACTGGGGAACGCCGATTCCGGTGGTCCACTGCGACTCGTGTGGTCCCGTCACGGTTCCCGCAGAAGACCTTCCGGTCGAACTGCCCGAGTTCATCAACACGACCGGGAATCCGCTGGACGCGGCCGACGCGTGGAAGGAGACGCACTGCCCCGACTGTGGCGACGACGCCGTCCGCGAGACGGACACGATGGACACCTTCGTCGACTCCTCGTGGTACTTCCTGCGGTACGTCTCGCCCGACCTGGACGACGCCCCGTTCGACGTCGACCGAGCCAACGACTGGCTGCCGGTCGACCAGTACGTCGGCGGCATCGAACACGCCGTGATGCACCTGCTGTACTCGCGGTTCTTCACGAAGGTGCTCGCCGACCACGAGGGCCTCGAGTTCCGCGAGCCGTTCGAGAACCTGCTGGCTCACGGCATGGTCCAGCTGGAGGGTACGAAGATGTCGAAGTCGAAGGGCAACGTCGTCTCGCCCCAGCGCATCGTCGACGAGTACGGCGCCGACACCGCCCGCCTGTTCATGATGCAGGCCGCCCAGCCCGACACCGCCTTCGACTGGAGCGAAGAGGGCGTCCGCTCGACGTACGCCTTCCTGACGCGGTTGCAGACGCTCGTCGACGACTACGCGACGGAGCCGCCGACCGGTGAGGCAGACTCGGTCGCGGCCTACGTCGACGGCGAGATCGACGCCGCCGTCGCCATCGCCGGCGAGGAGTACGAGGCGCTGCGGTACAACCGCGCGCTGCGCGAGACGCAGGATCTGGTCCGGACGTTGCGCCAGTACGCCGACCACACCGATCCCGACCCGGCGACGTTCGAACGTGGCCTCTCTGTGGTCGTTCGGCTGCTCGCGCCCGTGGCGCCCCACCTCAGTGAGGAGCTGTGGGACGCGCTGGACGGCGACGGCTTCGTCGTCGAGGCCGACTGGCCCACGGCGACGGTCGACCGCGAACGCGTGGAGGGGCGACGACGGCTGGTCGAGCACACCCGCCGAGACATCCGCGACATCATCGACGTGGCGGGCATCGACGATCCAGAGCGGATCGACGTCGTCGTCGCGCCCGCCTGGAAGTACGACGCGCTGGAGATCGCGATCGAGTCGGACGCCCCCAACCTGATCGGCGAGCTGATGGGCCACGACCACATCCGCGAGCAGGGCGACGCTGCCGCGAGTTACGGCCAGGACCTCCAGGCCGAGCGCGAGGCGCTCCGGGAGACGCTTCCGGCCGACGAGGAACGCGAAGCGCTGGATTCGGCCGCCTGGCTGATCGAACGCGAGTTCGACGCGGCCGTTACGGTGCTCGAAGCCGACGAAGCCGAGGAAGCGACGGTGAAAAACGCCGAACCCGGTCGGCCGGGGATCGACATCGTGGAGTAGCGGCGTTCAAGAATCGGTGAGAAGGGCCACAAGCCGACGGGCACGTTACCAGTTGGTGCTCGCCGGAAAAACGGTCTCTCTGTCGTAGACATCGAATCCGCCGGCCTGCTTGAATCGAGAGAGGGTACTCTCTATCTGTAACGTCGAGTACCCACAACTCTCGCGGAGTCGAAACGCCGCGTAGGCTTGTGCATCCGGGCTATTCCGAATTCGATACCCCCTGTTCCGCTGGTAGGAGATATCCGGTTCTGTCAATAGCTCCGCAACCAGTCGTTTCCCGCGTCCCTGTTCGCTACTCTCCAATGCGGCAATAACCAGATCATCGCGTGGAATCGGCGTGCTCCACCCGTGACGACGACAGAGTTTCCACAGCAAGTTACATTTGATCGTCGAATCCGACTTCTGAGATGGAGGCATCGATCTCTCAGCCGCCCTGGACTCGGCATTATATATAAATTATCGTCGGGCGCCAGGTGTCGTAACACGAGTGTTACGCCCCTTTCCACCAGATTTAACAATAGATGCGTCGTAGCATCAGCAACAACATCTCGGCCACACTTGCGACGGTCCGTCACGAAAACGCAGGTCCGCCGGAATGTCATCCCATATCATGAGTGAACGAACGACGCACCCACACTCCTCGGCCGCCAGCTCCGACGTCTTGTTCCGGGACGCGTATCCGTCGGGGTGGCGGGCCTTGACGAAGAACGACAGCGTGTGTGCGATGATCGATGCGATGCTCGATCTACCACCACGCCGCGAATTCAATCAGACAGAACTCGCCGACCTGGCGAACGTGAGTCGCCAGTCCGTCAATCGCCACATCGACCTGCTCGCGGAGCTGGGGATCGTCGAACGCGTCGATGGGTCCAGTCCCCAACGGTTCCGTTTCGATACGGACAACGCGGTCAGTGAGGCGCTCATCCGATTGGATGGGGCGATCAGGGCCGCCGGAGCGGACGCTTCGAACTGAGCAAGCCGCCACACTTCGTTCGCGGTCGAGGACTTTCGAGTCCACGTAGCCAGGCGGCATGTGCGGATAAAACTATTCTACACAGCCAACAGGCTCGTCTCCATGTACTTGGCGAAAATATAGGTTCCCCCTCACCTATTGTCACGTCACTGATGTACGTCCGCCAGTTCGAAGATGAGACGGACACGCGCCACATGTTCGACATTCAGGGGCGCGCCTGGAGCGAGGCGTATTCCGAACTCCTCCCGGAGGACATCATCGAGCGGATGACGGCCGAGCCCGACGACGAGGCGGTCACCGCGTGGACGCGTGAACTGGCCGAAAACCGTCGCGGAGTTTTGCTCGCGACGGACGACGCGGGCGATGCCCTCGGTTTCGCTGATTTTCGGTGGGGCGACATCGAGACGAAGTCCTTCGTCGGCGAGAACGAAGCCGGCCTGAAAGCGATCTACGTCGATCCCGAACACTGGGGCGAGGGAGTCGGGACGGCGTTGCTAGAACGGAGCCTCTCACTTCTGCCCGAGGCCGTCGAGACGCTCAGGCTGGAGATGCTCGACGGAAACGACGTCGGAGACGCGTTCTATCGAGCGAAGGGGTTCGAACGCACCGGGGAGGCGACCCACGAAATCGACGGCGAGGCCTATCCGACGGTCGTCTACGCTCGTCCAGTCTAACCCGAAGCGCTGGCGGTCACGGACCCAGCTGTCGCCGGTGGACCTGCTTAGACGAAGGCCCACTGATCCAGCGCGGTTCGTGAGTCGACGTCGGCGTACCCGGAATTGTGCCAAAATCACCTCCCTGGTCGGTTGACCGAGTGGTGATTTACTCCCCAGCGCCCGCGCCAGCATCGCTCTCGTCGAGCCCCTCAGTCCGATCGACTTGCAAGGACACCCAATCGATCACGAGGTTCGGGAACCGTTCAGAAGACCTATCAATTCAGTCGCTCGTTGATCAGTCATGAGAGTGGTTCTCGACTACGGTGGCGTCCTGGTCGACCACGTCGACGAGCGCGAGTACGCCCACCTCCTCGGCGTGTCACCGGATCGAGACCCGTACCCGGGCTGGTTGGCTTACTACTGCTTTCGCACTGGATTTCTGGATAGCCAGGCCCAATACGTGGACCTACTATCGACCCTCACGGGAGCGACCGAATCGGCGTGTCGCGAGTACATCGATCGGACCTGGCTAGATCCTCGTTTCCCGAACGAACGCGAGGAGGTGCTCGAGGCGGTAGCGTCCCGCCACTCGCTCGTGTTGTTCAGCAATATGGTAAAGCCGTGGGTCGAACGGGTGCTTCGACGCCACGGGGTGTGGGACGTCTTCGATTCGGTGCTCGTTTCGAGCGAGCTGGAACGACCGAAGCCGCATCCGAGAGGGTATCACCGCTGCGTGGACGGCGTAGACGGCGAGGTGGTCATGGTCAGCGACGAATTCAACGAAGACCTCCTGATGGCACGTTGTTTCGGGATGACGACGGTGTGGGTCGAGAACGACGACGTAGTGCCATATCAGCAACCGGCGTACACCATCGACGACCTCACGTCCCTTCCGGCCGTTCTAGAGCGGATCGAACGGAACACGTGAGCGCAGACGCGATCCGGTACGTGTGAATATGTCGAGGAGTTTAGCCTCGTAACGCAGACTCCCACCGAGCTATGACGGGCCGTCAATGCTCCCACAATCTAACTCCAGCATCCCGATCGCCGCGACGCAGTCGGCGCAGACCCGTCGTTGCGAATCGCGGTACCGGTCGGCGTGGGCACCCTCGTGACAGGCGACGAGGCGGACGCGTGTTTCAGGGTGAGCGCCCGACTGCAGCGCTCGCAGGGTCGATCGGGCGTCGGGCCGTCGGGATCGTATCGCCCCATCAGGCAGCCTCCGATGAGAATTCGAATCGAGACGTGGTCGCTCCGGATTCCCTGCCAATATCGGGAGAGAGCGCTCGCTGGCGATACCGCGGGCGGGCGAGACCTTTTTGTCTCGGAGGTTGGTAGCGTAACATGGTGACTGAAAACCGGTCATGGTTTTCGGAAGCCACGTCTCGGGTGCTCTTACCACCCGGGACATTCTAACGCGCATGTCCCCGCGACGGATTCGAAACGGTATCGAGTCGATGGACTCTGTCACGCGACCGGTCTGGCGGTTCCATGACGCTCCCCAAACCGTGACGATCATCGGATACAGACCTCGTGGCGGCCCTTTTTGGCGGTTGTCGTCGAATAGCGGACATGCCTCGCGGAACGGTACGTGAACGGTCACGCCCCCCAACGAGCGCCGAGCGCGCAAGCGGCCGGTTTCCTCACCCGTTCGCCTTCACCTGGCGAGACGGGCTCTTTCTCCACTGGCCGATCGATCCGGACGAGTTGCGACCCCACGTTCCCGAGCCCCTGACGCTCGACACGTGGAACGGGCGGGCCTGGGTGAGCGTCTTGCCGTTCGTCCTCGCCAGGGCGGGACTGCGGATGACGCCGAAGATGCTTCGGATGACGGCACCGGAGCTAAACGTGCGAACCTACGTCACCTGCCGGGGCGATCCTGGACTCTACTTCTTCAGCGTCGACGTCGACAGCGCCGCCGTCGCGACGGTCGCCGGCCGCCTGACCCGACTACCCGTCTCCCGCGCGCGTATGCACGTCTCGCGGGTCGAGGGGAGCAGTGACTACGAGGGCAACCGGGTCTCCTTTTCGAGCACGCGGGAGTCGGCCGACGAACCGCCCGCTCGGTTGGCCGTGAACTACGAACCCGACGAGGCGCTCTCCTTCGTCGAACCGGACTCTCGGGACGCGTGGCTGACCGAGCGACGCCGGTTCTACGCTCCGGACGGTCGGGGAGTCGGGAACGTCCTCGTCGGCGAGGTGGCCCACGCCCCCTGGCCGCTGCAGTCGGCGTCGGTAACGCTCTCGGATAACACGCTCTTTGCGGCGAACGGATTGCCGGAACCCGACGGGGATCCGATCGCGCGCTACTGCCCGGAACTCGCGATGACGGCGTCGATCCCGCGTCGCGTTCGCGGCTGTTGACCGACCGCGACCCATCGGCCGGTTTTATTCGTTCTGCGTCCGACCTCGACCCACATGGAACGAGTGCACGTCGAACGGGACGGCGACCGACCCTCGATCGCGCGGGCGGACGTCTTCCACCGACTATCGAAACCGCTCGGGACCGACCACCTGGCCGTCAACTACGTCGAACTCGACCCCGGGAGTCAGCTCGGCTGGGACTACCACCGTCACCTGGACCAGGAGGAGGTCTTTTTCGTCACCGCCGGGACCGTCACGTTCGAGACGGAAGAAGGCGACCAGGTGCTCGGTCCCGGCGAGCTGATTCGCTTCGAACCCGGCGAGTTCCAGCTCGCCAAAAACCGCGGCGACGAACGCGCGACGATGCTCGCCCTCGGCGCGCCGCGTGGCAGCCGGGAACTCGAGTACCTGCGCGAGTGTCCGGCGTGCGAGACCGAAACGATCCAGACGCTCGAGTTCGACCGCGATCGGGCCGTGTTCGAGGTGTTCTGCGACGAGTGCGACGAGCAGGTGACGGAGATCGAACCGTCCTGACGCCCCCTCGCTGTCAGTTTCCTGCGCCGACGAGGTCGAACGGACTGCCGCCCTCGCTGGCGCTGGCTTCCTCGTAGACGACGTGGGCCGCGGCGACGTCCTGAATGGCCAGCCCGGTCGAGTCGAAGACGGTAACGCCGGTGTCGTCGGTTCGACCGGCTACGTCGCCGACGACGATCTGGCCGAGTTCGGCGTGGATGTCGTCGTCGGTCAGCACGCCCTCGTGGTAGGGGACGTTGATCTCGCCGGAGTGGGTGCACTGCTCGTGGTCGTCGATGACGATCGTCGCCGAACGCAGGAGGTCGTCGTCGAGTTCGTGTTTTCCTTCGGCGTCGGCACCCATCGCGTTGATGTGGGTGTGACCTGCGACGTCGTCGGGGCCGACGATCGGATCACGAACCGGCGTCACGGTCGAGAGGACGTCGCAGTGGCCGGCCTCGGAGATCGAACCGCCGCGGATATCGAAGTCGTCCGAGAACGTGTCGATGAACCGCTCGACACGCTCGTCATCGAGGTCGCTGACGACGACCTCCGCGATCGGGCGGATTTCGGCGATGGCTTCGAGCTGGCTGTAGGCCTGCACGCCGGCGCCGACGATACCGAGCGAGGTGGCGTCGGAAACGGCGAGGTAATCGGTCGCGACGGCGGCCGCCGCGCCCGTTCGCTTCATCGTGAGTTCCGTTCCGTCCATGATAGCCAGCGGGTAGGCCGTCTCGGGATCGGAGTAGATCATCGTCCCCATGACGGTCGGGAGATCGAAGTTCGACGGGTTGTCCGGGTGGACGTTGACCCACTTCAATCCGGCCGCGTCCCAGTCGTCGGTCTCCAGGTACGCCGGCATCGATCGGAAGTCGCCGTTGTACTGCGGGAGGTCGATGTACGATTTGGCCGGCATCTGTGCGTTTCCGCGCTCGTAGGCCGCAAAGGCGCCCTCGAGCGCACGGATGATTCCTGGTACGTCAGCGTAGGCGTCGACGTCCTCGTCCGAGAGGAACAGTGTCTCCATACCGGCGTCTCTCGTGGGCGGGTACTTAGAACGTACCGAAACGGCCGTGTACTTCGATTCGAGCGATCGTCACACGAGATGATCCTAACCTCGTCTCGAAGCGAGGTCGCGGTGATTTAACGCCGGCGTCGGGGCCAGCAGCTGACCGAGCGCGGCCACGCCCCACAGCGCTGGCGGCGTCGTTCCGCCATGAACTCAGTGGGACGAATCCAGTTATAGGCTCGAACGGGGAGTGATCTACCAGATCTACCACCTTATTGCACCATCATATTTTTGAGATAATTTTATATTGTAGAGTGGTGCAGTCTTCCCATGGATTCGCCGATTCACCGTCGCGCCGCAACTCGACCCACAGCACGACACGTTCAGCACGACTCTCCCGACGCATACGGCCACCGTACAGGGGTGTCACATGCGTGAACCGGGCGCGATCACCGTCTGGGAGTCGATACTGCTCGTCTGCGCCGTCGGCTTTCTTCTCGGCTCGTTCGGACTGATCGTCGCTGGAGCCGGTTCCACCGGCACTGATCCGGTCTCCGACGGACCGGTAACGCTCGAAATCGGCGACCAAACCGTTTCCGCCCTCGAGGTGTCGAACGAGACGCTCGATCGACCGGCGGTGACGACGCCGGGCGACCTGGGCATCGACGGCCCCGTCACCGACCACGCCATCGACAGGCCGTCGCTTCGTGACGGGAACGGTTCGGTCGACCAGTCGAGGCCGTTGCGCTCGTACTTCTACCAGCCAGCACCGCCGACGAACGACTCGCCGCTGCTCTTCTCGGATCGAATGCCAATCGCCGGTGTCGAGATTTACGGTGAGGGTGGGACCGGCGTGTCTGACGACGAAGGATACTGGAGCGGGCCGGTGGTGGATAGTGGCGAATACATCCAGCACATGTACTTCGAGGGGTACCCGTTCTTCGACGCGCCCGATTATCTCCGCGTCTACCGGTACACGGTCCCTGATTCCCCAGCGTGGATACACTTCTGGATGCCGTGCGGCCGGTATTATCAGGGCCCGGATGGATTGTACCCACCGCCACCGGAACCCCCCGAAGAAGACCACGGCGGCGACAACCCGAACGTTCCGGTCTGGGAACCGGGCATCTCGGTGACCAACGAGAACCCCGAGGTCGGCGAACCGATCACGATCAGCGGCTGTGATCCGTTCGTCGCCCTGGACGATTACGAACTCGAGTGGGACCTCGACGACGGAACGATCCTACCCGGTGACGAGATCGTCCACACCTTCGACGAACCCGGCGTCTACGAGATCGGGCCGCACAAGGGAGCGGCTCACCGCGTCAACGTCACCGTCGGCGACCTCGAGATAACGCGAGCCCTTCCCGACGAGTGGTTCACCGACGAAGTCGAGGAGTACTACCGGGTGAGCAATCTCGACCCCGATCGCACGCTCGTCGACGTCACCGTCGGCGGCGTCAGCGCCAACGAAATCGACGAGAACGACTTCCGCGTCGCGCTCGATCCGTTCGCCGCCGGCGACGAGGGTGGAACCGTCGACGTCGTCGCCGAATTCGACGACGGCGAGGTGCTCGAAACGACCGAGGAAGCCGCCAGCTTCCGTCAACTCGAGTGGGTGCTCGCGTTCAACCAGCTATTCGATTCCGAACCGGGATCGGGCGAGTGGTGTGCGCTCGACGGCGGCTGGCCCGACGGCGAGCGCTGTGAACTCCGTCACGAGGATGCATTCGACTGGCACCCCCACGAGGACGGGTTCGTCTTCGACTGGGCAGGAATCCCGAACGTGCCGTTGCTCAAGGAAGGGCTCGAAGTTCGGCTGACCGATCGAACGCTCATCGAGTCGGGCGTTCCAGATGGAGACCTGCAGGGAGAAATGGAGACCGCGGCCAAAATCGGCATTTTCGGCGGATCGGCCGACATCGGCGGCGCGGAGTCACTCGACTTCGACGGGATCGATTTCTTAGGTTCGACCCTCGAAGAACACACCGAAGCAGGGGTGTCCGTCTCCGTTCTCAGCGACCGACAGAAGGACTCGTACTCGGAGGACGGGCTCGCTGGGGCGGATCTCAAAGTTGCCGTTGGGCTCGATCTAACGAGTATCGTATCGTACGACGAGCAGTTCGGAATCGTCGAACGCTCGACCGAGTCGAGTGGTGAATTGTCCGGGTTCGGTGAACTATCGATTCTGGGGGCCGCGGCCGATGTCGGTGTCTCCGGCGGATCCGAGACGAGGATATCCCAGCAGGGACAGACTCCCGTCGAGACGGTCGAATACGGCCTCGCTGCCGACATCGGCGGATCCGCGACGCTCTGGGGGCTCGTCGAAGGCGAGGTGGAGTGTGGCATCGAGTGGGAAAACGAGTGGGACGTCGGGCCAGACTCGACCGCGGCGACGGCCGACGAGCCGGATGTGCCGGCCATCACCAGCAACCCGTTCTACTGTGACATCGACTGGTCCGGCTGGTACGACGAACACACCGACTCCACAGCGGGAATGACGCTTCGCGATGCTCGCGGTACCACCGTGTTCCCGACCGTCGCGTCTGTCGACGGCGACGCGGCGAACGCGGCCAGCACACGTCTCCCGACGGCGTCGGGCGAAGACCTCGTTCGACTGACCGACCGGCCGTACGAGGATACGGAGCCGTCGATCGCCGCGACCGACAGCGGCCACGCCGTCAGCTGGAGTTACCTCCCCGACGGAGCCGACACGGCCGACGGGAACGACGTCATCGTCCGTCTCTACGACGATGAGACCGGATGGTCCGACCCAATCTCCGTCACGGCGGACGACCGCCACGACATCGAACCGGCGCTCGCCTCGCCAGCGGATTCTGAGGACCTGCTGGCGGTCTGGACGCGGCTGTCCGAACCGGCCGACTCGTTCGACGATCCGGACGAGATCGCCGCTCACTTCGACATCGCGATGAGCCGTTTCGACGGCGACTCGTGGAGCGACCCCGAGTTCCTCACCGATTCCGAAGCGCTCGACCGGGCGCCGGTCGTCGAAGCGACCGACGACGGCTGGGCGGTCGCCTGGCACCACCATCCGAACTCGGATCGGCTCGACCTCGCGAACGCCTCCGTCGAGTACCGACTGCTCGATTCCGCCGGAAGCGTCGACGCGGCGGGAACGATCGAGAACGCGTCCCTGCCGGCGCTCGGTCTGACCGACGACGGGGCCGTCGAACTCGCCTACTACGCCGCCGAAGACTGGTTCGCCGCGGGATCGATCGGACACGGTACGATCGACGCGGATGGATTCGACGCCGCGGCCGAGTACGCCGTCGTCGACTACGTCGATCACGACGTCGACGGCGAATCGCTGCTCTGGGCGACTGCGACCGACGAAACGGCCGCTCTGTGGCAAGCTATCGACGGCGAGCCGAACCGGCTTCCGGTCGAATCGACGTTGCTCTCGCTGGGCCACCTTTCCGTCGACAGCACCGACGACGAGACGGTCATCTCCTACCGCGGGACCCCCGAGGGGCAGACGACCACCGACGTCTTCTATCGCAGCGCGACCGACGGCACCTGGTCCGGCGAGCGCCGGGCAACGACCGGCTTCGACGAGAACGCCTCGGTACAACACGCCGACGCCATCGCCACTGCAGACGGACTCGTCTCGGTCTACACGCTACGCGAACCGATGGCGAACAACCGCAACGACATCTTCCAGTCGACGGTCGAATTCGGCCCGGCGTTCGACGTTGACGTGACAGGGCCGACGAACGCGACGGCCGGCGAGACGGTCTCGCTCGAGGCAACCGTCAGAAACGTCGGCTCGACGGACAGCGACGAAGGCACGCTCCTCGTCACCGACGGCGAGACGGAACTCGCGACGGAATCGGTCGAGCCGCTGGCCTCGAACGAGACGAGCACGTACGCGCTGAACGTGACCGTCCCCGATCACGGAATCGTCGAGGTCACGGTCAAATCGAGCGAAACGGGGCCGACCGACGAGTGGTACGCCCAGAACGCCACGCTCGCGCTCGGAGCACCCGATCTCGCGATAACGGCCGTCGACGCCGAACCCGGTTCCGAGACGGGGACGCCGACCAACGGGACCGTCGCCGTCGAACTCGAAAATCGCGGCGGCGTCGACGCGGCCGGCGTGCCGATTCGACTCACGGACGGCGACGAGTGGACCGTCGACGAGACGGTATCACACCTGGCTACGGGCGACACGATCCAGGTCGAGGTGCCGATCACGACCGACTCGTTCAATACCACGACGGTCGATCGCGTTCGAATCGATCCCGACGGGCTGCTGGACGAGCGAGCGACACAACCGCGGTACGGAACCGTGACCACGCGGCTGTTCGCGCCCACGCTCGGCGTGCACCAGCCGATTCGCTACAGCGTGACCGAACACTTCGATGGCGATCGCGAGGCCGAGGCAAACGTCCTCGTGAGTAACCGTGGACCGATCGACGCGAACGCCACGGTGACGGTCCGCGATCTCGATACCGGCGCCGAACTCGGAGCCGGCTCGATCGCCCTTTCGGCGCCAGTCAACGAGTCCGTCGCGTCCGACCGCCTCTCGGTCGAACTCACCGACGTGAGCGAGGGACGACGGCTCGGATTCGCGATTGCAGACGACGCGACCGGCAACCCGTCGTCGTTCGTGACCGACGAGGTTTCGGAGATCGAGACGGACGTACGCTCGTCGCTGACGGTTTCAGTCGCGAACGAGCACACGGGCGAAGCCGTCGAAAACGCGACGGTTACGCTCCTGACCCATCCACAGGACCGGACGCACGCGACGAATGCGACCGGCTCGGTCAGCGTCGAGGTCCCCGACGGAGACCACGTCGCCTGGATCTCGAAACCAGGATTCGACGATGCAGAACGTGCGGTTCGCTTTACCAGGGCAGGTTCGGCACTCGTGACGGCGAATCTCACACCGACTGTCTCGGTCAGTGACGTCGACTCGCCGTCGACGGTCGACCGCGGCGCGTCCGTGACCGTCACGGCCACGATCGAAAACGATGGCGACGCCCCGACCGAGACCGTCGCAACGCTTCGGGCGGACGGATCGACGGTAGGAGAGAAACCGGTCGAGATCGATCCGAACGGTGAGCGGACGGTTTCGTTCGAGGTGACGGCGCCGGACGACCGCGCAGCGATCATCTACGAGGTCGCCGTCGGTGACTCGATCACCCGATCCGTCACGGGCGTCGGCCTCGACGATTCGGTGGACACAGCCATCGCGGCCGATCCACTCGACGACGGCGACGGCTCGCTCTCGATCACGGACGTCACGTTCCCCAGCAGGATCGGCGTCGACGAGACGCCCACCCTGTGGCTCAACGTCACGAACGAAGGGGCCGATCCGGTCGTCGACGTCGCCACGGTGACCGCGACAGGAGGGTCGCTCACGGATCGACCAGTCGGAGCCGCCGTCGTCGATCTGGCGGCGAACGAATCGACGGTGGTGCCGATCGACGTCTCGGTGCCGAGTCAGTCCGCGTCGTACGATTTCGAGACCAGCGTCGGGTCGGCCTCTGTGACGACCCTGCGATTCGCGCGGGACGCCGGCGATCTCGAGTGGAGAGCCTCGACGGACGACGCCGTCTGGTCGTCGCCGACGATCTACGACGAGGCCGTGCTCGTTGGGTCTGAAAACGGCACGGTCTCCTCGCTCGACCGCGAGAACGGATCACTTCGGTGGACCGCTGACGTCGGCGGGCCGTCATCGGCGTCTCCGACGGCCGCCGACGGCGTCGTCTACGCGGGTTCGACTGACGGCCTCTTCGCGCTCGACGCCGAGACGGGGGATGTCGTCTGGCACCACGAGACGTCGTGGGACGTCCACTCCTCGCCGACGGTCGCCGACGGGACGGTGTACGCTGCCTCGCTCGGCGTCCTCTACGCGCTCGACGCCGACACCGGTGCGGTGGAGTGGACGTTCGTTCCCGAGGGCGGTACGGAGTCGTCGCCGGTCGTCGTCGACGGAACCGTCTACATCGGCGCCTACGGCGTGGCTGACGACGACGGATTCGTCCACGCGATCGACGCCGGTGACGGCACGGAGACGTGGCGGACCGAGGTCGACGGGCAGGTCACCGCTTCACCGACCGTCAAAGGCGGGCTCGTCTACGTCGGATCTCACGACGGCGGACTATACGCGCTGGACGCGACGAGCGGATCGAAAACGTGGCGATTCGACACCGGCGGCGCGGTTCACTCGTCGCCGACCGTTTCTGACGGCCGGGTCTACGTCGGAACGGGATTCGAAGAAGACGATAACGGTGCGGTCTTCGCGCTCGACGCGTCGACCGGCACGCAGGCGTGGTCGAGCGGGTTCGGGAGACAGCAGGAGTTGCTCGTCTCCTCGCCGACCGTCGCCGATGGGACCGTCTACGTCGGCTCGCAGTATCCGTACGTACACGCGTTCGAGGCGGACAGCGGCACACAGCTGTGGCGGCAGTCGATGCCGTCGTCGACGTTCTCGTCGCCGACGGTCGCAGACGGGACGCTCTACATCGGTTCGATGGACGGCTCGGTAAACGCGTTAAACGTCCGCGGGGATCGGACGAGCGAGGATTCGAGGGTCGAACAGGAGAGTCTCGGGCACATCGTCTCCGACGAGGCGGGTCCACAGTTCGAGGTAACCGTCACCGGGACGAACTCACCGATCACCGCCGGCGAATCGCTCGAAGTGACCGCACTGATCGACAACGTCGGAACCGGGTCGGGAACGCAATCGATCACGCTCGAACACGACGGAGACGTACACGATAGCGTCGAACTCGAACTGGCCGCTGGCGCATCCGAGTCGGTGACGCTCGAGTGGGTGACGAACGAGGCCGATCCGGGATCGACGACGGTGGTCGTCGCGAGCGACGATGACAGTGAGTCGGCCGACGTCGTGATCGATCCGGCCGAGTCGGTGTTCGCCGTCGAGATCGCCGAGACGAACGATCCCGTCGTGGAAGGTGAGACGCTCGTCGTCTCCGCGGCGGTCGAAAACGTTGGTGACGGGTACGGCACCCAGAGCGTCGAACTAGCCGTCAACTCCACCACCGTCGACAGCGCACAGGTCGACCTCGACGCGGGCGAATCGACGACGATCGACCTGGGCTGGGAGACCGATTCGGGCGATGCGGGTAGCCACCCCGTCGCGGTCGCGAGCGACGACGAAAGCGACGCCACCACCGTCACCGTGACCGCGGCGGAATCGGCGTTCGAGGTCGGCATTCTCGAGACGAATTCGCCGGTCACCGCCGGCGAGACGCTCACCGTCACCACCCAGATCGACAATACCGGTGGCGGAGCGGGGACGCAGACGGTCGATCTCGCGGCCCTCGACGGGACGGTCGTCGACGCCACAAACGTCACGCTCGACGCCGGCGAGTCGATACAGAGTCAGTTGACCTGGGATACCGCTCCCGATGACGTCGGAACCGGCGCGATCACCGTCTCGAGTGCGGATTCGCTCGACACGGCCAACGTCAGCATCGATCCCGCGTGTGCGCTTCCGGGCGACGTCGACGGTGACGGCGCGGTCACCTCGCTAGACGCGACGCTAACGCTGCAGTATATCGCGGGCCTGGACCCGGACGGGTTCGTCAATCCCGAGTGTGGCGACCTGACCGGAGACGGCGAGATCACGACGGAAGATGTCGTGATGATCTACAAGATACTCGTCGGCATCGCTCCGTAAGGAGACGCGCCGGCTGGCGTCGGAGACCCACATCTCGACCGTGTTGTGGCATTGATCGAGACGAGCTGTAATTCGTTTTTCGGCCCGGGAGTACGACCGACCGAACGGCGACGATGGCCCACCGAGTTCGGTGACATTCTCGTCTTCGAGACGACAGTCGTTCGCGTGACTCAACGGTCCACGAGAGACGATTCGATCGGTTCCCAGCCCATCGATTCGCGCCCCAACCCGAGCGCGCGATATTCGTAGTCGCCGGTCTCCGTCTCTCGAAGTTCGATCACCGCGTCGAACTGTCCCTTGATCGTGTTGACGGTCGTCGGCTCGTGCGTATCGTCGTTCAGCGTGTAGATGCCGAGTCCGTCCGTCTCAGCGACGCGGTTGGTGAAGACGTGGAGGAATTTGAAGACCGTGTTTCGATCGAGGTACTGGAGAAGCGTCGAGACGGAAATGAGTCCGTACCGGATATCCGAGATACCTCGGCTGGAAAGTTGCTTCATCAGTTTCGCCGATCCGATGCTGATGCCGGTGAGGTCGGCCGGCGACGAGATCGTCTCTGTCAGTCCGTCGCTCACGAGATCGAAGCTTCGTCCCGAACAATCGATGACGCCGACGCGGTTTCGATCGATCGAACCAGCGTAGCGCTCGAGATCGTCGAATACCGATTCTGCGTTATCCGTCGATATGCACAGAATTCCATCGTCGGGTTCGTAGTTGGCCGTCAGCAGTCGAAACGCAAGTGCTCGTTTGCCGCTCATCGACGGCCCCACGATCGCCACGTTCGTTCCCGGATCGAGACGATCCGGCGTTCGAGGCAGGAAGCCGGTCACGCAGAATCCGTCAGTCATCGGTCGTCTCCGACGTATCGGCGGTTTCAGGACCGTCCCCATCGAACAGATCCGAATCCGCGTCGATCTCGCGAACCGCGCTGACGAACTCGACGTCTGAACCCATGTCTCCGAGCCCCTCGTCTACGTCGAGGCGTTTCGCCTCGATCCGTTCGAGGAGTTCCTGATACGGTTCACTTTCTGCCAGCGACTCGGCGGATTGCTCCGCTTCGAGGGCGCCACGGCGAGCCAGTAACGAGTGATACTCCTGTAAGTCGTCGCTCAACGACCCGCGTTCGACCAGCGTCCGAACCGTTTCGAGGAGGTCGTCCCGCTCGGGCGGTTTCGTTACGTACGCGTCGAACCCCATCTCGATGACGTCGAGATCGGGTTCGACCGCCGTCACCATCGCGACGCGACAGTCGACCTCCCGCTCGCGAATCTCCTGGAGCACCTCGGCGCCAGACAATTTCGGCATCATCCGGTCTAAGAGAACGACATCGACCGAATCGTCGATGACCTCGAGGGCCTCGGCCCCGTCGTGTGCGCGCCTGATCTCGTACTCGTCGTCGAGCCAGAGTTCGTAACTCTCCGCGACGGCCGGTTCGTCCTCGACGATCGCGATGACTGGGGAGTCCGAGACGGTCATGCTATTACCTCACATTGTGTTGATGTGCGTATCATTGTTGTGCCTCCGCCCGGGCTCGCGGGAGGTCGAGAGCGAAGCAGGCCCCTCCCAGATCGCTTTCTTCTACCCAGACGTCACCGCCGTATTTGTCGACCATCACGTCGACGAAGAACAGGCCAAAGCCCGACCCGGTCTCCTTCGCGTGGGAGGTCTCACCCCGTCGAAACACGGATTCGCGTCGTTCCTCGTCGATACCCACCCCAGAGTCTGCGATTCGCAGGACGACGCTGTCGTCCGTTTCGAGCGTCACGTCGATGGTCAAGCCGTCCGAGTCGTTGTGTTCGATACTGTTCAACAGCACGTTGCCGAGAACGTCCGCGAGTAATTCGTCTCCGCGAACGGAGACGTTCCGTGGGACGGCGTCCATGAACTCGATCTCGGGGTGGGCCGTTCGAAGTTCATCGAGTTTCCGGTCGAGAATCGCCGTGAGGTCTATCGATTCGACGCGGAGATCCTCGTCGGGCGTGGTGAGCGTTTCGATGACTCGCTGGACGCGCTGGGTTATCTCCGTCGTCGTGTTACACCAGTCGACGATCGTTTTGGCGTACCGGGCCTGCTCGCCGTCGAGTTGCTCGGCGAGGATTTGCCCGCGGGTCTTGATGACGGTCATTCCGTTCAAGACGTCGTGGCGAAGAATCGAGTTGAAAAACTCCATCTGCTCGCGCTGGCGCTCGAGGGCGGAAACGTCCATCGAGACGCCGATGGCGCTCGTCACCTCGCCGTTCTCGACGATCGGTCTAAAGTGCGTCTGGAAGTGGTCGGTCCCGTGTTCGATCATGGCCGAGATCGATTCGCCGTCGAGTGCACGTTCGGCCGCCTCGATAATCGCCGGTTCCTCGCTGTACAACTCGAACAGCGAGAGTCCGACGGCCTCGTTCGGTTCGAGGCCGAGTTTCGAGAGGCCCTTACCGCGTGACTCCAGAAACGTGCCGTCCGTGTCGATTTGGAAGAAGATGAGCGGCATCGTATCGAGCACCATCGTCATCTTCTCCTTTCGCTCGGTGATGTCCGAGGAGATGACGGCGATGCCATCTTCGTACGGATACACCTGCGCCTCGACCCAGTAGCCGTACTCCTCGACGTAATACTCACAGGTGGCCGACTCCTGCGTCTCCATCACCGTCCGGAACGCCGCTTCGAGAACGGTGTCTTCGATCTCTGGGTAGATGTCCCGAATAGTTTCTCCCAGCATCTCCTCGACCGTCGTCTCGAATCGGTCTGCGATCACCTCGTTGCAGTACGTCATCGTCCAGTCGCTATCGAACGTGTAGTACGCCTCAGGCAAGCGGTCGACGAGTTCGCGATACTGACGTTCCTGGCGATGGAGGACCTGTTCCTGTTCTTTTTGTTGGGTGATGTCGGTGACGACGCCGACGATGCGACCGGCACCGTCGTCGGTTTCGTGGATTTCACCCCGTGCGTAGACCCACCGCGTTTCCCCGTCATCGCGCCGAATGCGATACTCGATCTGAAAGAGTTCCTCACGTTCGACCGCCGTCTCGATCGCCTCCGTGACGGCCGGACGGTCATCCGAATGGACCCGCTTTGCGAACGCCTCGAACGTTCCCTCGAACGTCCCCGCTTCGAGTCCGAACAGTCGTTCCATCGACTCGGTCCAGATCACCTCGTCCTTCGCCATATCCCACTCCCAGACGCCCGTATCGGTTCCGGTCAACGCGACATCGAGACGGTGGGCCATCTCGACATCCGGTAGATCCCGTTCGCTCCGCTCGCGTCCCCAACGGAGCGTCGACAACACCGTTCGTTGGTCCTCGAGTGACGAGAGTGTGAGGGCGACCGGTCGACCCCTCCCAGTACCGCGTTCGACGGTGCACTCGACGTCCAGAGACGATCCCTGGCAGGCCGTATCGAGCCCACGGTCGAGGGTCGCCCGATCCGCAGACGTCCGCTCGATCAGTCGCTCGACGAACGAACGCCCCTCGAGCGCCTCCGGATCGGTTCCGAGAATATCGGCGTACGCCGGATTGACGCGTTCGATACGGGCCGTCTCCGGATCCACCGTCGCGATTCCGTCCGGCGATTGCTCGAAGAGAGACTGATAGAGCGGGGATTCGGACATGGGGGTCTGACTCGTTTCGGTATGACCGTATGGACGTATGAAGATAGTGGCCGGCGATTTTCGATGGTGAAACGAACCAGTCTGGATCACGGGGACTCGGTCACGTCGAACGTCCCCATTGTCCCGTCCTCGGTCATCTCGACGGTTTCGGGGACGCCATCGTCGAACGCGAGCGTCAGCCGGTAGCCGGTCGTCACCTCGTCGGCGGTGCAGTCGGTTCCCGACGGGTGGTCGTAGTAGGCCGCCACGCTCGTCGTTACGGTCCCGTCGACAGCGTCGTAACTCGTCTCGCCGGGGTCGACCCCGCCACAGCTACTCGAACTGTAGGTGAGCGATCCCTCGATCACGACGCGGGAATCGTCCTCGACGAACGCGATCGTCGGCGGCTCGTCCGACGCCGGCACCGACTCGTCGGGCGTGATCGACTCGAACGTCTCCTCAACCAGGTCGTCCGGCGGCTCCGGATCGCCCGAAAGCGGCGTCGACTCCAGACAGCCGGCCAGCGTTCCGACAACGGTGAGGCCGACCGTCGCGAGGAGTGAGCGGCGATGCATACGAGATGATAGTACGATTCCGGTAAACTCTTTCTGCAGACTGAAGGGATCGTTTCACCCGGTGACGGCACCGTTCGCGAACGACGGGGTTAGCATCGGCGAGCGAGCGGTTCGAAGAAGGCGCGGTTCGAAGTGTCGCGAGAATCCAGGAAACACGATCGGCACCGCCGTGAGCGATGGCGTTCACCGCGAACGAGGCCGACGGCCGAGTGACCGGGCCGACGACTGACCCAGAGACGTCGCTTCGCGACGTCGGCGGGGAAGGAGGAGTGCTTTTCATCGAAGCTAAGCGGGATCGGAGATCCCGCGAGGTCGTCGGCGCTTCGCGCCGACTGCTCGAGGGAACGCCGTTCCCTCGCCGTCCAAAAGAGCCTTCCGGCTCTTTTGAAGATTTTGCCGAGGGCCGGCTCTGCCGGCCCGCAGAGCAAAATTTAGGTTTGGCTCGCGGGTCGCGTTCGCTCCCCGCTCGCTTTTCGGAGGTTCTCGGCCTTCGGCCTTCGGACCTCCCTGCTCACGGCTTCGCCGTTCGCCTTTTCGAGGTCTTCGCGATGCTCAGACCTCGCCTACATCATGCCGCCCATTCCACCGCCCATGCCGCCCATGCCGCCGCCCATACCGCCGCCCGGGCCGCCCGGCATGTCTTCGCCGTCGTCATCGTCGGAGACGGCGAGGTCGCCGGCGGCGATGACGTCGTCGATGCGAAGCAGCATGACGGCTGCTTCGGTGGCGGATTCGATTGCCTGCGTCTTGATGCGAAGCGGTTCGTAGACGCCTTCGTCGGCCATGTCGATGGTGTCGCCGGTGTAGGCGTCGAGGCCGGCCGTCGTGCTGCCGGCGTCGTGGTCGCTGCGGAGTTCGACGAGCGAGTCGATGGGGTCGAGGCCGGCGTTCTCGGCGAGCGTGCGTGGGATAACTTCCAGCGCGTCGGCGAAGGCCTCGACGGCGAGCTGCTCGCGGCCGCCGACGGAGTCGGCGTAGTCGCGAAGGGCCAGCGAGAGTTCGACTTCGGGCGCGCCGCCGCCGGCGAGCACCTTGCCGTCCTCGATGGTCGTGCGGACGACGCCGATGGAGTCTTCGATGGCGCGGTCGACCTCGTCGATGACGTGCTCGGTACCGCCGCGGAGGATGAGCGTGACGGCCTTTGCGTCCTCGACGTCCTCGATGAAGATGTGGTCGTCACCGGCGACGTCGCGCTGGGCGACGGAGCCGGCGAAGCCGAGGTGGTCTTCGGTGATGTCGTCGACGTTCGAGACGGGCGTGGCGCCGGTCGCGCGGGCGATGCGTCGGGCGTCGGAGTCCTTGACGCGGCGGACGGCGATGATGCCCTCCTGGGCCAGGTAGTGCTGGGCCATGTCGTCGATTCCCTTGTCGACGAAGACGGCGTCGGCGCCGACGTCGGCGAGCGTGTCGACGAGCTCCTTGAGCTGGGATTCTTCCTGCTCGATGAACTGCTGGAGCTGGTCTGGGTCCGTGACGTTGACTTCGGCGTCGATCTCGGTCTCTTTGACCTCGAGGGCGTTGTCGATGATGGCGACGTTGGCGTCCTCGACGAAGTACGGCATGTTCTCGGAGACGCGGTCCTTGCTGAGCAGGACGCCTTCGACGAGTTCGGAGTTCTCGATGGCGCCGCCGACGACCTTCTTGACGGCGACGTTGTCGGTGTCGATGCCGTCATCGTCGGCGACCGTGCGGACGGCGTCGACGACGAGTTCCGAGAGCAGGTCGCGGGCGTTCTCGGCGCCCTTGCCGGTCATCGCCGTGGCGGCGATCTGCTGGAGGATCTCCGTGTCGTCGACGTCGACGTCGATCGCGATCTCGTCTAGCGCGTCGGTCGCCTCGGCGGCGGCCTGGCGGTATCCCTGCGCGACGGTGGTCGCGTGGATGTCCTGGTCCAGGAGGTCCTCGGCGCGCTTGAGTAGCTCACCGGCGACGACGACGGCGGAGGTGGTACCGTCGCCGACTTCGTCCTCCTGGGTCTCGGCGACGTCGACGATCATGTCGGCAGCCGGGTGGTCGATCTCCATCTCGGTCAGGAGCGTGACGCCGTCGTTCGTGACGACGACCGAGCCGGTGGAGTCGACGAGCATCTTGTCCATCCCTTTCGGGCCGAGGGTCGTGCGGACCGACTCCGCGACGGCCGTCCCGGCCTGGATGTTCATCGACTGTGCGTCTTTGCCGGACGTTCGCTGACTGTCGTCCGACAGTACGATGAGGGGCTGGTTACCCATTTGCTGCTGAGCCATAGTCACTCGAAGGATTGTTTGTGATTCTATAAAAGTGTTTCGTTAGCGACGGTCGCGATTCGCCACCCGGTGGGTCAACAGAGGGATGTGTTAGGAGTTGTCACAGGGCAGTTTATATGTCGGTTCTGGGCCGAATCCGCCTCGACATCGGGTTCGAATGGTCGACAGGGATACGGTCGAAATCGACAGCGCGAATCGGAGAATCGATCAGACCTGCTCTTCGGTCCCGGATCCCGGATACCGGTGGTACTGCATCCCCTGGTGTTTGAGTTCGTTGTGTTTGTCCTCGAGGAAGGAGTAGACGGCGCCGTGTGGCGCCCCGTCGAGTAGCATCTCAGCGGCGCTTCTGACGACGTCGACCTCCTCGGGCGTGCCGATGGCGGCGAGCGTCGAGCCGTAGATGACGACCGACGCGCCCGAGAGTTCCTCCATCAGTTCGCGGGTGCGCCCGTCCTCGCCGATGAGCCGTCCCTTCTTTCGTTTCATGTCGTTCGAGTTGCGCGAGGCGGCCGCGATGTCGACGATATCTAACATCATCAGCTCGTCGTCGAGGAGCGTGAGGGCGTCTTCGGGAGCGAAACCGCGACCGATCGCGCGGACGATCTCCGGGCCTTTCAGGCCGCGGACAGGGTCGCCGACGGCGTCGACCGCGACCGACCCGTTCTCCGAGTCGATGTCGAGTCTGACCTCGGCGGCCGACTCGATCTCGCGCATCGTCTCACCGCCGCTGCCGATGAGGACGCCGATGCGGTCCTGCGGAATCTTCACGTGCTGCATGGAATCGGATACTCGGCGGACGGGGTTAAGCCCTTGGTCCGCACGGGCGACCGCGCCGAGCGGGATCGATCTGCCGTCTCACTCCGCCAGTTCTCGAAATCGAACCGACTCCGTCTCCGTGTCGACGACGGCGACCGTCCGGTGACCCTCGGCAACCGCCGGGAAGTGCGCACCGGGGTTTAGTAGCGTCGTGCGACCTTTCTCGGTCGCCTCACGGACGTGGTGGTGGCCGTAACAGACGACGTCGTACTGATCCGAGTTGGCGATCGCTTGCACCTCCGCGAGCGACTCGCCGTGGAGGACGGCGAACGTGAGCCCGTCGAACGTGAGGTCGGCGAACCGGCCGTGGAGTTCGCTCTCGCCGCCCAATTCGTCGAACGCTGCGTACAGGCCCGCGACTTCGCCGTCGTTGTTCCCCAGCACGCCGTGGAGTTCGAACCCCTCGAACAGGGAGACGACCGGCGGGGCGACGAAGTCGCCGCAGTGGACGATCACGTCGACGCCGTCGCGCTCGAACGCGTCCGCCGCGCGAGAGACCGCCGCGACGTTGTCGTGCGTATCCGAGATGATGCCGACTTGCATGCGCTAGTGCGCGACGGCAGGATCCAAGAGCGTTCGGGGGATATTTCATTACCGTCGCCTTCAGGAGTCGCCCACCGCCGAGAGACGCTCAATCCGGGACGTGGGAGCCCTCCCCGAGCCAGATCCCGATCGGATCGGGCCCCGGCGTCTCCGGCGAGCGGACCCGACCGAGGTAGAGCGCGCTGTTTATCACGCCGATGTGGCTGAATCCCTGCGGGTAATTTCCGCGGTGAGTGCCCACGTCACCCGGTTCGGTCGGATCGATCTCCTCGGCGAACAGTCCGTGGGAACTTGCGTATCCGATGAGCGTCTCGAACAGCGCCGACGCCGTTTCGACCTCCCCGGAGAGCGCGAGGACGTCGACCAGCCAGAACGAACAGAGCGTGAACGTGCCCTCGTCGCCGGGAAGCCCGTCCTCGCCGTCGTATCGGTGGACCAATCCATCCCGGGTTTCGAGCCGGTCTCTTATAGTGGCGACAGTGCCCTCGATACGTTCGTCGTCGAACGGAAGGAACCCGACGATCGGGAACAACAGCGCCGCCGCGTCGACCGCGTCGCTGTCGAACGACTGGACGAACGTCTCACGACGGTCGTCGTAGCCCCGTTCGAGGATCGCCCGCCTGATCTCCTCGCGCGTTTCTCGCCACTGCTCGACGGGTGCCTCCCACTCGTTCGCCTCGGCGAACTCGATTCCACGGTCCAGCGCCGCCCAGCACATCACCTTCGAGTGGACGAAGTGACGGGGTTCCGATCGCACCTCCCAGATACCGCTGTCCGGCCGGTCCCAGACGGTCCGAACGTACTCGACGATTCGACGAACCGCCGGCCACTCGCCTCGGGGCAGGTCCCACCCGTGATGAACCGTCGCCGCGATTGCAAGGAGCAGTTCGCCGTAGAGGTCCAGTTGCCGCTGTTTCGCGGCCGCGTTGCCAACTCTGACCGGAGCGGAACCGCGATACCCGTGAAAATGCGTTAGCTCGCGTTCGGTCAACTCGATTTCGCCGTGAAGTCCGTACAGAGGTTGTATCTCGCCAGGGTCCGACGCACACCGGTTCAAGACCCACTCGAAGTACGCACCCGCCTCATCCAGGTGTCCGAGGTGGGCCAACGCCTGCACGGTGAACGCGGCGTCTCGCGGCCAGTTGAATCGATAATCCCAGTTTCTGACGCCGCCGAACTCTTCTGGGAGCGAGGTCGTCGGCGCCGCGGTTACCGCGCCGGTTTCCTCGTGGGCGAGTAACTTCAACACCAGTTCCGACCGAACGACCTCGTCGTGCCAGGGGCCGTCGAACACGCACGACGGTTCGGAGCGTTCCTCGTCGCTACCGTCGGAATCAGTGTCCACGTGGTCGTGTGTCCACTCGCGCCAGTACTCGACCGTCGCAGCCAGCGTGCGGTCGCAGTCGTCGATATCCGGGGGACCCCCGTCGTGACTCAGCGTAAGCCACACCGACTGGCCCCTTCGAAGCGACGTTGATCCGTGTATCACCGAATTCGTATCGTCCAGTTCGAACGGGACCTCGCCGGCGAGAACGAGTTCCGGATCGGACCCGGATGCGTGCGCCTGTCCGTTTCGGAGCGCCAGCCCGGGATCGTCCATCGCGTAATTAGGTTGCGGGTCGAACGCGAACGAGAGCGAACACTCACCGTTGGTACACTCGACCTTCCGGTACAACGTTCGGTCTGTCTCCACGCCAGTCATATCCACGTGCGGGAGGAAGTCGACGAGCCGAACCGTCGCCTCGTCGGACTCGAAGGTCGTTTCCAACACGTTCGTTCCGTCGAGATACGATTGTAACGAGGTCGTCGACCGGTCGGGACCAACTCGAAAGGATCCCCCGCGTTCTGCGTCTAGAACCCGTGCGAACGCGCTGGGCGACTCGACGTGGGGGACCGGGTACCAGTCGATCGATCCGTCCGGTCCGACGAGCGCGCAGGTTTCACCGTTGCCGATGAGCCCGTAGGCTTCGATCGGGTGGTATTCGACCGTCATAGCGATCGAACGACGGCCGGTAGTATAGCCCCCGGGGTATACCCACCAGGACCTGCCTGTGGCCGCCGCCATCGAAATCGAGACCCGCGAGGATATCGACCTCTCGCGGGCGGACCAGAGAGTCGAGGCGCGCGCCGAGCTACGCGAGACGGCGCTATCTTCGGTCGCCGGCGGGCGCTTTCACCGATCGGTGAATCACCCACCCCCGACCGCAACTGGCACGGATACGAACGTTCATGGTAGCCGATCAGTACCGTCGGATATGGTCCGACGACGCGCCCTGCTCGCGGCCGCCTCCTCGGCGGTCGCGTTCGCGGGGTGTCTCGGTGGCGACGACGAATCGACCGAGACGACGCAGCCGACGGCAACGTCTACTTCCGGCGGACGTACGCCGACCACGGGCGCACGCCCGCTATCGAGGTTGGTGTCGAAAAGCGCGGCGCCGTCGACGAACTACGGGTGACCAGCCCGGACTGCGACCTCGACGTCCCGCTTGAGGTGGCGCTAGACGGCGCGGTGACGTTGGCCGACGACGACGAGCTGCGCGACTGTGGCGACCGGCCGACGCTCGAAGTCGTCGGCGAACGCGACGGCGAGTCCGGTCGCGTGGCGAGTCACCGGGTCGACCTCGGGGACACGCTTCCCGTGAAGGCGACCGACGGGAACGCGGGCACCAGACTCCGAACGACCGGGAGCGTCAGCGGCCACCGAGACGGCCGGCTCGAGTTGGACATCGACCCCATCGACGGCGCGGACGAGGTCTGGGTCGAGAGTCCGGACTGTCCACTCGAGATATCGCTCGACGCCGACGGTCCGCTCGCGGCGACGCTTCATCCCGACGACGAGTTGGCGGAGTGTCCGGCGGAATCCGCACTCTGGGTGGTCGCGGCGGACGGCGAGGGTGAAGCGCTCGTCTTCGAGTACGACCCGTCGCAATTTGGCTGACGAGCGCCCCACTGACACCGGGCGGATACGGTGTCGGTCGCGAAGCCGGCCGACGGCGAGGTCGCGCGCTCGACCGTCGCGACGCTGTCGTGTGTATCCGAGATGATACCGACCTAACTGCCCGAGTACGGGGCGCTGACGGCCAAGAACGTTCGGGGTTCGAGTGCGCCAGGACGATCGATCAACGGAGCTGCGGTAGCCCCGCCGCCGAGAGCGCCCGCCGTCGTTCGTCGTCGGTCAGTCTGTACGGCTCCAGTTCCCGTCCGAGATCACCCAGTTCGGCCCGTCGGCGTTGATGGCCCTCGAGGAAGTCGGTTATCCGCTCGATGGCGATCTCCTTGAGTTCTCCGCTGAGGAGGTCGCCGGCGCGGTACGCCGCTTCGATCCGGTCGAGACGCTCGTCGTTGGGCTCGAAGAGATACCGTAGATACTGAAAGGGCACGTCGACGCCGGGGTCGCCGCCATCGCGTCGGTGGGCCTCGACCGTCGGCTGCCCGCCGGTGAACGCGTGTTCGCGGATCGTCTCCGCGACCGTCTCGCGATCGTCCGTGAGCGCGATCGACGGCGCGTCGTCCGAGGAACTCAGCTTTCCCGGCCCGGAGAGCGCCGGGAGAAAGCGTCCGAGCAGCGCCCCCGGTTTCTCGACCGGGAGTTGCTCACCGGCCGCGAGGTCGCGACAGATCCGGACGTGAGGATCCTGATCGACCGCGATCGGGACGAGCGTTGGCTGGCGTCCCCGCACGAGCTGGGGTAACAGGAGGTGCGTCGCCTGGACTGCCGGGTAAAAGCCCATGCCGACGTTGTCCGGCTCACCGTAGACGGCCGCCACCGTCGCCGGGGTCAGTCGCTCGGCGAGCGTGACCGCGATCGGATAGATGACGTCCGCGTCCGCGGTGTCGATCACGATCCGCGTGCGGGCGGGATCGAAGCCGACCGCGAGGACGTCGCGCAGATTGTCGGCGGTGTACGCCCCGATCTCGTCGAACGACAGGTCCCGCGAGAGGAGCTTCTCGTCGTCCGAAAACGGGAGGTAGACCGTCGCCCCGGTCGCGTCCTGAACGCGCTTGGCGAGAAAGAGCGGGAGGACGTGGCCGAGGTGTAACGGCCCAGAGGGGCCGACGCCGGTGACGATCGCGTGCGGGTCGCCCTCCTCGGCGGCGTCGAGGAATCGGTCGACGTCCCTGCCGGCGAAGAACGTTCCCCGGCGAATCGTCGGGTGATCCGGAAGGCGAGCGATCTGATCGCGGGTCACCGGCTCCGCGCCGAACCGCGAAACGAGTTTTTCGTAGTCCACCTCGCCCGGGGCCGCGTCCGGGGTGGCGGTCGGCTCGCTCGTGGCGGCCGATGGTGTGGTTGCGTGCTGTTCGGTCGAATCGGTGTCTTCGATGTCGTGTGTCATCCGTGGTCGCGTTCTGACGCTGGCGTCGCTCGTCGGTCGATACGCGGGAGAACGAAGGGAGCCGGCGACGCCACACCCGACGGGTTAGGCCGCGACGCGGGCGGCGACGGGACTGTCCGCTCTCTGTGGGGCCGGCCAGCGCCACGCGAGAGCGGCTCTCATTACGCGAACGTACACGCCTCTCTCACGTAACCGTTTCGGGCCGAGAAGCTGCGCGTACCCGCTTCGGCGGGATTGGTCGGCGCGTGACGTCGCACGCCGATTCGACCACGCATTTTTTATTCACAAGTGGTTCGGCCGATTCGCCGAACGAAATGCCGCTCCTTAAGACCACTGAGTAAAACAATCGAGTAATGAGACGACGAACATTCGTTGGATCGCTAACGGGTGCGACGGTCGCGGGATTCGCCGGCTGTCTCTCTCGCGACGATGACGACTCGAACGGCGACGACTCGAGCGACGACGCGGAACTGGCGGGCGACCCGGAGTCCGGGACGCTCACGATCGCCACCTACGACTCGATGATCGACGGAAACGATCCGGCCGGCCCCTGGCTCACCGAGGCCTTCGAAGCGGCCTTCCCGGACGCGACGCTCGAGTGGACGGCGCCCGACAGCGGACTCAACCACTACATTCAACTCGAAGAACAGGACGCCTCGATGGAGGCGGACCTCTACCTGGGAGCCAATATCGACGATCTCGCACGGATCGACGACGCACTGGGCGACGGCGGCCTCTTTCGCGAACTCGACGCCGACCGACTCGACCGGGCCGATCGCATTCGCGACGGACTGGACATGGGCGACCCCCACGACCGCGTCCTCGCCTTCGACACCGGCTACATCAGTCTGGTCTACGACGAGACCGTCGTCGACGAACCGGAGACCTTCGACGACCTGCTCGATCCGGCCTTCGAGGACGCGCTGATCGCCCAGAACGCCCAGACGTCCGATCCGGGGCAAGCGTTCTTGCTGTGGACGATCGACGCCTACGGCGAGGACGGCTACCTGGAGTACTGGGACGACCTGGACGAAAACGGCGTCCGCATCTTAGACAGCTGGAGCGACTCCTACTACGGCGCGTACATGGAAGAAGAGCGACCGATGATCGTCTCCTACTCGACCGATCAGGTGTTCGCGTCGGCCGAGGGTAACGACCTCTCGCGCCACCAGATCGCCTTCCTCGAAGGGCAGGGCTACGCCAACCCCGAGGGAATGGGCGTCTTCGAGCGCGCGTCGAACCCCGCGCTGGCGTACACGTTCATGGACTTCGTCCTCTCGAACGACGCGCAGGCCGAGATCGCTCAGCGCAACGTCCAGTTCCCCGCGGTCGCCGACGAGTACGTCGACCTGGACGACGAGTTCGACCAGTACGCCCACGAGCCCCCGGAGGCGGTGACGGTCGGCTACGAACAACTGCGCGGCAACCTCGACGAGTGGGTCGACGACTGGGCCAGAGAACGCGCCGGTCACTAGGCTCGTGTCGACTGGAGGTCATCTCGCACGTGTACCCGCCTGGCTCGAGCGCCACGCCCTGACGCTCGCCGCCATCGCCACCGGGGTGATCCTCCTCGTCATGCTCTACCTGCCGGTCGCCGTCGTGTTCGTCGAGTCCATCCTCGACGGCGGGTCGGCGACGCTCTCGGCGTTCGTCGACGTGCTCACCGACCCGTTTTACGTCGGCGCCCTCGCGGAGGTGTTCGCCGATCCGCTTGGCATCGTCGGCCACCTCGACGCGCTGGTGGGCTGGCTCGTCGCCATCTCCGTCTCCGTGACCGTCGTGACGATTCCCGGCCTCGGGATCCCCATCCCCTGGCTTTCCGTCGAGACGCCGGGCGTTCGTATGGGGCTGTTCGGCTTTACGGCCTACCAGGCCGGGCTCTCGACGCTCGCCAGTCTCGCACTCGGTCTGCCGGCCGCGTACGTCCTCGCGACCTACGAATTCTGGGGTCGTCGGACGATCCGATCGCTGACGATCCTCCCATTCGTCCTCCCCGGGATCCTGGTCGCCGTCGGCTTCTACGCGACGTTCGGGCAAGGGGGAACGATCAACGCCATTCTCGGCGTCGTCGGTCTCGGCCCCTATCCGTTCATCGAGTGGAATCCGCTCGCGATCGTCATCGTCGCTCACGCCTTTTACAACGCTCCGCTGGTCGCCCGCGTCACCGTCGCGGCCTGGGAGTCCGTCGACGTCCGGAGCGTCGAAACGGCTCGCAGCCTCGGCGCCAGCCGCCGCCGGGCATTTTTTGACGTCGTCCTCCCGCAGCTGTGGCCGGCGATCCTCACCGGGGCGCTGTTGACGTTCATCTTTACGTTCATGACGTTCCCGATCGTCCTCGCGCTCGGCGGACTGCAACTCGCGACCGTCGAGGTCTGGATTTACGACCGCGTCCAGCGCCTGGATTTCCAGACCGCGGCGACGCTCGCCGTCCTGGAGACGATCATCTCGCTCGGGCTGACCTACGCCTACCTCCGCTACGAGTCCGCCCAGTCGGGGCTGTCGCGGGCGGCCTCCGCCCCGCCGCGGAGACCGCTGTTTCCCTCGCTCCGGGTGGCGCTCGCGCCCAAACGGCTCGCGGTCGTCTGTTACGGCCTGCTCGCGGTGGTCGTGTTCGTCTTCCCGCTCGCGAGCCTCGTCGTCGGAAGCGTCACCGACGGGAGCGGCGTCACCCTGCGTCACTACCGATTTCTCCTCGATCGCCAGCTCGAGGGACAGACGTTCCAGACGCTGCCGGTCCCCGCCATCAGAAACTCGCTCGTCTTCGGGCTCGCGACGCTCGTCGTGGCCGTCCCGATGGGCGTGGTCATCTCGGTGCTCACGACCCGGACCGGTCGCGGCGGGACGGTCGTCGACGCGCTCGCGATGCTTCCGCTCGCGGTCAGCGGCATCGTCTTCGGAATCGGTCTCTTGCAGGGGCTGGTGTTCGGCATCTCGCTCCCCGGCGGCTGGCGGCTGCAGGTCACCGGCACGGTCGCGATCGTCGCCGCGCACGCCGTCGCCGCCTACCCGTTCGTCACCCGAACCGTCTCGCCGCTGCTCGCGAATCTCGATCCGGCCATGGTCGAATCCGCCCGGTCGCTCGGCGCCTCGCGCTACCGGGCGCTTCGCGACGTCGAACTCCCGCTGGTCGCGAGCGGAATCGTCGCCGGTGCGGCCTTCGCCTTCGCCATCTCGATCGGGGAGTTCTCTTCGACGGTGATTTTGGCGAGCGGAACCGACTCGTACACGATGCCCGTCGCCGTCGAGCGCTATCTCGGCCGTCGATCCGGTCCGGCGCTCGCCATGGGAACCGTGCTCCTGTTCGTGACAGCGGCCAGCTTCGTCGTCATCGATCGCGTCGGCGGGAGGTTCGAACGATGACCGAACTCCGACTCGAGGGCGTCTCGAAGCGCTACGGCGCGACCGCTGGTGGTGATGAAGACTCACGCGCCGACCCGGAGGGAACGCTCGCGCTGTCCGACGTCGACCTGACGATCCGCGACGGCGAGTTCTTCACCCTCGTCGGTCCCTCCGGCTGTGGAAAGACGACGACGCTGCGAACGATCGCCGGCTTCGAAGCGCCCACGAGCGGACGCGTCACCTTCGACGGAATCGACGTCACCGGCGCTCCCCCCGAACGGCGCGACGTCGGCGTCGTCTTCCAGAGCTACGCGCTCTTTCCGCACATGACCGTCGCCGAAAACGTCGGCTACGGACTGCGGTTTCGGGATCCGCCCGGGGACTCGACCCGGGAAGAACGCGTCGCGCAACTGCTCGATCTCGTCGATCTCTCCGGGATGGGCGCGCGCACCCCCGACCAGCTCTCGGGCGGTCAGCAACAGCGCGTCGCCCTCGCCCGGGCGCTCGCCCCGGCGCCGTCGGTGCTCCTGCTCGACGAACCGATGAGCGCCCTCGACGCCCGCCTCCGGGACTCGCTCCGCCGACAGCTCAAACGAATCCAGGCGACGCTCGACATCACGACCGTCTACGTCACCCACGATCAGGCGGAGGCGCTCGCGATCTCCGACCGCCTCGCCGTCGTCAACGACGGGCGCATCGAACAGGTCGGCACGCCCCCCGAACTCTATCGGAAACCGGAAACGCGATTCGTCGCGGGGTTCGTCGGCGACAACAACGTCTTCGAGGGAACGGTCACCGATCCCGACGCGGACGGCTCCGCCCGGGTCGACGTGGGCGGGCACACGTTCGAACTCCCGGCGTGTTCGGCCGACGTCGAACGCGTCACGTTCTGCGTCAGACCGAACGCGCTCACCGAGCAAGCCGACCGAAACCGCCTCTCCGTCGCCGTCGAAACGAGCGAGTTTACCGGCGACGCCGTGCGCGTTCACGGCCGCTGGAACGGCCGAAACGTCGTTCTTCGACTCGACGACACACCCGAAGAGACGCTGGAGGTCGGGTTCGATCCGGCGGACGCACACGTGATCGAACGGGCGTGACGATGGGGCTTCGAGAACCTCGCGACACCAGTTTCCCGGAAATTCGCTGGGGCGGCGGCCCACACCTATATAAGCGGATCGAGCCCTTCTGGAAACGACCATGTCGAGTGTCGCCCAGTCGCTGGCGTTTGTTATGGTCATTTGCGCCGTCCCGATCGCCGGCGTCGCCGTCTTCACCTACCGAAACCTGGCGAAACCCGGTGCCAGGGGGTTTCTACTGTGCGTTATCGGGATGGCCGGCTGGTCGATCATGCTCGCGCTCATCACCTGGCCGGCGCAGTTCACGTCGGTCACCGTAAATACGACGCTTCGACACGCGTTTCAATTGCTGGTGATATTCGGCTGGCCACTGTTCGTCTGGGAGTACACCAGACGTGAACGCATTTCCGTTCCACGTCCCTCTTTCGTCGCCCTCCTGGCGATTCCCGTCGCGACGGTCGTCCTCACCGCGACGAACTCGCTTCACCACCTCGTGCTCGCCGCGGAGACGCCGTCGAATCCGGCCGGCATCGGCGAGTTCGTCCTCGGTCCCTGGTACCTGATCCACATCGGCTTCGCGGTCGTCATGGTGATGGTTCCCGCCGGGGTGCTCGCCCAGGATCTGCGATCGGCCGTCGACGACCACCGTCGTCAGCTCCTGTTGTTACTCGCCGGCTGGGCGATCGGGTTTCCTGGCGCGCTCAACACCCACCTGTTTCGGACCGTCGACGCCGTTCCCAGCTACGTCGATCTAACGCCCGCGCTGTTTCTGCTCACGACGGCGTTGTGGGGGCTCGCGCTCTTTCGCTACCGGCTCTTCGGCCTCGCTCCCGTCAGTCGGCGCCAGGCCGTCGAACACATGTCCGATGCGGTGATCTCCGTCGACCGAGACGGCCTGATCGTCGACGCGAACCCGTCGGCCGGACGCTACTTCGACCGGTCGACGAACGTGCTGGGAACGCCCTTCGCAGATCGCTGTGGACACCACCCCGCGCTGCTCGCCGCCGCCGAAGTCGGTCACGGAACCGGGATCGACGTGACCGTCGACGCCGATGGCGAGACGCACCACCTCGTCGTCGACGTTCGACCGATCGAGCACGGTCACACCGTTTCGGGGACGCTACTCGTGATCAGAGACGTCACCGATCAACGAGCTCGCGAGAGAGACCTCGATCTGCTCAAACAGGTGCTCTCGCGGGTGTTCAGACACAATATCCGTACCGAGCTGACCGTGATCGGCGGCCACGCCGAGCTGATCGGTGATCGCTCGAACGATCCCGCGATCGACGACTCGCTCCGAACGATCGAGGAGTACACGGAGCGCATCCTCGGCCACAGCGAGAAGGCGAAAGACCTAGAACGGGTACTCGACGCCGGAGACGAGCACTCCGTCGCCATCGATCGCGTCGTCGAGCGCCGAGTAGCGGCGATGGCGGACGGCCATCCGAACGCCCGATTCGAGGTCGACGTCGACGCACTAACAGTCTCCGTACACCCCGGACTCGACCTGGCGATCGAGGAGCTCCTCACGAACGCGGTCGTCCACAACGACGCTCCGACACCGACCGTCGCGATCCGTACCGACGCGACTGGCGAGACGGTCCGACTCGTCGTGGCCGACGACGGACCCGGTATCGACGCCCACGAACTCGCACCGATCGAAGCCGGCACCGAATCCGACCTGGAGCACGGGTCCGGCATCGGCCTCTGGCTGGTTCGACTGGTCGCGAACCGATCCGGCGGAACGCTCACGATCGGCCGGGACGACGAACTCGGCGGGACGCGCGTCGAACTCTCTCTCACGGTCACCGACGACTGACCCACTGCTGTGAACCGCCTCGGGGTCGAGCCCCGAGGCTTCGTAGCACTCACTCTCGCGACGGATCCGGCTCTGGCTGCGTGACAAACTCGAGGACATCGTCACCGTCGACGTCCATTCCCTGACGGCCGAAGAACGAGGCGACGTTCCGACAATCGCGCTCTAAAAATCCGCGGCTGTTCGGGTGGTGGACCGTCACCGCCTGACCGAGGTCGATGACGACCAGTTGGCCGTCCTGAAACACCACGTTGTACTCGCTCAGGTCGCCGTGGACGATGCCAGCCGCGTAGAGCCGACGCATGTACTCGCGCATAACCTCGTAGGCCGTCTCCGGGTTCTCGACGTGGACCTCGCCGAGACGCTTTGCGCGCCCGGACTCGTCGCCGATGTACTCCATCACCAGGACGTTACGCTCCGTCGCGATCGGCTCGGGAACCCGGACACCCGCTCGCTTCGCCCGTTTCAGATTCGCGAACTCCTTTTTCACCCAGGCGAGAACGACGTCCTTCTTCTTTCCGCCGAGCCCTTCGAAGCGCGGGTCGCCCTCGAGGTAGTCGCGCATCTGCCGGAAGTTCGAGGCGTTGATGCGGTAGACTTTGACCGCGACGTCGGTGTCGTCGGGACCGAGCGCCTGGTAGACGTTGGCCTCCTTTCCCGTCGATATCGGCCCGCCGAACGCCTCGACGTGTCCGTCCTGGACGAGCTTGTAGAGCGCGGCGAACGTCGCGTCGTCGAACACCGACTGTTCGACTTTGAACTGATCGGCGTCAGTCAGGCGTTTTCGAAACTGGTCGAACTCGCGGTCGCGTTTTCTGGCGATTCGGTCTGCTTCCGTGTCCGAGACGTCGATCTCTTCCCACTCGTCGCCTTCGATCTCCACGGTCTCCGTATCGACCAGGCCGTACTCCTCGCCCATTCAGTCAGACTAGCGGCCCGACCGGCAAAAAGGGTCACCATTGTTCGGCCTGTCAGTACCGAAGCGATAGGACGAGTGCCACTCCGGTGAGCACACCGAATCGGTGAGTCGTGCGAGGGCCGATCCATCTAGATCAGCCGCAGCATTTTACGTCGGTTCGAACTAGTTGGAAAGATTGATTATTTGACGGTAGCTACCCCCAATTATGGATAGACGCTCATGCGTGGCGGCGGTCGGCGCGGTCACAGTCAGTACCCTCGCCGGCTGTCTCGACGACGTCACCGACCGGACGGACGACGAAGACGACGACCAGCCCGGCGCTGGTAGCGCCAACGGGGCCAACCAGAACGACGATGTGGACCCCCACGGCGCGGTCGAAGCGGTCGAAACGTACATCGAAGCCGGTCAAGCGGGCGACGAGGAAACGATGAGTGACCTCGCGTACGACGACAGTCCGGTCGATCCCACGTGGATCGAGCGGATGGTGGACGAATCCGACGACGACTGGGAAATCCAGGAAACCGAGCCCGCGTCCTTCGAGAACGTCGACGTCGAACTGCTCGAGACAGACGTCGAACTGGCCGAGGTCGAACACGTCGAGGCCCTCGAGTTCTGGCTCGAAGACGAGGCGCTCGAGCTGATCGACGGTGACGACACCGCCCTCGTCCGCACGGAGTGGACCGACACCGACCCCGACGGTTACGGGTATCCGGACGAGGTCGACGAGGAGTCTCACTGGGTCCTGTTCGTCGACGACGGCGAGTGGACGATCCTCTGGACCGGCCCGCCCCAGGGAACCATCGACGACTTCCGAGAGCCCGTCACCGACGAGGAGGGACGCCTCGTCGAAGCTATCGAGTACGATGTCCAGGAACTCGACGAGGACGGAGAAATGGCGGCGTTCATCGACGGCGACGAGATACACACGGCCGAAGTCACGTTCGTCGACGATCCGGATCCCGATATCGACGCCGCACGCCTGGAATCGACGATCGCGCTCGGCTCGGGCGGCGTCGAGCCGATCGGAGCAGCCGCGCGGTTCTCCGTCGACCTCGATCCGGAAGGAGACGAACTCACGGTGTACGCCATCGTCGACGGGGAGGAGGAAGTCGTCCACCGAGAACACTACGAGCCCTAAGACGTTCCGGGCGGATTCTCACGGCGTCAACCGTCGGATCGACCGCCAGGAGATACCTTCCTCGGGGTCGTCCGGGTGCCGAGGCGCGCCGTCGGCCAGCGCGACGACCATCGTCTTTCTGACGCCGTGGGCCAGTCGGACGTCGAGCGACAGATCTCGAGGTTCGAAGACGTGGTCGGCCGAGAGCGCCCGGATGAGTAGCTCGGAGTGGCCGAGATCGTCGACTCCATCGACGGCTGCGTAGGTGCGAAAGTCCGCGCCGAACTTGTAGCCCGTCTTCGGGACGACACCGCGTTCGCGTAACGCCTCGTAAACGCGATACCGTCGATCGAATCGATCACCCTCAACCGCGAGACCGCGCGAACGGACGGCGGCGGGATCGAGATCGACGATTCCGTGGGTCGCGAGGTACGCACCCTCCACCAGCGAGCACTGGATCGTCGGTCGGTCGCCGTCGTACGTTCGACCCTCGAGCGGCTGTCCGTAGAAGGGACGCTCGTAGAGCGCCGTCGGCGGGTCCCAGACGACGATCCGATCGTCGAGGAGGGTCGCCTCGATCGAGGCGGCGTCGGCGATCCCGAGCGACGGATCAGTGACACGGACGCTTTCGCCCTCGATCGTCGGCGCATCGATCTCGAAGTAGGTGAGTTCGCTCTCTTCGTCGACGATCGCGATCACGCCGGGTTCGAGCGTTCTCGCGGGGACGTCCGTCCGTTCGCCGATGACGCGGACGGCGTACTCGAGTACGCCGTCGCCCGGGCCCTTGCCGCGGGGGTAGACGGCGAAATCCGTCGAATCGGAGAGTGGTCCGAACGCGTCGACGTCGAGCCACGGTTCGGTCGCCGGCGAGAGATACAGCCCGCGGGAACGCAGGTCGGCGTAGACGAGAAACCGGGCGCCGAAGTCAGCGCCGGGTTCGCGGGTAAGAAACCCACGAAAGTCGAGCGTTTCGTCTCCGTCATGGACGCCCGTGAGGTTCTCGGTGTAGAGTAAGTGGGCCGCTTCGACCGGAGCGAGCGCAATTTCGTTACCAGAGAGTGGATAGCCGTAGCCGCGAGCGTCGTGAAATCGCTGTCGTGCGTCGCCACCGACGCGGACGACGTCGCCGTCGAGCACGCCCTCAGCTGTCATACACGAGCGTGGTTGTCGCCGCACAAAGGGGTGTTGGAACGGCCGCGAGTGACAATCGGGCCAGTGGGTGCGAGGCCGCTTTCCGGCGTTGCCCGTCGGCCGTCGATCACCGGCTGTAGGTCGCTCCTCGATGTGGTCTCGATCGCGGCGACGGGGGGAGCGCGGTCGATCGGTCATCTCAGTCGGCCACCGCCGATTCGACGAGCTCTTCACACGTGGCGTCGAGACACCGTCGCCCGGTCCCGGTGTCGAACGTCGGCAGCCCACAGGAACACTCGCCGTCTACCACGCCGGCGGGGACGACGTACCCCGTCTCGCAGTCGGGGTAGTTCTCACAACCGGCGATGAGCCCGCCCCGCCGGAGGATCCGAAGGTCGTCGCCACAGTCCGGACACGCCCACTCGCGGTCGAACGCCTCGCGGACGGCGTCGTCGAGCGACTCACACTGACGGTCGAGACAGACGTCGAACGCCAGGCCGCGTTCGGCCCGAATTCGTGGCAACCCACACTCACACCGATCCTCCCGAACGTCGGAATCGGCGGGGAGGGCGTACCGGACGCCACAGTCAACACAGCGGACCCCGCTCGCCCGAATCAACATCCCATCACACGTCGGACACAATCCCACGGGCGTCCCGGCCGGCGAGCCGCGATAGGAGGTGAATCCCTCCCGGTCGTGCGTCGCGATTCGAAGCGTCTGATCGTCTTTTCTCGCGACGAGGCTAAACCCGCCGGACCGATCGCTGGACACGCTGTCGGCCCGGGTGAGCCAGGCCACCGGCTGATAGCCGTCGACGTCGTGAACCAGAACGGTGTTGTCGGGCTTGACGAGCGTCGTCACTCGGCCTCGGTACTCAGAACGCTCCGCGTCGTCGAACACGACGGTGCAGTCGCCGGCGAGGACGCGAATGGTATCTTCGAGCATGCGCTCTCTGGCCGCGGCCTGGTATATAAACCGCCGGAGCGGGTTACCCGGAGGTAAGTCGAGCGATTACGTCGCCGTTACCGTAGGGTTATTTCGTCCGGCATTCACTCGAATGTATGGAGTTCCTCCCACCCGCCTTCGGCCGACGTCACGCCGATCGGTTGCGGGAGATAGCGCGTGCCGTCGACCAGGGTAGAGCCATCGTTCGATCGGTCGGATTCGCCCCATCGGGTTCGCCCGACGAGCCGGCACCGCGAAACGAGTCGGAGCGGTCGTAATCGCATGCTCGATTCGCTCGGACCCGTCGGCATCGGCTACGCGATCACCGGGGTAATTCTTCTCGGTCTGCTCCGGGAGCCGCTTCGAAGGCTCGATACGCCCGGAAGCGCGGCCTTCGTGATCACCGTCGTCGGCTGTTCGCTCTGGCCGGTCAGTCTCGCCGTTGCCCTTACGGTCGACGGCTCGACGGCGACGGCCGTCGCGTTCAGCGGACGGATCCTGGCGGCGTCGATCCTCTCGGTCGGCTGGTTCCTGCTCGTCCTCGACGTCTCGAATCGTCCCCGGTGGTATCGACGGGCGGCGTTCGTACTGTCGGGATACCTCCTCCTGGATCTCGCCGTCCTCGCGACGAACTCGACTCACGCCCTCGCGTTCACCGCCGAAATCGCGCTCGCTGACGCCGATCTCGACCCGGCGTACGGGCGATGGTTCTGGATTCAGGCGACTGTCAACTACGCCCTGATGACGAGCGCGACAGCGTTACTGATCGTCCAAGCGATCCGCGCGAACGGGCTCTACCGTCGCCAGACGATGGCTCTCGCGCTCGCGCCGATCCCGCCCGCCGTCGCGAACGTCGTCACCCTCTTCGACGTGATCGACGTGGCGTCCGACCTGACACCGTTCGGATTGCTCGGTAGCGTCCTCATCCTGAGCTGGGCGCTCTATCGCGCGAAGTTTCTCAGCGTGGTCCCGCTGGCCCGTAAACAGGTGTTCGCCGAACTCAGAGACGCGATCGTCGTCATCGACGAGCACGATCGAATCGTCGAGTGTAACCAGGCGGCCCTCACGCTGTTTCCCGGCGACGAGTTACCCCAGGGACAGCAGTTCTTCGACTCCGTCGCGTTCGACGAACTGACGCACTTTGCCCGGGAGTCTGCGGTCGACACTCGGGTTACGATCCCAACCGACGGCGGTCATCGCGACTATCAGCTCTCCATCTCACCGATCGAAACCGGACGTGACGGGGCAGATTGGCGCGGAATCGTCCTTCGCGACGTTACGGATCGGACGAGACGCGCCCGTCAGCTCGCCGACCGCTCTGACCACCTAGACGAGGTGGCGAACGTGGTTTCACACGACGTACAGGGACCGCTAATGGTGATCCGGGGCAGCGCGGATCTGGCCGAGCAAACCGGCGACGTAACGCACGTTGACGGCGTCCTCACGGGCGCCGATCGGATCGAACGGCTGGCCGACGAAGTCGTCGATCTCGCACGCCGTGATCGAGCCGTTGACGAGGTCGAGTCGGTCTCGCTCGCCGCCGTTTCCGACCTGGCCTGGACGCTCGTCGGGGACGACGGCGACGAACTCGTCGTCGAATCCGACCGGGACGTCAGGGCGGATGGATTCCTCTTCCAGCAGTTACTCGAGGGGCTCTTTCGGTACTGTCTGGCCGGGACGGACGGGAACGGGCGGGTGCGTATCGGGTCGACGGAAGACGGGTTCACGGTCGAGGTCGACACATCTCTCGTTGAGTCCGACAGCCGTTTGGGTGGGACGGATGGTGCCTCCGAACGCGACGTGAGTGAGACTGACGGGGGGTCGGTCAGCGGTACGGGTGGGACAGGTGATGAATCCGAAAGCGGCGTGGATAGGGTGGACGGGACGGAAAATGTGGAACCGACCGGCTTCGATATCGCTCGCGACGTCGTCGAGGCGCACGGCTGGCGACTCGAACGGATCGACCGAGGAGATGAGACGGCGGTTCGAGTGCGGGGTCTCGGCGAGTCGGTTGAGCGTCGATAACCCAGGTTTCGACCATCGAACCGGACGGTCCTGGCCGTCTCGGCCCGGAGAACTCACTCCGCCTGGTCGCCCGCGTAGCGATCGAGCGTGACGGAGACGACCGTCCCGGACGGTCGGTTGTCGACGATGTCGAGTTCGCCGCCGAACCGATCCAGCACGCTGGTCACGAGAAAGAGTCCGGCCCCGATCGCGTCACCGATCGTCGGGTCGTCAACCGACGCGAGAATCGCTCGCTTCTGTGCCGGCGGAATGCCCACGCCGTCGTCGGCGATCTCCAGAATCACCCGATCGCCTTCGACCCGAACGGCGACGTCGACCGACGCCGCCGGCCGATCGGTGTATGTCACCGCGTTGCTGAGAAGTTGCCTGCACACCGCGTCGAGCATCGGCGAGCCGTAGACGACGACCGGTTCGTCGGGAACGTCACACTCGATCTCGACGTCCACCGGTGTCGTCTCGCGAATTCGCTCGACCTCGGCGTCGACGATCGCCGTCAGCTCGAGGGGCGTTCGGGCGGTGCCCTCGCTCGTTACGATCACGTTCGTCAGGTCCGTGGCCGTGTTCGTCAGCTCGAGGGCGTGACGAGCCGCGTCGAGTAACGATTCGGCCACCGTTTCCTCGTCACCGTCGAGTGTCTCACGGAGCTGGTCGCCGCGACCCACGACTACGTTCATGTCCCGTCGAATTTCCTCGCGAATCAGGCGGTTCAACAGTTCGAGACGGCGGTTTCGATCGCGCAACGTCCGCTGCGTACGGGCGCGTTCGATCGCGTACCTGATCGTTCGGACGAGCAGTTCCGCGGTGATCGTTCCTTTCACCAGGTAGTCCTGTGCACCCCGTCTGATCGCGTTGACGCCGATTTCGACGTCGTTTCTCCCGGTCAATACGACGATCGGAAGCGTCGGCGCCCGCTCGACGATCGATTCGACGGTCTCGAGGCCGGCGCTATCGGGAAGCATCAGATCCAGCAAGACCACGTCGGGCAGGTCGGTTTCGAGACCATCGATCGCCCCAGACAGCGTATCGACGTGATCGATCGATTCGATCGAGATTCGATTGCTCGAATTCTCGGGACCCATCGCGTGCTGGTGTTCAGAGAGGAGTCGCTCGACGAATCGCGCGTCGTCGTGATTGTCCTCGACGAGTAAGAGTGAGACGGACGTCGAGGTACTCATCTCGTCGGTGTACAGACGGGAGATAACTATCTGTTTCGGTGTACCGCCAACGGAGGTGTCGGTGCAGTGCTACTGGAGGCGTCGGTGCAGAGCTACTGGAGGTCGTAACTCGGCGAACGGGACCGTCCATAGAGCCGAACGATTCGCCAGGCTGAATCGGTCCGTACCCCGCCGGGTCGAATCGGTCCCTTCTCGGGGTGACGACCGGCCGTTCGATTCGCAGTCGGTGAATCCGACGTGGGATTCGACCATCGATCAGCGCGACGTACCCGCACTGTTTATATTCCCGCCGGAACGTGTTCTGCGCACGATGGCGTACGCACTGGAGATCGGGGGGACACCGAAGACGGTACCCGGTGGAACGGGCATCCTCTTACTCCACCCAAGTACCGGGGAAACGGACCGTATCGACACCGACTTTCTGAAGACCGACACCGATCGATTTCTCGTCGTCTCGACGCGAACAACCGCACGTGAAGTGAGCCAGAAACTCGAATACTACGACGTCGACGAGTCGTGTGCCGACGTGCTCGATACCCTGAGTATCGAGCGCGGCTACTCTCGACGCTCGAAAGACCACGTCTCGTACGTTTCGGCACCGGACAACGTCGACGGGATCGTCGCGGGCGTTGCGGACTTCCTGCAGCGAACCGACGGAAAGCGACGGATCAGTTTCGATTCGCTGACCGAGCTGGCCTACTACGCCGGCGAAGACGAAGCACTTTCTGCAGCCGAACGGATTCTCGAACTCCTCGACGCCCACGACGCGATCGGGCTCTTTCACCTCTCCGACGAAGTCCACGATCAGGACGTCGTCGACGAGTTTAGCGCCCTCTTCGACGACGTCATCGACCTCGACGAGGACGGGACGGTCGAGTCGTCGTTCTGAGAGAGCGCGAGGATTTCTACGAGCGCCGGTCCGTCTCGACCATGGGAGCTACGCGTCGGACTCGCCCAGGCTTCGCCCGATTCGGTCGGCCCACTGGACGGCGAAGTCCACGCCGTGGTCGCGGTAGGCGGCCGTGTCGAGCGCGTCGAACGGCGCCGGCAGGGCCAGATCGTGTTTGATCGCGCTGCAGGCGAGTTCGGTCGCCGCGGCGAACGACGTCTCCCCGCGCGCAACCGCAGCCGGTAGATCGCCGATTCGCCCCTCGAGACGCTCGCCCGCATCGACCCAACTATCCCAGAGAGCCGGGTGCGATTCGCTCCACCCGTCGAACACTGGTCGCGTCTGTAGCCCGATCCACCCGTCGTACAGCGCCGCAGCGATCTGGTAGGTCGCCGCTGGACCGACCTCGAGCGCCGCGTCGAGGTCGCGGTATCGCGACTCGAAGAAGCCGAGAAAGTGTTCGGGGACGTCGAGTGAGAGTTCGACGAACGCCGCGGCGAGCAGAAAATCGACGAAGTCCGGCGGCGATCCGCGCAGTCTCGGTTTGACGAGGACGACCGGCGGCTCCGTCTGGCGTGTCCAGACGACGCTCCCGTCACCGGGCATACCGATCGTAAACGTCTCGCTCGCATACTGTGCGAGTAATCGAGGCGAATCGTCGGGAAGCCACGCAGACGGGTAGCTGTGCGGGTCCAGTCGGTCGACGACGAGACCGAGATTCTCCGCCGCCGCGGGCGGCACGGTCTCGAAATCCCGCTCGCAGTCGAACACCATCGCTTCGGGTGCCCGCTCGGATCTGACCGACGCAACCTCGCCGGAGAGCGTACGCGACTCGAACATCAGATGAGCGCGAGTTGAACGACGAGCACGAGCGACACCACGACGGCCGTCGTGACCGTCGTGAGAACGATCTTCGTGGCAGTACTCATACCCGGAACTCGACCACACGCTCGCATAAATCCATCCGTTCGTCCGTTCGGCACCGGGCCATCCGTTTCCGTTGTTTCCGGGCCATCCGATCGTCATCGAGCGTGATCGGGGTACAGACATTCACGTCGAACCCCCTCGTTTCAATTGGAACACGAAAGAGACAGTCAGCCGTTCGACCCTCGTTAACGCAGTTTTCGACGATTCGTGTGAATGGTTGCAGTTGAAACGGTGGGGTTTATCCGGTGACTCCGAGGGTTCTCTACCGAATACTACATTTCGATTCGGGGTATCAACGAGAGTCCGGGGTATCAACGAGAGCCAAACGGCCGGTCAGAAACCATGGAACGGAGTTCCGGCTGTCCTGTCGATCACCATATTTTCCGGTGCAGAACCGATATCCTCGTAGTTCGAAGTGCAATACCGGTATCCGTACCGCTCACGCTGAATGGCGATTTCTCACAGAATAGTGCGGATCACCGGTCGACCGCCCGTCACTCGTCGCTGTGCCAGGAGTCGGGGACGTTGATGACGTAACGTCCGTCCTCCTGGAGCGAGACGATGTGTTCTTCCCGATCGTAGAGCTCCATCAAATTGAGTTCGTACTGACCGGGATTTACGATCTTGATGGACTCGAATTGTTCGTTCAGTTCCTCGCGGAGTTGCTCGAGCGAGGGCTGGTCGGCTTCTGGTTCGCTGACGACTCGGCCGTTGTCCGGGCGATCGTCGACGTCGTCCGCTCGGGCTCGGCCATCGGACTCGTCGACCGATTCAGGTGGGTTCGTTTCGGGCTCGGTCGAGGCTGTGTGAGATGGTAACTCGTCCGGGGCGACGACATCGGATCTGGCGCTGGCCTGGGCGGTATCTTCGTCACCCTCGACCCACTCGAAATCGTCTTCGAGCGCGTCGTCCGTCCGGCGCTCGCGTTTGAAATCCGGGTCTTTCTCGGCCGGTCGACGGGCCGTCTCGGGCCACTCGCGTCGAGGCGTGGTGTCCGTCGACTCGGTCGAGGTCGACTCGGGTGGTGCGTTGTTTTCGTTCGCGTCAGTCGAAGGTTCCGCCGACGACGACTCTCGAACCGGGGCGAACTGAAACTTGTTGCCCCCGCAGTCCGGACAGCCCGAGAGCATCTCTTTCGAACCGTCGGGAAACCGCCGATCGCAGTTCGTACACTGGTGGGGCATCCTAGTTGCGAGAGACGAGCGCGCTGATGAGCGTTTCGTCCTTGTGGAGCGTTTCGATCTGGTTCGCCGGACCGATGACGGTCAGTTTCGCCTGTGGCTTCTCGCCGCCGACGAGGCGACCGAGCAGTGACGAATCGCGCGTATCCGACCGCGGATAGGTCTCGATCTCGATTCCGTTGAACTCGTCCGGGCTGATCTCGGCCATCGTCACCTCGATGAGTTTACTCTCTTCGTCCGGCGAGAGACCCTCCTCTAGGATGACGATGTTTCCGTCGTGGACGCCATCCAGGATGAGCCTGATCTTCTCCATGCTCGTCAGGCCCTCCATGCGCTGACCGCTCACGAGGTCGATCTGCACGCCGTCAGGTGCGTCTGGGTTTGTTGCTTTCGGCATCGTATCACCCGAAGTACTCCGCGATGTTGTCGTAGACCTCGTCCATGTTCTCTCCTTCCTTCGCAGAGAGCGCGACTGTCTTGTGTTGCGGGAACGCGTCTTCGATTCGCTTTACGGACGATTCGTCGAGGTCGATCTTGTTCGCGAAGATGAGAACCGGCAGATCGCGGGATTCGATGATGCCGATGAGCATCGTGTTCACCTGCGTGATCGGATCTTTCGCACTGTCGAGGACGTAGATGACGCCGTCTACGTCCTCGCGAAGCCAGTGCATCGCTTCGGCGACGCCCTCGGTGGCCTCACGAGAGCGACGGACGGCGTCGTCCTTGTTCATCTCGTCGGTGAACTCCTCGTAATCGACCTTCGTCGTGACACCGGGCGTGTCGACGATGTCGATCGTCACGGTCTTTCCGTTTCGCTCGATCTCGACGTTCTCTTTCCGACGAGCACGCCGGGTCTCGTGGGGGATGTGACTCTCCGTGCCGATGGCGTCACCGGTCCAGTCACGAGCGATTCGGTTGGCGAGCGTCGTCTTTCCAGCATTCGGGGGGCCGTAAATGCCGATTCGTTTCGGCTCCTGTTCGGAGAAGAGACGATCGGTGGCCCGAGAGATACTATCTTTGAGTCCTTTTAACAGTCCCATCTGTGGGAACCTCCAGCACCCGCGGGGTGCATCCTGAGCAAACGACCGTATCGAATCCACTTAAGCCTACGTCAGACATTATCTGTTAGAACACCTATCAATGAAAGGATCGGTGAAACGGGGCGAACAGATCGATAACGGCGTCGCGACGGTGGGCGGACATTGACGAACGTATCGACGAGAATTCGCGTGGGCGACATCTGGACAGCTGCCGAACGTCTCGAGATATCGGAGGGGACGGCGATACCGAGTATCAGCAAAAGATTAGTCCCTTAAGGCGGTACGGTCCAATCGCGAGGACGGTTAGGAAACCCATGAGGATGATCCGAAGCGACGAGGGTGGATCGAACGGACTCACCAGATTGCGGTGAATTCGAGACGTAGGTTGCCACCGATCGTTCGGTTCGGACAGCTGAGGGATTTCCAGCACGCTGGCGAATCCTGACCAGGAGTTGCTTGATACGGATACCGTGACACCGCTTGACTGAATCCGATAGAGTACGATTTAGCGTGCTACCGGACGACGCGACAGCCCCACCCCTTCGTTTCAACTGGAACGACGACCCCGTTTGGGATCGATCGATGGACAACAGCGACGGAGCGTATACGGATTTGTTCGCTAAAATCGATCAAATCCATCGGTAGGACGGCTACACCTGAAACGTACGATGGCACGGATCCGAAACAAACACTTACTAGGATACTATCTACTGTTCACAAGCCACTGTATCGTTCTAGACCTAAACTAATAAATCCAAACACAACAACCTGATTTGCTAGTGCTGCGGATATGGTTTCGGATGTATGTATATATAGATTCCGCTATTCAATTGCCGGTTGGAGGGAGGGGCTCTCTTTCGTCTCCAGTGGAAATCAAGGGGTGGGGGGCGCCGTGCCATCGTCGCTTCCCAGCTGGATCCCTACCGGTCGGGAAATGTCGACGAACCCCATCGACGAACGGGCTGGAGTATCGATCCGGTGAACCTCCGTCGAACGATGGGGCTCTCGGGATCCGACGCGTTTTGGTTATACTAGCTGTCCGGTCCGATCCGGTGGAGTGTCCTCCCAACACAATCTCCGTAACAACTCAATAATCGACAAACACAACCTTTCCATGAAATACTCCCTGGTTACCTACTCCCTGGCATTCTCAACCATCACCTTCCGATCTCGGTGAGATCGCCCAATCGAGTGATTCGAATCCCGATCGGACGAGTACACTCATCACGTCCGTGATCGGTTCAATCCGATGCCGACCTCACTTTTCCGACGCGACGACGGCTCTCCATCCCCAGCCGACGACGATCAGTACGACGACCGCAACGATGGCGATACTGACCCAGATTTCGGCGGCGTCTCCGGGTATCACGTTGGGAACGTCGATCAACCCCGTCCACAGCATCGCGATCAATGCCGCACCGAGCATAGTCAGGATAGACACCGAACCGATCCCGACCCAGCTCCGTCGCATCCAGGCGCCCTCCTGTCGCGCTTCTCGTGACGACTCGGTCGGTTTGTCGGTGGGTTCCGTTTCGGGTTCGTCCATGGTTCTCCCCGATACTACGCGTTCGACGGATGAATCGGCCGACCTTGCACACGAAACGACGGCGAGAGTGCGAATGCAGAGCGACCGGATCAATCCGACGGTCTCGCGAGAACTAGTACGCCGACGAGATCGAGCGACCGTAACGAGGCGTTCAACTGAACTTCTGGACCGTCACGTCGAGGGTGTCGAGGTCGACGATCGGTGCGTAACCGGCGTCGGGATCGATATTGACGCTCTTCTGGAAGTCCGTCTGTGACTGCCAGCATCCCGAATTAATCGCCAGCACGTTGTGATACTTTCCGAATCCGAGTTTGTGGACGTGGCCGGTGTGAAAAATATCTGGAACGTCCTCGATGACGAGGTAATCTCGTTCCTCGGGAGCCAGTCGCGTGTGGCCGCCGAACTGCGGTGCGACGTGGCGTTTTTTCAACAACTGATACATCGCCTTGTGTGGTTCGTCGTAACTCGCAGCGTCGGCCGGCAACTCGGCGATCACCTCGTCTAGCGAGACGCCGTGATAGAGCAGAATCGAGACACCCTCCAGTTCGACTGTCGAGGGGTTACTCACGATTGCTGCGTCGTGAGCGGACATAATCTCCCGTAACTCCTCGTCGAAGCCTGGCTGGGGTTCTGCCAACCTGACGGCGTCGTGATTGCCGGGGATCATGACGATGTCGAGGTCGCCCGGGACGGCCTTTAAGTGCTCGTTGAACGCCTCGTACTGCTCGTAAATGTCGACGATCTCGAGTTCTTCGTCCTGGTTCGGGTAGACGCCGACGCCCTCGACCATGTCGCCGGCGATGCAGAGGTACTCGACGTGCTGGGCCTCCTCGGTGTGGAGCCAGTCGGCAAAGCGGTTCCACGCGTCTTCCATGAACTCGTCGCTTCCCACGTGGACGTCGCTGATGAGCGCCGCCTGGACGTGGCGATCCGCGTACGACGGTTCGTGCGTCCTGGGGACGTCCGGCACGTAGATAGAATCGACGAATGCGATACCGGAGTCGTCGGCGAGCGTTCCCTCCATCGCGATCACCTCGTCGTAGAGCAACTCCTCGACCATCGAGGCGAACTCCCGATCTTTCATCACGAGAAACGGAAACGTTCCGGTCGTGTCCTCGAGTTCGACGAGCCAGTGACCGCTCGCCGTCGAACGAACGTCGTTGACGAGACCGACCATCGCGACGTCGCTCCCGCCCGGCATCGATTCGATCGACGACGCCGGTCGGTGATTCACCCTACCGCGCAGTTTCGAACCCAGTCGGTCCAGGCGATCGCGAAAAACGGTGACGAAATCTCGATACTCGCCCGTTCCGGTGGACTCGCCGGTCATGTCGCCGTCGATCTGAACGGACCGCTCCGAACCGTCTCCAGACCGCTCGAACCCCTCCATTTCGGGTGGAGAACCGGTCGATTTGTCGTGCCCGGTCGGCGTTTTTCCACCTGAAACAGCGGGGTCAGTGGAGCCGCTGGTCGATTCGGCTCGACGATCGGCGCTGACCTCCTCGTCCGTCGCGTCGACACCCGACGATTCCTCGCGATCGGGCTCGAGGATGGCCCGGACGTCCGCGATCGAGATGACGAGCGCATCGTCGGAAACCGTCTCCAGCAACCGATCGACGGCGCGCTCGGGATCCGACGCGTTTTCGAGTAGCGTCACGGCCTCGCGTTCGACGTTGTACCCGCGGCTCGTCAGTCGTTGAACGATCCGGACGGACCCCTCTAGTGGCACACAACGGAATTCGCGAGAACCCTCAAAAACGTATTGAATGGGCGACCCTCGAGACGGCGGCGACCGATCCTGGCGAGTCGCGTTAGGCCGGGACGACCGGGCCCGACGACGGGGAACTGATACGGAACGCGCTCGGGTGAGTCGTGCGGCTTTCTCTACGGCGCCGAGAGCAGAAGGTTCATTTTCATTCCCAGGGTACGGAGATGTAATGACAGACCCCGGTTCCGGGAGCCCTCGTGACGACCCGGACCGTCGCTCCCCGACCGAGTCGACGACCGATCCGACGGTCGGTGACCGGCCGCCGACCCGCCCGCCCGAATCGAACACCGCTCGCTCCGACGATTCTCCGTCCATCGAATCCGACGGAATCCTCCGGTGGTTCATCACGACCGACGAGACGGCTGTCGTCTACACGCGCGATCTGGTTTCGAGCGTCGGACTCGTCGTGCTCATCGCGCTCATCCTCTTTGGCATCAGCGGCGTCTGGCCCCCGCTGGTCGCCGTCGAGAGCGGTAGCATGGAACCCAACATGCACCGCGGTGACATGATTTTCGTCGTCGCCGACGACCGGTTCGTCGGTGACGGCTACGTAGACGGGACCGGCGTCGTTACCGAAGAGGCGGGCGCGGTGACCGATCACTCGACGTTCGGAAACGACGGCGACGTGATCATCTTCCGACCCGACGGTTCCGCGACGCAGACGCCGGTGATCCACCGCGCGTCGTTCTGGGTCGAACCGGGCGAAAACTGGGTCGATCGGGGCGATCCGTCGCTCACTAACGGCCTGACCTGCGACGAAGTCGTGACCTGTCCGGCCCAGCACGCCGGCTTCATCACCCACGGCGACGCGAACGGTGGCTACGATCAACTCACGGCGAACGACGGTGCGGACACCGACGTCGTCAAACCCGAGTGGATCGAGGGGAAAGCGAAGTACCGCATTCCGTGGCTCGGATACGTTCGACTGACCGTCGACGAGACCTTCTCGGCGGGCGTCGTCGAAGCGACTCCCGGCACGGAGTCACCTGCGGACGTCGGCGGGCTCACCGTCGGTCTGGTCGCGACGCTGCTCGGGGCGGCAGCGATCGCTCGTCGTTCGTGAGTGTTGCACCCACTCACCGCCGCAAATCGAGACCGTCGACCACCCGTCATACGTCGGGATTGGGGATATTTCCAGTAGAAATGGAGGGGTTCGAACGGCCGGTGTTGTTAGTTGTCGAATCGAGCCTGTACGAACGGTTTAACGTCTTCGATGTCGCTCAGCCGCGAATCCGATCGAAGCACGACTTCCGTCTCTTCGAGTGGAACCGAGAGACTGATCTCTTTCGTTCGACCGTAGCGGCCCTTCGAAACGACGACGGCGTTGACGATGCCGAGCATGTCGAGTTCGCTGATGAGGTCGGTTACGCGACGCTGGGTGAGGACGTCAGTCTCCAGCTCGTTACAGAGTCGCTTGTAGATGTTGAACACCTCGCCGGTGTTGATGCTGTGGACGCCGTGTTGCTCGAGTAGAATAATCGAAAACAGGACGAGTTTGCTCTGAGTCGGCAGCGTGCGCACGACTTCGACCACGCGATCGAGTTCGATCTTATCCTGGGCCTGTCGGACGTGTTCTTCGACGATCGTCTCCGTCTGTGAACGCTCGGCGAGTTCACCGGCAGTTCGGAGTAGATCGAGCGCCCGCCGCGCGTCGCCGTGTTCCTGGGCGGCGAAGGCGGCACAGAGCGGGATAACGTCAGGCGAGAGCACGCCGTCTTTGAACGCGACGTCGGATCGGTGCTGTAAGATATCTCTTAGCTGGTTCGCGTCGTAGGGTGGAAAGACGATCTCCTCCTCGCCGAGTGAGGACTTTACGCGCGGATCGAGAAAGTCGGTGAACTTTAGGTCGTTGCTGATACCGATGATCGAGACCCGGGAATTTTCGAGCTCGGAGTTCATCCGGGAGAGATTGTACAGCGTATCGTCGCCGCTCTTCTCGACGAGCTTGTCGATCTCGTCTAGCATGATGACGACCACGCGCTCCGAGTAGTCCACGGCGTCGAAGAACACGCTGTAGACGCGATCGGTTGGCCACCCGGTCATCGGAACGTCCTCGAAACCGTCTCGATCGGCCTCGAGTTCGTCGATCCTGTCGTCGATCTCTTCGACTCGCGAGAACTCCGTCTCGGCCAGCGGATGGGCATCGAATGCGTTGGCGGAATCGAACCCCTCCGTTTCACCTGCAATATCGTCGATTCCGGGGCTCTGTTCGACAAAATCGTGGGATTCCGGTTCGAGGTTGTCTCCGGGATCGGATCCGGATTCGGACCCCTTCGTTTCAGCTGGAGACTGCCCCGTCGCCCGACCGTCATTCGACGACCGTTCGCCCGATTCGCTAGAAGACGGTTCGCCCGATTGCGCTTCGTACGCTTCGACGTCTTCTCTGAGCGCGTCGAGTTCGGCGATCCTGTCGTCGATGCGGTCCTTGTTCGTCTCGATGAACGTATTCGCCAGCTGAGCGAGCACGCGGTACTGGGTATCGGTCACCTCGCAGTTTATGTACTCGACGTCGCACGGCACGCGGTACTTCGTGGAGGTTTGTTCTAACTCCTGGCTGACGAACTTCGCGCTCGCGGTCTTTCCCGTCCCCGTCTTTCCGTAGATGAGAATATTCGACGGCGTCTCGCCGCGCAGCGCGGCGACCAGGATCGTCGCCATCTTGTTGATCTGATCGGTACGGTGTGGGAGTTCGTGCGGCGTGTACGAAGGCCTGAGAACCTCTTTGTTCTCGAAAATTGGCTCACCGCTCAGCAGATCGTCGAACAGACCCTGATTCGACTCGCCATCGCTCAGCTCTCGCTCGTCGAGTTCCGCTCGAAACCCGGGAGTCGTTCGACCCGCTTCGGCCGTACCAGGCTCGTGTGGATCGTCGTCAGACATCCGTCGTACGTGTACCCCTCTGTTTCATCTGGAACGCAGTGTCCGCATTCCCCGATTTTGTATGGTTGACGCGTTCTCCCCTCCGAACGAATCGTAGCGTACGTCGAGACGCGTCCAGTTGATGCAGACGAACCAGATGAAGACCTACCTAATAAAAGTATTCTTTCTTCTGGAGCAGAGCGTCGTCGAATCCGACCGATTGACAGCAGATATAGCGCGTCTACTACCCCTGAAAACGGTATCTACGTCTAATTTCATCTCAACTCCAGTCGAAACAGTACCGTGTCGGCCCCTTCGAACCGTGGACCCTCTTCGACCCGGCTAAACCCCTTCGCTTCGAGTGCGTCGACGACGTCCGTCCGATCGGCGGTGACGAGCGCTTCAACGCCCATCGACTCGGTCCGTGCGAACCCGATCGGCTCGTCGAGCAATCGGTCGTACGCCGATTTCGTCCCGTCGAGTTTCGTGACGGTGACGACGTCCGAATCGGCGTCGAAACTGACGAACCCGAGAATGTTCTCCGGATTTTCGCCACTGAACTTCGTTCGCTCGGCGTCGACGGTCGGATCCGTTCGCACGTCCTCGGCGATCCGGACGGTCCGATCGTGAATGAGATCTCCGAGGACGTCCGTGGGGGCGCCGGCGATCGAAGCGAGCGCACTCGCGTCGGCTTCTCGGGCGTCACGAACGTTCATCGCCAGGCCGTACGTGCTCGACGTGCATAACGTTCCGGCGCGCTCGCGCGAGCGTCGATGTCGGACCGGGATTCTCGTCGTGTTGACGGTAAATTTCCGAGGGAGGGACACAGTTATCACCGGGCCACGGCAACGAAATCCCATGATCTCGTTCGAAGCGGTGGCTACGTACGAACGCGAGCGGCCGCCTCATCCGCCCGCGACCGTGGAGGTGTGCCCGTGCGCGTCGTAGCGAAGTTCGGCGGTACGAGCCTCGGCACGGGCGACCGTATCGCACGCGCGGCCGACTCGATCGCGACGGCGGTCGCGGACGGACACGAAATCGCCGTCGTCGCCAGCGCGATGGGCTCTACCACCGACGACCTGCTCGAGGCGATCACGTTCGACGCGAGCGAACCGGACCGCGCCGAGATCGTCAGCATGGGCGAACGCACCTCGGTCCGCATGCTGAAAGCGGCGCTCGCAGCTCGCGACGTCGACGCGACGTTCCTCGAACCAGGGGACGACGAGTGGCCGGTCGTCACCGACGAGTACGGCGAAGTCGACGCGGAGGAGACCAGGCGCCGGGCGAGCGAACTCGTCTCCGTCTGCGACGAGACCGTCCCCGTCATCACCGGCTTTCTCGCCGAGGGCCCCGACGGAACCGTCTCGACGCTCGGCCGCGGCGGCTCCGACACGACGGCCGTCATGCTCGGTAACTACATGGACGCAGACGAAGTCGTGATCGTCACCGACGTCGAGGGCGTGATGACCGGCGACCCACACGTCGTCGAAGGGGCCAGAAACGTCGGAGAGATCTCCGTCGACGAGCTTCGAAACCTCTCGTTTCGCGGCGCGGAAGTGGTCGCGCCGTCGGCTCTCTCCTACAAGGGCGAGAATCTCGCCGTCCGCGTCGTTCACTACCAGCACGGCGACTTGCTCACCGGCGGAACGCACATCGAGGGCACGTTCGAAAACCTCGTCGACTTGCGCGAGCGTCCGCTCGCCTGTCTCACCGTCGCCGGTCGGTCGATCAGAAACGAACCGGGCGTCTTCCAGTCGCTCGCGGGCGCACTCGGCGAGGCCGACATCAACATCGACGTCGTCGCGAGCGGGCTCGACAGCGTCACCCTCTACGTCGACGCCGAACAGGCAGAGCGCGCCGAGAACATCCTCCACCGGCAGGTCATCGAACAGCCCGCCGTCGCGAGCGTGACCGTCGATAAACCGCTCGCCGTTATTCGGCTCACCGGCGGGGAATTGCCGACCCAGCCGGGCGTCATCCACGAGATCGTCGAACCGTTCGCCGCCGCCCGACTCCAGATTCACGATCTCGTCACGTCCGCGACGAGCGTCGCCATCGTCGTCGACTGGGACGACCGTGAACGAGGCCTGGAACTCGTCCAGGACCTGTTCTGACGCGATCCGTCGGATCTCTACTGACTGCACCACCGTCGAATCTATAGTGACAGCACCACCGTCGGATCCGTACTGACCCACCAGGATCGATCCGTTTTCGCGCATACGCGAGTGATACCTGCGATGCCTCTAGGCGGTAGTGTCGCGACGACACAACGTCTCGTTTCGTGACCGGAAGGATCCCGTTACCGTCTGCATTCGATGGTAGTCGGCGCGTAACGAAAGGCCACATCGTTGCCGACCGAGTATGAGCGAAGAGGTACCCGTCACCGAAATCTTCGAAGACGTCGAGCCCGACCCGGACGCCATCATCGCCTCTTACGGGGCAGAATCCGTCGAGGATCTCATCGACGGCCCCGGCGAGCACGATCCGGTCGCCTATCCTGAATTCGACGGCGACGTCGACGAGGCTGCCACTCGCCTGCGTGACCTGGCGGACGTCCAGCTCGAACCTGCGGGCGGTGAAACCGCGAACGAGGGCGAGGCTGGTGGCGAATCGACGACCGTCGACCGGAGCGGGCCGAGGTACTCTGCGGACTCCGTCGGCGGCGGCGCGACGGTCGACGTCCTCCCAGGGGACGGCGAGACCCTGGCGGAATTTCTCGGTATAACCGACCTCGACGACGCCGAGTCGACCGAGGAAAACGGGTTCGTGCTGGCCGGACCGAAACCGTCGGCCACTCGGGTCTCGAACGATTCGTTCGGACCCGCCGACGCTCCCGCGGTCTCGAACTGTCCCGGCGAATCACGGACTCGAGTTCGTCCGCGATCGAACGAGCGGCCGGACCCGTTCGCGGTCGACTCGGACGCGGCCACGAAGCGCGAGGCGGAACTCGCCTCGACGGTCTTCGAGTGGGTCTCCTGACCCGTCGCTCTCCCGCCGTCGCTTACTTGACGACGATACCGCGGATCGTTTCGGCTGGACCACCGGTGCGATCCGGTTCGCTCGTCCCGAATCGAGTCGACACCCGATCGCGTAGCGACGACTCGGGCGCTTCCGTCGCGCCGAACCCGACCCAGTCGGGAACCATCGACTCGATCTCTGCTTGCTTTTTCTCTTTCATCGTGGCGAATCGGCGCAACGCGAGACCGATCCCGATGAAGATCGCGGCGTCGATCAACTCACGACGGAACCGTTCGCGATCGTCGCGCAACGCGATCGCCTTCACCAGCGAGATGCCGCCGATGGCGAGGTAGATGAGACTCGTTCGCTTCGGATCACCTGTGAGCGCACGCTTTATCGGCATGGTGGACCGTCGTACCACGCCACCGGTGAAAGCCGTTCGGCCACGGCCACGACCGCGAGACCGTCTCTGATCGCAGACAATCAGATCTCGGTGGAGGCAAAGCGCGCTGGTTCTCGGATCGTCCAGACCCCGCTGCTCTCGGCTTCGCCGCTCGCCTATCCGCGTTTCTCGGCCCGTAGGGTCGAGAAACGCGTTACTTCCCCCGTTCGAGTCGACTCGCCGTCCGCTCTGGAAGCTCGGCCTCGTGAATCGCTTCCTGAACGGCCCGAACGTCGTACTCGACGCGGTGGAGATCGACGGTCAGCGCGTCGAGGTCGAGGATGGCGTAGCCCGCCCGCGGGTCGCCGTCCCGCGGCTGGCCGACGCTGCCCGGATTGACGACGATTCCCTCGGCGTATCGCTCTACGTGCTGGACGTGGGTGTGACCGAGGACGAGCACGTCCTCCTCGTCTAACAGTCGCGGCGAGAAGCGTTCGGGGTAGGTGTACCGGTCGGGGTCGTCCGGGTGGCCGTGGACGACGCGAACCCGGCCGTCGAACAGCCGTCGTCGTTCCGGGAGCGACGCCAGCCACGCCCGTTGTTCGTCGGTGAGTTCCGCGCTGGCGTACTCGACTCCGGCGTCGGCCATCTCGTTCCCTCGAAAGCCGCGTTCCTCGACGACGGCTCGATCGTGGTTTCCCATCACGGTCGGAACGTCCCCCTCACGCAGTCGATCGACGCACTCGCCCGGCCAGGGGTTGTACCCGACGACATCGCCGGCGCAGACCACCGCATTGACGGGCGGACAATCGTCGAACACGGCCTCCAGCGCGACCCGGTTGGCGTGGACGTCGGAGATGAGCGCGATCTGCATACGAATTGTGAGTGACGCCAGGCGCTTGGGTGTTGGTGTGATCGTCGCCTCGCGAGTCGGTCGCGCCGTCCGGCAGAATCGGCCCGCTGTCCCTTCTACCGTTCCGCCGTCCGTTCGAGTCGGCCTTACTCGTCGCCGTTTTCGATGGCCCACTCGAACCCGTCGCCCGCTCTGGTGACGCCGGCTGCGCAGACGGGGTGCTCGAAGTCGGCGTCGTAGGCCGCTGCGGCCGCGTCCGCGGCGTCCCCGGCGTCGAAGTCGAACGGTTCCGGCGAATCGCGCTCGTAGGTCGCGACGAGCGTCGGCTCCTCGACGGCGTCGATTAGGAGGGCGTCGCGCCGAACGGTGGCGATGGTGGCCGAGCCGTCCGCGTCGAGAACGCCGGCGATCCGGGGCGTATCGTAGTCGTCCTTCTCGAAGTCGAGCGCGAGCAGCGCCGTCGCGAGGGCGTCTCGGGCCGGGTAGCCGAGTCCGAGTTTCTCCGCGATCGGATCGACCTGCGAACCGTTGCCGATGACGGCGGCTTCGCCGCGGGGCGTCTCGACCGTCCGAAGGCAGTTGTACGCCACGTAGGGGTTGTCCGTCTCGGGGGCGTCGTCGGTCGGCCCGACGGTCAGCGTGGTCCCCTCGTCGGAACGGTCGACGATTCGGCGGTTCGGGAACGATCGCGAGGAGACGCGGTAGGCGGCCGTCTCGGGGCCGACGATGACGAAGCGTCCGATGTACATACCCGGGACTGCGCGCGTGCGGGCTAAGTTGGTGTCGGTTCGGGGTCGTGTTCAGACGGTCCGGATTGCATGACGGCCCATCGTGAAGCGATACAGTTTTGTGATTCAGCCCACTTCCTTCGAATAGAGTCCATTGGGGTAGTGGCCAATCCTGTTGCCTTCTGGGGGCAACGACCCTGGTTCGAATCCAGGATGGACTACTTTTCCGTTACATTCTTCGATTGGACCGACCAGTCGGAGTAGAATCTTCAGTCGAGACCGACGCCCTCGGCGAGCAACTCGTGAGATCGTTTGGCGTCCGCGAAGTCGGGAACGGAGTGCTGGATCATCACGTCGTCGACGCCGACGCGGTCTGCGAGCTGGGTGAGCAGCGAGTCGATCGTCTCGGGACTTCCGGAGATCGAGCGGGACCACTCGCCGTCGGGGAGCGGATCGGGCGTCGGTTCGGGAACGGCGCCGAGTTCGTCGATGGCCGTTTCGATCGAGGGGATGCCGTCGCCGATGCGTCCGCGGGCCATGCGCCGGTAGACGGCTTCGGTCGGGGCTCGGAGCCGAGCGGCTGCCTCGTCGGTCTCGTCGCAGACGACGTTGAGCGCGAGCATGCCCTCGGGTTCGGCCGGTCCGTCGCCGGTAGCCGAGGGTTCGAACGCGTCGCGGTAGGCTTCGAACGCGGGTTCGGCGAATCCCGGCCGGATGAAGCCGGCGAAGCAGTACCGCAGGCCGAGTTCGCCGGCGAGTTTCGCGCTGGACGGACTCGAACCGAGCAGCCACGGTTCCGGGCGGTCGCCGGCCGATCGGGGAAGCTGCAGGGAGCTGTAGGGATGGTCGGCCGGGAACTCGTCGCGGACGTGTGCGAGCGTTTCCTCGATCTTCTGGCGGTGTTCGGTGTCGGCCGCGTCGGGCGTCTTCGGGCCGGTGTCGTATCCCATCGCTCGATCAGCAGCGGGCGGACCGGTCGCCCTCCCCAACCCGAGGTCGATCCGCCCGGGAGCGAGCGCGTCGAGGACGCCGAACGCCTCGGCCACTTTGAACGGCTGGTAGTAGTTGAGCAGGACGGTCCCGGATCCGAGCCGGATCGTCGACGTCTCGGCGGCGAGGTGGCCAAGCAGCACCTCGGGCGTCGTGCCGGCGATAAACTCGCCCATCCCGTGGTGTTCGGCGACCCAGAACCGCTCGTATCCCAGCTCTTCTGCACGCTGGGCCAGTTCGACGGTCTGCTGGTACGCCTCCGTGGCACTCGCGCCGTCGGGGACGTGCGACAGGTCGACGATCGAGAGATCCATGCGCGGCCGTTCGTCCCCCTCCGAGAAACGCGTTGTCCATCCGGAACCTGCGTCGGTGTGCGGTCATCTCGACGGGCACGGTTGACCCGACGGTGGCAAACGTTCTGGAAGATTGGTGTGTTACAATACGCCACGTTAATGCCCATCGCGTTTGTTGTGACCGACCGGGATGGTCACACACCGGTACCGGGACGCCGTCGCGAGACTCCGCCGGGCGATTCGAAACGCCCTCAAAGAAGAGCACACGCCGAAGGAGGTCGCCGGGAGTTTCTCGATCGGGGCGTTCATCACCATGCTCCCGACGCTCGGAACCGGGCTCATCCTCTTCGTGGTGATCGCTGCCCTCTCAGAGCGGGTGAGCAAGATCGCCCTGTTTTCCTCGGTCATCGTCTTCAATCCGGTCGTCAAGTGGGGCGTGTACGCCGCCAGCTTCGCGCTGGGCGTCGCGATACTCGGTCCGGTCGACGACCTCTCGACCAGCGAAGTGTCGATGTCGGCCGGCTCGGACATCGTGGCGCGATTGCTCCTCGGGAACCTCATCCTCGCCGTCGCCGTGACGCCGATCAGCTACGTCGCCTCCTATCGCATCGCGCTCAGGCTGCCCGATACGCACGTCGGTGAGATGATCGAAGAGGCGGTCGACGAACTCGTCGACGAACGGCCGGCGCGGTGACGCTCCCGTCGAACGAACCGCCGCGACGGTCGACGAACTCACTCGTCCGTCGCCTCTCGAATCGCCGTCCACAGTCGTTCGGCGGTCAACGGCATGTCGACGTGCTCGATGCCGTACGGCGCGAGCGCGTCGCAGACTGCGTTGACGACGGCGGGCGGCGCGGCGATCGTCCCCGCCTCGCCGATCCCCTTTACGCCGAGCGGATTCAGCGGGCTAGGCGTCTCCGTGGCCCCGGTTTCTACATCTGGCAGCTGTGACGCCCGCGGAACGCCGTACTCGAACATCGTGTCGGTCAGGAGTCGTCCACCGTCCGGATCGTAGACGGTCTCTTCCGTACAGACCTGGCCGAGCCCCTGGGCGACCCCGCCGTGGATCTGTCCCTCCACGATCGTCGGATTGACGCGCGGCCCGCAGTCGTCGACGGCGACGTAGCGCTCGATCTCGAGGTCCCCTGTCGCGGGATCGACGGCGACGAAGGCGACGTGGGTACCGAACGTGTAGGCCGTCCCGTCGGGCTCGTAGAAGCACGTCGCTTCCAGGCCGGGGTCGAGCGGTTCCGGGAGGCCGCGGCCGTAGGCGGCGCTCGCCACCTCGGCGAACGAGACGGACTCGGCGCCGCCGTCAGCCGAGAGGCGTTCGTCCTCGCGCTCGCGTTCGACGGTGAACGAGCCATCCGCGTAGGCGACGTCGGCCAGGTCGGCATCGAGCCGGAACGCGGCGACCCGTCTGGCCTTCTCCAGAACGTCTTTCGCCCCTTCTCGGACCGCGTTGCCCGCCGCGATCGTGCTCCGGCTGCCGAACGTACCCGTTCCGGCCGGGATCGCGTCAGTGTCGCCCTCGACGACGTCGACGTCGTCGTAGGCCACTTCGAGCTCGTCGGCGACGATCTGCGCGTAGGTGGTCTCGTGGCCCTGGCCGTGTGAGTGCGAGCCCGCGAAGACGGTGACGGTGCCGTCGGGGTGGACCCGGACGAGGCCGCTTTCGTAGCCGCCGCCCGTCGACTCGACGTAATTTGCCAAGCCGACGCCTCGTAACCGGCCGGCATCGTCGCGCTCGCCCCCTCGCAGTTGGTGGTCTCCCTCGGCGTCGATGCCGGCCAGTTCCAGCGCTCGATCGATTGCGGCCTCGTACTCACCGCTGTCGTACTCGGCGCCGACGGCCGTCTCGTGCGGGAAATCGTCGGGCGAGAGCAGATTCCGCCGGCGGATCTCGACCGGATCGATGCCGAGTTCGCGAGCGGCGATATCGACCAGGCGCTCCGTGACGTAGATCGCTTCCGGCCGACCGGCGCCCCGGTAGGAGTGGATCGGGGCCGTGTTCGTCACGACCGCGCGGGTCTCACAGTGGATCGCCGGCACGTCGTACTGACTCGCGAGCAGCCGACCGTACCAGCTCGGCATGGCGGGTGCGCCGCCGAGGCCGTAGCCGCCCACGTTGGCGACCGTTTCGACGCGAATCCCCAGAATCCGTCCGTCCGAATCGAGCGCCATCGACGCGTCGGTCCGGTGATCTCGGCCGTGCGCGCCGGCGAGGTAGTTCTCTGATCGGGTCGCGGTCCACGCCACCGGCCGTTCGAGTCGCATCGACGCCCAGGCCGCCACGGCCTCGCCGGGATGGTGGTGTCCCTTGTGTCCGAACCCGCCGCCGACGGCGGGGGCGATCACCCGGATCTGGCGCTCGGGCAGGTCGAGCGTCTGTGCGAGTTTTCGTCGGTGGCCGTGGGGGGACTGGCTCGTCATCTCGACGGTCAGGCGCTCGTCGCCGGCGTTCCAGTCGGCCAGCGCGGCCCGCGGTTCCAGCGCGGAGGGGATGAGCCGGTTGTTCTCGAGCGAGAGGTCGACGACGTGTGGGGCCGCTTCGAACGTCTCGTCGGTTGCGTCTCGATCGCCGAGTTCGGAGGTGTTCACCACGTTCTCTGGGGCCGCTTCGTAGAGCGTCGGCGCGGCGTGGTTGGCGGCCTCGAGCGGATCGACCACCGCGTCTAGCGGGTCGGCGTCGACCTCGACGGCCTCGACGCCGTCCCGGGCGGCGTAGCGATCCGTCGCGACGACCGCCGCGATCGGCTCGCCGTGGTAGCGAACGCGGTCGCGCGCGAGCACCGGATGGCCCGGAATCTCGGCGTCGAGGCGATCAGAGGCGATCGGGATGACGCCGGGTGACTCCGAGTCGGCGATGTCCCCCCAGATGTAGACGGCGAGGACGCCGTCGAGTTCCAGGGCGGCGGATGCGTCCACCCCCTTCAGACGGGCGTGGGCGTGTTCGCTTCGAACGAACGCCAGGTGGGCCAGGTCCGGCTCCGAGCGGTCGTCCGTGAACGTCGCGGCGCCCGTCAGCAGCGCGCGGTCTTCTCGACGGGAGACGCCAGTGCCGACCAGAGGGTTCCCCTCGTCACCGTCGCGTTTACCGGCGGCCGAGCGCTCGTTCATTCGCCACCACCGCCGTCGATTCGCGCGACGGCACGCGTGAGCGCTCGTTCGACGTGGGGACCGAGGATTTCCGCGCGAAACGCCCCTGACGCGTGGTGATCGCCGTGGCGGTCGCCGTCCGGCAGATCGGCGCTCGCCTTCGACGCCGCCGCTTCGATGCGGGTTGCCACGTCACCCGCCATCTCATCGGAGGCGTCTCCCCCGTCACGCGACTCGACCGACAACCCGCCGATCTCGGCTTCGACGGACGCCAGTCTAACCGGTCGATCGGTCGCGCCGACCGCCCCGATGCGGACGTCGTCGATCGCCGCTCCGTCGATGTCGAGCGAGACGGCGACGCCGACCATCGCGAACCCCCGGGCCGGGTGCGTTCGCTTCTCGTACGCCCCGGCCTCGCAACTGGGGACGAACACGTCGGTTATCAGCTCGTCTGCCGCGAGGGCTGTCTCGCCGTTCCCGCGACAGAAATCGATCGCATTGACGCTCCGCTCCCCGTCAGGGCCCCGAATACGAATCGTCGCGTCCCCGGCGACGAGCGCCGCCGGGAGGTCTGCGCCCGGATCCGCCTCGGCGATGTTGCCGGCGATCGTCCCGCGGGTGCGGATCTGCACGTCGCCGACGGCGCGAGCGGCCTCGGCGAGCGCGGGTGCGTGATCGGCGACGAGGTCGGAGGCGGCCAGTTCGGCGTGGGTCGTGAGCGCGCCGACGGAGAGTCCCGGGGGACCCCCGTTCGCGGGGGCGTCCTCACGCGCAATACCGCGAAGTTCGTCGCAGTCGCCGATATCGACGAGGACGTCCGGCGAGAGCCCCTCGGTCTTCATGGCCGGAAGGAGCCCGTGGCCGCCGGCGAGCACTCGCACGTCGCGATCGGGTTCGGCCGACAGCGTCGACACTGCGTCATCGACAGTGGACGCCCGTCGGTACTCGAACGGGGCGGGATACATCGGTCAGTCACCCCCGCGGGCGTTTGTGCGAGTGTTCTCTGCCGGTGTGAAATCGGATTCCGTCTGATCATTCGAGCCGACCTGAACGCCCTCGGTTTCCTCGGCGACCGCCAGCACGCCGTCGACGATCTTCTGGTAGCCGGTGCACCGACAGATGTTCCCCTTCAGCGCGTGGCGAACCGACTCTCGAGACACCTCGGACTCCCGATCGAGCAGATCGACGATCGTCATCACCATGCCCGGCGTGCAGAAGCCACACTGGAGTCCGTGCGCTTCGTGAAGCGCCTCCTGGACGGGGTGGAGCGTTCCGTCGTCTGCAATCCTTTCGACGGTCGTCACCTCGCGACCGTCGGCCTGGACGGCCAGCGTCGTACAGGATTTGATCGGTTCCCCGTCGAGGTGAACCGTACAGGAGCCACACTTCCCGCGTTCGCAGCCGACCTTCGGGCCGGTGTAGCCGAGGTGGTCGCGAAGGGCGTGGACGAGGAGCGTTCGCCCCTCGACGGTGAGTGTTTCGTCGGTGCCGTTGACGGTGAGGGTGATGTCGTGTCCGGACATGGCGAGATCTCGTCTGCTCGCGGTGAGAGGGCGCGTCGTCTCGTTCGCCGCCGTTCGCGATGGAACCGGCGTCACCACGAGTGTCAGTTACTCGCGTGGTCGACCCGGGCGGTGTTAGTTCTGTGGGAACCGGATCCGAGACTGTCCGCTCGGAACCGAGCGACGGCGTCCGTGCACCCGTCGCTGTTGTGCCAATCTCCACCCGAAACGAAGGGGGTGCCGGTCGTGTGCAACCCGTCGTGAGGGGGTGATACGCCACCCCGAGGCGGTCCGATTCGGAATCCGGAGAACCTGCTGACGACCGGAACGGCTATTTGATTCGAGCACCAGACGCAGTATATGAACCGACGCCAGTATCTCGTGGCGAGCGGCGTCGCGGGGGCGAGTGCGATGTTCGCAGGGTGTCTGTCGGGCAACGACGAGTACGACGTGTACGAAACGAACGGCCAGGAGGTACCGTTGGCCCCCGCAGAGGACACGTACGAGTGGTACGAGGACGACGAGGCGATCTTCCTCGACGCGCGCAGTCCGATGGAGTACGTACAGGGCCACATCGCCGGCGCGCTGTTGAGCCCGGCGGGCGATTCGTCGTTCGACCACCCGACGGACGACATCTCGACGGACCAGCGTCTCGTCACCTATTGCGTCTGTCCGCACGACCTCGCCGGCACTCGGGCGGCAGAATTGATGAACGACGGCTTCGAGGACGTCTACGCCATCGACGAGGGCCTCCTGGAGTGGCGGGACAACGGCTATCCGATGGATAGCGGCGGCGAGGCCGCCCCGACGTTCGACTATCACGTCGCCGGACGCACCGATCAGTCGTTCGCCGGTGAGCAGGTTTGGCTCGAAGAACTGGAAACCGGCCAGCGCTACGTCGCCCACGTCGGCGACGACGGCCGGTTCGAAATGGAGTTTACCTTCTACGACGTCGACGCCGAGACGGCCGCCCGTCTCGACCTTCCCGATCGGTCCGTCGAGCGAACGCTCGGTGAGCTTTCCGACGGGGAACTTCGATTCTGAGGATCCGCCACCCCTCTCGACCGACGGCTTACTTTTCGACCGAAAGCAACGCCACCCGCTCGCAAATCAGCGTTTCGAGGTCGACGTCGGTCGCCGCTCGCTCCCGGTCGCGAACGTCGAAGTAGTCGGTCAGGATTGCCTCGTCCGGCTCGTCTATCACCGATCGCTCATCGACGTCGAGTTCGGCGCGCAACGTCTCGATCGCTCCGGTTTCGTCACCACCGGTGACGACTATCGCGGCCTCGTTCGCTCCCTCGCCGACCCCCATTTCGAGTGCGCGCTCGATCTGTCTGCGACCCGCGGCGTACAGCAGCAGTTCGACGGCCGGATCGCGTGCGATCGTATCGTCGTGTTCGATGGCGCGCTCGGCGCTCGCGACGGCGCGTGCGAGGTGGTTCCGGCCGGCGACGTACCGGGCGTCGAACGCCTGGATCGTCGAGCCGTGTTTCTCTCCGATCTCGCTGAGCCCAGCGAGAAACCCGTCCAGGTCGTCGATCGCGAGGTCGCCTTCGAGCAGTTCCATCAGAAGTCACCCAGGTTCGACTGGTTCTTCGCCGCGGATTCGTCGGCCGCGGGTTCGTCGCTCGTCCGACTCGAACCGGTCGCGCTGGCCCCGGATTGCTCGACCGGGATCGGGTCGACGCCGTCCATGGATGGATCGTCTCTGCCGGCGTTCTCGAGGACGTTCTCGGCCGTCTTCTTCCCGCGGAGCGCACCCAGGACGACGCCCTTGTCGACGGTACGCAGATCGGCCGGCGTCTCGATCCCGACGCCGTAGAGCTGGCGAGCGCGCTTTCGGCCCACGCCCCGGACGCCGACGAGTTCGAGCAGTTCCTCGCGAACGCCGTGTTCGACGCGGGCGCGCGCCTCGCGGACGGCCACGCTCCAGTCTGAGTCGATCTCGGCGGCGAGCGTCTCGGCGGCGCCGAGCAGCCACTCGGCCGTCTCGACTTTGCCGCGGAGGTCGCCCGGCCCGATCGAGTAGCGCTCGGTGAGGCGATCTTCGTCCATCTCGTCGGCCCAGTCTTTGAGGAGAGCACCGGTTTTCAGCGCGGCCAGCCAGTCTTCGAAGCGGGCGTCTTCGTACTCGCTGGGCCGGTCGCCGAGCAACTCGTCTTCGAGTTCGTAGTAGAGCTGGCCGTACTTCTCGTCCTCGCCGGATCGCAAGTAGAGTTCGTACATGTCCGGCGTTCGAGCGATCAGCTGGTAGAGTCCCATGGCGGTGGGGCGCGACTCGGCCGACTCCAGGCCGTGGACGATCTCGGCGGCGCTCATCGGATCTAAGTAGAGCCGCGAGACGGTGTGGCCCAGGTTCGTCGCGCGAAGTTCGACGTCCCGGTCGGCTTCGGCCGCGAGGTCGGCGGCGGAGGTGAACGGATCGTCGTCGGCAGATTCGGACCCGGACACAGCGTCTGGCCCGTCTCGTTCGATGAAGTCGTTTCGATCGAGATACTCGAGGACGGAATCGGTCACCGACTCGAGCCGGCCCCGTTCGTCGGTCTGGCTCGCGTAGAGCGTCTCGTTCATGAACGAGAGGAGACCGTCGCGGGTGCGAGCGAAGCCGGAGGCGATCGTCGCCAGCACGTGCGTCCGGAGGGCGGGTTCGGCGGCCAGCTTCGACCTGACGGCCTCCGGTTCGGCCCAGATGTAGCGGTCGAACAGCTCGTCCTGTTCGTCGTGGTCCTTCGCGAGAAGGACGGCTTCACCGTAGGGGTCGAGACCCGGCCGGCCCGCCCGGCCCATCATCTGGTGGACCTCGAGAACGTCGAGCGGCGCCATGCCGCCGGCGGTCGAGTCGAAGCGACGCCAGTCGCGGACGATCACCCGTCGTGCCGGCGTGTTCACCCCGGCTGCCAGGGTGGGCGTCGCACTGATGACTTTGAGGAGCCGATCTCGGAAGGCGTCCTCGACGAGGCTCCGGTGTTCGCTGGCCAATCCGGCGTGGTGGAAGGCAGCGCCCTTCTCGACGGCGGCGGCGAGGTCCGTGCTCGTTTCGCTGTCGCTGACGTCCCTGACCGCCTCAGCCAGTTCGCCGAGCGACTCCTGTTCGGCCTCGGTCAGCTCCGGAGCGACGACGTTCGCCAGCCTCCGAGCGGCCGCCTCGGCGTTTCGCCGGGAGTTGACGAAGACCAGTCCGGACGCTCCTTCGACGACGATATCCCTGACGAGGGCGTCCTCCTGACTCTCAGAGCCCTGGACGGGCACTTCGCGTTGCTCGCCGTCGTCGAAGCTGATCGCGTTTCCGTAGTGGACGCCCGTCTGCAATTCGATCGGCCGCCACTCGGACTCGACGAGTTCGGCGTCGAGCCAGTCTGCGATCTCGTCGGCGTTGCCGACCGTCGCCGAGAGCGCGACGACCTGGAGCGTCGGATTCAGCGCGCGGAGTTTCGCGAGCGTCACTTCGAGCGTCGGTCCCCGGTTGCGGTCGTCGATGAGGTGGACCTCGTCGCTCACGACACAGGTGAGCTCCGAGAGCCAGTCCGCGCCGTTTCGCACGAGCGAGTCGACTTTCTCGCTGGTGGCGACGATGATGTCGCGCGAGGCGAGCCAGTCGTCGGTGCTCTCGTAGTTTCCCGTCGTCACCCCGACGGTGACGCCGAACTCCTCGTAGGCTTCGAACTCGTCTTTCTTCTCGCTCGCGAGTGCCCGCAGCGGGACGATGTACAGCGCCTTCCCACCCCGTTCGATCGCAGAGAGCATCGAGAGCGCGGCGATCATCGTCTTGCCGCTGGCAGTTGGAACGGCCGCGACGAGGCTGTCGCCGTCGGTCGCGCCCGATTCGACCGCCTCCGCCTGTGGCGGGTAGAGCGCCTCGATCCCCTCTTCCCGGAAGTGCGAGACGGCGCCGGGCGGGAGCCCGGGGACCTTCTCGAGGTTCATTACCCGTGGTTGGGTCGTGCTCCGGTTTAAACTGTCGTCTGTGATGGGTGCCGTTCGGAACGCGACGTACCTGAATCGCGGCTGTACCGCTAGATTCGGTCCAACGCGAGCGACCTGGCGGTCGCCCATCGGCCCCGGACCGGTTCGATCGGTCGAGGCACGAGGTTCACGGCACGGATTTGGCCGATGTACCCGATCTGTAGCCGCCGGCTCGAACCGCACTGACTCGAACTGCGTTGTCTGGGACTAGCCGACCGGTCGTTCGATCGTCGCCTCCTCGCCACCCAGTTTTCCCTCGATCACGCCGGCGATGGCATCGACGACGGCATCGCTCCGTTCGAGGCGGACGGAAAGCGGTTGTTCTAGCTGGATCGTGTTGTCGAACGGCGACAGCCGGTTGAGGATGTTTTGTGGAGACACCCCCGCGTACGGACTGTCCGATTCGGCGAGTTCGACGTCGAGGTCGGGGGCCGCCTCAGCGATGGCGTCGCGAACGGCCAGTCTGACGTCGTCGTCACAGCGACCGCCGACGAGGATTCGATCGTCGGTCGAGTAACCGTGAAAGGCGACGCCCCACTCGTACTGCGTGTCGTAGATCGATTCGAGAGTGGGAAACGATCGCTCGTGAATCGCCGTCGAGGTGACGTGGTAGCGATCGAACGCGACGCCGGGTTCGTCGAATCCGACGCAGATCCAGCCCAGCCCGTCGAGCGCATCGGCGAGTCGCTCGGCCTGCCGATCGGTTCCCCGTTCGATATGTCCGCCGTGGGGTGCGAGGACGACGAGATCCGGCTGACTCTGGGTCCCAACGAGGTACTCCGCGTACTCGTCCTGTGCCCGGGCTTCGTCCCGGGTCTCGATCGACGCGTCCACCGCGAGGTGGCCGATCGAGGCCCGATCGCCATCGTCGGCGACGAGCACGTCGAGCCCTTCCGGATCGATCGCCAGCTCGCCCGGCTCGCCGTCGTGTCCACCCGATACCGTAAAAATCGCGTCGACCGCCCCGCCGGAACTAGCGGGCGCGATCCTGATCTGCTGGCCGACGACGAGGTCGTGGTGGTCGAGAAAGTCGTTCGCAAGCAGGCAGTGACAGTCTGCACCGATCGAACCGACCGCCTCGAGGGGCGTCTCGGTCAGGGTGACGACGCCGTCTTTCCACTCCGGCGAATCGTCGTCTTCGTCCCCGTCGTCATCCTCTTCGTCTCCACCATTTCCGCCGCTATCGTCTTCTCCGCTATCGTCGTCAGCATCCTCTCCGTCTCCACCACCGTCGTCAGCATCCCCGTTATCGTCATCACCTCCGTCACCAGTTTCGTCCTCACCACCGTCGTCGAACGCGGAGTCTGTCTCCGGTTTCGAATCGTCGGTCTCGCTTTCATCCGGTGTCCCACCGACGGTGGAATCGACCGCCTCGGCGGACGGAGTGCCATCCGGGTCACGACCGCCTACGTACGACGCGCCTGCGCCGATCCGCGCGGGTCCCTCTCGTGAATTCTCTATGGCGGCGGGGCGGTGAAGTCTGTCACCGCGCATCGTAAACAGGAGTGAGAGACTCGTGACGCTGGCGCCCAGTCGGAGAACGTCCCGCCGTCCGGGGAGGGGTGACAGTCGCGCTGAGAGTTCCGATGACGAGTCGCGAGGAGCCATTACCAGGTAGATATTTGAGCACCAAGACTTATTTATTTCCATATTTGTGGGTCCCGGTGCATATCCAATCTTGTGAACCGAGTCGGCGACTCCGGTGATAGTCTCGGTGTCGTCGGTCTGATGGGATGACCGACAGATCGATGGGGTTCGTTCGCATACGTACTCGGGTGAGCGACCCTGATCGTGTACTCGTCGTCACTCTCGGGGAGCCCGACGATCGGCGGGCGCTCCGGCACGCGCTCGAAACGTATCCCGAGGCGGTGGTGACGCTCCTGGCGATCGTCGTGCCGGCCGATCTGTGGATGAGCGAGGGTCGAATCCTGGAGCGGCGCGACGAGCGACTCTCGATGGCGAGCGATCGAGCCGCGTCGCTGCGCGAGACGGTGTGTGAGGAGAGCGATCGGGATCCATCGACGGTAGGGACCCTGACGAGGGAGGGGTCGCCGGCCGAGGTCGTTTCCGATGCGGTCGACGAACTCGACTGTGATTTGGTGGTCGTTCCCGGTCACGATGCGAGCGCGATCGAGCGGTGGCTACTCGGTGACGGGATTCCGCGAACGATCGAGAAGCAGACGTCGGTTCCCGTCACGGTCCTGGAGTGAGCCGCGAGGGGCTGCGGTCAGGCCAGCGACCCACCGAAACCGATTTCGAACAGCCGATAGAGGCCGAATCCGACGGCGATCGAGCTGAGAAGCGTCAGCAACCAGAACGTGATCGTGACGGCGACCTTGCGCCGCGAGACGCCGGCCGATCCGGCCGCCAGCCCGCCGCCGATTACGCCGGAGAGGATGATATTGTTGAGCGAGATGGGGATCCCGAGCGCGATCGCCAGCTGGGCGATGACGAATCCCGGAACGAGCGCTGCGATCGATCGCCGAACCCCCAGCTGGGCGTATTCTCTGGAGGTCGCCTGCAACAGCCGAGGGGCGGCCATCCAGGCGCCGGCCAGGATACCGGTGGCACCGATGGCGAGTAAGGTAATTCCGGGAAGCCCGAGTTCGATCCGAAAGAGGTGCTCTAGGGGCCCGGTTGCGAGTCCGACCTGCGAACCACCCGAGGAGAACGCGACGATCCCGCCCAGAACGAGCAGGAACGATCGGATACCCTCGTCTACGGAGCCCAACACCTTCTGACGAACCCGGTAGGCGGCTAACACCCCGACCGCGACAGTCACCAGCACGACGCCGATGTCGACGTCGGCAACGAGGGTTGGACCGCCGCCGAGCTGGCGTGAAACGAACCGAGCGATCGTCCCCTGGTCGGCTACCGGGTCGGGAATGACGCCGAGTCTGACGTTCGCGACGATCGCACCGACCACCCCGGCCAGCAGCGGAACGCCGACCGATTCGGGGATGTCGTCCCGACGAAGGGTGACCGCCGTCGCGTACGCCAGACCGCCGGACATGAACGGAACGAGCAGCCAGAACGTCCCGAGTCGTCGATACGTATCGACCGCTGGATCGCCGCCGAGCGCGAGTCCGGCCCCGACCATCGCCCCGGTCGTCGCGAAGGCCGCCGGGATCGGATACCTGGTGTAGATCCCGATCGCCATGAACCCGGCTGCGGTCAGCAGGCCTGCCGTGGCGGCGAGCGGAGAGATGGTGACGCCGTCGATCAGGTCGCTTCCGACGGTTTCGGAGATACTGCCACCCTGCATGATCGCCCCCGCGGCGGCGAGGATGCCGATGACGAACGCCGCACGCATCGTCGAGATCGCGTTGGCGCCGATCGCTGGCGCGAACGGCGGCGAGTTACTGTTCGCCCCGAGGACCCACGCCATGAACAGACAGGTGAGAACGGCGACAGCGACGAGGACGACGAACGACGGTGCGACCATTTCCGTTCGTCGTCGTATGTCGACCGACCGGATAAGCGTTGGTTCGGTCCGGTTACGAGGGAGTACCGGTTACAACGGTTGACGGCCGGACGGACACCGACGTCGTCCCGGAACGGGCAACGTTGTCACGATCAGGCCGAAAGCTGGTCGATCGCATCGGCGACCCCGTCCGCGACGACGTGCCAGTCGTTCACTCGGACGGATCTGGGTTGTTCGAGCTGGATGGTGCGGCCGATCTGGCCGATCCGATTGAGGACGTTAGCCGGCGACGAGCCGTCGTACGCGGTCGTCGATTCCGAGACGAGTTCGACGGGCGTGTTCGGCAGGCGATCTGAGAGTTCGTCGGCGACCGTCTGGCGGTCGGCTTCGCTCGCGGTCCTGCCGACGAGGACCGCGTCGTCTCCGTAGCCGTGAAATGCCACCGTCCAGTCGTAGGTCTCCCCGGCGAGATCGGAGAGTACGGGAAACGACTCGATGTCGACCGAGGGAACGTGCCAGCGATTGTACGTTCCAGCGCCGTCGTAGAACCCGGCCGCGACCCAGCCAAGCCCGTCTACGATCTCGGTGAGACGTTCGGTCTGAAAATCGGTCGACAACTCGATGTGGCCGCCGTGGGGCGCCAGCGAAAGGACGGACGTGGCCGCAGCATCGCCGACGAGGTACTCCGCGTACTCCGAGTTGAGGCGGGCCTCGCGACGCGTATCGTAGCCCTGATGAACCGGGCTCGCCCCGATCGTCACGTCGTCGCCGTCGGCGAGATCCATCCGCTCTAGTCCGCAGCTGGTGAGCCCGACCGCGTCTTCGTCGAGCACGTCGGCGACGGTGAACGCCGCCGACTCGTAGCCGTCCGGACCGCCGCCGATGAGCCGAATCTGCTGGCCGATCCGGAGAGCCGTCGTCTCCACCAGCGAACACGGCAGTGCACAGTATCGTGCGTCCGATACCACCGTGTTCCACTCGTCGTCCGTCTGGAGGATGGGCCGGTCCCACACGGGCATCTCAGCGGGACACTCGTCCGTTTGCGGATCCGTAGTCGCCTGCTCCGATTCGCTACTCGCAGCCAGTGATGCACTCGGTATTCCGATTCCGAGGAGGGTACCACCGGTGGCGAGCACTGTTCGGCGGCCAACGCGGGTCGTCGAGGGGGTCTGTGGATCTGTACTGTTGGAAGACATGTCCAGTCAAAACCAGTGGCCATAGCTAAATATAACTGCCGTCGACGTCGAAATTCGAAACGCCGGCCGAGCCGTGTCGTCAAGGCTAAACGGACACGGAATGAGTGGAGGATATGCGAATCGAGTTCGACGAGGACACCTGTATCGGGATGTTCCAGTGCGTCGCCGAGTGGAGCGAATTCGAGAAGGATACCGATCGCGGAAAGGCTATTCTTCGTGACTCAGAGGAGACCGATGACGGCGTGTTCGTCCGCGACGTCCCCGCGGACGACGAACTCGACGCGAAGTTCGCCGCCAGAACCTGCCCGGTCGACGCCATCACGATATACGACGACGACGGCGAGCAGTTGATTCCGTAGCCAGCATTACCTGAGTTGATCCCGTAGCCAGCACCACCTGGCCAGGACCACAGAGTGTAGCCCGGGTCGCGCGATCGGTCGACCAGTCTCCTCCCACTGATGATGGTGAAATTAATACTACTATTTTTCTAGAATAATTACTTGGTCGGGGAATTGAAAAAACCGCCTGTCACATGCATCCCACTGATACAGCGGACGACGGGTTCGACCGACGAGAACGACCGTGCCCGGTGAGCAGGCGATCCTTCCTCGCCACCGCCGGAGCGGGCGTCGCCGGCCTTGCGGCCGGAACGGCGAGCGCCGATTCGACCGTCGAGAACGCCAACAGGGCCGCGATGACCGACGAGTACGAGTTCGTATTCGATCGGACCCAGAGCGGCGACCGCATACCGACGCTCATCAACGTCTTCGACGGTCGCGTGCTCTCTGCGCTCGAATCGTACGGGACCGACGTCCGGCTCACCGAGGAGCCGTGGCCGGCGATGTACGCCCGGCTGACGCCGAGCGAGGCCGCGGACGTCTCCGAGTACTTTCTGGTGACCCGAATGCGGTTCGCGCCCGGTGCGAACCCGTTCTGGAAGCACTTCGAGTATCCAGACCGCGTCTTCCCCGCTCCGGAAGCGGCCCTCGATTACGTCGCGTACGAGGAGGCCGTCGACGGGCTCACGCACCTCGCCGAGGCCCACCCCGACCGGGCTCGGGTGAAGACGTTCGGCAACTCGGCCGGCCTCGAGAACCGACGCGAGGGCGAACCCGTCCAGTACGACATGGTGATCGCCGAACTCACGAACGGAATCGACGACGTCGAGGACAAGGAGGTCGTCGCCTACTCGCTCGCGATCCACGGCGACGAGCGAAGCGGCCTCGAGGCTGGCGTGCGGCTGTTCGAGGCCGTCCTTCGCGGCGAGGAGCCCGAACTCGACTCCTGGCTCGACGACGTCGCGCTCGTCTTCGTCCTGTCGAACCCCGACGGCTGGGTGTCGCGCCACCCCGAGACGGTCTCCTCGGCCCACTCGGGCCGCGACACGTTCACGCGCGCGAACGGCTCCGCCCTCGACCTGAACCGTCAGTTCCCGACCGCGGGCGTGATCAACCCGAACGCGTACCCCGCCGACCCGTACGGCGAGAACCTGGAAAACGACGACCCGGACGGAATCGACGACGACGTCGCCGACGTCTACGTCGAGAACGTCCCGGACGCTTTATGGCTCGTCCACGAACTCAGACGCTACGACGACGTCGCGTACGCGGCCGACTTTCACGGCATGTACGGCGCGAGTGCGCTCGTCTACAACATGCACGGGAACAGTGAGTACAGCGTCCGCGAGCAGGCCGCAATCGACGCGTTGAACGAGCGGACCGAAGACGCCTACGACGCCGACATTCGCCCGCTGCTGAACGAGTACAGCCAGGAACTGAACGAGGCCGCCCAGAACCGTGGCGTCTGGGGCGGCGCGCCGTCGGAGCCGTACGCGTTCGGCACCGTCTCCGACACGATCGATTACAACGTCTCGGGAAGCATGGGCGGCTGGCTGGGCAAGGCGGTCGACGTCGGCGGCTTCGGCGCGACGGCCGTCACCTACGAGATGGCGATCGACAACTCGCAGACGGCCCAGCCGATTCCGTACTATCCGATCCTCGTGACGGTCCAGTTGGAGGCGTATCAGATCTGTATGCGAGAACTCGCCCGACTGGCCGCCGAACCGGTCGACGGCTCGATCGAAACCGGCGGCCGCTCGCTCGCGTACGTCGACACGCCGACGCTGACGCGCCGTTCAGATGACCTGACGCTCGACTCGCGAACGGCGATCGACCGGGACCGACTCGCGGTCGCCACCGAGAGGAACGGCGGTCGCTCGATTTCGATCGGGCGAGACGCGCACACGCTCTCGGTGTCCGTCGAGCAACTAGAGACCGGCGTCGAGTCCGCGGCGCTCGTCTCGCCGAGCGGAGAGACGGTCAGAACCGACGACGTCCACGGCTCGGGCTGCTGTGGCGGTGCGGAGTGGATCGTGACCGATCCCGAGCCGGGGCGGTGGGAGCTTCGCGTCGACGGCGACGGCGCAGCCGACGTCACTCTGGCGATCGTTTCGACCACCGGGCGACCGGATCCCGGCGCACTGAATTACCAGCAACGCGAGTACGAAGTCACCCCGCTCGCCTACTTCGAGGACTACGGCGACGCGATGGCGGACGGGACGGCGAGCGGGTTGACCGTAGCCGAGATCGAAGGCGGCGCGCTGCTCTCGGGCGGTCAACCGGCCTACGACGACCTGGTGATCTCCCACGACGACGGAACCGCCAGCGGCGCGTACGTCTCCGCGATCGAAGAGTACGTCGACGCCGGTGGCAACCTCGTGTTGACCGACGCGGGCGTTTCCCTGCTCGCGTCGCTCGACGTGGGTGGCGCGAATTCGATCGGTTCGTCCGACGTCACCTCGCGAACCGTTCAGTTCGCCAGTCTCGGCTCGACGACCGGCCACCCGCTTGTCGACGACGTTCGCTCGCTCGAAGCGGAACTCTGGACCGGACCGACGCTGGGGTACGCGATCAGCAACGAAGCGCCGATAACCGTCGTCGACGAGTCCGCCTTCGCCAACGCCGGCGGCGACGTGGCCGCGACCGCCGGCGGCGACGTCATCGTCGGCGAACTCGGATCGATCACCGTTATCGGGGGCCTGCTGCCGCCTGCCACCCAGTCGAACTTACACCCCTTCGGGCTCGAAGACTACGCCCTGACGCCGATGGGCATGCGGATTCTCCGGGCCGCGCTCGGCCACGAACAGCGGATCTGAGCCGGAATCGGTCGGGTCCTGAACGCATCGACTCGAGCGCCTCAGAACGCCGACTCCACCAGCGCTCGTTCGGCCGTCCGAAGCAATCGCGAGGCGGCGCTCTCTGAACATTCCAGTCGATCGGCAACTGCGGCGAGGTTGCTCTCTCGCGGAACCTCGTAATATCCCAGCTCGCGCGCGATCGACAGCGCCTCGAACTGTCGATTGGTGAGCCGTCCGGTCAGCGTCTCCGTTCGTCGTCGGTGGTCGCTTACGCGCTCGACCGTAACGCCGACGGCGTCGGGAACCGCGTCCAGAACGTTAGCCAGCGCATCGCCCTCGCCGAGCACGGTGAACCTGACGACGTCACGACCGGTGTAGACGACCGGCGGCACGAGTACGAGTCCGGGCCGATCGAACGGTTCGAAGAGCATCGAATCGGCCGCTCGGAGCCCGAGTTCGGCGTAGAGGTAGAACGTGTCGTCGTCGATCGGCGTGAGGTCGTACCGGTACACGTCGGGCGATTCGGCGCGCTCCAGGTCGGCGGCTAGTTCCCGAACCACGTCTATCTCGCCGGCGACGATCGACAGGAATCGAATCTGATCGCGGCGTTCGTCGACGCCCCACGAGAGCACCTCCTCCCGATAGACGGACCCCAGTTCGACCAGGTCCGGGACCGGCAATTGCATCTCGGGTGGGAGTCGAAGCGTGAGATCGGCCGATTGCACACGGAACGATTCGCAGGGGACTAATAAAAACCTTCAGCACTTGCACAATAGAACGGTACTCGTCCCGACCGAACGTCCGTCCATGAGCCAGCCACCTCGATCCGCCACTGGGTCGGAAGAACCGGCTGCCGACGAGCCGCTCGACGAGGAAGCGTCCACCAACGAACCTCGGCACCCGCCCGGACCCCGAGGGATACCCGTATTCGGGAGCACCCTCTCCGTGGTTCGCGATCCCCTCTCGTTCGCGGAATCGGCGAGGGCGTACGGCGACGTGGTCGGGTATCGCGCGTTCGGCCGCGAGTTCGTCGCGGTGTTCGATCCGGAACTGGTCGAGTCGGTGCTCGTCTCGCGCAGCGACGAGTTCGGCAAAGGTGGATTCGAAGCGGACTTCGGCGAGGCGGTCGCACCCGATGGCGTGGCGTTCACCAGCGGCGACCAGTGGGCTCGCCAGCGTCGCTTTTTCCAGGGGTCGTTCACCCCCGCGCGGATCGACGCCTACACCAACGAGATGGTTTCGGAGACGCTCGCGACGGTCGAATCGTGGGGGGACGGCGATGTGATCGACCTCCGCGAGGCGACCTCGACGCTGACGCTCGACGTACTCACACAGACGCTGTTCGACCTGGAATTCGACGGAGAACGTGCCGAAACCGTCAGTCGCGCGGCACGAACGATGAACGACTTCGTCGAGGCCGACGTCCTGGCACTCAGATCGCTGCTCCCGTCTGCCATCCGGACGCCGACGGAACGGCGATTCGATCGGGCGATGGACGCCCTCACCGACCTCGTCGACGAACTGGTCGCCGAACGACGACGCGACGCTGGGTCGGGGACGACCGACCGCGACGATCTCCTGTCGATTCTCGCGACCGCCGAGTATCCGGACGGATCGCGAATGACCGCGGACGAGATTCGCGATCAGCTCGTCACGTTCCTGTTCGCCGGTCGCGAGACGACCGCGCTCGCGCTCACGTACGCGCTGTGGCTGGTCGCCGACGATTCGGCGGTGCGAACCCGGCTGGACGACGAACTCGACGCCGTCTGCGGGTCGCGAGACCCGCGCGCAGCCGACCGATCCGCCCTCGTCGTCACCGAGGCGGTCGCTCGCGAGGCGATGCGGCTCTACCCGCCCGTCGCCGACCTCTACCGCGAGCCGTACGAACCGACCACGCTCGGCGGCTACCGCGTCACCCCGGAGACGACGCTGCAGCTGTTCGTCTACGGCATTCACCGCGACGAGCGGTGGTGGGACGACCCCGACGCCTTCAGACCGGATCGGTGGCTCGACGCCGACGGCCAACTGGCGACGAGCGCGGACGACCGGCCGGAGTACGCCTACTTCCCGTTCGGCGGCGGACCGCGTCACTGTCTCGGGATGCGTTTCGCGATGGCCGAACTCGTCCTCGTCCTGGCGACGATCCTCCGCCGCGTCGAGTTCGAACGGGTGACGGAATCGATCGATCCCACGTTCCGCGTGACCCTCGATCCCGGCGAGGTCCGGATGCGGGTACGAAAACGGTAGTGAAATCCGACGCGTCGATTGCCGATACCCGTCAATCCGAGAGCGTCACGGTGGCCGACCACTCGGCGTCGACGGTCGACGCGTCGTCGGTCCGGACGATGCAGGCGCCGGTCAGTCCGATTCGATCTCGATCAGATCCGTTCCAGCGAGACCGAAATGCACCGCCCTCGCCGAACCGTGACTGATCGCCGACGTACTCGACCGTTTCCTGAGATAGGTCGAGTTCTATCAGGGGAATCTCCCCCCACGGCGTCAGGTGCCGATAGATCGTGTCGCCTTTGAATCCAACGAGGGTTCGGTCGACAGCCTCCGATTCCTGTTCCACTTCGAGGGCCTTCGGGGAGAGGTCGTCCATCGCCTCTTTCTGACCGAGATCGATTCCGTGTTCGAGCGCGGTGACGGTCGCGTCGTTCGTCGTCTGAACGCCAGTCCAGAACCAGAGGACGGCGATGTCGTTCCCAAGCAATTCCTCGCCCGGCAGCGTGTACTGGATCACGACGTGATCGAGCTGCATGGAGTGGCCGGACGGTGTTTCTCGCCCCACCCATCCGCTGATCGGCTCCATTTCGTGGCTCGGGTCCGTTCCAGTCGTTCCCCAGAGTCCGTACTGATCGTACTCGGTGACGAGGTCCTCGACCCGCGCTTCGACGCTATCATACGTTTTCCGCGACCCGTCCGCGAATTGATGCGCCGTTTCGTACGTTGAATTCCCGAGTCCAAAGCCGAGGAGTCTCTCGCTGCATCCGCCGAGAACGGCCGTTGCCCCGACAATGGAACAGGAAGCGGTACGTCGGAGGACCTCGCGCCGCAGGATAAACCTCTTCATTGACACTACCGGCCGATACGTCGGTTCGTGCCACCTTCTACATTCCGAAATAAACGAACAAAATTAACGAAGGAAACGAGTCACTACAACGGGTCCGTATTCGATACTGCGATTAGTCGCAGCGTGACAGCGGACCGAACTCTGCATTGGTCGATTCCGTACGTCGAATCAGTATTCCGATCGACTCCGAACCGCTCGCCTACGCGATCTTCTCGTACTGCTCTTCTAACTTCTCCGCCGCTTCGCCGAGCTGCTCGCGTTCCGCCTCTGAGAGGTCCCACTCGACGATTTCCTCGACGCCGTCTTTGCCGAGCTTACACGGCACGCCGAAGGCGGTGTCCTCGTGGCCGAACTCGCCCTCGAGTGTCACGCTGCAGGGCAGCACTTCGCCCGTGTCGCGGAGGATGGCCTCGACGGTGTGGGCGACGCCCGTCGCCGGGCCCCACTGGGTCGCGCCCTTCTTCTCGATGACGTTCATCGCGCTCTCCTGGAGCTCGCCGAGGAGTTCGTCTCGCTCGTCGTCGCCGAAGTCGCGGTCCTCGCCGTCGACGCGGACCTTCGAGAAGACGGGCACCTGGGCGTCGCCGTGCTCGCCGAGGATGGTGGCGTCGACGTTCTGGACGGGCGCGTCGTAGCGCTGGGAGATGACGTACCGAAACCGGGCGGAGTCGAGCCGGCCGCCGAAGCCGATCACCTGGTCGCGCGAGCGGTCGCCCGCCTCGTAGAGGTGGCGGTTGAGCAGGTCGACCGGGTTCGACGTCGTCACGGAGACGTAGTCGTCGTTGTACTCGTCGAGCGAAGACTGGATATCCTCCATGATGGGCGCGTTGTCACCGGCGAGGTCGATTCGCGTCTGACCCGGCGAGCGCGGGATTCCCGCGGTGATGACGACGACGTCCGAGCCCTCGGTGTCCTCGTAGCCGCCCTGGCGGACGACCGTGTTCGAGTCGTAGGCGGCGCCGTGGTTGGTGTCGGCGGCCTGCCCGATGGTGACGTCCTCCTGGTCCGGAATGTCCACGAAGACGAGTTCGTCCGCGACGTCACGAAGCGCGATGTTGTAGCCTGCGGCGGCGCCGACCGTCCCGGCGGCCCCGACCACGCTGACTTTCGACATAACGCGTGAACCTCCGCCCGCCCAGTCGTTAAATCCGTCGGATCCGCCCCGTTCGGCCGATCGTGACGATAGTTTGTACGTCGATCGTCGAACCTCCGGGGCCGATCCGGTCGTCGTTGTAGTCACACAGCCGGGGTCCGCCCCGCACGCGCTGTAGGTATCGTGCGCCCCGGCTCGAACAAATGTATGCGGATGATTCCGGGTACCAAACAGATAAGAGTCCGGCCGGACGTCTGTTTCGTATGCGCGTTAGCGTCCTCGGCGGCGGTCAGATCACCGACGAGGAGTCGGAACTCGCGGAAGCGGTCGGTCGGGAGATCGCCGAACGCGGTCACGACGTCGTCTGTGGCGGCCTCGGCGGAACCATGTGGTCGGTCTGTCGCGGTGCGTCCGAGGCGGGCGGCCGGACGATCGGCATCCTCCCGACGGGGTCGGTCGACGACGCCAACCCGCACGTCGACGTCCCCATCGCGACGGGGATGGGCCACGCGAGAAACGCGCTGGTGCCGCTGAACGGCGACGGCGTCATCGCGCTCGCCGGCAGCGACGGCACGCTCTCGGAAATCGGGTTCGCCCACGTCTACGAGAAACCCGTCGTCAGCCTCGGCGCGATCGAGGTGCCGGCGCTCGAAATGGAGACGGTCTCGGATCCCGCCTCGGCGATCGATTTTCTGGAAGCCGCCATCGAGGAGTGAGCCACGGCCCACTCGGCTCCACTCGAACGGTGTCGATACGTTCTTTCGGCCCACCGACCGAGTCACTGCCATGAGTCTCCCGGACGAGTACGACCTGCGACGGTCGTTGCCTTCACCCGAAGCGTTCGCCCGATTGCGCGAGGCGGCCGAGATGGCGCCCCGATCCGCCGAGGGAATCGACCGCGGCCTGCCCAACTCGCTGTTCGGCGTGACGGTCGTTCATCGCTCGACGGGCGAGACCGTCGGCATGGGGCGCGTGGTCGGCGACGGCGCCACTGTCTACCAGATTTCGGACATGGCCGTCCACCCGGATCACCAGGGTGCGGGCCTCGGAACGGCGATCCTGACGGCGCTCGACGCGTGGATCGACGAGACCGCCCCGCCGAACGCCTACGTCAACTTACTCGCCGACGTCGACGGGTTTTACGAACGGTTCGGCTACGAAGAGACGCGCCCGGCGTCGAAGGGCATGTTTCGACGGACCGAGTGATCCGAACGGTCCGGCCCTTCGATCCGGGTCGTAGCCTTTTCGACGCTTCAGCCCGTTGGAACGCGTATGAGTGAGACGGAGGACGACGGCGGCATCGACAAGGAAGCCCTCCGGGAGGAGCTTCGAGAGAAGTACGCAGCGGACGAGAAAAAACGCGAGTCAACCCAGCGGATGAGCGACCTCCTGTTGAAGGGGGCGACGATGACGAACGCCCACTGCGGAACCTGTGGCGATCCGCTCTTCCGCCAGAACGGGACCAACTTCTGTCCCACCTGTCACGGCGGCCCCGAGGGCGTCGAGGCCTCGATCGACGTCGACGACGAATCGGCGGACCAGGCGACTCCGGCCACGCCTGCGGTCGACGACGCGACGGACGCTGATCCGACCGACGACCGGATGCCGGCGGCTTCGAACGGCGCCCACACGACGCCTGAAACCGACTCGATCGACGCGGACGGCCACTCGTTCGACCCGGATCGATCGCCGACGAACCCCGACGCCGCTCGCCAGCCAACCGGAACGCCCGCCGACGCTGCTCGGGGTCGAACCGACCCGGTCGACGGCGCGAAGATCCCGATCGAGAGCGAACTGGACGGTGCCTACGACTCGTTGCAGACCGCGCTCGAGCGGTGGGCCCGCGAAGCGGAGACGGCCGACAACCCGCGACACGCCCGCGAGTGTCTCGAAGCGGCCCGGGAGGCCGCGGACGCGCTGGCGGCGTTGCGTCGGTAACCCGTTCGTCACAGATTCGGACGTCGAACGCGCTCGTGAGATACCTTCTACCGTTTCACCAACCCTCCGACGTCCGAGTTCGCCACGCTCCTGCGCTATTCACGCCGCCAGTGAGACGACGCTCGCGTAGATGTAGCCACTCACCGCACCGACCGGTATCGCCACCCACCACGTTTCGAGGACGGCGAAGTAGACGACGCCCCACGAAAAGACGGCCGCCCGGAGCGGGTCGGCGCCCGACAGCGCTTCCAGCGCCGTGATCGGAACGCCGATCACGACGAACATCGCGACGTAGGTCGCGCCGACTCCCAGGAGTCCCAGGGCTCCAGCGCAGATGGGCGATTTCGGTGCCAGGAGCCGCCAGCCGACCAGTCCGATCGCGAACGCCGCCGGGACGACGATCGGGAACGCCAGCGCCGCCACCGCGACGGACGCGTACGGGGCCGCCACCAGTCCGACGCCGGAAACGGCGGTGGCGAGCGTGGCGTACGCGACCGCCACGAACGCCGCCGCGCTCGCCGCCGCGTACCCTGCACCGATCGCCTCGGAATCCGCTCCGGGGAGCCGCCCGGGACCGACGCGAGAACACGCGCGGTGGAGGGCGGCGATCGCTGGCTGGTTCACGGGTCAGACGTCATCAGCCCGCCGTAAATACGTTCGCGGCCGCTGCGAACCAGACCGATTGCGGGCGAACGGTAGTCACTGTCCTGACGATCGAGCGTCGAGGACTGTTTTGGTTTCCATCGTCTCTGAGCCAGTTTCTCGAAGGGTCTTCGAATCAACTCCTCCGTGATGTTGTGAACCAGGCCAATCCCGAATCCAAATGTTACTGTTATCGACCGCCCATTCATTCACGCAATCACCAGTAGGTATAATACAACTCACGTCAAACACCAGACTGGAAGCTGCGGACTCCGGTAGGGGGTAGAAATGCCCCGGGTGATGCACCACCCAGGACGTGGCTTCCAAATCCCTGCGGGGATTCAGTAGCCATGATTGCGTACACACTTCCGAGACAAAAAGGTCTCGCACGCTCGCGGTACGGAGAGTCGAACCGCTCCCCCTCGTTCAGCTTGGATTCTTGGGATTGGGTGGCACCGAACGGTTCTAGCGACGGTACCGGAGGGGGCGAATGAGATCGACCGTCGAGAGCGTCGGGGCGGCCGAGCAGGAAGCCCCTGTTGACCGCACGTGTTACCGGTGTGACCGCGACGTGGCTACCGAGTACTACTTTCGACTCTCCGCGACGCCTCGATCCGCCACCCGCGATCGATTCCGACCCGTAACGCGAACCTGTTGCCCCGACTGCGTCGCCGCACTGGGGCTGCTGGAATTCGACGAGCGGTGGCTCGACGCGATCGATCGACGGTAGCGACCGACACCGATCACGGCAGGTAGATCGTGACGGAAGGCGGTGAGTGGTGATTGGAATGCTGAATTCGCCGCCGACGTCCTCGCTTTCGGCGGTTGTCGCTGTAACCATGGATGTCCACGCGAGCGCAGCGAGCGTGGTTCCCCGGCGGCGAAGCCGCCGGCCTTTTTCATCGAAGTTTTTGCGGTGAGCGGGTCGCGAAGCGACCCGAACCGGAAAAAGTTCGGTAGCAAAAGACCTATCGCTCCACCAACCGACAATCCGGATATGACTGACGTCGAAGTCGATTTCGGCGACGACGGCCTGGTCCCCGCCGTTGCCCAGGACGTCGAGACGGGTGAGGTGCTGATGCTGGCGTACGTCACTCCGCACGCTCTCGAAAAGACACGGGAGACGGGGCTGGCTCACTATTATTCGCGAAGTCGCGACGAGCTCTGGAAGAAGGGCGGATCCAGCGGGCACCTCCAGCGGATCGTCGAGATCCGGGTCGACTGCGACGCCGACGCGCTGTTGTACCGCGTCGAACAGGCCGGCGGCGCCTGTCACACCGGTCACCGGTCGTGCTTCTATCGAACGGTCGACGGCGAGCGCGTCGGCGAACGGGTCTTCGATCCCGAAACCGTCTACGAATGAGTATGGCCACCGGAGACGCCGCACCCGATCCGCTCACGCGGCTCGACTCCGCGACGCGAGAGCGAGAACGCGTCGACGAGCGAATCGACGATCTGGGCGGCGAGGACGACGTCGAGCGCGGTGCCGACGCCTACCGACAGGCGTCGAAGCTTCTCGACCACTACGACGATCGCGCGACGGGAACCGGCCGCGAGAACTTCGCCGCCTACGTCCAGCTCGAGGGCCAGTTCGCCACGCTCGTCGAGAACCTGCCCGACGATCTCGTCCACCGCGACGCGTTCGAGGACGCCTGGGAGGCCATCGACAAGCGACGACTTTCCGAGGACGACTTCGAGCGGGCGCGGGCCGCACTCGAGCCGGCCGCGACGTACGTCGAGATCCTCGACGATCGCGAAGCCGCCGAGACCGAGCTTCGCGAGGCCAGAAAGGCCGCGACCCGACGGATCGACGAGATCGAAGACGAACTCGATCGACTCGAGAGACTTCGCGATCTCGCGACGGTCGATCTGGACGCCCCCGTCGAGCGCATCCGAGACCCCATATCGTCCTACAACGAGGCGGTGACGGCGGCATTCGACGACTACCTGTCGTCCGCCTCGGCCCGCGAGGTGTTCGACTTCCTCGACCGCACTCGCTGGTATCCGCTCGTCGACTTCACGCTCCCGCCCGACGATCTTCGGCAGTTCGTTGCGTCGAGTCCGGACGGCGAGTCGACGATTCCCGAGTTACTCGAGTACGCCGAGTACTCGCGTTCGAAACTCGCCCACGTCGTCGACGACGCCGACCGACTCAAGCGACGGGTCGCCACCCAGCAGACGTACCTGAAACGCCTCGACGGCGAGCCCCTGACGCTCCCGTGGCCACCGGCGCCGGCCGCGGAGCTGCGATTTCAGACACGAGAGCGACGCCCGCTCGTCGAACGCGTCGCGGACGCCGACCTCGTCTCTCGACTCAGAGAGATCAGATCGCTCGCCGACGACCCCGAGTACGACCGGTTGCAGACGGCCGCGACGGCGCGAGCGGAACTGACGGCGGACGAGCGCGCTCGGGTCGCAGACGGCAGTCTGGAGGCGGACGTCGAGGCGCTGACCGACGAGCGCGAACGACTCGAATCGGCGCTCTGAATCCCATCGCGGCCACCCTGGCGCGTCGTCGGTCCGACGCGGAGCCCATCCAAACGATTTTTTGTCCCCTCGCGCCGACTCTCACCTCGTGACGCGCACACTGCTGGTTCCGATGGACGATTCCGACCGGGCGCGGGCCGCCCTCGAACACGCCCTCGCGGTGTTCGACGACGTCGAGGTGACCGTCCTCCACGTCGTCGATCCGCTCGAAGCGGCCTACAGCGGCACGCCCGAGGAGGCCGCTACCGCGGATCCGCCGTTCTTCGCCTCCGTCGAGGAAATCGCGACCGAGCACGCAGCCGAGGTCGAGACGGTCGTCTGCGAGGGAAAAGCGCCCGAGGAGATTCTGGCCTACGTCGACGAGGCGGCGATCGACGGCATCGTCATGGGAAGCGAGGGGCGATCCGGCGTCTCGCGGATGTTGCTCGGAAGCGTCGCCGAGGACGTCACGCGCCGGTCGCCCGTGCCGGTGACGATCGTTCCCGGAACTGACGACGCCGACTGACGGTGACGAGCGGCGGGACGGTCGCGGGCGACGCGAAACCGTCGAGGCTATCCCGCTCGCGTCGTCACCTCGATTCGATGGACGACCGCGTCGGAACCACGCTCCACACCGGGCTGTTGCTCTCGACGACGGCCGTTCTCGCCTGGCTATCGGGCCTCCCGATGTTGTTTCCGAGTCTGGGACCTTCGGCGTTCGTCCTCGCGCTCTTTCAGCGAAGCGACGCAACGCGTCCCAGGCGGGTGCTCGGCGGGCACGCGGTCGGCGTGATCGCCGGACTCGTCGCGTACGGCCTCTTCGCCACCGGCGTCGACATGACGAGCGCACCCGACCCCGGTTCGATCGACGGATTGCGCCTCGCCGTCAGCGCCGTCGTGGCGACCACGCTCACCGCGGGCGGCATGCTCGCGACGGACACGCGCCACCCGCCGGCCTGTGCGACCACGCTCATCGTCTCGCTCGGCCTGCTCTCGACGCCGCGCGAGGGGGCGATCATCCTCCTCGCCGTCGCCGTGCTCGTACTCGCCCACCGATTACTGCTCGAAACGGAGCGACTCCGCCACAGAGCACTTGATACACTTGAGTAGCGATTCGAATGTACTCTACGCCGATCGTTCGCCTCACTCCTCTTCGAAGTCGACACGCGGGACGAACGGCCCGAAGTCGGCGGTGCGGCTGGCGATCGTCGCGATCCGGAACGTGTAGACGAGCAGGACGATGAACGGCAGGAAGACAAGGGTCACGACGGCGCTGACAAGGAAGACGAGCGCCGTTGGGTCGCCGACGGCGGCGATGATCTCGACGTAGGTCATCATGAAGATCCCGCCGCCGAGAAGCGTCGGAAACCCGACGTACAGCAGGAGTTTCGACAGGTACGCCAGCTCGTACTGCATGTACAGCGTCTTGAACGACTGCCGGGCGACGGCGACGTATTCGAGTAACTCGAGGAGTTCGTCGAACGCCTCGGCGGCCTCGTCGGTCAGCTCGTCGCGGTGGTGCTCCGAGAGCGTGCGCAGGGCGTGGCGATGGGCGCCGTTGAAGTGGCCGAGGACGGCCGAGAGCGCGTCGAACGTCCCGATGTCGGCGTTTTCGAGGGCATCGGTGACGATCTCGCCCTCCTCGGCGACGGCGTCGACCACGTCCGCGACCGAGGAGGTGAGCGCGGGATCGGCCGTTCGATCGACCTCCTGGTGGAGCGACGCGGCGCGGTCGACGACGCTCTCGACGAGGAGCCCGAGGAAGTCCGCCGGCGCGGCGGGACTGACGCTCGTCTCGGTCACCGACTCGACGTCCCGTCGGAACGACCGCATCCCCTCGAAGCGGCCGGCGAGGTCGCCCGGCCAGCCGAGTTCCTGCGAGAGGACGAGCTGGTTGATGGCGAGGACGATCGTGATGAACGGTAACGTGCCGCCGACGATCGCCGCGACGAGCGTCGTCGCCGTCCCCGGTTCGGTCACCGGAATGAACCCGGCGAGGCCGATGACCGCCGTCGTCGCGAAGACGACGATCGAGAGGCTCAGCGCGAGGATGTACCGATTACCGTCGAGCAACACCCAGCGCCGAACCGGTGACTCGCGCAGCCGCTCGTGGACGAGGGCGCTCTGGGTCACCTCCTCGTCGATCTCCTCGTCGGCGGATTCGTCGTCCGACACGGGTGAGTCGTCCACGGCCGGCCGAAAAAGGGTGTCCAAGGGACGCAGGGGGTGGGAACGGAAAATCGATCGCTCGTCGGAATCTGGGCCGCGGTCACCGGTGGCCGTCGTCGTACGCGGTCTCCCGGTCTGCATCCATGACGAACGGGCCTTCCTCCGGCGTTCGCTTGGTCACGGTCGCCGCCCGGAGGACGTACGAGGTGAGGACGGCGTACGGGGCGAGCGCGATCGTGTACGCCAGGCTGATGAAGACCGAAAGCGGGGTGTAGCCGAAGAAGGCGAGGTCGGGAAAGACGCCGGCGTCGAGCGCGAGCAGGACGTACGTGATGAAGACGATGATCGGCAGCGAGACGAAAAGCAGCGTCCGCGAGAGGTCCGATAGTTCGAGTTTGTAGTACAGCGTCTTGAAGTACTCCCGACTCACCATCAGTTTCCGGAGCGTCGCCTGAATTTCGGCGATACACGCTCGCTCGTCTTCGGTTAGCTCGTCGCCGTACTTCACGAGAATTCGCCGGGACTGATAGAGCTGCCACGAGGAGTCGTAGCTCAGCCCCGTGAGCAGCTCGTCGGTCGAACCGTTCTCGACCCGAGAGAGCGTTGTCAACACCTCCTCTGCATTCTCCTGGATGTCCTCCTGGAGCCGGTCGACCTCCTCGCGATAGCTCGCGTCCTTCGTCCCGTCGGGTGACTGGAGTTCGCTCGCCTGGTCCTTGAGCGCCCGGAGGACGACCGCCATGAACTGTCCCGGTCGGGCGGGACTGACCTCGACGATCTCGCGCTCTTCGATGTCGCTCTGAAACTCCATGATCGTGTCGACGCGCTCGGACTGGTCCGAAAGCGAGGTGAGTTCCTGGGAGATGCCGACCGCCGCGATCGAGACGACGATCGAGACCAGCAGGATCGTCCCGCTCAGAAAGGTGTTGAACACCATCTGGACCGTGTCCGTTTCGGTCAGGAGCTCCTGGTACTCGATCGGCCAGAGCCCGCCCATTACGAGCAGCAGTCCGAACACGAATCCGAGCAACGCGCCGGCGACTCGCTCTCGGTCCCCGTCGAACAGGATCCACCGAACGAGGCGGTTCTCCCGCGACCGGTCGAGCCCCTGGCGATCCGGAAAGAGCCGCTCGCTGAGTGAGAGGTCCGATATTTCGTCCGCCATGAGTTCCCATCGACTGCTTCGCCACGCAAAAGCCCGAGCCAGGGAAGTGCAACGGCGGTCGGGGCCGCTGTATGGTACATATTGACGCGAAATCGGCGGTTATCCGCTCGGTCGACCTACTGTGTGACTTACCGCTCGGACGACCAACCGTGTGGATCCGCTCGGATGACCCACCGTGTGGCTCACTCCCGACTGTCACTCCCCGGTCGAAAACACGAGCGCGTAGCCGTGATCGTAGCCGTACTTCGGGCCGTCCTCCCACGCGAGGACGACCTCCCGATCGAGGTGAAGGTACTCTCCGCAGGCGTCGGCGACGTCCCACGCAAGCGTCGTCACGTGCCCGTCGTGGATCAGGTTCGACACCTGCATCACGAGCGTCCCGTCGTCGGCGAGGACGGCCGACAGTTCCGACGCGACCCGACCGACGCCGTCGAGGTAGTCGTCGTAAGCGCTCTCGCCGTCGTAGTTCTGGAACGGATCGTCGGTCGCCGACTCGAGCGTGTACGGCGGGGAGGTGAAGACGCAGTCGACGTCGGGCAGGTCGAGGTCGGTCAGGGTTCGCGCGTCGGCCCGGCGCACGCGTCCGGGGTGATCGATCCGCGATTTCACGTACTCGACGCGCTCGCGCTCGAATTCGATTCCCCACGCCTCGCGCCCCATCGACTCGGCGACGACGAGCGTCGTCCCGAACCCGGCGAACGGATCGAGAACGACGTCACCGGGGTCGCTGTACCGGGAGAGAAAGCGCTCGACGACCTCGGGTGCCGACCGAGGGTCGGTCCCGTCGGCCCACTCGGGCAGCGGTTCGTCGGGACGGGCGGGAACCGAGATGACGGACTCCATACCACCGTGTGATCTCCCGGTCGCCATAGGTCTCGGGGACGCTCACTCGACCAGGAGACCGAGCAGCGAGAATCCGACGCCGACGAACACCAGCGCGAGGAGTTTCAATCTACTCGCGTCCCTTCGCCTCGATCAGGACGTCGTAGAGGTCGCCGGCGAGGGTTTCCGCCCGGTCTTCGTCGCGAGCTTCGGCGTAGATCCGGACGAGCGGTTCGGTACCCGACGGGCGGGCGAGCACCCAGGCGTCGCCGTAGTCGAGCCGGTAGCCGTCGCGGGTGTTGAGCTCGGCGTCGGCGGTGTGGGCGTGGTTAGCCGCCGCGTCGAGCATGGCGTCGCGCTCGGCGGTCGAGTGATACTCGATGTTCTCGCGAACGTTGGCGTAGCCGTCGTACGGAGCGACCAGCTCGCTCGCGGGCGTCTCGGCGACGAGTTCGAGAAAGCGAGCGGCGATGTAGGCGCCGTCGCGGGCGAGGCGGTAGTCCGGAAAGAAAATGCCGCCGTTACCTTCGCCGGCGATCGGCACGTGACGACCCTCGGCCTCGAGTTCGCGGATGCGGGTGATGATGTTCGTCGAGCCGATCGGGGTGAGTTCGACGTCGGCCCCGACCTCGGTCGCGACGTCGACGAGTCGCTGGGAGACGTTGACCGCCGAGACGAGCGAGTCGCCCGCTTCGAGTTCGGCGGCGGCCAGCGCGGCGAACGTCGCGTCGCCTTCGAGGTAGGCCCCCGACTCGTCGAAGAATATCGCGCGATCGGCGTCGCCGTCGTGGGCGATGCCGACGTCAGCCTCCGCGGCCCGAACGAGCTGGCCGAGTTCGGCGAGGTTCTCGGCGACCGGTTCCGGGTTCCGCCCGGGGAAGTGACCGTCGGGCTGGGCGTTGACCGTGACGACCCGACAGCCGAGCGCCCGGATGAAGCCGGGACTGGTCAGCGATCCGGCGCCGTGGCCCGGATCGAGTGCGACGGTGAGTTCGGCGTCGGCGATCCGCTCTCGATCGACCGACTCGAGGAGCGCGTCGACGTAGCGCCGCCGGGCGCCGTCGATCTCGCGCACCTGGCCGATCTCGTCCCACCGGGCGTCGGCGAACGACTCGGCGAGCAAGGTGTGTTCGATCCGTTCTAAGTCGGAGACGGCGAGTTCGACCCCATCGGCGCCGATCAGCTTCACGCCGTTGTACTCCGGGGGGTTGTGCGAGGCGGTGACGACGATCGCGGGGACGCCCTCGCGCTCGGCGTAGGCCTGCACGCCGGGTGTCGGTACGATCCCGAGGCGGTCGACGTCGGCGCCCACGCTGGCGAGGCCGCTCGTCGCGGCATCGACGAGCATCCGGCCCGTGTGTCTGGTGTCGCGGGCGATCGCGACGCGCGGGACGTCCCACGCCGTCCCCGCGGCTTTCGCCACGCGGAGGACGAACGCCGGCGTTAGCTCCTCGTTCGCCACGCCGCGCGCACCGCTCGACCCGAACACGTCCATCGATAGGTAGTCCGAGCGCCCACCTCAAAGGGATTGCGAAGGGATTCGTCTTTCGCGACCGACGGCCGCGGCGCAACCCTTTCGACGATCGGCGCCGAACCCCGCCGCATGGAGTCGCTCGCCGAAAAGCGCGTCTTCGACGGCCGTGGCGGATCTCGGTCTTGTTTCGTCGCGAGCGAGACCGGACTCGTTTACCTCCGGGTTTCCCAAACGGGGGTCGGCGAGTTCTCGCTGGCGGATCGCCGGTCGGCGACGGACGTCTCGGCCGGACCGAACGGGATCGATTCGGCCGCCGACGGAGGGACGCTGCTCGCCGTCGCGACGGACGAGGATGTCCTCGTTTCTCGGCTGGGCCGACCCAGCGACGTCGATCCGGATTCCATCACCCTCGAACCGACGGACTTCGGTTCCGCCGTCGCCGTCGACGTCACGCCCAGTTCGATCGTCGCCGCCGATCAGTCGGGCACGTGTTTCGAGGCCGAAACCGGTCGCGATGGCTCCGTCGAGGAGTGGACGGCGATCGACTGGCCGGTGGCAACCGACGGTGAGCGGCCGTCGGTGACGGCGATCGAATCGCCGCTGGTCGGGACCGACCGGGGCGTCTTCCAACTCGTGGATGGAACGGCTCGACCGGCCGGTCTCGACGCCGTCACCGCGCTGGAGACCACTCTCGCCCCGCTAGTGGGGACGGCCGACGGCCTCTACGCCCTCGGTAACGGCTGGATGGAACGATTCGACGGGCCGGTCGACGCGCTGTCGGTTTCGGCTGCGACACAACCCGACACCCTCTCGACGGTGCTGGCGTCGGGGACGGATCTCTACGCAACCGCCGATCCGACCGGTGATCCGTCGTGGGACCGGATCACGTCGACCGACTACACGATCGCCGATCTCGCGCACGTGAATCCAGGCGTCGTCTGTGCCGTCACGACGGCCGGGACCACGTACGTCGCCGATTCGACCGAATCGAGCCGACACCCCCTCGGCATCGCCGATCCGAGAGCGATCGTGGTTTGTGGGGGCAGTCTCTAGCCTGACACTGGCCGCGAATTTATGCTAGTAAAACGATAGGTGTCTGACAAACAGTTATCCGAAGGCAGGCGTATCCACACACATGACTCGACAGACACGCAGACGGATTCTCGCCGTGGCGGGAGCGGCGAGTGTCGGCGCGCTTGCCGGCTGTCTCGGTGGCAGCGACGATCCCGAGGACGACGGACCCGACGCGGACGACGGCGGAGACGACGTTGATCCCGGCACGGACGACGACTCGAACGACGAGCCGGACGACGAAGAGGAGGCCTCGAGGGTGCAGGGAACGATCCTGGGCGACATCACGCTCGACAACCTCCACGACGAGAAGCACGAAGTCGACGTGATCGTCGAAATCGACGGCGAGACCCACGCCTGGCAGACCTCCGAGCTCGAAGAACGGACGGGTTCGCTCGAACTGGACCGCGAGTGGCCGACCGAGGGTGGATCCTTCCGCGTCCGCGTCCGTCTCGACGGCGGCGACTTCCGGGACGTGCGACCGGACGACTGGAACGATCCCGACTGTCTCAACCTCGTTATTCTCATCGACAGTGCCGGCGCCCTCCGGGTAACCGGCGACACGCTGGACGGCGTCTGCGCGGACTGAACGCCACCGTTCGGCGGATACTCTCTCGATCGACAAACGAAAACGGTTCGTACCCGCCGACTGTGCGTTCGGGTATGATCGTCAGTGGGTCTTCTTCGCAGTCGCTCGCCGCCAGCCTCGCGGCCGAGCTGGACGAACCGCTCGCCGCCACCGCCGTCGAGCACTTTCCCGACGGCGAACTGCTCGCGTCGGTTCCGGGCCTCGCCGACGGGACGACGCCCGACCGGGCCGTCGTCGTCGCCTCGACCGTCTCGGCCGACGCACACCTCGAATTACTCCAGCTCCAGGACGCCGTCAGGGAAGCCGGCGTCGACGAGGTCGTCACTGTCCTGGCGTACATGGGCTACGCCCGGCAGGACCGCGCCTTCGATCCCGGCCACCCGGTGTCCGCTCGCGCCGTCGCGCGCGCCATCTCGACCGGCACCGATCGGATCCTCACGGTGAACCCGCACGAAGACGCCGTCTGTGACTTCTTCGATCCATCCGCCGACGCGGTCGACGCGGCGTCGACGCTCGCCGACCCGCTTCCGGCCGACCTCGCGGATCCGGTCTTTCTCTCCCCGGACGCGGGCGCCGTCGAAATCGCCGAAACCGTCCGCGACGCCCACGGCGACGGCGAGGTCGACTACTTCGAGAAGACTCGCCACTCAGGCACCGACGTCGAGATCGCCCCGAGCGACGTTCGCGTCGAAGCGCGCGACGTGGTCGTCGTCGACGACATCATCGCCACCGGTGGGACCATGAGCGAGGCCGTCTCCGTCCTCCGCGACCGCGGCGCCGCCCGAACCTACGTCTCCTGCGTCCACCCGTTGTTGGCCGGGACGGCCTACACCCGACTCGCTCGCGCCGGCGTCGAGGCCGTCTACGGCACCGACACGATCGAAGGGGCGGCGAGCGCCGTGTCGGTGGCGCCGGTGCTAGCCGACGAGTTGTAGCGAACGTCCGCAATATTCTGAACCCCGTCTTCAGGTGGCGACGCTGGTTCGGCTTCCGTCGCTTCGTCACCTCTCGGTTACGGCAGATCCGTTCCACGCCGGCGAGCGATACCCACCGCGACGAGCCCGAGTACGACGACCAGCCCGCCGACCGCTAGACCGCCGGCGCTCGAGGTAACGAACGCCTCGCCGCGGACGACGAGCCCGGCGAGGGTGCCGACACCGACCACCACGCTCTCGTCGCCCGCTGTGAGCTGGTTTCGCCCCTCTCGGTCGAAGCTGACTGTCGTCTCTACGGTCTGCGTTTCGCCCGGGGCGAGACGAACCGTCCGCTCGTCGGCCGTCCCGCCCGGCGTCGTCACGACGAGGTCGATGGCGGACGGTCGATGGTCGTCGCCAGTGACGGTGATCGTTGCAGTGACCGGTTCGCCGACGCTCACGGCACGCGACGAGACGGCGAGATCGGTCACGGTCGCTTCGACCGGTGGTTCTACGGCGACCGACTCGACGTGCTCGCCGATCTGCACGTCGAACGCACCGTCCGTTTCGGGCGTCCACGAGAGGGAGGCCGAGGATCCTTCCCCGGCGTCGAGCTGGCCGCGGGCCTCGTCGACGACCTCGCCGTCGACCGCGGCGAACACGCTGTAGTGGCCGGCTCGATCGTCCACGTTCGCGACCGAGACCGGGATCTCGACCGTTTCGCCGGGGACGATCTCGTCGAGCGCGTCGACCGATCCGTCGCGGTAGTCGCCGCCGACCGCGAACGGCCCGCCCTCGACGTCGACCTCGAACGCCGTTCGATCCGCGTCGAAGACGTCGCGGTGGGCCCGTTCGCCGACGGTATCCGGAATCGACTCGGTTTCGACGTACCGCTCGGCGGTTGAGCGGGCGTCCGCGCCGCCGACATCCTCGACGGCCGCGTAGTAGGCGGCCAGTCCGACGGGCTGGTCAGCTCGCGTCACGTCGCGCAGCGCGTCGACGAGCGTCAGATCGTTGGCTGTCGCCTCCCGTATCTCGCGGTCGACGGCGTACAGCGCGAGGGGCCCGCGCGCGTAGTCCGTCTCGGGATCGGCCCACGTCGACGGATCGGCGAGGATCCCGGCGTCGTAGGGGTGCTGACTCCCTCGCTCGAGGAAGGCTCGGAACGTTTGGTAGTCGACGAGGTCCTGTTCCAGGGCGAACAGTGCGGCGTAGTAGTCGGCCTGCCCTTCGATTAGCCACTGCAACTCGTCGGTCGTGCCGTCGTCGACGCCGGCGAAGGGCTGTCGCGAGTGGACGTACTCGTGGAGCCAGACGTTCGGCAGGTCGGAGAGCGCCGCGTCGTCTCGAACCCAGGCGTCGTCGGCGCCGTATTGCGCGCCGCGGGCTCGCCACTCGACCGTACCGGTCGGCGCGGCGACCACGAAGAACTCGTCGTTGGCCGCGCCGACGGCGAGCGACGTCGCCGCCTCGCCCAGGACGTCCAGGATGTCGTCGGGTGACTCGTCGAGCGACGCCGCCTCGGGAACGACTAGTCGAAGGCGCTCCGGGCCGTCATCGGAGACGTACTCTTCGACGGGACCGAAGACGGCGATCGTGTCGCCGATCGCGCCGGGGCCGTCGACCGTCACCGAACGTTCGACGCCGATCTCGGTTCCCCGGTCGTGGCGCCAGGAGAACGAAACGCGCGGAACCGCGACGATTCCCCACTCGCCGGTCTCCACGAAGTCGTAACCGTCCGCGCTCGACCCGTGCGGCCCGTCTCCGCGGGTCTGGTTCGCCTGGACGCCGAGAGTGATCGACGCCTCTCGCGTCTCGCCGGTCCACTCGAGCGTCGACGGACCGACTCGGTCGAAGCCGTCCGTCGATTCGACCGTCGCCTCCTCCGGGATCGACACCTCGAGTTCGCGAACGGCGTCCGGAACGGCGATCGTCGCCTCGGCGCCGAACTCCCCGGGCCGATCGGGCCGCTGGGTGAGCACGAGCGACTCGTGGATCGTCTCCTCGTCGTCGAGTGGGCTCGCCTGGACCACGGGAGCGGCCGCCGACGGCCGATCGACGACGTGACCGCCGTGACTCGCCGTCTGGGCGTCAGCGACGCCGCTCGGTGCGCCGACCGCTGTACCGAGCGCCGTCACAGGCAGCGACAGGACGAGCAAACAGACCAGTACGATCGCCGAACGGTCTCGCATCTGAACGAGTGCTCGGCGGTGAGTGAGCAAATCCCTTGTGGGTTCACCCGTTCCGTACCGAGGCGACCGATCGAACGCCCGCGCCCGAAGGGTATTCTAACGCTCGGGAACGAGAGTCGCGTATGCGAGACGTCTACATCGTCGACGCCGTCCGGACGCCATTCGGGAAGCGAAACGGCGCCCTGGCGGAGCTACACGCACAGGATCTGGCCGCGAAACCGCTCGAAGCGCTGGCGGCGCGCAACGACTTCGACGAACGCGGCTACCCCGAGGACGTCGTCTACGGCTGCGTGACGCCGATGGGCGAGCAGGGGATGAACGTCGGTCGGCTGGCGCCGCTCGTCGCCGGCTGGGGCGAGGAGGTCCCGGGCGTCCAGTTGAACCGGATGTGTGGCTCCGGCCAGCAGGCGGTCAACTTCGCGGCCGGTCAGGTTCGCGCCGGCTTTCACGACGTGCTCGTCGCCGGCGGGACCGAGCACATGACTCGCGCGCCGATGGGCGCCGACGCCGACTCGACGGACAACACCTACGGCGACCCGGCGAGCGTGACCGAGACCTACTTCGAGCAGTTCGAGGAGGTCACCACGCAGGGCGAGGCGGCCGAACGGGTCGCCGAGGAGTGGAACTGCACCCGGGAGGGACTCGATCAGATCGCCGTCGACTCCCAATCCCGCTGGGCGCGCGCCGACGACGCCGGCCGCTACGACGAGCAGGTCGTCCCGATCGAGACGGACGCCGGCGGCGAGACCACCTCCCTGGTACGCGACGAACACCCGCGCCCCGGGACGGACCTCGAGACGCTCGCCGACCTCCCGCTGGTCTTTCGCGAGGCGGGCGACGGGGTCGTTCACGCGGGCAACGCCTCGGGCATCGTCGACGGCGCGGCGGCGACGCTGCTCGCCTCCGGCGAGGCCTGCGAGAAATACGGCTGGGAGCCGCTCGCCCGCATCGTCGACACGCACGTCGTCGGCGTCGACCCGATCACGATGCTCACGGGCCCGATCCCGGCGACGACCGAACTCTTAGGGCGCAACGATCTCACCGTCGACGACGTCGACCGCTTCGAGGTCAACGAGGCCTTCGCCTCGGTCGTCGCCGCCTGGCTCGACGAGACCGGCGCCGACTGGGAGCGGACGAACGTCTGGGGCGGCGCCATCGCCCACGGCCACCCGCTCGGCGCGACGGGAGCGGCGCTCGTCGGAAAGCTTCCCTACCAGCTCGAGGCCTGTGACGGCCGATACGGTCTCAGCACGATGTGCATCGGGTTCGGACAGGGAATCGCGACGCTGGTCGAGCGGGTGTAGCGGTTCGGATCCCACCTTTTCCGCTCGGGTTCGCTTTGCTCACCGCTCGCGCAACAATCTGTCCGGCGAGAGCGACGCTCTCGCTGACCGTTGGCTTTCCGCTCGACAAGAGAGCAAAAACGCCTCGCTCCGCTCGGCGGTGCTAGTCCGACGCCTCGGCCGCCGCGAGCGGCTCGATTGCGAGTTCGATCGAGATGCCTTCGACGTCCCACGTCTCGCGGTGACCGTCGCTCACCTCGCCGAGCGAGTCGGCTCTGACCTCCTCGCAGATCAGGTCCTCTCGCTCGCCGACGAGGTCGGCGACGCGGTCGTCGTCGATCGCGAGTTCGAGCGCGATGCGCTGTTCGACGTCGAGTTCTGCCTCCTTTCGCATCTCCTGGACGCGGCGGATGACTTCGCGGGCGTAGCCCTCGCTCTCGATGTCGTCGGTGAGCGAGGCGTCGGCGTAGACGACGCCGAACTCCTCGCCGTCGATCGTGACGGTCGAGCCGGCGACGTCGTCGGGCGTCTGCGTGACGAACGAGACCATCTCCTCGTCCAGCTCGACGTCGTCGTCGAGCGCTTCCGAGACTGCCGCTTCGAGCGTTTCGAGGTCCGGCTCGTCGACGCTGGCGTCGTTGAGCGCGTTCATCACCCGGCCGGCCTCGTCGCCGAACGCGGGCCCGAGGACGCTCATGTCCGCCTCGGCGCTGTAGGAGAGTTCGTCCCAGCGCTCGTCGGGCGTGAGAAGCTCGATTTCGCGGGCGTTGAGCCGGTCTGCGAGCAGCTCGTCGTGGCGCTCTACGGCGGTGGCCAGGCGGTCGTCGTTCGCCGCGACGATCACGCGCGGGACGGGCCAGCGCAGCTTCCGGCCGGCTTGCTGACGCGCGTTGGCGCCCGACTCCTCGATCGCCCGGAGGTGGGCGACGTCGGTCTCGAGTTCCTCGTCGAGCCAGTACTCGTCGGGTTCCGGCCAGTCTTCCATGTGGACGGTGTCGAACCCGCCGTCGCCGGTGAGCTTGCCGTAGAGCTTCTCCGTGACGAAGGGCGCAAAGGGTGCGAGCAGGACGCTACTCTCTTTGAGCACCCGGTAGATCGTCGCGTAGGCGGCCGTCTTCGAGGCGCTCTCTGATTCGTCCCACATGCGCTCGCGCACGGCCTGGACGTAGAACCGGGAGACGTCCTCGACGACGAACTCGAGCAGGGCGTCGAGTGCACGGTCCTGGCGATACTCGCCGAAGTGCTCGCCCATCTCCGCCTTCGTCGACTGCAGCCGCGAGAGCACCCACTCGTCGACGAGTTCGAGATCCTCGTCGACGTCGTCGAGGTCGATTTCGGCGGGATCAAACCCGTCGAGACGCATGTACGGCAGCGGGAAGCGAAACACGTTCCAGAGCGTCCGGAGGTGGCGCTCCATCGTCTCCATGCCCTCCCACGAAAAGCGCATGTCCGCTCCCTGCGGGTCGTTCGAGAGCAGGAACATGCGCATGACGTCGCGGCCGTGCTTCTCGATGGCGTCGTGTGGGTCGACGAGGATGTCCTTCGACTTGCTCATCGCCCGGCCGTCTGGCATCTGCGCGAAGCCGTGCATCAGGACCGTCTTGTAGGGAATGTCGCCGAGGGCGGTCGTTCCCATGCCCAGCTGGGACCAGAACCAGCCGCGCGTCTGGTCGTGGGCCTCCATGATGAGGTCGGCCGGCCAGAGTTCTTCGAACGCCTCCTCGTCGCCGGGGTAACCGATCGTGCCGAGCGAGGCGACCGACGAGTCGAACCAGACGTCGAAGACGTCCGGCACGCGGGTGTAGGTCGTCCCGTCTTCGGTGATCGTCAGCTCGTCGACGGTGTCCTTGTGGAGGTCGACCGTCTCGGGATCGACGTCCTGATCGACCCGTTCTGCGAGCTCCTCGCGCGTCGCGACGACGATCATGTCCGTCGCATCGTCGTCCTCGGTATCTTCGTCGTCGCTCTCCGCGGAACTCCGTTCCGCGTCTGGCGTCCAGACGGGCAGTGGAATGCCCCAGTAGCGCTGTCGCGAGACGTTCCAGTCCGGGGCCTCCTCGACGAAGTCTCGGAAGCGGTTGTCGCGGGCCCACTCGGGGTGCCACTCGCTGTCTTCGATGTTGTCGAGGAGCTCGTCTTTGACGTCGGTGATCGTGATGAACCACTGCTCGGTGACGATCTGGACGATGCCGGTGTCACACCGCCAGCAGTGGCCGTAGCTGTGGCTGATCGTTTCGGAGGCGAGGAGGTTGCCATTTTCCTCGAGATCGGCTGTGATCGCCTCGTCGGCGTCCTTGACGAACTGTCCCTCGTAGGCGCCGCCCTCGTCGGTGTAGACGCCGTCGCTCCCGACGGGACAGAAGATGGGGAAGTCGAGCTCGCTGCCGCGGACGAAGTCCTCCTCACCGTGACCCGGCGCGGAGTGGACGAGGCCGGTACCGTCGCCGTGCGTGTCGACGTACTCCGCCTCGTAGACTTCACAGGCGCCCTCGTGGTCCGGGTGGTCCGGGACCTCCTCGACCAGCGGGTGTTCGTACGCCCAGCCGACCATCTCCCCGCCGGTCAGCTCCTCGACGACCTCGTAGTCGTCGTAGCGGCCGGCCGAGAGGACGTCCTCGACTTTCGGTTCGGCGACGTAGAGCAGCTCCTCGTCACCGTCTTTCTCCGCGCGGACGCCGACGTACTCGCCCTCCCCGTCGACGGCGACGAACGTGTTCGCCGGGATCGTCCACGGCGTCGTCGTCCAGATGACGAGTTTGCCGTCGCCGTCTGCGCCGTCGGGGGACTCGCCCTCGCGATCAGTGATGTCGAATTTGACGTAGATCGACGGATCCTCGACGTCGTCGTACTCGACTTCGTTGTTCGCGATTGCGGTCTCACACCGCGGACACTGCGAGATCGAGCGGTGGCCCTTCTCGACGAGGTCGCGCTCTGCGGCCTGGGCGAAACCCCACCAGGCGGCCTCCATGTACTCCGGCGAGACCGTCTTGTAGGGGTCGTCCCAGTCCATCCAGACGCCGAAGTCCTGGAAATCAGTTTGCAGGCCATCGAGCTGCTCGTCGGCGTACTCTTTGCAGGCCTCGATGAAGGCGTCTTCGCCGAACTCCTCGATGTCCTTCTTGTTCTCGAACCCGAGCTTCTCCTCGACCCGGGTCTCGATCGGGAGCCCGTGCATATCGTAGCCCGGTCGGTCGGTGACGTCGTGACCGGTCATCCGCAGGTGGCGCAGGTAGACGTCTTTGAGCGTCTTGTTCCACGTCGTTCCCATGTGGGCGGCGCCGGAGGTGTACGGCGGACCGTCGACGAAGAAGAACGTCTCACCGTCGGCCCGGTGTGCTTTCGTCTGCTCGTAGGCGTCGACCGCGTCCCAGTACTCGAAGACCTGCGCTTCGAGTGCGTGGGGTTCGTACTGGTCGGCAACCTCGCCGAATCGACTCATACCCGATGGAATTGGCTCCGACGGTAAAGAGCAATCGGTGTGGCAGATCGATCTGTCGGACCGGTCGAGTGGGTACGAATTGTAACTCGCACAGTCGGGCAAGTATCCGAGTAATATCCGCGATACCACCGTCTCACCGGCGTTCCAATCGATCGCGGTCGCGATCTCGATGGGCGGCGATCACCAGCACGCTTATTGTGTTGGTGTATACGTGTACGTGTACATGGGGACGAAGACGATAAGCATCAAGGAGGAGGCCTACGAGCGGCTCAAAGCCCACAAGCGAGGGGACGAGAGTTTTAGCGATGTGGTGAACCGGCTGACCCGGGGCGATAAAGACCCGATGAAAGCTGCGGGTCTGTGGAGTGGGACTGACGCCGGACTCGACCGGGATGCATTCCGCGAAGAATTTGACGAGGATTTTACGGAGCGACAGCGTGAGGTTTTTGGACAGTAGCTTTCTCGTCGATCTGCTTCAGCCGAAGTCCGATCACCACGAGGACGCTGTCGACTATCTCGATTCGAACGAGGGTCGGGCATACGGCGCACCAACTCCGATACTATACGAGATATACCGGCATGCAGCGTGGGCTGGGGGGACGGATCAACTCGCGGAGACTATCGATGCGCTCGACTGGATCGATCCCGTGGCGTTTACCGAACCTGCTGCGCAAGAATCTGCGTTGATACGAGCCGAACTCCTGGCAAATGGCAACGCAATCAACGAACAGGACATCCTGATTGCGGGTGTCGCACGTGAGTCCGGCGCACCGATACTGACGCGGGACGGCGACTTCGAGAACGTCCCCGGTCTCGACGTCGAATACTACGCCGACCGAGAATCGGCTGATCCCGAATAGCTGATTCGCCCACGGTCTGAGATTATAAGTATATTTAACTCGCGGATGCGCCCGTATTTACTCGTATGTCCTCTCTCGTCCGTTCGTACTCCGAAAACCTCGCCCTGGTCGTTTCCGTCGTCCTCGTCGCGTCGTATGTCACGACCGAACTGAGTCGGTGGCGGATTCCGTTTCCGGTCGCGCTTCTCGCGTACGCGATCCTCACCGGAGCTGCAGCACTGACGTACCGGGACGCTCGTAGAACGGCGTAAGCGGTCGGTCACCAGCTCTGTCGATTACGGTGTGTCAGGCAGGAACACGCGGTTCGTCGAACACGGCTTTTGCCGTCTCACTGACGGACTTCTGCGTTGATCAATGATACAACTCGACTCTGTTAGCGTCCTCTCAACGCCGAAACGCCGTAGTAGCTACAAAACCCACCGGCGATCGAGAATACCAGCGCGTAGAATGCGATCAACACGATCCACACCAGATTGTTCCCCTGTAGCCCAAACACGGGCAGCGTCGCGCTAGAAAGAAGTGGACCCAGTACATTCACCGAAACGAACAACACGGCGACGAACGTGACTATGAACCACGGATCTGTTAGCGTCGTTCGTTCGGTTCGAGTAGACATACGCTCCAGATACGCTCAACCGCATATATGCCTTCTCCAATCTAAACTCGGTGGGAGATGAATGCCCTCGTCTCGTGAACGTAGCCGGGTTGTGTGGCAAAAAACGCACACAGAACGGTACAGTGGCCTGTCCCACGTATCGATTCAGATGAATTGCTCCTGGACGCGAACGAACAGCTTCTGGTAGCCGATCGCGACGACGCCGGCGTAGAGCAAGACGGCGCCGAGGGCGACGAACCAGCCCGCCAGCACGAGTTCCCCGCTCGCGTAGTGATCGAACGCGGTCGTCTCGGCCAGTAGGCCGATGACGGTGAACGCGAGCGCGAGAACGGCGTAGACGGCGATGGTCAGTAGTTCGACGAGCAACTCGGGTGCGGCTGACGACATGCGGTGATCCAGGCCCTCGAACGCCATAGGTGTGCCGCTTCGAACGAGGCCGTCACGTCGGTCACGACGCCGCTCGATCACCCCGGGCGCGATCGAACCGGCGGGCACTCGCCGCGGGTCGGCGTCGCCGGATCCGGCGACTCGTCCATCGAGTTCAGGTCGAACTCGAGCATCCCGATCCCGGCCAGGCAGTCCGGACAGATCGGCCGCTCGACGTCGAGGCAGCGGTCGCCGAGCGGGCCGCTGTGGGCGGCCGAGAGGCGAATCCGGTGTGCGTCGTGGAGCGAGTCGCCACAGCGGTAGCAGGCCTGGTCGTTCGACTCGCGTTGTGCGTCGGTCATCCGTCGACCCCCGACGCGTGGACGGCCGTCCGTCGGCGCTGACAGACTTCAGATATCGTAGGAAAATCGCTCCATAGCTTGCGCTCTCGATACCACAGGCGTGCGAGACCTTTTTGTCTCGAAGGTGTGTACGGAATCATGGCAGACAAATCCTTCTCGGATTTGGAAGCCACGTCTCGGGTGCGCCTACACCCGGGACATTTACTGAACGCCGTCCCCTTGCGACCGGTGGAGACGTGGACTTCCAGCGGTGGCTACGGCGGGGAATGTATTATAACTACTGACTATCTCCACTACCGAATCTTCTTCGACGATACTGGTCCGAGACGTTCGATTCTTCGATCACTGCCGATCTGTTCTACGATTCTATCGACAACCTGCTCCGGTCGTTTAGAAATCAAATACCGGCGACGGCAACCGAGGGCTGTTGAACGAAAATCGGGAAGGCACACCAATTTATGTATGAATGATAAACAAACTAACGTCTGCCAATGAACGTCGCGACCCGAATCGCGTGGTTCGTGCTCGTCGGCTGGTGGTTTGGGGTGCTCTGGTTCCTCCTGGCGTGTTTGGCCGGCATCACGGTCATCTGGTACAACGTCGGGCTGTACATGGCGGTCAACACGTGGCGAGTGATGACGAGGAAAGCTCCGCTTCGGGAGATTATCGAGGACGTTCGGGAGGTGCGCTGACGCCGGCTCACGGGAATAGCGTATCGGCGTCACATTCGGTGAGCATCTCGATTTGACGGAACTCGGGGTTAAAGTGGCAGTTCCTCGCGGCTGATTCGTCTTTGAGCGTGCGTCCGTACTCGACCGTGAACGTCGTCGAGATTGGATCGACACGTTAGAAACGATTGGTACGGTCGGTTGCGATTGTTTATCTCTTAGGATGATTGCGGTCGAACCGGTCGATCGGTTGAACACGGTCATCCGATTTCGTTGGTGGTAAGAAATGCCAGTGAGTCCTCACTGCAAAACTTCGCTGAGATGGATCACGTCGGTGTTGGCGCCCATATAGATAAGCAAATCTTCGGAATCCCGGAAATCGGCTGACGACCGAGACGTCGATTTCTGCTGTGCAGGTTCTGGTCCATTTCGGATAATCACCGACGGTTCAATCGTCGCTTCGAGACAAATTCTGGCCAGGGTGTCGGTGCTGAGAGCATTCCACTGCGCGTTTCGTCGACCCCAGGGGGTATTGGGGTTATTGACGGTCGACGAAAATCGATATGTGTGAGCAGCCCATAGAGGGCCTCACAGCCGGAAATCCGGCATGGTTTCAGAAGGACTCTAGTGGGGTTGAAGCGCGTAGAACCGAAGGACGTCCGGCCAACTCTCGCCAGTTTCAGAAGGACTCTAGTGGGGTTGAAGCTACGAGTCGAAACTTTACCACGACTGGTACAACCGGTTTCAGAAGGACTCTAGTGGGGTTGAAGCACGAGTCGAAACTTTACCACGACTGGTACAACCGGTTTCAGAAGGACTCTAGTGGGGTTGAAGCGAACAACCGTGTCCACAGGTCGGTGATGGTCGTCTCGTTTCAGAAGGACTCTAGTGGGGTTGAAGCCGGCGGTCGGAGAGAAAACACGTACCGCTCGATCGTGGTTTCAGAAGGACTCTAGTGGGGTTGAAGCCCCCAGTACCGACGTGCATCCAGCCAAAAAGGCCGGTTTCAGAAGGACTCTAGTGGGGTTGAAGCAAAGACCCCGGAACGTGCCCAATCTGTGGCTCTGAGGTTTCAGAAGGACTCTAGAGAAGTTGAAGCAGGACCGAGAAAACTGAGGTGTAACAGGCCAGAACGTTCATCTACGCTGATTTTCATCTCTGAGATATGCAACGTCGAACGTTATTGGCCGTGGTGGGTGGATCAATCCCTGCGTTGGCGGGATGCGTCAGCGAAGAGTCGTCCGATCGGGAGTCCGGCAGCGGTGATGACGGTGCCGGGGGAGGCGGTGACGATGACAGCTCGGAATCGGACGATGACGACGGAGGGAACGGAGACGAAGCGCTCCAGTTCGTCGAGCACGAATGGTACAACAACGGCCCGTATGATGCGGGCGTGACGGGCCAACTCGAGAACACCTCGGGCGAGGAACTCAGCTACGTCGAGGTGACGGTCTACTTCCTCGACGAAGACGGGGTCCAGATCGCCGACTGGATAGACAATACAATGGACCTGGCAGCCGACCGAGTCTGGGAGTTCGACGTCATGTACATGGACGACGATCCCTATCGAGTCGACGACTACGAGATCGAGTGGAGCGTAACGAATTACTAAAGACGTATCGTAACTCGGCCAGATGGGCTCACCGTCGACGTAAATCCCAGCTGTTCGGCGACGGTGTCCTTGTCGATCGACGTCGGAATCTCACGCTTGCCGGTCGCGAAGCCGACGCTTCTCATACGGGAACGTCCGCGGTAGACGTGGTCCGGGCACTCGTCCGCCATCGGGTACTGTACATCGTTTCAGAAGGGCCTTCGGCAACACACACAATTCTCGTCATGTAGCTCGCCAACTCGATAGAGTATATAAATAATGGCGTAAAATAGACTTATAGTTTATATAGGTGGCCTCCGCATTACGGCGCATGCGGCGGAACGAGAAAACTAACGACAACTCTGGCATTTCAATTGCCGTCCCAATTCCGGCTATGGACTCCAAATTATACGGAAAAGAGGCGACTGACGACCTCCTCTTATTTTTAGCCACCCATCGGTTCGACGAGTTCGGTCAACGAGAATTGGCACGCCAAATCGACTATTCCGAGTCCGCAATTCGGCGTGCAGTAGCCATCCTCGAAGAGAACGATCTCGTCGATACCGAGTACCGTGGTAATCAAAAATCCGTTAGAATCAACAGATGTCGACTTTCTGTACCCGATGACCCTATTTTACGGATCCCGCAGGAGGAGTTTCAATTGCCGGTCGAAACTGCGACAGAACGGCTCAAAAGTGAGCTCGACTCGGTTGTGGGGATCGTCTTACACGGGAGTATCGCTCGGGGAGAAGCGGACCGTCGGAGCGATATCGACCTCTGGGTCGTTGTTCAGGACGACCGAGCCCCAAACCAGCGAAAGGCAAATTCCGTTGAAAAAGATCTCGAAGGCCGGGAATTCGACGGTCAGAGATACGACTTTCACGTCACTGTAGAATCCGTCGAGGCCGTTCCATCCTTCGCTGAGGATATTAGCCACATCGTCCTCACAGGAATCACCGTGTACAACACGGAACATTTCGAAACGCTCAGAAACCTGCTTGCGCACGGAGAGTTCGATGACAGCCCCGTCTGAAATCACTGAACATCTCCAGCAGGCCGATGACGCCTTCGAATACATCGGTCTGGGAACGCCCGCATTTGAAGAAGGCATTGACCAGGACGCAGAATGGAAGATTCAGCTGACCAAAGCGTGCCGTTATCTGGAAAGCGCTCGTGTTCTGCGAGCTGAAGATGGCTTTCACGGTGCGGTAGTAGAGTTGAGTTTCAGTTCGACGGAACGAACGATCGAGGCCTATCTTCTCTGGGATACGGACGACACGATCGAGAACTTCCACGACCACGAGGCGGCCTACGATCGTGCAGCTGAACGGGGGCTGTTCGACCGAAGTACGGCTTCGGACCTGAAAGGGTTATATAGCGACAATCGAACCGGCCATTACTACGGCGTTCAGGTTCCGACGAAACAAAAATCCGATGCGACGTATGCGCTAGCTGAAAGTATTCACCAGTACGTAACACAGCAGATTCGAGACGGGAGTGTCTGTATTTGCGAGAAGTGAGACAGAAACTAGAGGTTGCGAGCCGTCGTGCGATAACTCAAATACGATCTATGGCTTTCAGACGACCCTGTGTGCCTGCTCGGAGCGATCGCGTCGACCACGGTTTCTCCCTGCACCTTCTGAGAGTTCACGTTTTACTTAGCGGGCCTCAACTCGCTCTAACACAAATTTCTGACCTGAACATTTTCCTTACAGCCGGACAACGACATAACACCTATATTGAAGCTTGCCACGATGTCGGCATCTAACCCAAATCCGCCGCGTCGATTCGATCACTCGAACGACCGAGTTAGAATCTCGAAGATGTCGACGGCTTTAAACTCTTGATAGCGTTGCTTGCCAGTGGTCTCTTCGAGAACATCTTGTGCTTCCAGTTCGGTGATCGCGTTTCGGGCCGTCTGGGACGTGACGTCGAGGAACTCCGCTACCTCGTTCGTCGTGACGTAGGGGTGCTGGAACAGCCGCATCGCGAGGCGGTCGGCAGCGGTCTTCTCGTGACCATATTTCGCTTCGTACGTTCGGCGCAGCGCCCGAAGCTCGTCGGTTCGCTCTACCGCGTCGGCGGCCTGTCGGCGAATGCCGTCGACGAAGAATCGAAGCCACGGCTCCCAGGCACCCTCTTCGCTGACCGCGCGCATCCGGGTGACGTACTCGACTTTGTGCTCGTTGAAGTAGGCGCTCGGGTAGAGGTACGGTTTACTCAGGTATCCCTGCTCGATGAGCTGTAGCGTAATCAAGAGGCGGCCGAGGCGTCCGTTCCCGTCGCTGTACGGGTGAATCGTCTCAAATTGGTAGTGGACGATCCCGACGTCCAGAAGTTTGTGGTAGGGCCCTCCGGTCTGGACGTACTCGATAAGATCGTCCATCAACTCGGTGATCCGACCCGGCGCAGGCGGAATGAACGGATCCGCGAGCGTCTCGGGCGGCGGCAGATGGACGGGTTGTCGTCGGAACGCGCCGATCGTCTCTCCGTCGTGGCGAGTACCCTGCAGGAGCTGACCGTGGAGTTCGTCGAGCAGTTCGATCGTAATCGCCCCGGTTTGATCGACTCGGCCGGCTCCCTCGATCACCGCCGATTCGTAATTCAGCCCTTCCTGGACGTCCTTCGTAACCTCGACGTTGTCGAGTGTTTCGTGACGAAAGAGATCCTCGAGTTCGATCTTGGCCCCTTCGATCAACACCGACTCCACCGCCTCCCGACGAACGAGGGATGTATAGACGATGGGGTTGGTGGTGGTGTTGGTGGTTTCCTCGCTCACACCTTCGAGTCGCCCGAGCTCGTATATCGCCCCTTCGAGCGCCTCTCGGAGATCGCGATCGACCTCGATTTCCGCCTCCGGTGGAAGCGGTTCGGGGAGGTAGTACGGCCGTGCGCCATAGGGGATGTACGACCCCGGTGCCCGGTCGGGGAGGGTATCGTCGGCCATTTGTGTTACTGCACTGAACGCCCTGGTAATTCAAATATCGATCGGATTATTTGGCTTAGAGACGGGCCATATCGATACCATTATGCCACCTCGATCGACGCTGTCGATCTAACACAAATTGGTTCGCCCTCGCTATCCGTCTTATCGTCACTGATCACTTTACCGACTGTTCCCCCGACGCGAACCGCCATCCCCAAGCCCCACTAGCTCCTCCCCTCCACCGTGTCCCCGGCGGATCCCGCGTTCCCCGAGTCGCGCCACGTCATCGAACCCGGCTGCGATCGCTGTCCACAGCTCGTCGACTGTCGAGAACGGATTTCGTGGGGGACCGGTCCGGAGAACGTCTCGATCGTGGTCGTGGGCGAGGCGCCGGGTGCGGGCGATCCGGACGCCGATCGGTGGCGAGGCGGCAACTGGACCGGCAAAGCCTACACCTCTCGCCACTCGGGCCGGCGCATTCGTTCGATGCTCGACGCGGTCGGCTACGCGGACGACGCCTACTATACGAACGCGGTCAAGTGCTTGCCGGCGGACCCCGACGACCCAACAATCACTCGCGAACCCGCCGGCGACGAGCGCGCCGCCTGTCGCACCCACCTCCTGACGGAACTCGAGCGCGTCGACCCGGCCGTCGTCCTCGCGACCGGCAAACACGCAACCGAAACCGTCCTCGAAGCGGACGGCCGCTCGCTCGCCGACCTGCCCGGCTCGGGCTTTCTCGACGCCGTCCTCGAGCCGGTCCGGTGCGAAGCGCTCTCGACCTGGCTCTGCCCGATCGTCCACCCGAGCTACCAGGACGTCTGGATCGGTCGGCTGGGCTACGAACCCGCGACCTACCGCGACGCCATCCGTGATCGACTGGACGACCTGATCGGGTGACGTGCGGGCTGGCCGAACCGACCGCACTGGCCGGAAGAATCACGTCCGAGCGGCGTGACGACCGGGTCGTGAATCCGCTCGACCGCGTCGACACGCAGACGATTCTGGCCGGCCAGGGGGACTGGATCGACGACGAACTGGCGACGAGCCTCGCCGCGCACCCGCTCGCCTGCGTCGATCGCGAGTACCCTCACTACGTTCGGTCGGTCGACTCGCCGGACGACACCGCCCGCCCGTCCGACCAGCATCCGGTGTTCTACGGCTGTTACGACTGGCACTCGGCGGTCCACAGCCACTGGTCGCTGGTGCGCCAGCTCCGCCTGATCGAGGGCCATCCCGACGAATCGGCGATCGAGGCGAGCATCGACGCCCGACTCACCCCCGACGCCGTCGCCGGCGAGGTGGCGTTCTTCACGGAGAACGAGACGTTCGAGCGCCCCTACGGCTGGGGCTGGCTGTTGCGCCTCGCCGTGGAACTGCGCGCGTGGGACGACGGCCGTGCCGACCGGTGGGCCGAGACGCTCCGCCCGCTGGAGTCGACCATCGTTGACCTCGTCGAGACGAACTTTCTACCGATGGACCGGCTACTGCGAGTCGGTACCCACGGAAATTCGGCGTTCGCCCTCGCGTGCGTCCTCGATTACGCCCGGGCGGTCGACGACACCTCGCTCGAGTCGAAGACGGTCGAGACGGCCGAGCGCTTTTTCGCCGACGACCGTGACTACTCGCTCGACTACGAGCCGATCGGGTGGGATTTCCTCTCTCCGGGGCTCGCGGAGGCCGACCTGATGCGTCGGATTCGGCCGCCGGAGGAGTTTACAGACTGGTTCGAGGACTTCCTCCCGGCCGTCGTCGACGACCCGCGTACCGCCCTCCCGGATCCGATCGGGGTCGCACCGGGGACCGACGACGGGATGGCTCTCCACCTCGTCGGGTTGGACCTCTCCCGTGCGTGGTGTCTGGCCGGGATCGCCGATGTGATCGAGGACGCCTCGCTTCGGAATGCGCTAACGGATTCGGCGGGCGCACACGCCGAGGCGGGTCTCGAGCTGGCGTTCACCGACGACTACGACGGTGCCCACTGGCTGACCTCGTTCGTGTGCTACCTCGTCACCCGAAACGACGGGTTGATCGCCCCGCCTCCGTCGGACGCTTGATCGCTACGCGCCCGCTCAATGGATGATCTTCGAGGGTCACCGTCCGTTCTGCCCTGCCGAGGAAAACCTGCGCTGTCGCCCTTACTCCGTGAGTTCTCGATCGGCGTACACCGTGACCGCCGACAGGATGCCCACGACGACGGCCGCGCCGATCGCGCCCGTCAGCAGGTTACCGAAGTCGAGACTCGTGTCGAGAAAGAGCAGTTCGTTCTGAAACTCCGTCTCCGCGAGGAAGACCCCGAGGACGACGAGTGCGACGGTTCCGGCTGCGGTGGCCGCGCCGGCGAGCTTGGCGACCTCCTCGGTCGCCTCGTCGACCGAGCGCGACAGCGTCTGGCCGATGCCGACGCCTAACACCGCGGCGAGAAATGGCGTGCTCATCATCGCCCAGGTCGACGTCATGGTCGCCGTCGCGTCTCCGTACTGTGGGATTTCTTCGGTCGGCGTGACCGGGTTGCCCGTCGTCGAGACGACGATCACGAGCAGGCCGATCGCGACGCCCGCCGCCGCGTAGATGCCGGCGACGGCCTTGATGTAGCCCTTCCCGCGATCGGTCGAGATGAGCGATTCCGAATCGACCGCCGCTTCGTCGTACTCGTGTGCCGTTCCGTCCGCGTCAGGTTCGACCGTCTCCTGTGACATCACGAGTCACTCGCGAGTACACCCATTTAACAAAAATGGCCGTTTCAGGGCCGAATAGTAAAATGAAGGCGAACGGCGCCGAATGTAGTGGGAGGTCCCGTGATCGAACACGGGGTCGTGCCCCGAGGCCGCGGCGAGTCCCCTGCTCGGGTAACCTTCATACAATCGGCCGACACACGTCCAGACATGCCCACGATCTTCAGCCAGATCGTCGACGGGGAGATCCCCGCCCGCGTCGTCTACGAGGACGAGACCACGTTCGCCTTCCTCGACGCGAACCCGCTCGCGCCGGGGCACACGCTCGTCATCCCGCGCGAGGAGTACGAGCGTCTTAACGACGTCCCCGACGAGGTCGCGACGGACCTCTACGAGACGATCCACCGGCTGGTGCCGGCCGTCGAGGACGCTGTCGACGCGGACGCGAGCACCGTCGCGTTCAACAACGGCGAGGCGGCCGGCCAGGAAGTCCCCCACGTCCACTGTCACATCGTGCCGCGGTTCGACGGCGACGGAGGCGGCCCCATCCACGCCGTCGCCGGCGAGACGCCGGATCTCGGCGAGGACGAACTCGACGGGATCGCCGCCGAGATCGAATCGCGCGCCTGAATTCGGTCGGAGCCCCGACTGGCACGCCAGCACCGACGTCGAGGGGGACTCCTCACCGGTCGGAGGGAGCGACCGAGACGAGTAGAAGAAACTTTCCGGACAGCGATCCGGGTAACTAGTGATGAGTTCACGCGGAATCGGCGAGTTCGGCCCGCTCCAGGAGGCGATTCCCGAGTGGCTGGCCGTCATCATCGCGCTGTGTACGCAACTCGGCGACATCTGGTTTCTCGCGCTCGTCATAACGGTCTTTTACTGGTACGGGACGCCGAGTCGCGACGCGGTCGCCGCCCTGGGGGGTGTCTGGCTCGCGGGGATGGGCCTCTACAAGGGGTTGAAGCACATCTTCGAATTTCCCCGTCCGGACGAACCGTTGCTCGACGCGGAGTTGCTCCCGCTCGGTATCCAGCAGCTGTACGAACTCACCGCGTTCGCCGGGGGATTCGGCTTTCCGAGCGGCCACGCCGTCAACACGACCATCGTCTACTTCGGTCTCGCACACATTCTCACGGTGAGCACGCGTCCGAGACGGTACGCCGTCGCCGCGGGGCTCGTGACGCTCGTCAGTTTTTCGCGCGTCGCCCTCGGCGTTCACTACCTCGTCGACGTCGTCGTCGGCGTCGCGGTCGGCCTCTCGCTTCTGTACGTCGTTCGCGAGTTCACGACGTTTCGCGGTCCGGACTCCGCGACGGTCTCGCTCACGTTCGCCGTCCCGTTCGGCGTCTTCTACGTCGTCGCGAGCAACGCCGATATCGAGTCGGTGGTCATCCTCGGGGCGGCCCTCGGTGGGTTCGCCGGCTGGCAGCTGATTCTACTCGGTCGCGAACTCGTCGACAGTCCGACCCCGGAGGCGGCGCTCCGACCGGTCGCCCTCCGAGGTGGTCTCGCGTCGGTGGCGCTCGCGCCGCTCGTCGCGACCTTCGAGTACTTCCCGATCCTGTCGGTGTACGTCGCCGGCGGCGTCGCCGGTCTCGCCACGGCCGTCGCCGTCACGATCCCCGTGTTACACCACTCGCGACACGCCAGCCGCGTCGGCGAGGAGATCCGGTTCGTCCTGTGGCTAACAGCGGGCGCCGTCGCGTTCGTCCTCACGCCGGCCAACTGGCGACGCGGCTACGCGTACGTTCGCGAGTCGATACGGCGACGACTCGATTGACGGCGGACGATCCGACCGGCAGAACCGACGACCGTGAGTGTTTTATTGTCACTCGACAATCAACCCGCATGCTCGCCTCGATCGTCGCCGACTTCCGTCGCCACCCGGTCGTGGCCACGCTCGAGTACGGCAGTCTGGCGACCTGCGTGGCCCTGCTGATCGGCGTCGTCGCCGCAATCGCGACCGGCAACCCGGACTATCCGGGCGGAATCTGGCTGGCGGTGGTCGTCGTCGGCGCCGTTTTCGTCTGCTTCTGGACCGTCCTCTGGCCGGTGTACGAGCGTCTTCGGTCGTGAGCAATCGACGGCGTCACATCACCAGCGTGACGAGTAGATCGCCGTACCCGAGCGCCAGCACCAGCCCGGCGAACAGCGGGACGAGAAACGGCGTTCCCGGCGAGATCCAGACGGTCTCTTCCTGGGTGAGCACGTCGAGCCCGTCGCGGAGGTCGGCGGCCGACGTGCCGTAGGCCGTCCCCTCGATCGATTCGAGAAACGCGTCGGCGCCCCACGGGTCGTCGAACTCGCCGTCTGATTCGCCCGCCGCTTCCGACGCGGTCGATTCGTCGTCGCTCTCCGACGCCGAGTCGTTCGCCGCCGTCTCGTCGCCAGCAGTCGCCTCCTCGTGTTTGCCCCCGTCGGCGACGGGATTCGCCACTGTGACGGCACCGTCGGTGGGCGGATTCGGCACGTCGGGAAGCGACGAGGGATCGCGATACCGGTCGGGATCCTCGCGGACGTCGTCGAGCGTCAGTCCGCGCCAGCGCAGGTACATTCGCAGCGCGTCCAGGTCGAGCCCGCCGAGGCTGACGCCCTCGGTCGTCTGCAGGAGTCGGCCGTGGGTTTCCGGAATCCGGTCGGTCGACACCGGCCACCCGAGCGCCATGACGCCGGTGACGCGCCCGGCCAGGGCGTTTCTGATCGCGAGGGCGACCGGAATCGCCAGGCCGACGAGGACGCCGTTGGCCAGGATCGAAAGCGAAAACGGCAGGAGTTCGTCGCCGCCGGCGAGCGGAAACGAAAGACCGCCGATCGCGTACGACGGGACGACGGGAAAGAGCAGGGCGAGTACCAGTAGCGCCTTCGCGTCGGCGCCGCCGAACCCGCCGAACCACCAGAAGAGGTACGCGAGCGGGACGACGAAGCCGAGACTGAGCGCCGCCGGGATCAGGAACTCCTGCCAGGCGACGACGTCCGCCTGGTACGCGATCCAGCCGTCCCAGACGAGCAGTCCCGCTCCCAGCGCGCCGAGGGGTATCCAGGCCGCGCTCGGGACGCGTCGCGTCCGAATGTCGAGAATAGCGACCCACGCGAAGACGGGGATCGTCAGCAGCCGCAGGAGGTCGGGGCCGGACGCAGAGACGCCAGAGAGTGTCACGAGCGCTCATCTGGCCGCCACCCGCGTTAGTGTTTCGGGGCGTGATCGACTGACCTCGCCCGTTCTCGCTGCAACGTGGCCGTTCGACGCTCGGAATCGCTGTCTCACCGCCGGGCGAGCACGTCGAGGTTGTGCGCGACGTACGTGAGCTCGCCGCGGTCGAACTGGGTGCGTCGCGTTTCCAGCCAGCGCCGTCGGTCGTCTGGATCGAGCGCGTCCGTCGGGTACTCGGAGAGCGCCGCCTCGATATCGTCGAGGACGGCGTGGAGGACGGTCGCATCGTCGCTCGAATACGGTTCGTCAGCCGTCGAACCGCCCCCGCCGGGGTGGATCACCCAGTCCGAACCGCCGGTTTCGACCCGGTCGAAGCCCCGACCGGCCAGTTCGGCGACCAGTTGCCGCCCCGCCCGACTGCTCCCCGGCGCGTCTCGCACCTCGTCCATGTGTCGGTGGTAGAACCGTTCGATTCGGTCGTCGAGGGCGTGGGATGGGGCGAATCCCGTCGCGCCGTCGTAGGTGATCGGCGCGTAGAACGACCCGTTCGGGCGAAGGACGGATTCGAGCCACCGCACCAGTCGCTCGCGATCGAGGAGGTCGACGACGGCCGCGGCGATTACGACGTCCGCCCCGACGTCCTGTAAGAGCGCGTCGCCGGACTCGAGGGTGACTTCGAGCCGCCGCGTCGGCTCGGACTCCTCGAGACGGGCCACCAGCCCGTCGGACGTGTGCTCGACGTCGTAGCCCACCGCAGCGAGCCAGCCGGGCAGGCGCTCGCGTGCGGTCTCGACGCACCCCTCGGAGCGGTCGATCAGGCGGTAGTCCACTGCCGGCGGCAGGACGTCCCGCGCTGCGAGCCGGGCGACCATCGTCCCGACACCCCCGCCGATTTCGGAGACGCGGACGGGGCCGTCGGTTCGGCGGTCGATCGCGTCGAGTTCCTCGACGAAGCTCCGCCAGACGCGCCGATTCAGCGCCCGGTCGTCGACCGACCGCTTCGCGAGGAGGTACGCGTCGCTCACGGCGGGTCACCCGGTTCGGCGGCCGAGTACGTCCCGGATCTCGACGCCCGCTCGTGGCTGTCATCGGATCCGTCAGCCTGCGCCCGGAGGAACGATCGAACGCGCGCCGTCGTCTCCGCCCACGTCGGGTGGTCGTCGGCCGTCCGGAGCGCGTTCGCCCCGAGCCGGGCGAGTTCGTCGCGGTCGGCGTCGAGTCTCGCGAGGCGGTCCGCGAGCGCGTCCGCGTCGCCCGGCTCGACGAGGAATCCGTTCTGACCGTCGTCGACGATCTCGCGTGCGCCGCCGACCGCGCTCGCGATCGGGACGACGCCGTACTCCATCGCCTCCAGGTAGACCATCCCAAATCCCTCGTAGGCGGCGGGCACCGCGAGAACGTGCGACCGGCGGAGAACTCGGCGAAGTTCGTCCGACGACACCCGGCCGGCGAACGTGACGCACCCGTCGACGTCGAGCTCGGTCGCGCGTTCGACCGCCGATCGAGCGTGGGCGGGGTCGGCGTCGCGACTCCCGACGACGGTGAGCGTCGCCGAGCGACGTCTCTCGTTGACGATTCGGGAGAACGCGTCGAGAAGCGGTTTCACGCCCTTTCTCGGTTGCAGATTGCCGACGAACGCCACCCGAAGGCGGCCGTCGCGGGCGCGGGAGGCCACCTCGTCGGATGCGAGTGCAGCCCCTTCGACGCGACCGGCCGGCGGCGCTACCTGTGTCGGAACGTCGGCGAGACGCTCGGTCCGATCGCGCGTGTCCCGGCTCGTGCAGACGGCGGCACCGACCGAGTCGAGGTAGCGTCGCTCGACCGACCGGTAGAGCGGCGACCAGACGCCCGCAGACGGCCCGGACCGGAGCAGGTGGACGACCGAGACGATCGCCCCCGGTCGGTCGAGGTGCGGGTTGTGCCGCCACAGCGACGCGTGACAGAGTTCGTCCTGGACGAGCACGTCGTACGGTCGATTTAGCCGGGAACGGAGCGTGCGCGAGACGCCGTCGGCGAGGTGTCGCGGGTACGTCCGCTGCGGGATCGCGACGACGTCCACCTCGTCACCGTGGGCTCGCAGGTTTTCGACGAGTTTCCGGTCGTATCGGTAGCCGCCCGACGTCCGGTCGAGGCCGCCGTAGACGACGAAACCGACGTACATCTCAACCGGATCCGTCCTCGAGCGATCGTTCGTGGGCGACGCGAGCGATCTCGTCTTCGGCCATCGACACCCGGAGCCGCGTCGCCCCCGCGGGTTCGAGCGCCGCACAGAGCCGATCGCCGAAAATTCGCGCGAAGCGTTCCGCGCTCGGATTCCGCCCTTCGAACGATTCGAGGTCGTTCAAGGTTCTGTCGCGGTAACGCGCGACCAGCTCGTCGACGACCGCACTCAGCTCGTCGATGTCGACCAGATAGCCACGCTCGTCTATCGACGGACCGAAGACGGTGACCTCGACGGTGTAGCGGTGGGAGTGAACGGACCCCTCCGGCCCGGCGTCGACCACGGTGAGCGCGTGCTGGGCGACGAACGATCGACTGACCGATACCTCGTACATGGGCAGCCGTACCGTAACCGTCCTGATAAACGATGGGTCGTTTCTCGCGGCCGGAGCGGCCCCTCGCGACGCCGGGTTCCTGCAGGTCGCCGTCGTCGCCGTCGAATCGGCCGCAGGCCCGACCGGCCACGCCAGCGCCTCGACAGGTGTGTCGACGTTGCCTCGACACCGTCACTCGTACGTGAACAGCACCTGCACCGCCTCCTCGGGTCGCTCGTCTATCAGTCGGTAGGCGTCGGCCGCCCGGTCGACGGCGAACTCGTGGGTGAACAGCGAGTCGAGGTCGAGTCGACGAAGCCAGTTCCAGGCGGTCTGGCGGCGGCGCTCGCGGGTCCAACGACCGCGGTGTCTCGGCGCGATCGTACTCACCTGGCTACTTCGAACGTCGATACGATCCCGGTGGAACCGGCCGCCGAGGTCGGCGGTCACCGGTCTGTCACCGTACCACGAGCCGACGATCACGCGGCCGTCGTAGCCGGTCGCCGCGACCGCGTCGTCGAGGGCGTCCGGATTGCCCGAGAGTTCGTACGTCAGGTCGGTCCGCTCGCCGGCGAGTTCGGCGACCGCTCCGGCGACGCCGTCGCGTGTCTCATTCGTCGGATCGATCGTCTCGTCCGCGCCGAGGGAGGCGGCGAGACCCCGTCGGTGCTCGTACCGGTCGACCGCGACGAGCGTCTCGATCGGCGTGCGACCGAGTAGCGCCGTCGTCAGCAGGCCGACGACGCCCTGTCCGAAGACGGCGACGCGTTCGCCGACGAGCGGTTGGCCGTCGAGCAGGAACGAGACGGCGCTCTCCGCGTTCGCGAACAGCGCCGCCGCACGCGTCGAGACGCCGTCGGGGACCGGGACGACCGCCTCCGGTGTCGCGAGAACGTGACTCTCGTGGGGATTGTAGGCGAACACGCGCCGGTCGAGCCACTCGTCGTCGACGTCGCGGCCGACCCGGTCGACCCGACCGACCACGGCGTAGCCGTAGGCGATCGGGAACGAACAGTCGCCACAGAGCGCGTCGATCGTCTCGTCGGCCGCCAGTCCCTCGGGCGCGTCGCCGCGGTAGACGAGTCCCTCGGTGCCGGCGCTCACCGCCGACAGGCTCGTGCGGACCCGCAACTCGGACGGGCCCGGTTCCGGAACCGGCCGACGCTCGACGGTCACTGTTCGTGGGCCAGTGAACGTCACGCGCCGGGCGGTCGAGCCACCGCTGGGGTTCCGTCGCGTTCGGTCCCCGCCGTCGTCCGTTCCAGTCACGATAGCCGTCCGCTCAATACGCGTACACTTGGCTGTTGGCGTGATTTTCACCTGATTCGCCAGGGTCGGGCGCACGCCGCTCTCAATCATCTTCTCGCGCCACCGCCTCTCCGTCCTCCCGGGGCGTCGACGAACGCGACAACCGGGAGAGGCGACCCGTGACGGCGAGCCAGTCCCACGCAAAGTTCGCGAGGAACGGACCCGCGACGGCGCTCGCGATGACGGCCGTCCACGCGTCCGGGACCGGCGGGACCAGCGCGACCCAGATCGCGACGAGCACGAGCACGGACAACGGTGCCCGCAAGCGGTTCGGCGGCAGATCGCGTACCCGTCGTCCTCGCCGTCTGCGCCACCAGCACCCGAGGACGAACCCGTACCGGGCCAGCCCGACGGCGAGGAAGGCGGTCGGGGCGGCGCCGACGGCGACGGCCGCGCCGGCACCGACGAGCGTGGTGAGCCCGTCCACGTCGCGGTCGAGGCGAGCGCCGAGAACCGTTTCGTCGTCTCTGCGACGAGCGACCGCGCCGTCGAGCCCGTCGAGTATCACCGCCGCGCCGAAGAGGCCGCCTGCCACCCACGCGGTCGACTCGGGTACCGCGGCGACGACCCCGATCAGCAGTGCGAGGAGGGCGGTTCGCGAGACGGTGAGGTGGGTGGCCGCGGTGAGCCGAACGTCCTCGCCGCGTCGACGCGTGCGCTCGACGACGCCCGCGACGACGAGCAGCTGACACCCGAGCGCGAGCGCCACCCACGCCGGAAACGCCGTCGTCCGTACCGACGGTCGGACGGCGGCGACGACCAGCACCCCCACGCCGGCGAGAATGACTGCCCCGAGCGCACCTTCGAGAGCCTGGTTCGACGCTCCGTCGAGCCGTCGGATTCGATCGAATCGACTCACGCGGTACGCTCCGTCGATCGATCGTCGCGTCGGTAGAGGACGATCAGGACGACGATCAACGCGAGCTGTACGAGCTTATCCGCCGTCTCGCCGACCGACAGGTCGTCGACGCCGCTCGGTCGGTTCAACGCGTACCAGGCGACGATCTGCGCGCCGACGAACGGGACGCCGGCGAGGTAGAGGAGCCGCCGGCGCACGTCGAAGGCGAACAGGATCAGCGCGCCGGCGTAGCCGAGTCCCGCGAGCACGAACGCGACCGCCAGCGGCTCCGGCAGGAAGACGACCCCGAGCCCGAGGTGGACGCCGCCGGTCGCGACGACGAGCGCGACCGCGACCCACTGCAGCGCAGAGAGTCCGGAGCGGCGAACGCGACGGGCCATGGGGTCTCGTCCACGAATCCGATGATGGGCCTTTCGGTCGTTCGCGCTCGCCGGGGTCGGACCGACGTCGACGTCGGTGTCTCCCGTTTTCGTCAGTGGCGTCCGTCCGTCAGTCGCCGTCTTCGCTCCGATCGCCCTCGGTCGGCTCGGCTACCCAGTACGCGTCGAACGACCGAACGCGGTATCCCGCGTCGTCGAGGATCGACCGACAGTCGAGCCCCTCGTCACCGTCGAGTCCGTCCCCGTGCACCTCGAGGAACACCGTCGGGCGGTGACGCTCCAGCGTCTCTCGCCCGCCGCGGAGAACCGACGGAGCGGCCCCCTCGACGTCGATCTTGAGGACCTCCGGCGTGGGGCCCTCGTCGACGACGTCGTCGAGTCGGCGGACCGGAACCGTCGTCTCCGCCGCGACTGACGCCTCCCACCGGCGAGCGCTCGCCGCGTCGAACCCGGATAGCTCCGCGTACGTCGAGACGTAGAACGGGCGCTCGCCCGCCACCTCGCCGAGGCCGCAGTGGCGGACGTCGATTCGATCTGCGAAGCCGTTCACCTCGACGTTGGCCCGAAGCTGTTCGACGACGCGCGGGGCCGGCTCGAACGCGACGATCCGCCGATCCGGGGTTTCCGCCGCGAGGGCGAGCGCGTAGACGCCGACGTTCGCCCCGACGTCGTAGACCACCCCGTCGGACGCGGCGCGGGCGTCGACGGCCGCGAGCATCGCGTCCCGGCCGTGGCGGTTGTAGAGTTCGTAACTCCGCACGGTTCCCCCGACGGTCCGCTTTCGCGGCGCGATCCACTGCCGGTCGTAGTTCAGACCGACGAGTCGGTAGTACCCGCCGAGGATCGCCCGTCGGAGGCGCAGGTGCGCCCCGCGACGCACCCGGTTGAACGCGCGGCTCCCGGAGCCCAATCGCATGCGGACCGAGACGTCCCGGTCGCTGTTGGGTGTTGTGGCGACGTTCAGCTCCTGCGTTCGGTACGGACCGTTTTGGTTCGTCGCGTCGACGCCTATACCGTTCGAAGCCCGCTCTCGACCGAACCGGCCCGTCAGAATCTACGTTTCCACCACCAGTACCCATGACGAAGACGGCCCGATCTACCGCTCCGGCGTCCGTCGAACGGATCGTCGCGGACGCGCTCGGAACGTCCGTCGAGCGCTGTGAGCGTCCGGCCGTCGGCTCCGTCTCTGAGACGTTTCGCCTCGCCCTCGCCGGCTCGCCGTCGCTCGCGATCTGCAAGCTCGGCGGGGCGAACGTCTGGATCGGCGACGTGATCGAACCCGAGGTGGTCCGACTCGTCGGGGAAACGACCGACCTTCCGGTTCCGGCCGTCCTCGCGACGGGTTCGGTTCGCGGGGGTCGGCTCACGGGCGATCACCGGTGGGCGATTTACGAGTGTCTCGATGGATCGAACCCGGATCCGTGGTATCGCGACGCCGATCCGCGGGTGCGCCGTCGGATCGTGACCGACGCCGGCGACGCGCTCGGCCGGCTCCACGCGGCCGAGCCGCTCGCCCTGGATGACTCCTTCTCTGGGGACGACGTCACCGAACGCCCCGACCGGACCGGCGCCGGCCACCTTCGCCACGCAGCCGTCCTCGAGCGCACCGAGACGACGCTAGAGGTGGCCGCGCCCGCATCGCTGCACGGCCGGTTGCACCGCCGACTCGTCGAGTCGGTGTCGAACGCTCCGTCAGGCGCTCGGCCCGTCCTGACCCACGGCGACTTTCACCCCGGAAACCTCCTCGTGAGTGAAACGGGCGCGCTGTCGGCCGTGCTGGACTGGGGCAACGCCCACGTCACCCGGCCGGAGTACGCGATCGCTCGCGCGGAAGTCCGATTCGTCGACCGATACCGATTCCCGAGGCCCGAACGCGAGCGCCTCCGCGCTCGCTTCCGGGCGGCCTATCGGGGCCGCGCCCCGCTCGACCGAGGTTACCCCGACCGCGCCTCGGCGTACAAACGCCGCTGGCTCGTCCAGTCGGCTGCGAACCTCTTGGCCGTCTCTCGAACCGAGCGCGGTCGGACGCAACTGCGACGGCAGCTAGCGACCGTGGCCGACCGGATCGATTGATCGGCGGCAGAACCGCTCACTCGCGAACGACCGAGAGTCTGAGCCGTCGGCGACGAGGCCCGTCGCACTCGACGAACAGGATCGACTGCCACGTTCCGAGCCCGAGCTCTCCGCCGTCGATCGGAACCGTGACGCTCTCGCCGAGCACCATCGCCCGCAAGTGGGCGTCGGCGTTGTCGTCGATTCGATCGTGTTCGTACGTCGCGCCGCGGGGGGCGAGTCGTTCGAGCGCCGTTTCGACGTCGGCGCACAATCCTCGCTCGTGTTCGTTGATCACGACGCCCGCCGTGGTGTGCGGGACGAACGCGGTGCACACGCCGTCTGCGTCGTCCGGGATCGCCGCCGCCACGTCCGCGGTGACGTCGACGACGTCGACGCGACCCCCGGTCTCGACATCGATATTCATCGGATCGGGTCTACGCCCAGGAGCGACAAAGTTCCCGCCGGTACGCGTCGATTAACCGGTCGTACAGTAGGCTTCGAGCGGGAGGACCAGATCAGCGCCTTCGCACTCGAACGTCGTCCCGAACGTGGCGGACAGTGTTCGCTTGCGTTTGCCACTCCATGCGGGTATCCCAGGGCTCGCCGAGTGGACGACCTTGTCGCCGAGGCCCTTCAGCGAGATAGAACCCCCAAAGATACGAGCGTCCTCGTGGTACGGACCCTATCTGATGCACGCGCCATCTCTCCCCGATCGGTCGATCGAGGCGTACGAAGCCGTGATTGACGTCGATCGGCTCGAACGCCTTCGATCGCTGGCGAGCCGGCTCGACGGCGTTCGCATCCTCCACGTCAATTCGACCGCGACCGGCGGCGGCGTCGCCGAACTCCTCCGGTCGATCGTCCCGGTCTGTGTCGACCTCGGTGTCGACACCGACTGGCTGGTCATGGACGCCGAGGACGACTTCTACGAGGTGACCAAGGCGATGCACAACGGGCTCCAGGGGGAGGGTCCGGCGTTCACCGACGAGATGAAAGCGACCTACCGCCGGGAAACCGATCGTAACGGGGCCGAACTCGACGAGGCGTACGACCTCGTCGTCGTTCACGATCCCCAGCCGCTCGGGATGCTCGACCGCATCGAGGAGACGATGGCCGACGCGCCGGTCGTCTGGCGCTGTCACATCGACCTGACCGATCCGGACGACGCGTACCTCTCGTTCGTTTCTGACTACACGAAACGGGTCGACCACGCGATATTCAGCCGCTCGGCGTACGTCGGCGAGATGGACGTGCCGGAACCGAGCGTCATCTCCCCGTCGATCGACCCGCTCGCGGAGAAGAACCGCTCGCTCGATCCGGACGCGATCGCGACCGAACGCGACCGCCTCGACCCGCTCTCGTTCGACCGCCCGGTGGTCGCGCAGGTTTCTCGGTTCGATCCGTGGAAAGACCAGTTCGGAACGCTCGAGGCGTACCGTCGCGCCAGCGAGGAGATTGACGGACTACAGCTGGCGCTGTGTGGCGGGATGGCCGGCGACGACCCCGAAGGCCTGGAGTTGTACGAACGGGTGGCCGGCGAGGCCGTCGACGATCCGGACGTCCACGTCCTGACCGACCTGACGGATCGAGCGGTGAACGTCCTGCAGACCGAGGCGGACGTCGTCGTCCAGAAGTCCATCCGCGAAGGCTTCGGACTGGTCGTCTCCGAGGCGCTCTGGAAGCGCACGCCCGTCGTCGGTTCCGACGTCGGCGGTATTCCGTTACAGATCGTCGACGGGCAGACCGGCTACCTCGTCGCGGCCGACGACGTCGCCGGCGCCGCAGACCGCCTCGTTTCGCTTCTCGAAGACGACGAGCGCCGAACAGCGTTCGGTGAACGCGCCAGAGACCACGTTCGCGAACGCTTCCTGCTCCCCCGACAACTCGAAGAGCTACTCTCGACCTTCGTGAGCGTGCTCGAAACGCATTCGTGAGTTCGTCTGCGTTCGGACGGTCCGATCTGACACCCCCACAATTATCCGCCGGTGAGTGGTGGAGTAGCCGAGTCCAATGAGCCGATTCATCGAATCGATCCTGGTACCGACCGACGGGAGCGAGGGTGCTGTCGCCGGAGCCGACCACGGCATCGCGCTCGCGTCGCGCCTCGGTGCCGACGTTCACGTCCTCTCGGTGGTCGACGCACCCGACGGGCCGTCGACGCTCGACGAGGAAACGCTCTCCGTGTTCGAATCGGCCGCCGAGGACGCTGCCGAGACGGTTGCGGATCTCGCCGCCGAGTTCGATCCGGATCTCTCCGTCAGGACGACCGTCAGGAGCGGAACGCCGTTCCAGTCGATCAGGGAGTACGCCCATCGCCACGAGACCGACGCGATCGTCATGGGGACGAAAGGCCGGACGGGTCTCGATCGCTTCCTCCTCGGGAGCGTCACCGAAAACGTCCTCAGGACGGCTCACGTGCCCGTTCTCGCGGTCCCGCCGAACGCGGACCCTCCGCCGGTCGAGACGATCTCGTTCGACCGCCTGCTGCTTCCGACCGACGGGAGCGAGGGGGCGGCGATCGCGACCGAGTGGGCGATTGCGCTCGCGAGCGCGCTCGACTCGACGGTGGACGCGCTCTACTCGGTCGACACGAGCCGCTTTCGAAGCGCCGCTGAGCCCGCTGACGTCCTCACGGCGCTCGAAGAACGGGGCGAGACGACCCTCGAGTCTGTCCGCGAACGCGCTCGCGACGCCGGCGTCTCCGTCACGGGCTCGGTCGCGAGCGGCGCGCCGGCTCGCGTGATCCTCGCCTACGCGGACGAGTCGCCAGTCGACGCGATCGTCATGGGGACGCACGGACAGACCGGCATCGGCCAGTGGTTTCTGGGGAGCGTTACCGAGAACGTCCTCCGCGGGGCCGACGTCCCGGTGTGGTGTGTCCCGGTGAGCGCGACCCACCCGCAGCCGAACGAGTGACCTGCGCCCCATCCGCAGCCAAACGCGTGCATCTGCGGATCACTTGCAGCCATACGCGTGGATCTGCGGCGCACCCGTACCCGAGAGTGACCTGCGGCGCACCTAGGCTGGGCGATCGTCGCCCCGGCTGGCTGGACCGGGAATCTGGGTGTACGCGCCGACCATCGCGTCCTCGAGGTCGACGCCTGAGAGCGCGGCCTCCTCGTCGACGATCGACCGGCGAACGACGCCGGATTCGACGCTCGCACCCGGAAAGATCACGGCTCGTTCGACCGCGACGTCGACGAGCGAGACGTCCGCCATGACGTGGCTGTTCGGCCCGACGGTGGCGTTTTCGAGCGTCGCCGAATCGGCGATCAGTGACTCGCCGTCGACGCACCAGGCGACGGCGTCGAGGTAACTCTCGCGCGTGCCGACGTCGAACCAGTGGCCGTCGAAGGAAAAGGCGTACGTCGGCTCGGTTCGCTGGAGCCAGGTGACGAACCAGCCCGGCTCGTCCGGATCGTTCCCCTCGTCGAGGTAGCTCGGAATCAACGAGAGCGTCTCGCGGGGAAACGCGTAACAGCCGATCGAGACGTTCGTTCCCGGCGGGTCGTCGGGCTTTTCGACGAAATCGACGACGCGATCTCCCTCCAGATCGACGACGCCGTAGCCGGTCGCTCGCGACGGGTCGCCGACGTCGTACGCGGCGATGCAGGGTCCCTCTCGTCGGTCGTAACGCTCGAGAAAGGCTGAGAGCGCGAAATCGAACACGTTGTCGCCGGCGAGCACGAGAAGGTCCGCGTCGATCCCCTCGCGGTCGATCAACTCGCCGAGGGCGGCGATGACGCCGAACTTCTCGTCTTCGGCGCGCGTGCGCTCGACCGACAGCCGCGGCTTCTCGTAGGGCGCGTCGGCGAGGTGCGATTCGAACGCGGGGGCGAATCGTTCGTTCGTACTCACGTAGACGTCGTCGATACGCGATTCGGCCTCGAGCTCGGCGTAGAGCCGGTCGATGACGGTGGTCTCGCCGAGCGGGAGGAACATCTTCGGGCGGTGGCGGGTGATCGGCCACAGACGCGTGGCGTAGCCTCCGGCGAGGACGACGGCGTCCATCGGTCTACCACCGTCTCTCGGAGATTCCGGGGACGGCTACCGTTCGACGCTGATCGCGTCTGGGACGAACGCGCGAATCGGGCGAGCGAAGGGGGCGTCGGCTCATACGAACGGTGATCGACTCCCACGGCGTCGGTGGTAAACCTTTCATCCGACCGACCCGCGACGAACCCGTCTCAACCGCTCCGAGGCGTATGCGAACCTATTTATTGGCGATCCCCAATCTGTCAATTGCATGCACGCAACTGCACGTCCCAGAAACCGCGGGTCCGGCGCGGCCCGCGGCTGGGTTCCGCGATAACTGTCCTGTTTCTGATTGGGTAGTCGACGTATCGGGCGCTACACGCCGTAGCGATAGCCACGTTGACCGCGATATCTCCGTCCGGTTCGACGATCCCGTCGACAGTACGAACACGCCCGTTCGCGGGCGACCTGCAAGTCGAGGTGGGTATCGTGCGACGTAGTGAGGCGATTCTGTTCACGAGTCGCGAATCGACCGGCCACGAGAACGAGACTGTTGCCCGCATGATGCGCGCCGGTCTCATCAGGAAGTTTGGAAGCGGTCTGTACGGGTTAACGCCGACGGGTCACCGCCTCCGGACGAACGTGTGTTCGCTCATAACGCGCGAGATGAACGCTATCGGTGGACAGCGGATCTCCATTCCCTCGCTCAATTATAGCGACATCTGGAGGGCCAGTGGCCGCTGGGAGCGCTTCGAGGGCGAGATGTTCACGTTCGAAAACCGCGACGGACGGCGGCTGTGTCTCGCACCCTCCCACGAGGAGGGAGTGGTACGCCTCGTCGACGGCGTCGTACGCTCCTACGACGACGTACCCGTATTGCTCTATCAGGTCGAATCGAAGTACCGGGACGATCACGCTCGAAACGGCCTGGTTCGCACGAAGGAATTCACGATGAAAGACGCCTACAGCTTGCACTCGACTCGCGACTCGCTCGATGCGTACTACGAACGGGTCCGCGAGGCCTACGTGCGCATTTTCGACGCACTCGACGTCGAGTTCGCCGTCGCGGCGGCCGAGAATAGTGTCATGGGTGGATCGACGTCCGAGGAGTTCGTTGCTGTCGCCGACAACGGCACGCTGTTGCTGCGACACTGTGAGGCGACGGCTTGCCGGTTCGGCGTCACCGACGAGTCTCCACGCGCGGCGCTATCAGCGGGCGATCGCTGTCCCGAGTGCGGTGGCCATCTCACCGCCAGCGAGGGAATCGAGATCGGTCACGTGTTCACGCTCGGAACCCGGTACACCGAGCCCATGGGACTTTCCGTCGACGACGCCGACGGATCCGAACGCGACGTGTTGATGGGAAGCTACGGGATCGGCATCGAGCGACTCCTTCACGTGCTCGTCTCTCAACACGGCGACGACGGTGGCTGTCGCTGGCCGATGGACGGCGACGAACGGATCGCACCCTACCGGGCGTCGATCATTCCGCTCGAATACGAGGGATCGATTCGGAAGGCGGCAGAGTCCCTCTACGAGTCCTGTGGGCCGGACGAGACGCTCCTGTTCGACGGCGGCGATCGAACGATTGGCGAGCGATTCGCCGAGAGCGACTTGCTCGGGGTCCCCTGGAAAGTAATTCTCGGAAACCGGTATCGGGAGTCCGGTGCGGTCGAACTCGAATCCCGTGACGGATCGACTCGATTCGTCGACGTAGAGGAGGTTGCCAGCATCGTCGGCTAGTCGGTGGCCACGATTCGCCTCACACAGCGTTATCCCGCTGGGAATGGGAGTTGGTCCGATATGCCGATGGACGACACGCAACTTCGAGAGGACATCCGCGCGCTCGACGGATTACCGGTGTTCGTCGCCTACAACGCCAACGTCGACGCAATCGTGCGGGTCGGCGAACGTCTGGAGCGATTTCTCGACCGGCCGTCGAACCCGGGCGAAGACTTTCCCGACACCCCGCTCGAGTCGAAACGAGAGCTCGCGGCGGCGATTTCCCACACGATGGCCGCCGGACGCGGCGACGAAGTGGCGATGACCGATGCCTTCTCCGCGACGCTCGAGGCCGAACTCGAGCCGGACGGCCAGCAGATGGGCGGCCAGACGGGCATCATGACCAATCTCGTCTCGTCGCTGGGCGCCTCGCCGATCACGTACACGTACCTCCTCTCGGACCGGCAGCTCTCGATGTTCGATCACCCGGACGCGATCCGGTACCCGCTCGTCGAGGACGACGCGGTGCGGTACGTCCCGCTTCGCGAGGCCGTCAACACGGATCGGACGAAGATCAACTGGGTGTTCGAGTTCAGGGTCGACGACGATCTGTTCGACGTTCGCGCGATCGAAGATACCCGGTTCATCGCCGCCTCGCGGCCGCCGGAGTTCGACCTCTCGGCCGGCGACTTAGACGAGACGATCGACCAGGTCGGCGCGACCGTCGACGGGGCGCTTCTCGCCGGTTATCACAACCTCACGCCGGACCACGTCGAGGAGAGCTACGAACGGACGTTGCGCCACGCGCGCGACGTCATCAGACGGCTACGGTCGGGCGGCGACGTGCCGGTTCACGTCGAGTACGCCGTCACTCACGACGCCGACCTCAGGGAAGCCATATACGAGTGGATCTTACCCGAAGCGACCGTCATCGGCGCCGACACGCACGAACTCGCCATGCTCCACGAGGACGCCGCCCTCGACGCGGTCGTCGAGCCGCCGCGCGAGGACACCCCGTTCGACCCGGACGAGATCCTGGCTCACTACCGCATGCTCTCGTCGCTCCGGGACGAACTCGGCGTCGGATCCATCCAGCTTCACGCCATGGAGTACCATCTGGCCGTGCTGGACGACTACCTCACGCCAGAGGCGGTCGAGCGTGGATTACAATTCTCGGCCATCAACGCGGCGGCCAAGGCGGACAGCGGCCACATCTCTTCGCCCGAGGACCTCGAAACGGGTCTCGACTACGAGCCCTCGGAGCGGGGGCGAGAGGCGATTTCGCGGCTGGCAGACCACGTCGACGCACCGACCGAAGGCGGCGCGCTTCGCACGCCGTCGGTCGTCGCCTGTCCCAATCGCGTCGTGGCCGATCCCGCGGGAACGGTCGGCATCGGCGATATCGTCTCGTCGTCCGCGTTCGTCCTCGAACTCGCCGTCGCCAACAGAACGGACGCGCGTTGACGAACGCCGTGGTCGGGTCGGATCACTGGATCGTCACCCGCTGTGGACGGTCCGGCGATCGCTACCGTCTCCTTTTATTACGTTTCCGGGGCCAACAAATTTACCCGCAGCGGTTGCCCTCGAACGTATGGGCGCAGATGAACACGCCGGAACGAGGCCCGTGCGAATCGGACTGAACGGATTCGGACGCGTCGGGCGAAGTCTCCTGCGCGCGTCGCTGACCGTCGACGACGTCGCCGTCGTCGCGATCAACGACGTGATGGACGACGACGACATGGAGTACCTCTTTCGGTACGACTCCGTCCACGGCCGCTTCGACAACGTCTCGCGGACGGACGACACGCTCTCCGTCGACGGCCGGCCGGTCCAGCTCTACTCCGAGCGGGAACCGGCCGACCTCCCCTGGGACGAACTCGACGTCGACGTCGCGATCGAGGCGACCGGTCTCTTTCGGACGCGCGAGGAAGCCGCCCAGCACCGCTCCGCCGGCGCCGAGACGGTCCTGATCTCGGCGCCGCCGAAGGGCGACGAGCCGGTTCCGATGTTCGTCTACGGCGTCAATCACGAGGAGTACGACGGCGAGGACGTCCTCTCGAACGCCTCCTGTACGACCAACTCGGTCGCGCCGGTCTTGCAGGTGCTCGACGACGAATTCGGCATCGTCTCGGGCGCCCTCATGACCGTCCACGCCTACACCGGCAGCCAGGGGCTGGTCGACGGCCCGATGGCCAAACGCCGGCGGGGTCGCGCGGCCGCCGAAAACATCGTCCCGACGACGACCGGCGCCGCCGGCGCTGCCGCGAAGATCTTGCCCGAACTCGAGGGGAAGTTAGACGGGATGGCGATGCGGGTCCCGGTTCCGAACGGCTCGATCACCGACGTCACCGTCAACGTCGAGGCCGACGTCACGCGCGAGCAAGTTCTCTCGGCCGTCCGAACCGCGGCCGACGACGGGCTCGCCGGCGTCATGGGCTACACCGACGACGAGATCGTCTCGCGTGACGTCGTCGGCCTGCCGTTCGCCTCGTTCGTCGACCTCGAATCGGCGATGGTCGTCGCCAACGACATGGTCAAACTGCTGGCCTGGTACGACAACGAGTACGGCTTCTCGGTCCAGCTGCTCAAACTCGCCCGCTACGCGGCCGCCGAACGAGGGACCGTCGATCTGGAGGGAACCGTCCGTCGGTAGCGGTCGCGACCCGTCTCTTCGTTGCGGTCGGCGGCGTTGCGAATCACTTCACGCGCTCGTACACCGGTTGTGAGTCTCCCTCGACGTCCATCGTCAGTCGCTCGACGGCGCCGCTTACCGCGCCGAGGCTCGCCGTCTGCTCCTGGCTAGCCGCGGCGACCGACTCCGCCGCACCGGCGACGTTGTCGGCGGCGTCACCGAGTTCGTCGAGCGAGTCGGCTATCGACTGGACGCTGCGGGCCTGTTGATCGGTTGCCGCGACGACCTCGTCCATCCCCGCTGCCGTCGCACACACCGCCTCGTGGACGGTCTCGATCGAGGCGACCGTCTCGCGGATCCTGGCCGAGCCGACGTCGACTCGTTCGACCGTCTCTTCGGCCGTCTCGATCGTCTCCTCCAGCTCTTCGCCGACGTCCTTCGCGGTCTCCTCGATCGCTCCGAGGTCGGCCCGGGTGCGCGTTGCGAAGGAATCGATCTCGTCGGCGATCACTCGGAGCGCCCGGTTCGTCTCAGATCCCGCCCCGCTCCGGGCGGCCTCGATCTCGGCGTTTTTCGCGAGGATCGAGGTTTGCGTCGCGATCTCGTCGAGGCGCGCTACGACGCTCGATATCTCGTCGGCGTGTGCCTCGAGCGACGCCACGGCCGCTCGAACGTCGGCTGCGGCCCGCTCGATCCCATCCAGCTCGTCGAGGGCGTCGTCGGCGGCGTCCGCCCCGTCGGCCGCGAGCCGTTCGGCCCGCTCGCTCTCCGTCCTGACGTCGTCGGCCACGCTCGTCACCTCCTCGATGGCCGCACTCACGGCGCCGATCTCCGAGGCGCTCTGCTCGATCGCCGTCGCCTGGTTGGCGGCGTGGGAACTGATCGCCTCCGCCCGCGCCGCGACCACCTCGCTCGCATCGTGGAGCTCGTCGATCGGTGCCCGGACGTCGGCCTCGACGGCCGCCGCCAGCCGGTTTCGGCGCTCGATCGCCGCCTCCAGTCGACTCGCGTACGAGTCGACGTACGTGTCCGTCGCGACCTGCAGGTCCAGGTTGATGATCCGCAGCAGCGATAGTACGTCCATCATACCGTCGTCGATGGCCGAGCGCACCGTTCGCTCGAACGACCTCTCCAGGTCGTCGCCGCCGTCGTCGACGCCGATGCCGAACACGCCAGCGAGCCGACCGAGCCCGCCGTCTTCAGCCTCTCGCTCGGCGGCCCACTCCTCGATCTCCTCGACGACTCGACCCTGGACTCGGTCGTTCAATCGGTCGAGTAGCAAGTCGTAGTAGACGCCGTACTGCCCGACGTAGTACTTTAGCGGCATATCGAGCAATTCGTGGAGTTTACCGACTCTGGCTCGATTCTCGAAGTACGCCCGGTCGTACTCGCCGGTCGAAAGCGAGTGCAGGTACGCGCGCTGCGTTTGTTTTAACGCCTCGACGTCCTTCGGCGACCGCTCGAAGATTTCGCGCGTTCCCTCGTATCGCAACAGATTTTCGTAGAAATCGTCCGCGATGGCGTCCTGTTCGGCCCGCAAGAGGGGATTCAGCTTCGAAAGTCGCTGTTCGTCTTCCTCGTCGAACCCCACGAATTCCTTTCGCCAGGCGATCTCGTCGTCGGTCAGATCGATGCGTTCGACCAGTTCGTCCACGTCGACGAAGGAGTTCAAGCCCCCGCGCCCAAAGGTCGGAATGTCCGTCATCGGTGAACAAGTTGGCCCCTCAAATTAAGGGATCCGCGCCGGTTCTCGGGCGGCGGGAACGACCAGATCCGTATACCTGATGCGATCGTGACCGCTCCCGGTCGGTCGTATCACTCTCACAAAATACAAATTCGGTTACTGAGAGACGTAGTCTTCGCGACGGTACGGATCGCGGCGTTCGAACGTCTCGTCTCTTCGACCGCCATCTCAGCAGTTGATACTAAATTGGGAACCTGGCTACGCAGCGGTCCTATCCCTCGAAGCCGAGAAATGAATGTACGGGGCGAACTACCCTATCGTTCGACTCGGTGGGTTTATCGGGCGCTCAGATGACGCGGTTCTGGAGGTAGTCCAGGTGCTTCGCGTTGTAGACGATCTTTACCTCGTCGGTGATCGCGTGTCCGATGCAGGTCAGTCGGACCATCTTCTCGTCGACTTCTTCGTCCGAGAGGATCTGCTGCATGTCCATCTCGATTTCGCCTTCTTTGACGATCGCCGCGCAGTTCGCACACGCGCCGGCGCGACAGGAGAAGGGCCAGTCGTAGCCCTGCGCCTCGGCGGCTTCGAGGATGTACTCGCCCTCGTTGACCTCGAGCGTGCCGTAGTCCTCGTCGCCGAGGCCGGCGTCGGCGGCGTTGTCGAAGAGGTCGTCGTCGTCCATGTCCCAGCCGTGGTCGTCCAGTACTTCGTAGTTGAGGTATTCTACCGTGGGCATCACCCGAGATTTCGGCACCCGGACTGTAATAGCTTGCTGTTCGCCGCGGCCCGCTCGTCCGGCCGACCGGCATCGAACCCGCAGTATCGCGGGACGATGGAAGTAACATCATTTATTCGGTGGGCGTTCGATGGTAGAGCCGTGACAGAGACGCTCCTCGCGATTGGAATCATCGTCGCGCTGTTCGTCGGCTACAACATCGGTGGCGCCACGACGGGCGTCTCCTTCGGGCCGGCCGTCGGGGCGAACGTGGTCTCCATGCTCGGCGCCGCGATCTTGATGTCGTTTTTCTTCTTTCTCGGCGGCTGGATCATCGGTCCCGAGGTCGTCTCGACGCTCGGTGACGACCTCGTTCCACGCGAGTATCTCACCCTGGAAGCCGGCATCGGCATTCTCTTTTTCATCGGATTGGCGCTCTTTCTTGGCAACCTCTTCGGCGTCCCCGCCTCGACGTCGATGACGGCCGTCGGCGCGATCGCCGGGCTGGGAATGGCGACGGGTTCGCTCGACTGGGCGACGATGGGAGAGATCGTCTCCTGGTGGATCGTCGCGCCGATCGTCGCCTTCTGGGTCAGCGGCGTCATCGGGCGGTACTTCTACCCGCGACTCAACGCGTGGGTCGCGATCTCCCGGCGCGAGACGCAGCTGTGGCGGGTCGATAGAACTGGTGCGATTCCGCGGATTCGTGCGGCCGATGGCTCTGACAGACGCGAGATAACCGGCTCGCTGATCGTCGTCGGCATCGGTTGTTACATGGCCTTTAGCTCCGGGGCGTCGAACGTCGCGAACGCGGTCGCGCCGCTGGTGGGCGCCGGCGCGCTCGACTACCCGACGGAGGTGAGCCTCGCCGGTCTGTCGACCACCATCGGGAACATGGAGTGGGGCGTGATCATCGCCGGCGTCGCCGTCACCATCGGCGCGTTCACCATCGCTCGCCGGACGCTCGCGACGATGGGTAACGACATCACCAACCTGCCGCTGACGGCGGCGGTCGTCGTCATGACCGTCTCCGCGACGATCGTCACCCTGCTGTCGGCGATCGGCATCCCCGTCCAGCTGGTCGTCGTCTCGACGATGAGCATCATCGGCCTCGGCTGGGGCCGGGCGACCCGCACGACGACGGTCTCGGAGGTCGTCCGCGGTCGAAAGGAGACGCGAGTCTCGGTGGGAGCGCTCACCGCGGAGGAAGAAGGAGAGCCGGCGCCGCCGATCGGCGAAGAAGAACCCGCCGACATCCCCAAAGCCTCGGACCTGTTCGACCCGTCGACGACCGCGCGGGTGATCCTCATTCAGAACTTCGTTCCCCTCCTGGCGACGGTCGGGGCGTTTCTCACGTTCCGGTTCGTGCCGATCTTCGGATTCTGACGCCGGCCGTCCCAAAGGATATCAACCGATCACACCGTACGTTTCGTCAATATGGCCCACCGGACCCGCGAACCGCGGATCGATACGCGACGGTACGTCTCCCGTCTGCGACTGCAACGAACCGTTAGCGGCGTCGTCGCTTCGACTGCCACCGCGTTCGGCCACCGCGAAGGGGGAAACCGATGAACCCAGTCCGCGTCGACGCGGTCGTCGACCTGGCCTACGGCGCCCTGATCGTCATCGCGATCGCGCTCATCGCGCTGCTCGATTTCACGATCGGATTCGCGTTCGCGATCGGCGTCTTTGCCGCCTACGTCGTCCACGTCGTCTGGAAGATGGCCCGATTCGATCCCGACTGGATGACCCGGGCGGTACGCGAATCGGTCGAAGAGGAGGTGGGCGAAACGGTCGAGCAGACTGTCGGAGAGACGGTCGAACAGACGGTTGGTGAAACGGTCGAACAGACGGTCGGAGAGACGGTCGAACAGACGGTTGGTGAAACGGTCGAACAGACGGTCGGAGAGACGGTCGAACAGACGGTCGGAGAGACGGTCGAACAGACGGTCGGAGAGACGGTCGAACAGACGGTCGAGGACACAGTCGATAAGAAGGTGGGCGAAACGGTAGAGAAAACCGTCGAAGAGACGGTCGATAAGACAGTCGGTGAAACCGTCGATAAGAAAGTGGGCGAAACCGTTGAGAAAACAGTCGGCGAAACCGTCGAGGAGACGGTCGGTGAAACGGTAGAAAAGACCGTCCCGGAGACCATCGAGAAGACCGTTGGCGAGCAACTCGACGAGGTGAAAAAACAGGTCGAGTCCGTCGAAGAGCGCGTCGACCGACGGCCTCGCGAGGACGAGGTCGAAGAGCTGATCGAAGAGCGAGAGGTGACGGACGAATCCGAGGAGTGACCGACGCTCGAGCGCACGACGAGAATCGAACGCCGGGCGCCGTCACCGAACGACGGTCACCGCCACCGGCGCCCGTCGAACGACGGTTTCGGCGACGTTGCCGACGAGGATACGCCGCGTCGTCCCGTCCGTGTGTTTGCCGTGACTCCCTATGATAACCGTATCGTAGTCGTCGGCTCGCTCGACGACGTTTCGGGCGGGATGGCCGATTCCGACGGCGGTCTCGATGTCGCGATCGTGCTCGGCGGCGATCTCGCGGGCGCGCTCGAAGACGGGTCTGGCGCGTTCGTCGGCGGCCGTTTCGAGGTCGTCTTCGAGCGCGAGACTCACCGCGTCGCCCATCATCATCGACGGGACGCCGACGACGTGGAGGACGGTGATCTCGGCGTCGGGATGGTTTTCGAGCGCGTATTCCAGTGCGCGACCGGCGGGCTCGGAATCGTCCATCGGAACCAGGATCCGCGAGAGCATGGATCGACGTACGTGGTTCGGGAACGTAAGTGTCCCTTCAGGCGACGCCCGGAAGCGCGAGGAAGAAGCCGTAGGCAAGCAGCGTCGACATCGACGGGCCGATGACCCACATCGAGAGGTACTTGACGACGGCTCGCGGGTTGAAGAGGTCGCCCGCGTCGAGCGCCTCTTCCGTCTCGTCCTCGCCGATCGGAACCGGTTCCTCGCCAGGCGCTTCGGCGGTGATCGCGCCGAGGGCGATCTCCGCCTCTTCGGTGTCGCCGGCGATCGCCTCTCTCGCCGTGATCGGCCGGGTAGCGCGACCCCAGCCGAGGCCGACGATCGTCATCACCGACCCCATCACGAGGCTGATCGGAATGCCGATCCAGCTGAGCGCGGTCGTGATCGTCGAGGCGGTGAGCATGACGACGAGCGCCGCCAACAGCGGAATGTCGCTCAACTCGCCGCCGACCGACTCCATGGTTCGGCGGGCGATCGTGAATCCACCCAGGCTGATCGCCAACGTGGCGACGACGATCGCAACCTCCGCGGACAAATCGCCGTTTTCGCCGCCGACGAGCGGTGCGGCCGCGTTCGGGACGTTACTCGCGCCCGCACTGAACGCCATGTAACAGCCGATGACGATGACGGCGGCGGTCGTCACGAGTTCCTTCCGAGTCGTGTTCGGCCCGAGTCCGGGTACTGGAATCGGACCGGTCCGATCGAACGAAAGTAGCGGCCCGTCGGACGTTTTGATCCGGACGCGGCGGTTGAGTTCCGGATAGACGTACCGTCCGATCGTTGCGCCGACCCAGAAGCCGATGATCGGCGTGACGATCCACCACGAAAGGATCCAGGCGATGGTCTCGTAGTTGAGCGTGTCGGTCGCCAGCCCGAGGCCGGCGATCGCCCCGACTGTCGTCATCGACGTCGGCACGGGGACGCCGAACACGTTGGCGACGAGGATGCCGAGGCCGATGAAAAAGAGGATGGCGACGCCGGCAGAGAGCGTGAGGTCGATCGTGATGATACCCTCGCTCAACGTCTCCATCACGTTCCGCCCGACGGTCCAGCCGCCGAGAAAGACGAACACCGTCATGACCGCCGCCGCGGTCGTTTTCTTTACGATTCCAGCCCCGACCGCCGGCCCCCACGTGATGCCGGTCGACGACCCGCCGATGTTGAACCCGACGAAGATCGACGCGACGATACCGACGACCAGAATCGTCTCTCCCATCGTCTCCCGATTGGACGGATCTCCTAAAGAGCGTACTGGAAGCGGACAGTACGTGCGATCAGCAGGTCAGCTGGTGTTACTCGCGTTTACACCGCAGACGCACCACACGCTGTACGACCGCCAAATCACCCACTATCCCTCGGTTCACCTGCACGCACCAGATCGTGACGGCGAATGGATCACGTTCGGCGGCAGGGAGACCATCGGGCGGTGGGAAGAAGACTGGCTCAAGGAACTGATGGCCATTTGTGACGACCTAAAACCTTCCCTACGTCACGGGTGAGCGCTTGGGTTAGCTTCGAAGGGAGCGGTGTCTGCGTCGCTGACCTGATTCGGAACGCCACCGCTCTGAACTACCAGGGCCTGGACGGCGACGAGTCGAAACTGAGAGATGGCGACACGCTCGTCTATGCACCCCGGGCAGAGATCGACGAGTAACTTTGAATGTCTCGATGAAGGGATACTCGTACTCGGCGTGTATTGGGCTGGATATACTGCCGAGGATTACTTTTTCAGATCGTTAGACGAAACTTCACCGCCGACTCTTTTGGACGTTTTCCAGAGTCTTCTATCGGCGGATCACTTTCCAACTGTGCAAGGCGTTGAGGGCGTAAAATCTGTTAGTAGCAGTCACCCCAACAGCTTGGATTAGTGTATTTACAGCAGTCACAGTAGTAGTCCCACACCGTGGTACAGGATTGTCCACAACAGGTCACGCACTCGCGAGCGCACTCGCAGCACTCTTCATCCGTTGGACATTTTTGACACGCCCATGGCGGGTGATTTGACTGTGTCGACGAAGAATTGTCACCCATTTCATCTGTGAAAACACGCAATGGTGCATCCGCCCCATCGACTTTGTTGAAGCCATATGTGGTAATCACATTCTCGTCGGTATTTGTGAGAACGGCATATGGTTGCTCCGCAGATTCGGGATGAATGACGAAATTTAGCGGGCAGCAATCTATCCGTCGAATTATGTTAATCCGTATTGACACATTGTCTGGGGTCTTTATTGAACGGACTATCTCACCCTCTATACCTTCTTTCGGTGGTGGTGAGACGTCGTCAACTAATATATCATTCCACAGCAGTGGGACGTTAAGTTCGTTGAAAACTGAGTCAACAAACCTCTGATGGCGCTCGATCACTCGGTTCAGATTAGCTGGATTACTGTATCGATTTCTTTTTTTCGCGATGGTGTCGTTGCTGGATCCGCCGTCACCATTCCCAGTGACAATTCCTCCCCCGCCAATCGCACCCGTAGCGACCAGTGATCCAAGGATTTTCCTTCTCTTTACGTGTTGACTTCTAGATTCACGAGTAGTCGATGAATCGACCATAACCATAGTTTGATCCCAAGAGCAAATCTATCAATTGGAATGATTTATACCACATCAAATTCTATCTTGACATTAGCAAAGTAATGTATAGTCTTATACTCAATGCTCAACCTAAAGACCACCCCATTAGTTATTAGCCAGATGTCCGATTTATCAGGGCTTGACGGCTCATTAGCAATAGCGACACCAAAAACGCGTTCAATTTGCCCTCTTTAACTGCTATCAATAATAATAATAATAAGGACAATTAATTATAAGTATCGGGGGCTGCAACTTCCGATATGGAGTTCGAAAAAACAGGAACCAGTCTCCCAGTTATTGTCTGTAACCACGCAGAGATCCTTTCAATTTTAAATGATGATGGCGTCCAGTACAAAAGAGAACTAGCCGAGAAACTCGACGTCTCAAAAAGCACAATTTATAATCGGAATCGAAAACTGAGCAGATACAAACTGATGAGAAAGGAACGCGGCGGATATGTCCTGACCGAGCTCGGTAGCATGTGTTATTCAACTTATAAAAAGTTCGAGGGAGAATTGCACCTTGTATACAGTAAACACCGATGAAATACCCGTATTTGCGGAAGAGTTGGTCGATTATTCGGCCGAGAAAATCCGTCCTAATAGTGCTGGGAACTATTGGTGTCCTCATCCTCCAATACTACGTCTTCCTGATGTTATTCCCAGATGGGGAGTTCGGTACCATTAGGGAAATTCTGAACACCCCTCTCGAGATAATTTTCAGGCCTGCAAGTTATCTCGATGGAATCGTCTACGAGATCTTCGGTGGGCACGCAAACCGATCGTCGTTCTCGACAGAGGTAGCCATTATTTACGTTTATGCGCTATCGGTGCTCATTGCGAATTGTTACGAACTGGTAGTAGAAAATCTCGACTGACACTCCTCATTATCGCTGTTAGTGAACGAAACGGTAGTTCAAGTAAAGAACAACAACCCGAACTCAAACGTTTCAGGGGTGGATGTGGGATTTTAAACAAAATCAGTTACATATTTAACCAGACAAATGTTATAACATTCCAAACCATGTACATTTTGCAGCGATAATATTTTGACACTCAACCATATAAATCAGATACATAAATACATTATAGATACATCCAAATTTGACTCTTGATGTCCGACAGAAACAATCGCTGTGGTGGACGAAAGAGCGTGACACGTCGTTCCTTCGTCAACTCGATCGCTGCCGGTGGGTTAATCACTGGAACGACTGTAATCGGCAATGGTAAAGCAAATCTCAGCGAGAAAGCACCGAGTGATGAGGACCTCCATATTGAGGGCAATATGCTCATTAAAACACGCATTGCACCGGAGAAGATTCAGATCGATATTCGAAAAACTAGTCCAGATTTGGTAGAGCGATATGGGAAAGCGGCACTAACTGAGTCTATAGAGTACGAACGACCGTATCCGAACAAGGACGACCTACCGAAGAGAGATGTCGTAGTCAAACGAGACACATGGACCACACGCGTTGGAACTGAGGGGGAATGGGAACGGTATTACGGGGAGACGTTGAACGGATCTACAGCTGGTCACGACGTTTCACCCACTCATTACGCAGACGAGGTTCCCGACTACTATCACAACCTCAACGATGGAATATGGGAACAGAGTGGGCCTATCAATCTTATTGGTGAGCTATGGAGCGATCCCGATACAATGGCGGATGATATCGTCACAGCGAGTGAACACGACAACCAACGCCGGCCGTGGGGAACCAACTGGACGACAAGCGTTGCAGATGCGACAAGATACCTTTACGATCCAGATGCAGGCCAGTATCGTTCTCACGATGCCTCAGTCGCTTCAGGGCCTGCAGGTTTCACGGGCAGAACTCACGCTCGAATTTGGGAAACTCCCCACCATGACGTAGTGATGGCAATGGCAGCTCACGAAGATGACTGGGTCCCGCACGAAGCGGTTGCGTATCTCGAGTCAGAGTATCGAATAGCCGAAAACGTCGATGATGAATACGAATCGAATATGCATGCAACGAAGGACATTATTGACTTTGGAAACAGTGGATTGGATCACAATGGGAAAGCGTCGCTAATCTACGGTCACACCTAATCCCGTAAATCCCACGTTCCCGACTTAAGGTTCGCGAGAACTTTTCCGACAGAGTGTAGTCTTGACACCCAAGTAATTCGGCAACCGCCGTATCATTTGTTTGATCTTTCCTATTTCATGTACGGCTATTACAACGGCGGCGGGTTGACTCTCAGACGGTATCGTACCTCTTCCCGGTCTGACGATCGGTTCGATTACGAACCCGTCGACGAAGCGAGTTACGTCTGGAGACGGCAAACCGAACAGCGTAGTACGTTCGTTCGTCAACCTGGCATGCCTGAAATCCCGTAAGTGTACGTTCGCTTCGAGTTCGCTAACCGTCGCGACGTCGACAGTCTATCGTCAAACTGGGTGAGCTTCACGAAGGAGGCGAACGAATAAAACGATAGTGAACCCGACAACCGAAGCGGTGTCACGTAATCGTAATCACTGGTTTAACGTGATTCTAGCTGTAGACGTTGAGGTAAATCCTTCGCTTTGTAAAAACTTCACAGCCTAGTGAGTTCTGACACCAACCATGTTCGTCGTCGACATCGCGTCCGGCGAGCACCGTATGTGTCTGATCTGACCCTGTGGGTGAATCGCGCTTCACAGAACGGTTAATGAGCGTTCTCCCGTGAATCCGTTCGTGAACGCTACCATCATCGGTTCCCAGTTTGGGGACGAAGGCAAAGGCGGCCTCGTCGACGTGCTCGCCGCGGACGCGGACGTCGTCGTCCGGTATCAGGGCGGCGCCAACGCCGGCCACACGGTCGCGCACGGCGAGGATACCTACAAACTCCGGTTGATTCCGAGCGGGGTGGTCCAGGGAGCCGTCGGCGTCCTCGGAAACGGCTGCGTCGTCGACCTCGACACGCTGTTCGACGAAGTCGACCGACTCCGCGAGCGCGGGCTCGATCCGGACGTTCGGGTCGCCGCCTGTGCACACGTCGTCGCTCCGTTCCACCGGTTCGCAGACCGCGCGGCCGAGTCGGCCGCCGCCGACGAAGAGGCGATCGGCACGACCGGTAACGGCATCGGGCCCGCCTACGAGGCGAAGGCGGGCCGATACGGGATTCGGGTCGGCGACCTCGTCGAGCCGGAGCACCTCCGGGCGCGGGTCGACGCCGCCGTCTCTCGGACCCGTCGCGTCGCAGAGGCGGACTTCGACGCCGAGACGACCGTCAACCGTGGCGAGGCCGAGACGACCGACGACGGCGGCACTGCGACCGCCATCGATACCGACGATGCGTTCGATCCGGACCCGATCACGGACTCGCTCTTGACGTTCGGCGACCGGCTCGAATCCGAGGGGATGATCGTCGACGCCGGGGCGTTTCTGACCGAGCGCCACCGCGCCGGGGAGACGATCCTGTTCGAGGGCGCACAGGGCACGCAGATCGACGTCGATTTCGGCACGTACCCGTTCGTCACCTCGTCGAATCCGACGGCGGGTGGTGCGATCGTCGGGACGGGCGTTTCGCCGCGCGCCGTCGCCGACGGGCACGTCGTCGGCGTCGTCAAGGGCTACCTCTCGCGGGTCGGCAACGGACCGATGCCCACGGAGATGGACGACGAGCGCGCGGCGACCGTCCGCGAACTGGTCGGCGGCTTCGGCACCGTGACGGGCCGTCCCCGACGGATGGGCTGGCTCGACCTGCCGATGGTCCGTCACGCAGCCAGGGTCAACGGGTTCACCGGACTCGCGCTCACCCACGTCGACACGCTCGCCGCGTTCGACGAGATACGCGTCTGTACGGCCTACGAACTCGACGGCGAGCGGGTGGCCGACGTGCCGTCGACGATTCCAGCTTGGGAGCGCTGTGAGCCGGTCTACGAGTCAGTCGAGACGTGGTCGGCCGACGACTGGGGGCGGATCGCCGAGTCGGGCTACGACGCGCTTCCGGACGGCGCCCGCGCGTTCGTGGCGTTCCTCGAGGATCAACTCGACGTACCCGTCGTCGCCATCGGTGTCGGCCCCGGTCGCGACGAAACGATCGTTCGCCGGAACCCGCTCGCCGGTCAACAGATCGATACCGAAGGGCGCCCAACGTGAGGCCGACCGAATGACGGAAGACGAACTCGACGCCGAGACTGCGTTCTCGCTGCTCGCCGACGAGACCAGGGTCGCGATCGTGCGCGAACTCGGCGCGGCGACGGCCTCTCCGGAGACGGGGATTCCGCACCTCTCGTACGCCGAGTTGCAAGCACGCGTCGATATTCGTGACTCCGGCCGATTCAACTATCACCTGACGAAGCTGCTCGGCAACTACGTCGCGAAGGAATCAGACGGTTACCGGCTCCGCTGGCCGGGGATGGTACTCTATCGAACGCTCGTCGCCGGCCTGCTCACCGAGGAGGCCTCGGCGCTCGACGACACGTCTGTCGGAACCGACTGTCACCGCTGTGGCGAACCGATCGAGATCTCGCTGTACGAGACGCTCGTACGCGTCCGCTGTCGGGCCTGCGACGCGACCTACACCGACATCTACCTGCCGTCGCACGGACTCACGGACCGCGGCGTCGAGGACCTCGTCCCGGCCGTCCACCGGCGGAGTCGAACCATCCTCGGCGCGATGACCGCCGGGCAGTGTCCGTGGTGTGCGCGGGCGGTTTCACCGGACGTACATGACGGCGGACCGCTTCCCTCTCACCACGACACGCGCGACCTCGACGCCTACGCCGTCTATCACTGCACGGACTGCACCGGCTTTCAGTACGCGCCCGTCTCGCAGGTGCTGTGCTTCGAACCCGTCGCGATCGCGTTCTACCACGACCGCGGCTACGACCTCACGGCGATCCCGGCGTGGGAACTCGGCTGGGCGGTGACCGATCGGACAACGGACGTCCTCGAGCGAGACCCGTGGCGATTTTCGGTGTGCGTCCCGCTCGACGGGGAGGAACTCGTCGTCGAACTCGACCAACGGCTCGATGTCGTCGACTCGACGGTTCGTCCCTGACGGCCGCTCTCTGGGGCCGGGTTCGATGTGATCGGTCCGGGCCGGCCGATTCGATCGACGGCCATCGACACAATTTTATCAGTTTCCCGTCACCCTCCCGATGAAACCGTTCATGGATTTGTCGTCCGCCACGGTTCGGGGTCAGCGACAGGCGATCGGCATCGCGATCGCCAACCTGATCCCGGTCGTCGGTCTCGTCGCCGGCACCGTCTCGCTCGTCGAAGTTGTGTTAGTCTACGTCCTCGAGGTAGTATTCGTCAGTGCGGCGGTGTGTGCGAAACTCCTCGTCATCGACCCGCAGGCGAGCGGTCGGACCGCTCCCACATTGATTCGAATCGGCCGCCCGTGGACGCCACAGCCGGTGCGTATCACCTACTGGAACGTCGACCAGGCCCTCTTCACGTGGTCGCTCCAATTCTCGTTTATCGCAGGGTTCGTCGGCATCCCGCTCGCGCTCGGACTCGGTATCGCCGCGTCCGTCGGGGAGACGAGCCCGCTCGATACGGTCTCGTCGGTGACGGTGGGGCTCGCGGCGGGTGGACTACTGCTCGTCCACGCGTCGGAGTGGTGGCGGTTCGTATCGAGCGGCGCACCCGCGTACGCGTCCCACGAACTCGTCAAAGATCGAATCGTCCGCCGTACGAAAGTGGTGTTCACCACCGTTTTCGGCCTGTACGTGACGTTCTTCGCGCTCATTGTTATCTTCTCTATCGCGATCGTTCCCGTCCGGCTGACGGCTACTGGTGTGCTGGTCGGATTTTTGGTACTGAAGATCCTCGTCGAAATTCGTCACCAGCGGAGCGAACTGCAGTGGCTGGAGACCTACGATGGTGACGGCGACATCGCCCACGACCCCACCGAACTGTCCGAAGACGATCTGCTCCACAGTGACTGCGTCGCCCCTCCGGCGTTCTCCCCTCGATTGCTCGTCGCGTTCGGACTCGTGAATCTCGTTCCCATCGTCGGCTTTTTCGTCGCCGGCTGGTCGCTCGCGACGCTCGCCGTACTGTACGCGGTCGAACTCGCGCTCGGCACCATCGTCCTTCGGTTTCTCGCGATACCGATCGAAGACCGCGCTGACGCGCACCCGATCGCCGAGTGGTTCGTGGTAGCCGTCGGAATCGTCCTATTTGGAGCGATAAGCCTCGTCTTCTCCGGATTCATTTTCGCCGGGACACTCCTTACGCTCGCTCTCGCACCGATTCATCCACCGGACGTCATCCGTCCCTCTCTGATCGTCGGTCTCGTAGTCGTCGTCGGAACGTACGTCGGATTCTTCGTTCGCGCTTCGACGGATGGGGGTGCGGATGATCGCTCGCCAAAATCCGTGGGAGCGGCGTTGTCGGCGACGAGCACCCGGTGTCTCTTGCCGATCTTTCTCACCACGCTGTTTCTCGTACTAATCGAGGGGCCTGCGGTTCTCGTTCCGATACTGGCGGCCCTCAAAACAGTTCTCGAGGCGTTTCGGTACGGGTGGGCACATCGAGAGCGCTCCACCGGCTCCGATCCACAGACCGACGGACGACCGGGCGCGGCTCTCCGATAGGTAACGGCTACCTCTCGTGTAAGCGGTCGTAACCGGGAACAGACGCGCGATCCGACGATCCACCGAGTGTAATCAGTGACATTATTCGGTTCGACATCCTCGAAATTCGTATGAATTCGTTTTCGACCTTCGAGGTGATTCCGGCGGTCGACATCGCCGACGGTGAGGTCGTCCAACTTGTCCAGGGCGAACGCGGCACCGAGAAACGCTACGGCGACCCGGTCGAAGCAGCCCGGCGCTGGATCGACGCGGGCGCGCGGTCGCTCCACCTCGTCGATCTGGACGGAGCGTTCGAGGGCGAGCGCGAGAACGCGGCGGCCATCGAAGCGATCGTCGACGCCGTCTCCGTTCCCGTCCAGCTCGGCGGTGGCATTCGAACCGCCGAGGCGGCGATCTCCTTACTCGACCGCGGCGTCGACCGGGTAATCCTCGGGACTGCGGCCGTCGAGGAGCCCGAAATCGTCGCCGAAATAAGCGAGGTCCACCCCGGTTCCGTCGTCGTCAGCCTCGACGCAAAGGGCGGCGAGGTCGTCGTCGAGGGCTGGACCCAAGGAACCGGCCTGGCCCCGGCCGAGGCGGCCGAGCGCTACGCCGACCTGGGTGCGGGCGCCGTCCTCTTTACGAACGTCGACGTAGAGGGTCGACTCGACGGCGTCGCCGTCGATCCCGTCCGCGAACTCGTCGACGCGACCGAGCTGCCGGTGATCGCGAGCGGCGGCGTGGCGACCCTAGCAGACGTACGCGCGCTCTACGAGGCGGGCGCCGCGGCGACCGTCGTGGGGAGTGCGCTCTACGAGGGGCGGTTCTCGCTGGCGGATTCACAGGACGTCGCGGAGTGAAAACGGTCGGCGTGGCCGATCAGTGCTGCTTGTAGCCGTGGCCGAAGTAGAGGGCAACGGCGTTCAGGGCGAGCAGGCTGACGAATAGCAGGGCGGTACTGGCGCTTTCGAGGCCTTGGGCGAGGATGCCCAGGTGGGCGAACGGCAGGCCGATCGCCGCCCAGAACGAGACGAACTGGAGGGGACCTTTCAGTAAGCGGGCGAGCGCGCTCAGAGCGGCGTCGGCGTCGCGGCCGACCCGGGCGAGCGGGCGGGGCGTGAGGAGGGAGGATTTTGACAGCATGATTGGTCAGCCTGTAATAGAACCACGCGATTCATACCGTCATATAATGTGACCAATATTGGCGCTGTTTTGCGATATTTCACCCGGTGAGGGGACACCTACCGACGTTTTGAAACGCCGGGAGAAATCTTTAGACGTTTTACAAACGATTCTGAGTCCATAAGATGCGTCCGGCGAAAACCTCTATAAAAACCTTCACTTCCGACCGGAATCGGCTCGGCTGGATCGGTCTGAATAGCCGGAACGCCGCGACGAGCCAGTGAGCGCAACCGCCTTGTACTCGCGGTGCCGTTGTCGTGACATGAGCGACCGATCCGCGACGGTCTCGCGCGAGACGGCCGAGACGGCCATCGAGTGTACGCTCGCGGTCGACGGAGCCGGCGAGACCGACGTCGAGACGGGCATCGGCTTTTTCGACCACATGCTCACCGCATTCGGGACCCACGGTCTCTTCGACCTCTCCGTGACCTGCGACGGCGATCTCCACGTCGACGACCACCACACCGTCGAGGACGTCGGCCTCTGTCTGGGAACCGCGCTCGACGAAGCGCTCGGCGACAAATCGGGTATCGTCCGCTTCGCCGACCGTCGGGTGCCGCTCGACGAGGCCGTCGCGTCCGTCGTCGTCGACCTCAGCGGCCGCCCGCTCTTTCGCTTCGAGGGCGACTTCTCCCAGGAATCGGTCGGCGAGCTGACCAGCCACATGGCGGGTCACTTCTGGCGCTCGTTCGCGACGAACGCCGGCCTGACGATGCACGCCGAAATCGAGGGCGAGAACGCCCACCACGAGATCGAGGCGCTGTTCAAGGCCGCCGCGCGAACGATTGACGACGCGACCCGGGTCGACGAACGCCGGGGCGAGGCGACGCCGAGTACGAAAGGCGACCTGTGATCTATCGGCTCGAACCGATCGCACACCAAAATCCACCGCGAAACCGTTTTTCCCGTCGAACACCGAGCACTCTCCATGCACGGTCGTCTCGGCGGCCCGCGCGAACTCAACGCCCGGAGCGTGGCCGCTCACACTGCTCCGGCCGGTCGAGACGACGATCGAGGTGAATTGCCGTGAGCGAGTCCGTCTGCACGCTGTGTGACCTGCCGATTGAGTCGACGGCGGTCGAGGGAGACGCCGGCGACCGCTACTGCTGTACGGGCTGTCTGCACGTCGCCGAGACGCTGGACGACGTCTCAGCGGCGGGCTTCGACGCCGCCGACGGAACGGACTCAGATCCCGAAGAACCGGTCGACGTCCCGGAAGGAAGCGAGCGCGCGTTCGTCCAGGTCGAGGGCATGCACTGTTCGACCTGCGAAGTGTTCATCGAACGGGTCGGGGGCGACGCCGACGGCGTCCACGACGTGGCCGCGAGCTACGTCTCGGAGACGGTTCGGATCGACTACGACCCCGAAAAAACGGACGAGGATGCCCTTCTCGACGTACTCTCCGGACTCGGCTACTCGGCGTACCCACGAGAGGACTCCCTCGCCAGCCGCCGGGCGAAAGATCAGAACGAGGCGCGACTCATCGTCGGCGTCCTCTTCGGGATGGTCGTGATGATGCAGTACGCCCTGCTCATCTACCCGCTGCACGTCCAGCCGCCGTACTACGACGACGCGACCCACGAATTCCTGGTCGAGATGGTGACCAGCGACGTCTCGGTGCCCTTCTTCTTCGTCCTGTTCGCGCTGACGAGCGTCGTCTTCTTCGTCACCGGCGCGCCGATCATCCGGGGCGCCTACGTCAGCGTAAAGACCAGAAATCCGAACATGGACCTGCTGGTGACGCTCGCGGCGGGGGCGGCGTACGTCTACAGCACGCTCGCCGTCGCCAACGGCCAGGTCGACGTCTACTACGACGTCACCGTCGCGATCGTCCTCGTCGTCACGGTCGGCGGCTACTACGAGGGCAGGATCAAGCGTCGCGCGACCGAGACGCTCGCCGACCTCTCGGCCGCCCAGGTCCGCGAGGCGACCCGGTACGAACCCGACGGCTCGACGACCGCAGTCGACGTGGCCGATCTCGAATCCGGCGATCGGTTACTCGTCCGCGGGGGCGAGAGGATACCGGTCGACGGCACCGTCGTCGAGGGGGAAGGCGCGGTCGACGAGGCGGTGATCACCGGCGAGTCGCTCCCGGTCGGGAAACGAGTCGACGACACGGTAGTCGGCGGCTCGGTGCTGACCGACGGCTCGCTCGTCGTCGCCGTCGACGACGATCCGGGAAGCAGCGTCGACCGCATCGCCGACCTCGTCTGGGACCTCCAGAGTTCCCAGAGCGGTATTCAGAAGCTCGCCGATCGCCTCGCGACGATCTTCGTCCCGCTCGTGGCCGTCGTCGCCCTCGTCGTCGCTGCGATCTACCTCCTCACCGGCGCGTCGGTCGCGACGGCGATGTTGATCGGCCTCACCGTCCTCATCGTCTCCTGTCCCTGCGCGCTCGGCCTGGCGACGCCGCTCGCGGTCGCGACGAGCGTTCGGGAAGCCCTCGACCGCGGAATCGTCGTCTTCGACGAGACCGTCTTCGAGCGCATCCGCGACGTGGACGTCGTCGTCTTCGACAAGACGGGCACGCTCACCACCGGCGAGATGGAGGTCCTGGACGCCGACGGCCCGACCGAGTTGTTCGAACGGGCCGCCGCGTTAGAACAGCGCTCGGCGCACCCGGTCGCCGGCGCCATCGCCGCGGCGTTCGGCCCGGAGCCGGACGAACCGGACGCTGCTGCTTCCGAACGGACGACGGAGTCGGGCATCCCGATCCGATCGGCCGATCCGGCGACCGACGGCGGCGTCTCGAAGCCGGTCGCCCGCGAGGAGGGCGAGCAGGACACCGGAACGGACGCCGCCGAGGACGCCCGGGTCACCGACTTCCGCTCGTACGCGACGGGCGTGGGCGGCACCGTCGACGGCGAGCAGGTCCTCGTCGGTCACCCGGACCTCTTCGCCGAACGGGGCTGGTCAGTATCGGACGACCTCGCCGAGGCCGTCGACTCCGAACGCGCGTTCGGTCGGCTCCCGGTGCTCGTCGGCCGCGACGGAACCGCCGAGGGCGTCGTGGTCGTCGGCGACGAACCTCGCGAGGGCTGGGACGAGACGATCGCCGGCCTCGCCGACCGCGGCGTCGAGGTGGTCGTGCTCACCGGCGACGACGAGCGAGCGGCCGCCTTCTTCCGGGACCACGACGGCGTTTCGCGGGTGTTCGCCGGCGTCCCGCCGGAGGGGAAAGCCGAGACGGTTCGCCGGTTACGATCGCGCGGACGGACGGCCATGGTCGGCGACGGGACGAACGACGCGCCCGCGCTGGCGAGCGCCGACCTCGGCATCGCCCTCGGCGGCGGCACCGCCCTGGCCGCCGACGCCGCCGACGTCGCGATCGTCGACGACGACATCGCGAACCTGGAGACGGTCTTCGACGTCTCGACCGCGGCCGGTCGCCGCGTGAAACAGAACATCGGCTGGGCCTTCTGTTACAACGCGATCGCCATCCCGATCGCCGTCGCCGGCCTGCTCAACCCGCTGTTCGCCGCGGTCGCGATGGGGCTGTCGAGCGCGCTGGTGGTGACGAACTCGTCGCGCTCGCTTTTGAGCGACGAATCGTGATGGGTTGCTAGCGCCAACTGCTAAACGGGGCATACTCATCCGACGCTGAACGCTGAAAAACTCGATGCCCGAATGCTGGATGACGACGATGTGATGTCGCTCGACGCGTTCGGTGGAGAGGCGTCGAAGCCTGTGATACGGGCGGTGGCGAGAGCGCGGTATCTGGCGGCACGGACGTATCGGGAAGGCGAAACCCGGGAGTCGAACGAGCCGGAGTACGCGTTCAACCCGAATGAGACGGTACCAACAGCTATCTCGTCACAGTCTGGTACCTTCGTGGTTGCGGATCAGTCCGAGTACTATCGGCTGAGCTTTGAAGAACAACCCGCACTCGTTCCGACCTTCGACATTGAAATGACCGAGGTGGCTGACTCGCCCGAGACGTTCGACACCTGGTTCGTCGACGAGTACGTCACGGTCGATGAGATAGTCAGCACTCGATGATAGCCAATCTCCGAACGCAGAAACTGACCACAGTTTCGGAGAAGTGAAGTCAGCCTGGTATCGGGCCAGAGACCGCACGTCACCAATGCCCACCGGATACGTTGAACCTGGGTTTGGAAACAGCACGCCAAACGAGTTCTGTCGTGAGGATTCGACGTCAGCGAAAAATTGGACTGATACGGTATCTAATTGCACCGAATCGGAAGGTGTACGATGGTTGAGTGATGAATATTACGACGATGGCGACGATGATGGACCGCCGGGCTGTCAACCAGGTGAACCCTGCTGACCCCACGTTTCCAGTATGACTCCATTCACTCGATCAACGCTTACGAGACGCGGATTTGCGACGAGAGCAGTCACGACGCTGGCGTTTGTTAGCGGTGGATGTCTCGGGTTTCACTCGGACGACGACGGTACTGATCGCTCCGAGTCTCATATATCAATATATAATCAGAAAGAAACTGACAGAAAGGTCGAGGTAACGATAGTAAATCTGTTTTCTGGTGAACGGCTCCTCGAGGAAATGGTCACTGTCGGCCCGAAAGAGCATCGAACGTTCTCGTTTTCCTCGAAACCGGACGACGATGGGAACTATCCGCGCATTCGTGCTAGCGCTCGCAGAACTGATGATCCGAATAGTATGGACTCTGAAGAGGGAATATTTTCGCCAGCTTCCGGGGCGAGTTTCGCAGTAACGATATACGCCGATGGCGAAATTGGTGTTTCGATCCGAAAAGTATAGGTGACGAATATAACAAAATATTATACTTTATGTTTACTATGACATTTCGATGATGGTCTACCGTCGCCGACTCCTCGTCTCGCTCGGCACGGTTAGTATGCTGAGCGGCTGCCTCGGATTGAACGGAAACTCCGACACGATCGAATCGTACGTCTTCTTCGCGAACCATACCGGCGTACCGCACGAGGTGTCAGTGACCGTCGAGAACGTAACGACTGGTACCGTCCTCGAATCCGAGACGCTGACCGTGACGCGAGACGAAAACGAGCGAGTACACTTCACCGAAACGCTGGATGAAGATGACATCAATCCAGAAATCAGCGCGACCGTCGGATTACGGGATAATCCCGAGGTCGAGGAAACGGTGGGTCAGCGATTCGCGCCAACATCAACCGCGAGTTTCTCTGCCTTTATAAAAAGTGATACTGAAATTGACCTCGCAATCGGCCAAGAGTGACCGACAACCTCGTTTCCTTATTGTGTTTCATCCGGCGGATCGCCGTCGAGCTGCGTCGTCTCCGCCTCGATCGCGTCCGCCTGCGCGTGAATCTCCGAAACCGCTTTCTCTTGTTCACCTCGCGTGAGGCCGCCGGACTCGACGTGACGCCCGTCGTACTGCCAGGAGGCGATGGCGTCCCAGACGGTTCCCTCGTTCTCGCTCTCGTCGTCGGACGGGTGCCGATCGCGTCTCGTGAGACCGATGCCGGATGCGATCGCCAGAATAGCGACCGTCGCCAGGAGGGTTGCCGTCTGATCGAGCAGGCCGGCCACCTGCAGCGCCGTCGGCGTGAGGATCAGCGTGGCTGAAAGCAGAATCGGCCCGACTCTTCTGACCGACCGGCCGCTATCATCACCGGCCATGCACGCCCATTCACCCTCCCCGTCAAAAGGTGTCGGTACGACAGGTGAGTCGGGATCAGCCCCTACCCGAGTCGAATGTTCGTGCCGTCCTCGACCAATTCGCCTCGCTCGATCGCGTGATCGAGAACCGCCTCGACCTCGTGTGATTCGAGATCGTAGGCGCCCGCGGCGAGCCCCTCGACGTCGCGTCGGGCCATCGGCAGCTCGCGGTTGCGAAGCAGTCTGAGCACGTTGCCGTACGCCCGTGGCGGCGCCGACCGTGCCGATTGCGCGTCGGCCGTCCCACTGTCGGACTCCGAGGCCTCGCTCGATCCGGTAGTCGTCTCGTCGGTCGTCTCCTCGGTCGCACCGGGTGACCCCGCGCTCGATCCATCGATCGTCACGCCCGCCGTCGACTCGTCAGCGCCTGCAGACCGCCCGTCGCTCGGCTGCGAGGTCGCGGTACCGGCGGTTTCGGCACTCGAGGTGGAATCGGTCGGGGTGGCGCCGGTCGTTCCCGAGTCGTCGGGATCGGCCGTGTCGGGCGCCTCCGCCGAGTCCGTCTCGGACGACGGAGCGGCCGACGATTCTTCAGCACTCGCCCCGTTCGCACCGGCTCTGGCCAGCAGGGGTTCGAGCAGTTCGGCGAGCGTCGCCTGACACGATTCACAGAGGACGACGCGGCGCTGTTCTGCCTCGCTGGGGTTCAGTTCCGGCGGTACGATCTCGAACGTGCCGAGGGCGTTCTCGCCACAGAAGTCGCAGGTCCGAAGTTCTCGCATGAGAGGCGATTACCGGCCACCGACAAAAAACCGACCGTCGCCCCATCGGCGTCAACTCCGCCACGACCCGCCCTTCGGGAGAGATTTGTAGGTGGCCGAAAAACCGGGTTCCATGTTCGACGAGATCATGGAGAAGTTCGAGGGCTCGCCGAGCCAGCAGGCCGTGATCCGCCTGCTGTTAGAGCGCGGCTTCTCCGTCAACGACGAGGGGCGGGTGGTCTCGGGCGGGATCGAGATTCCCAACACCGGCATCGCCCGCGAGATCGACGTCGACCGCCGGGTCGTCGACTCCACGACCGACGTCATCCTCGCGGACGACGAACTCAGACGGATCTTCCAGAACATCTCCCAGGTGCCGAGTCTGATGGACCTCGCTCCCGTCCTCGATCTGACCGTCCTCACGATCGAAGTCGACGACCCCGACGCGACGGGAATCGTCGCGACGGTCTGTACGCTCGTCGCCGAAAACGGCGTCTCGATCCGCCAGACGATCAGCGAGGATCCCGAGTTCACCGACGAACCCCGGCTCTACCTCGTCACGGACGAAGATCTCCCGGGCGGGCTAATCACGCAGATCCGCGACCTCGACTTCGTCCGCAAGATCGAGTTACAGTGACTCGACGAGCCCAGTGACTCGAAGATGATAGCGTTACCCACCTGCTCTCCCCGCCGTTCGTTCCACCGCCTACCGCCATGACCGGCTCCTACGCGACCGTTTCCGAACCTGCCACCGCCTCCTTCGAGGTACAGGGATCGGAGTTTCTCGGCCACGTCCGGCCCGTCGAGACGGTCGAGGAGGCCGAGGAGTTCGTCGCCGAGGTCGGCGAGCGTTACGACGACGCGACGCACAACGTCCCGGCCTACCGCGTGCGAGCGGGCGAGGACGGGAGCTTCCTGCGCGAGTACTCGAGCGACGACGGCGAGCCGTCGGGCTCGGCCGGCAAACCGGCGTTGTCGGTCCTCGAGGGCCGGGATCTGGAGAACGTCGCCGTCGTCGTGACCCGCTACTACGGCGGGACGAACCTCGGCGTCGGCGGACTGGTTCGAGCCTACTCCCGGGCCGTCAAAGAGGCGGTCGACGCCGCCGGCGTCGTCTCCCGGCGTCCGCACGAGCGAGTCGCGATCGGCGTCGAGTACGACGATTCGGGCACCGTTCGGGGGATCATCGAGAGCGAGGGCTACGACTTCGACGCCGAGTACGCCGAAGCCGTTTCGTTCGACGTGAACGTGCCGGTCGAGGAGGCTGACTCCTTTCGTGATCGAATCCGGAGCGCGACGAGCGGGCGCGCCGAGATCGAATCCGGGGATTAGCGACGCGATTTCCGGGGGCTAGCGATGTGACTGCCTGAGGACCGAGACGCCCGCAACTCGTTCGATCGACTCGACGACCGAGTGGACGTCGTCGAGTTCGTCGCGGTCGAACCGGGTGTCGACGAGGTGCCGGTCGAAGACGAGTTCTCCGTCCTGGTGTCGAACGTGGTTGATCTCGTCCCACGGAACGAACGAGCGGGAGAACGGGTACCGCCGGACCAGGCCGGCGTCGTGAATATCGAGCGTGAGTTGGTCGCCGACGCCCTCGAGTTCGATCCGCCCCTCGAGCACGCGGCTAACTATCCACGAAACACCGACCGCGGCCCAGACCCCGGCCATCGTCCACCTCCCGTCGTAGGCGTTCATCCCGAACAGTCCCAGCGTCAGGGCGAGAAACGCCAGATCGAAGTACGGACGCCGACGTGGGCGAATTCGAACCGATCGGACGGGTTCGTCGTCGATGACGCGGTCGATGTGACGCGTTTGGGCCATCGTCGTGACGATCCACCCGGCGACGCCGACGCCGAGTGTCGACCAGAGGGCGACGGACGTCGTCACCACGGGCAGGGTCGAGACCAGCGAGATAGGAACGAACGCCAGGATCGCGCCGAAGGGGGCGAACACCGCCGCGCGCCGACTTCGTGTCCGGCCGATCGCCGTGGCGAGCCGGTCGATCCGGCTCTCGATCGCGATACCGGCGACCGTCCCGATCACGAGTGCAACCGCGCCACCGCCGAGTGCCGATTCGAATGCCACGCCCGCGGCCGTCGCTCCCGTCAGGACGAGCCCGGCGAGGGCCGACCCCAGGAAGATCCCGAAGGCGAGGCGAAACCGGGTCCGGGACGAGAGCCGACCCCTTCGTTCCCTGCGCATACGATCCCTTCTACGAGTCGACACATAAGCCTTCGTTTCGACGAATATGGTGCGAACACATCAAACTGTTTCACCTCTTCGTCGGCGGATCTTCCCGTTTCACGTCGCCGTCGGCGCCGTCCCCGGTTCCGGCGCCTTCGACTCGCGGCGATTCGCGACCGAGAGGACGAGTAACATCGCGAGGCCTACGACGCGAAGCGAGACGGTCACCGCGAACGCGGTCGAGAGCGACGGTCCGCCGACGAGTGCGAGAATCGGATCCGCGATGAGGACGAGCAGTTCCGGCACCATCAGTAACAGCGAGGAGATTGAGAACAGGGCGCGGTCCACGCCGTCGACCTCGGCGAACTGGTAGCCGATGATCGTCGCGCCGAGGGCGTAGACGCCGAGGAACATGCCGACGACGGGGATCACGACCTCGGGGACGAAAAAGGATACGTCGGCGATGTCGGCCCACCCGATGATGCGCGGTTCGGCCCCGTCGACGCGGAGCAAGAGGATGCCTGGCGAGAAGATGAACGCGAACGGAACGAGGATCTTGTTGAGCGAGAGCAAGAAGGCGATCGCCGCGGTCGCGAACTCGTCGGACTTTGCGACGCCAGCGGCGGCGAACGCGGCGACGGCGACGGGTGGCGTGACGTCGGCCATCAACCCGAAGTAGAGGATGAAGAGGTGAGCAGCGAGGATCGCGACGCCGAACTCCTCTAACGCGGGTCCGAGCATCGCGACGAGGATGATGTACATCACGGTCGTCGGCATGCCGAGGCCGAAGATGACCGCGGAGATGCCGGTCAGAACCAGCAACAGGACCAGCGACTCGCCGCTGACGGACAGGATAAGTGCGGTGAGATTCGGACCCAGTCCCGTGACGCTGATCACGCCGGGGATGACGCCGGCCGCGGCAACCGCGATCACGACCGTCGTCGCCGTGCGCGCGCCCGATTCCATCGATTTCAGGATGAACGTCCCGAAGCGGTAGGCGGGATTCGCCGCCATCGCGGGCCGGCCAACCAGCTCGGCGCCCCGTTCGGCGACGTCGTCGACGGAGTCGTCCAGTTCGAGTAGCGGCGTCTCGAGGCGCGGTCGCAGGAGCAAAAACGCGAGACTAACCGCGATCACGATCGTCGCGAGGTCCATCGCCGTCGTCATCACGGCGGATTCGAGCGTTCGCGGGGTGCCCGCGGGGCCGACGCCCAGCGCGGCCTGGATCCCCTCCACGAGGCCGACGCCGTAGGCCCAGTACGACGCGACCTGTCCGGCGTAGAGCAGCCCGATGGTACCAAGCAGCGGACCGCGCGTTCGCCGGTTGTACGCCGCGATCACCGCGATGAGCGCGATCACGGAGACGATCGTGTACCAGCCCGCCCGGTTGATCGACAGCCGAAGCCAGACGAGAAAGTACAGCAACAGCGCGAGGGGCAGCAGGTAGAACCAGCCGCGGCGAAGGTGTCGGGGAAGATTCGGCAGTTCATCCCTCGCGAGTCCACCGATACCGCCGCGGACCGCCTCGAAGTGGACCATCACCCACATACCGAAGAAGAAGGCGACCGCCGGGAGCGTCGCCGCGATGATCACGTCGGCGTAGGGCGTGCCGGTGAACTCGACGATGAGGAACGCGGCGGCGCCCATGACCGGCGGCAGCATCTGCCCGCCGGACGAAGACGAGGACTCGACGGCCCCGGAGAACTCCGGCGAGTAGCCAGAGCGCTTCATCAGCGGGATCGTGAACGCGCCGGTGGTCACCGTGTTGGCGATCGACGACCCCGACAGCATCCCCATGAACCCGCTGGAGACGACGCTGGCCTTCGCCGGGCCGCCCTGTCTGGTGCCGGTCGCCGAGTATGCCAGATCGATGAACCACCGGCCCGCCCCGCTCATCTCGAGGAATGCGCCGAAGAGGATGAAGATGTAGATGAAGCGAACGCTCACCGTCACGGGTGTGCTGAAGACGCCTGCCTCGGTCGTGTACCAGAGGTTGTAAACGAGATTTCCCCAGGTCGTCTCGACGATGGCGAGCGAACCAAGGACCGAGTCGCGCGGGATGTTGTGCCCCCAGCGGGCGTAGACGATGAACAGCGAGACGAGCGACATGAGCAGCAAGCCGAGCGCCCGACGGGTCGCCTCGAGGACGAGGATGATGCCGAGCACGCCCAGGACGAACGGGTAGGACCACTCGTCGAGCGGGATTCCCGCGGTCGCGACGGCGGAGACGAGCGGCTCTAGCGACGGATGGGTCTCCTGGATCGGCCGGCCGGAGTGGATACCGAAGACGGCGAGCTGACGGATCTCGTCGAACTCGGTGACGATGTAGTGTACCGGCAAGAGCGAGGCGAAAAAGAGCACGTAATCGAGCGGAGTGATGCGATTCATGTCGGGATCGACGGCCAGCCAGCGGCCGGCTCTCCGGACGCGCCCGGCGATCCGCGTGAGCGGATGGTCTCGGCCGAACCGGCTGCTTGCGGCGGGTTCGATCCGTCCCAGTCGCCGGGTAATCGGTCCGTCGCCTCGCGTGGGTGGAAAGAGCAAGAACGCGAGCAAGAGGGCGAACGTGACGTGAATCGCGTTGATCTGGAGCTGCTGGAGCGAGGTCAGGTGGACCTCGCCGACGACCGGGAGCGTCGCCGCGAGCGTAAAGCCGCGGGCGGCGATCCAGATCTGAAACGTCGAGAACGCGACTCCGATGACGGCGACGACGAGGACGGCCGTCCCTCGAAGCGTCCGGCGGCGTTCGACCTCCCGAAGGATCTCTTCGGTCTCTTCCTCCGATAGTTCGTCCGACGGGCCGGGATCGACGCTCACGACAGATCACTCGCGGTGAGATCGATTCGACGTGTCTCGCCGGACTCGACGAACAGCCGTACTGTGTCTCCGTCCGATCGCTCGAGCAGATCGTAGCAGCCCTCGTCGACGCGTAGCCTGTGCTCGGCGATCGACCCCGGTGAGACGTACACCTCACCGTAGGTGCGATCGACCGGGGCGACGTACAGCCCGTCGTCGGTCCGCGTCACCGCCGCGTGGGACGGAAGGCCGGCACCGAACGACGCGAACTCGATCCGGTCGTGGTGCAGTTCGTCACCGTCGACGACGTACACCTCCCTGACGGGCGTCTTCTCGACGCTGTGCGTGTAGGCGAGCGTCACCTCGTCGCCGTCTGCCACCGACCGCTCGACGAGTCGCTCGTCCGTCTCCGCGACGGCGACGACGAGCCTTCGATTCGACGAGGTTGCCGGTTCGGCGTCCCCGGCGGTCGACGATTCGGCGTCCCCGTCGGAAGCGGCGGTGAGCGCCCCGTCGTGGGCATCGAACGCGGTTGTGGTCCTCGCGACGCCGTCGCTGGCGACCGCTCCGACCAGCCCGAACGCGGCGACGACGAATCGCCGTCGGGTCGAACGCGAGGCGTCTCTCCTCGCGAGTCGATCCTTCCGACGGGATGGTCGGTCTGGGGGTTCTCGCCCCGTCGTGCTCGACGAACTCACGTCCCGTTCATGGTCGTCACCTATTCGTCGTCCTCACCGTCGTCGTCATCTGGATCTTCATCGTCATCGGGTTCGTCCTCGTCGTCGAGATCGACGTCCTCGTGTTCCTCGAAGTACGCCTCCGCGCCGGGGTGGAGCGGAATCGACATGCCGTCCTGGGAAGATTCGACGTCGATGAACTCCTCCTTGATCGAGAGGTCGTCCGTGTTGTCGAAGATGGCGGCGGTGACCTCCTCGACGATTGCCTCGTCGACCGCCTCGTGGGTGGTAATCATCGCCTGGACGGAGACGGTTTCGACGTCCTCGTCGATACCGTCGTAGGTGTCCGCCGGAATCTCGTCCTCGGCGAAGAACTCGACGTCTTCTATAAGTTCCTCGCGGAGTTCGTCGCCGATCTCGAGGATGTCGATGTCGGCGGTCGTCGCGAGTTCCTCGACCGCGCCGACCGGCCAGCCGCCGACGATGAACGCGGCGTCGATGTCGCCGTCGCGCAACTGGTCGGCTGCCGTCGCGAAGTCGGTGTTCTGCTCGTCGAAGTCCTCGACGCCTGCGGATTCTAAGATCTGGAGCGCGTTGACCTGCGTTCCGCTGCCCAGGTCACCGGTGTTGATGGCGGCTCCGTCGAGGTCCTCGACGGACTCGTACCCGGCGCCCTCCTCGACGACCACGTGGATCGTCTCCGGATAGAGCGATCCGACCCCTCTAAGGGTCTCGATCGGCATGTCTTCGAACTCCTCCAGGCCGGTCCCGTTGTACGCGAAGAAGTTGATGTCGTTCTGGATCAGCGCGAAGTCGGCTTCCTCCCGGGCGAGGCTGCCGACGTTCTCGACGCTGGCTCCGGTCGACTGGACCTGCAAGCCGTGGGGGGTGTGCTCTTCGACGATCGTCTTGAACTCACCCGACAGCGGGTAGTACGTCCCGCCCGTTCCGCCGGCGTCCCAGACGAGTATCTGTCCGTCCTCTTCGGGTTCTGGCTCCTCGTCGATCTCTTCGTCATCGTCGTCCTGTGCCTGTGCCGTACCGACGAGTGCGACGGTTCCAGCCGCACCGATCGTGCGGATGACCGTGCGCCGTTGTATCTCTCGCGCCATACCCGGTAGTTCGCACGCCGGCGGCATATAGCTATCAAGTATTTGTCGTGAATGTTCGACGGTTCGGACTGTTTCGAACTGAACGAAATCCCCCGTCTGCTTCGATGAAACGGTTGGGGCGGAATCGGCGGGTGCGCTGGTCTTCGGCCGACCTTACGATTCGAAACATTTACTCGGACCGGACGGCAGGCACGTGGTATGCAGCCAATTGACGCAGCCGATTACCACGACCTCGTCCACGTGGCCGACCCGCAACTGTCTCCCGACGGCGAGCGGGTTGCGTACGTCCGCAAAGTGGCCGAAGACGACGAATCGTACGCGGCGACGATTTACGTCGTCCCGACCGCGGGCGGCGAGCCCCGCCAGTTCACCGTCGCCGAGGGCGTCGACAGCCAGCCGCGCTGGAGTCCCGACGGTTCGTACCTGGCGTTCGTGAGCACCCGCGGTGCGGACGACGACCGACCGCAACTGTGGATTCTCCCGACCGACGGCGGCGAAGCCCAGCAGGTGACCGAGGTGGCCGGCGGTGTAACAGGCATCGAGTGGAGCCCGGACGGCTCTCGGATCGTCTTCACGCAGGCCGTCACCGCCGAGGACCGCGACGAGGGTCGTGACTTCTCCGTCGACGCGGATTACGAACCTGAGTCGCCCGACCCGCGGGTGATCGACCGCCTGGTTTACCGCTCGATGCAGCAATACTACGACGGAAAGCGAAGTCACGTCTACGTTCTCGACGTCGAGGCGGCGCTCGCGGCGACCGACGCGACGGGTCCGGACGAGCCGTCCCGTGCGGACGCCCTCGTTCGGCTCACCGACGGCGACGCAGACTACGTCGGACCCGGCTGGGGCGACGCGGAAACCGTCTACTACGCCAGCAAGGAGGACCACGAGGAACCGGACGATGCCGTCACATTCGATATCTACGAACACCCCGTCGGCTCGCCGGATGACGGCGCAGACGCGGACGCCGCCGACCCGGAGGTCTTCACCCAGACGACCGGCTGGGGCGGAATGATCGAGGCGACGTCGGACGGGCTGGTCGCCTTCCCGCGCGTTCCCGAAGACCGCATGTCCATGCGTCAGGTCGACATCGTCGTCCACGACCGCGAGACGGGCGACGAGGTCGTCCCGACCGAGCCCCTGGACCGGACGCTCGGATTCGGCGGCTTCGAGTGGGGTCCCGACGAAGAGCGGCTCTTCTTCGCGACGCCCGACGATGGATCGGTCGTCGTCCACTCGGTTCCCGGCGACGCGAGCGACCCGCCGGAACCGATCTACGACCAGGGCGTCACCGTCGAGGGCGTCTCGATCGGCGAGGAGTCCATCGCCGTCGCCCAGAGCGAGTGGTCCCACCCCGGCGACGTCTTCGTCGCCGACCGCGACGGGGGCGAGCCGAGACGCCTGACGACCGTCAACGAATCGTACCTCTCCTCGCGCGCCGTCGCCGAACCGGAAGAACTCCGGTACGAAAACGACGGTGTCGACCTGCAAGGATGGCTCCTCTTGCCGCCAGCGGACGTCGAACCCGCCGACGACCAAGCGGACGAATCCGACACCGACGCGGCCGTCCGGATCGGCGACGAACCCTACCCGCTCGTCGTCGAGATCCACGGCGGACCGCACACCCAGTGGACGACGTCGGGGACGATGTGGCACGAGTTCCAGACCCTCGCGGCGAGCGGCTACGCCGTCTTCTGGTCGAACCCCCGGGGATCGACCGGCTACGGCGAGGACCACGCGATGGGCATCTACCGCGACTGGGGCGACGTCACGCTCTCTGACGTCCTCGCGGGCGCAGATCTCGTCTGCGAGCGCCCGGAGGTGGACGAGACCGAACAGTTCGTCACCGGCGGCAGCTTCGGCGGCTACATGACCGCCTGGACGGTCGGTTCAACCGATCGCTTTACGGCCGCCGTCTCCCAGCGCGGCGTCTACGACCTCACCGGCTTCTACGGCTCGACCGACGGCGCGTTCAAACTCGTCGAGTACGACTTCGGGACGACGCCCTGGGAGGAACCCGAGTTCCTCTGGGAACACTCGCCGACGTCGCTCGTCCCGGAGGTGGACACGCCGACGCTGCTCATCCACTCCGACCGAGACTACCGCACGCCGGCCAACACGGCCGAGCTGTTCTACGTCGGTCTGAAAAAACACCGCGTCGATACCCGACTCGTTCGCTATCCCCGCGAAGGACACGAACTGTCCCGGTCGGGCGAACCGGCCCACGTCGTCGACCGGATCGAGCGCATCCGCCGCTGGTTCGACGGCTACTCCGAACACTTCGACGACCCGCCGGCGCTCGAACGCGATCCCAACGACGGACTCTCAGCCGGCGAGGGGGACGAAGACGAGAACGACGATACCGAGGACGACGAGTAACGCGGCCGACCAAGAAACGAGAACCCACGAGGTCGATACATCCGGCGGCCGCTGATCGTGAGTTCGTTGCCGACGTCACACCGTCCCGCGCGTTGCACGTGAAACGACCGCTCCTCACTCCTTCCCCGACTAACCACCCACATGAACTGCAACGTCGCGGTCTCGACCGTATCGGCCGCGTCTTCGTCGCAACCGGACTGCTCGGAGTCGGCTACCGATTTCGCGACTCGACGCCCGGTGCACTCGCCTTCATCGGCGGTAGCGACCTGCTCGCGACGGCCGTCATCGGCCGCTGTCCGGTGAACGAACTGATCGGACTCGATACGTGTGAGATGGAGTGAGGCGTCGCTGGGCACGTTCTTCACTCGTTTCGGGGCCGCTGTGCAGTATTCACAGTATCGCGCTGCTCGCGGTTCACTCCGTTCACCGCTCGCTAATTCGCGGTTTTCGGCCCTTCGGGCCTCAAACCGCGTTTACTTCGTCCGAAACGCCCGATCCCCGGCGTCGCCGAGTCCGGGGACGATGTAGCCCTCCTCGTCCAACCGGTCGTCGATCGAGACCGTGAGCAAGTCGGCCTCGGGGAACGCGTCACCGACGCGGAGCAGTCCCTCCGGTGCCGAGACCGCAGAGAGGACGATCAGGTGCTCCGGCGTCGGGGCGTTTTCGACGACACGTTCCAGCACGGCGTTCATCGTCGAGCCGGTCGCGAGCATGGGGTCGGCGACGATGACGGTGTCTTCCTCGCGAATCTCGGGCAGTTTGACGTAGTCGATCGTGATCGGAAACGATCCTTCGTCGGTTCGGCCCGCGGATTCGTCCCGACTGGCGCTGATGACGCCCTGTCGGGCGCGCGGGAACGCCTTCAACAATCCCTCGACGAAGGGCGTCGCCGCGCGCAACACGTTGACGATGACGACGTCGTCGAGCCCGCGGACCCGCTCGCCCATCGTCGGCTCGAGCGGCGTCTCGATCTCGACGTACTCGGTCTCCATCCGCCCGTCGATTATTTCGTAGCCACAGACCCGTCCGAGTTTGACGAGCCCCTTCCTGAAACTCACCTGTTCCGTCTCGACCGATCGAAGCCGAGAGAGGGTGTCTCTGGCCAGTGCGTGGGTTACGAGGTACGCGTCGTCGCGATCTTCGATCGCCATCTCGTCTTCACACACCAGCGGACGGACATATAAGGTATCGATCCTGGCTGGCGGCCGATTGCCTGGGGCCGGCCAACTCCGGCGAGGAAGCTTATAAGGGTCCGCGTCTTACGACCGGCCCAGTCGGATGGAAGAGAGTATCTCCGGGTTCAAGATTCGCGGCGAGTGGAGCGACGTCGTCGAACACGGCGAACGAGTAACTGCAGCCCTCAGAGATGAAGGTGCACACGACCCGGACGCGGATGCGGGCGCGAAGTACGCGCCCGACTTCGAGGAGTGGGACGAGTGGCGACCGAAATCTCACGAGCGCCTCGATCGTGACGTGAGCGAGAAGACCGCAGAGCAAGCCCACCTCGACGAGGGCAAGGGCGAGCGAGCCGGCAAGCGGCCGGACGAGGACATCAAAACCGCCGGACAGAAGCTCTCGGAGTCCTACGAGGCACTGGACAACGACGACGCGAACGAGGCCGTCGACAGCTGGAAAGAGTCGATCGACTACGTCGCGCGGGCGGCCGACTCCGCCGGTCGGAAGGCGATTCGCCGCGTCGAAGATACGGTTTACCAGCGCGTCATGACCCAACTCGCCCCGTACTACTTCGACAACGAACTCGTCAGCGCGAACGTCCAGCAGTCGGGTCGCGGAAACGGTGCCGACGAGTTCGTCTTCGAGGTGAACGTCAACGACGACGACCTCAAAGATCGCGTCTCCGAGACGCTCGCGACGCTCGACGACGAGGTCGACCGCTGGCACGTCGAGACTGAAAAAGACACGGAGGCGGCCGAGGCGATCGAGGGCGTCGAACCGCCGCCGGAGCCCGAAGATCCCTCGAAGTCGACGACGACGTAACGTCCTGTCTCTCTCCGATTCGTCGTCGCTGTGTGCTCGATGTGATCGATCCGTGAACGTTCTCCACCGGCATTCCGGGTCGGCACACACTTGTAGTGGCCACCAGTAGGCACCAGTAGATGGTCGAGATCGCGACGATCGCGACGTTCCTCATCGCCGCGATGGCGAGCCTCTTTATGGCGTGGTCGATCGGTGCCGGTTCGTCCGGTTCGACCCCGTTCGCGCCGGCGGTCGGCGCCAACGCGATCTCGGTGATGCGCGCCGGCTTTCTCGTCGGAATTCTCGGACTGGCGGGAGCCGTGCTACAGGGCCAGAACGTCTCCGAGGCGATGGGTCGGGAACTCATCGCCGGCGTCTCGCTCACGCCCGCCGCGGTGACGATCGCGCTGACGCTCGCAGCGGTGCTCGTCGCGATCGGCGTCTTCGCCGGCTACCCGATCGCGACGGCCTTCACCTCGACCGGCGCCGTCATCGGCGTCGGACTCGCCCTCGGCGGCGATCCGGCGTGGCTGAAGTACGCCGAAATCGCGACGATGTGGACGCTCACGCCCTTTGTCGGCGGGTTTTCGGCGTATCTCATCGCGCGCGCCCTGCGCGACGAACCCGTTCCGGAACGCGTCGTCGTGATCGGACTGTCCGGGCTGGTCGGGGTTCTCGTGGCGAACATCGAATTCGCCGTCCTCGGCTCCGACGGCGACGGCGCGTCGATCGCCGCGGCCGTCGGCGCGTTCCTTCCAGGCCCGGTGGCCGCCGGAATCTTCGTCGTGACCGCCGCCGTCGCGCTCGGATGGGTCGTTCCGACCGCGATCGGCATGCGAAACGATCCCGTGCGGACCGAACGCCGATTCCTCCTCGTGATGGGCGCTCTCGTCGCGTTCTCGGCCGGCGGCAGTCAGGTCGGCCTCGCCGTCGGGCCGCTCGTCCCGCTGGGAGACGACGCTGGCATACCCCTGTTCGCCCTCCTCGCCGGCGGCGGCGTCGGATTACTCGTGGGGTCGTGGACGGGCGCGCCGCGGATGATCAAGGCGATCGCCCAGGACTACTCCTCGCTCGGCCCGCGCCGGTCGATCGCCGCGCTCATCCCCTCGTTCGCGCTCGCGCAGGTCGCCGTCCTCTTTGGCATCCCCGTCTCGTTCAACGAGATCGTCGTCAGTTCGATCATCGGCAGCGGCTACGCGGCAGTCGGCGCCGGCGGCGGCGTCAGCGGCCGGAAGATGGCGTTTACCGTCCTCGCCTGGTTCCTCTCGTTCGTCGGCGCGCTCCTCCTGAGCTTCGGTGCCTTCTGGACCTTCGAGTTCCTCTTTGCGTGAGGCCGGTCGTCCGCGTGAGACCGAACGCCCTAATGTCTTCGACCGTCGACCCTTCCGTATGAGCGAGTCGAATCGGATCCAGTGGCACCGGGACGCCGACACCTCCCGAACGATCCGCGTGAGCTGGGCGCTCGGCGTGGGAACGCTCCTCGGCGCCCTCGCGCTCATCATCTTCGGGCGGCTGTTCGGGCTGACGGCCCAGACCGGCGGCCAATCGGTCGTCGTCGCCGCCCTGTTCGCCGTCGCCGCGACCATCGTCGCCCTCGCCATCGCCGGTGACCCCGAACGACGGCTCGCAGCGATGAGTGCGTACCTTCCCGGCGACTCCTACCCGGCCGGCGGCGCGACGGCCGACGCATCTACCCGGGAGGATACCGCGGGCGCCGACGCCAAACGGCTGAAACGCGGCATCGACGCGGCCGTCGGTGCCGTCGTCATGGCCTCCGTCATCTTCGCGCTCGACGCCCTCGTCGGCGGCAACGTCGGCGAGATGCTGGCGGCGGCGACGATCCCGTTCGCCCTCGTACTGGTGTTACTCGCGGTCTTTCTCCGCTCGACCGGCGTCTACGACCGTGAAAGCGCGGTGATCTACCTTTTCGATCCGCCCGAGGAGATCGATCTCGGGGAGATCGAGTCCGTCTCGGTTCGATACGTCGGCAACACCGCGTTCGCGCGGCTTCGGTACGGGACTCGCGACGGCGAGTACATCCCCGGCCCGCGTCGGCTCGTCCTGCCCCCGGGCGTCGCCCGAGACATGGAAGCGACGATCTGACGGTCAGGATCGATACGCCCGGTACCGGCACTGCCTTGACTCAACGACCCAACTCGGTCGTTATTCCTCGGGGTCCTCTTCGCTATCGTCGGCGTCGTCCTCGGGTTCTGGCTTCGTCAATCTGGCCTTCAAAATACGCGTGTTCTCAACTTCCTCGACGCTGATTTCGATCCCGTCGTAGGTTATCACCTCACCTTCTTCGACGAGCCGACCGGCTCGATTGAAGATGAATCCGGCGATCGTTTCGAACTCCTCGCCCTCCGGCAACTCGATGTCGAGCGCCTCGTTTACGTCCTCGATGTTGACCTCGCCCCGGACGACGACCGTGAACTCGTCGATCTCCTCGATCGGCTCTTCTTCGCCGGTCTTTAGGATTTCGCCGACGATCTCTTCGATCATGTCCTCGACGGTGACCAGTCCCTCGGTCGTCCCGAACTCGTCGATGACGATCGCCATGTGCATGCGATTTTCGCGCATCTCGGTGAGCAACTCGTCGACGTTCTTCGACTCGGGGACGTGCAGCGTCGGCTCGATGACGTCGTCGATCTCCAGATCGCCGTCGTCGGTCTCGCCGTAGTTCAGATCCCGGACCAGGTCTCGGATGTGAACGACGCCGAGGATGTTGTCGAGACTCCCCTCGTACACTGGAATGCGCGCGTGACCGCTCTGAATGCAGGTTTCTATCGCCTCCTCGACGCTCTCGTCGACCGAGACGGCCGTTACGTCGAGGCGAGGCGTCATCACCTCCTTGACGATCGTCTGATTGAATCGGAAGATGCGCGTGAGCATCTCGTGTTCGTCTTCCTCCAGGACGCCCTCGCGCTCGCCCGACTCGATCATCTCTTGAATCTCGTCTCGCGTAACGTACGGGGTTTCGATCGCCTCGGTCGAACCGGTCACCTTGTTCACCAGCCGTGTGAGGTAATCGAAGGTGATAACAAGCGGGTAGAGCAGGTACTCCGTCGCCTTGAGCGGCTTCGCGATCCGGAGCGCCCACGACTCGGTGTTCTCGACGGCGTAGGACTTCGGCGCGCTCTCGCCGAAGAGCAAGACGATCGCCGTGATCCCGAGCGTCGCGAGCAACACGCCGACGAGCCCGCCGAAGTAGATCGAGAGCACCGCCGTCGCGATCGACGACATCGCGATGTTGACGATGTTGTTCCCGACGAGGATCGTCACGAGCAACCGGTGTGGGTCGTCCTTGAGCGCTTTGACCCGGTCGGCTCCTGCCACTTCTTCCTCGACCATTCCCTCGACGCGGTGTTTCGGCAGCGAGAACATCGCGATCTCCGAGGAGGAGAAAAAGCCGGACAGCAGGATTAACACGGCTACGACGAGGGTCCCGAGGATCGCCACCGTCGACTGCTCGATCTCGAAGCCGGTGAACGGCACATCGTAGACTGTGAGAACGACCTCCGTCAGCACTCCATCGACCATTGACTGGCTGACGTTCGTACTCCGACCGATTAACGCTTGTTACTTCCAGACGCGCTCACAGGTCGTAGCGATCCGTCACGCCGATCGTCCATCGATGGTGCCACCTGCCGGCGATCCGTGCCGGAAACCAACCGTTTTCGGCGTCACCGTCCCACCTGCGTCCATGTCGACTCCCGACGACGTCCCGGTCAGCGGCGCCGCCTCGACCGATGCACCGATCACGCTCTACCGACTCCAGGGCTGTCCGTACTGCGAGCGCGTCGTCCGCGTCCTCGACGACCTCGACCTCTCGTATCACTCGCGATTCGTCGAACCGCTTCACTCCCGACGCGACGCCGTAAAGCGCGTCGCTGGCGTTCGGTCGGTCCCCGTCCTCGTCGACGAGTCGACCGGCGTCACGATGGCCGAGAGCGCGAACATCGTCACCTACCTGGAACGAAGCTACGAAACCGATGACGGCGAATCCGGAGGTGACGCCTGAATGCCCGAGTTCGATATCGTCGAGTTCGAACCGGCCGACTCCGTCGACCGCGGCGAGACGGCGCCCGACTTCACCCGGCCGCTCGTCACCGCCGAACAGTGGGCCGACCGCTCGCTGTCGGATCTCGTCGGGAACGGACCGACCGTCCTCGTCTTTACGACGATGGCCGGCGCCTTCGTCGCCGAGTACACCCTAACCGAACTCCGCGATCGCGAGATCGGCGTCGAGACGGACCCGTGGGCCGATTCCCCGGACGGCGAGACGGTCGCCGCGGTCTCCATCTCGAGTCCGTACGAACTCTCGCGGTTTCTCGACGAGAAGAACCTGCCCTACGGCGTCTTCAGCGATCCGACGAACGCCGTCGCAGAAACCTACGGCGTCGTCCACGATCTCGACGGGATGGAGGGAATCACAGAGCCCCGGCCCGCGATCTACGTGCTCGACGACGATGGAACGGTCGCGTACGTTTGGGTCGCGACGGAGTGGCCGGACTCGCCGGACTACGACGCCGTCGCGGACGCGATCGAGGCCGCCCGTTCCGAGTGAGCGGGGCCGCGTTCTCACCCGAACAGCGTCGACCGTTCTGACCGACGAGCGCTACCTTTTTGCTCGCGATCACCCGACGATGGGCTATGGGCGAACTTCGCGAGGCGGCCGACGCGATCGCCGAGGGTCAGCTCGTCGTGTACCCGACCGAGACGGTCTACGGGCTCGCCGCCGACGCGACCGATCCGGCGGCGATCGAGCGGGTGTACGACGTGAAAGGTCGCGATCGAGAAAATCCGATCTCGATGGCGGTCCCGTCGGTTCCGACGGCGCTCTCTCACGTTCGAGCGACGGACCGAGAACGTCGGTTCATGGCGACGTTCCTGCCCGGCCCGGTCACGGTCCTCTGCCCGCGCCGCGAGCACGTTCCTGACGTCCTCACGGCCGGACGAGACCGCGTGGGCGTCAGGATACCCGATCACCGGATCGCGCTTCGGCTCTGTGAGCTGGCCGACCGGCCCATCACTGCGACCAGCGCGAACGAAAGCGGCGAACCGAGCGCACTCCGGCTCGCGGACGTCGACGAGCCGGTCCGCGAGGCGTCGGCGGTCCTTCTCGACGGCGGCGAGACGGGCGGCATCGAGAGTACGGTCGTCGACGTCTCGACGGAGTCGATCCACCGCCGCGGCGCGGACGCCGATCGGATCGAGCGCTGGCTCGCGGCGAACTGAGCGGGCATTCGATCCGAACACCGTCGCCGTTATCCTCCGCCGAGCAGCGACCGGAGCGTTCGCGTCTTCACCCCACACTGTGTAGCGTACTCGCAGTGGTCGCACTTCGACCGGTCGTCGGTCCGCGCCGGCGGTCCGTCCATCTCGCGGACGGTCCGAAGCGTGCGCCGGTAGGCGGCTTTCCGCCGGGTAGTCAGGTCGATCCGACGGACCACGCCGTAGGCGGGGTACTCGAGGGTCGCTCGTTCGACTCGCTCTCCGTACTCCCAGGCGAGCGCCTTCGCCGCCGCGACGGCCTTGATCGAGTGGGCTTCCCAGACGCCGCGATCGGGCGGCTTTCCGGTCGCGATCATGACGGGTTCGAGCGGGTCCTCGAGCACTTTGTCGACGATCCCGCGACAGTCGCGCCCGGCGACCAGCACGTCTCGCGCCGCCGGCTCGCAGAGTTCTTCCCACCGGGGGTGTAAAGCACGAGCGCGAGCGAGTCGCTCCCGGTAGGCGGCAGGGTCGATCGCGATCGGCTCCTCGGTGAGCTGGCGGCGATCGGCGTCGAGTAACGACGCGTACCGGTGGGCAAGCGCCTTGATCGTCGCGTGGCGTTTCGGCGGCGTCCCTCCGTCGGTCGTTCGATCGTAGTAACACTGTCTGGCACAGAACGCGGCCGATCGTAGCTCGCCGAACGTGACGGATGACACGCACCGACCTGGCCGCCCGATCGTATATAAACGGTAGAACGAGAATCACGCCGGGAATGGGTCGACGATCTTCGAGGCGAGAGCGGGTTAGAACGAAACGTCGGTTTCCATCCCCTCGGTCGCGTCTTCGAGCCCGTCTTCGCGCACGTCTGCGGCCATTCGCGAGGTGAGATCGGAGTCCGAGAGGAGGCTCTCGAACTCGTCGCGATAGCGGTCGTTGGCCGCGCGCGATTCGGCCTGGGCTCGCGCGAGTTCGCGGTATCGCCGGATCTCTTCGACCGTGACATCGAACTCGTCGGCGAGCATTTCGTCGCCGTCTTCGCGCTCTCTGAGCGTCACGAGATCGAGATCGGGGAGTTCGGCCGATCGAACCAGGTGGAGCGCCATCCGCGCCTCGAAGATCTCGTCTTCGGCGACGCCGAGATCGGCCGCGATCGCCCCGTCGCTTTCGTCCTCGTAGAACCGGTGGACGACCGACACCAGTTCCTCGTCCGTGAGCGCGGTGTCGAACGCGTATCGCTCGCGCATCTGCCCGACGACGCCCGCGACGCGCTCTTCGATCGTGCGGTCGTCTTTCTCTAACGATCCACGTCCGGCCTCCTGTGACTCGGTTACCGTCTCCTCGTCGGTCACGCTCGTGAAAATCTCGCGCAGTTCCTCCGTCTTCTCGTCCATGGGTGGGTACTCGCGACGGGCGAGTATTTAAGGCTGTTGCCAGGTGGTGACTCACCGTCGCTCACCTGACGAGGGCTCCTGGCCGATGAAACTCCCCGAACAACCGGTACGGAGCCGATCGATCACTCGGGCCGACCGTCACGCGCTCTAGTACCACCGCAATTTGCGACCCTTTATCTGGGATGACCGCGCTAGACCAGTCCAATGGCGCAAGCGGGGAACGAGGAACTCATCGACGCCTTCGAGGGATTCTTCCGCAACTACTACGACGCGGAAATCAAGGAACTCGCCCAGCGATATCCGGCCGAGCAGCGATCGCTCCACGTCGACTGGGACGACCTCTACCGCTTCGACCCCGATCTCGCAGACGACTACCTGGCCCAGCCCGAACAGCTCCAGCGCTACGCCGAGGAGGCACTCCGTCTCTACGACCTCCCGATCGACGTCAGCCTCGGACGCGCGCACGTCCGGATCAGGAACCTTCCCGATACCGAGACGCCCGAGATACGGGAGATCCGCGCCCAGCACATGAACAGCCTCGTCGAGGTGCGCGGCATCGTCCGCAAGGCGACGGACGTCCGCCCGAAGGTCGAGGAAGCCGCCTTCGAGTGCCAGCTCTGTGGCACGCTGACGCGCGTTCCCCAGTCGACGAGCGACTTCCAGGAACCCCACGAGTGTCACGGCTGCGAGCGACAGGGGCCCTTCCGGGTCAACTTCGACCAGTCGGAGTTCATCGACTCCCAGAAGCTTCGCATCCAGGAGAGCCCGGAGGGCCTGCGCGGCGGCGAAACGCCACAGGCCATCGACGTCCACATCGAAGACGACATCACCGGCCAGGTGACGCCCGGCGATCACGTCTCTGCGACCGGCGTCCTCAGGCTCGAACAGCAGGGAACGGATCAGGAGAAATCGCCCGTCTTCGACTTCTACATGGAGGGAATGTCCGTCGAGGTCGACGAAGAGCAGTTCGAGGACATGGACATCACCGACGAGGACAAAGCCGCGATCGTCGAACTCTCTCAGTCCGAGGACATCTACGATCGGATGGTCGACTCGATCGCCCCCTCGATCTACGGCTACGACCAGGAGAAGCTCTCGATGATGCTCCAGCTCTTTTCCGGCGTCACCAAACACCTCCCCGACGGCTCGCGGATCAGGGGGGACCTGCACATGCTCCTGATCGGTGATCCTGGTACAGGAAAAAGCCAGATGCTGTCATACATTCAAAATATTGCGCCCCGTTCGGTCTACACCTCCGGGAAAGGCAGCAGTAGCGCGGGGCTTACTGCAGCGGCGGTTAGAGACGATTTCGGCGACGGTCAGCAGTGGTCGCTCGAGGCGGGTGCGCTCGTCCTCGCCGACCAGGGAATCGCCGCAGTCGACGAACTCGATAAAATGGCCGCGGACGACCGCTCGGCCATGCACGAAGCCCTCGAACAGCAGAAAATCTCGGTGTCCAAAGCCGGGATCAACGCGACCTTGAAATCTCGCTGTTCACTCCTCGGTGCGGCGAACCCGAAGTATGGCCGGTTCGACCAGTACGAGCCGATCGGCGAGCAGATCGACTTAGAACCGGCGCTCATCTCGCGGTTCGATCTGATCTTCACCGTCACGGACCAGCCGGACGAGGAGAAGGACGCGAACCTCGCAGAGCACATCCTGAACACGAACTACGCGGGCGAGCTGACGACACAGCGCGAGCAGATGACCTCGCACGACGTGAGCACGGAGGAGATCGAGGAGATGACTGCGACGGTCGACCCGGCGATCGACGCCGACCTGCTCAGGAAGTACGTCGCCTACGCGAAGCAGAACTGTCACCCCCGGATGACCGAGGAGGCGCGCGAAGCGATTCAGAACTTCTACGTCGACCTGCGGTCGAAGGGCGTCGACGAGGACGCCCCGGTTCCGGTCACCGCCCGGCAGCTCGAGGCGCTCGTCAGGCTGGCGGAGGCCAGCGCCCGGATCCGGCTCTCCGATACGGTCGAGCGCGAGGACGCAGAGCGGATCATCGAGATCACCCGCGCCTGTCTCCAGGATATCGGGGTCGATCCCGAGACGGGCGAGTTCGACGCCGACATCGTCGAGGCCGGCCGATCGAAGTCCCAGCGCGATCGGGTCAAGAACATCAAGGCGCTCATCGCCGACGTCGAAGAGGAGTACGACGACGGCGCCCCCATCGACGTCGTCCTAGAGCGGGCAGGCGAGATCGGCATGGACGAGTCGAAGGCCGAACACGAGATCGAGAAACTCAAACAGAAGGGCGAGGTCTACGAGCCCAAGACCGATCACCTGCGGACGACGTGACGTTTTTTCACTCCCGTTCGAGTTCTCGATCCGTCGTCCGTTCGTCGATTTTGCTCGCCGACTCGGTCGGATCGGTTTCGAGTAATTCGTCGACGCGACGTTCGAACTCGGTCTCGTCGATTTCTCCGCTCGCGTAGCGCTCGCGGAGCGTTTCCAGTGGATCCTCGCGCTCGGCCGGTTGCCGGTCGGTTTCGGACGTAGACTCTTCGAGTACGCCGGCCAGAATCGCGAACGTCGGAACGAGAAGCAGCCAGCCGACGACGAAGACGGCGAGCCCGAGTTGCCACCCGGAAAAGACGAATGCGAGAATTCCGAGCGGGAGCGTGGCGACGGCCGTGATGGCCACCAGTCCGCCCAGGAGATTCGTCGCGCGGGTTCCCATACCGGTGCTGGTCGGGGTATCGAAAAAGTCGTTGCGATTATGCGGGCCTATCTGAGGGCGTTAATCCGCTCGACGGTCTTTCTGATCGTCGCCGGTGAGACGTCGGCGACGGTTCCGGCATCGGCCTGCGTCACGGCAAGTCCGCGTTCGTTCGCGGCGAGGTAGAGACAGCCAGCGGCGACGCCACACGGGTTACGACTCCCGATGGCGTTCTCCTGGACGAGCGTTTCGAGGTAGGTTCGAGCCTGGCGCTCGACGTCCACTTCGAGGTCCAGTTCCGAGGCAAAGCGCGGCAGAAAGCGGGCGGGATCGATCGGTCCCGTCGGGAGGCCGAGTTCCCGATTCATCGCGTCGTAGGCCGCTTTCAACTCGCGTTCGGTGGCTTTCGATTCGGCGGTGACCTCGTCGATCGTCCGTGGCAGGTTCAACGTCCGGGAGACGGCGTAAATACTCGCAGCGGCGAACCCTTCGACAGATCGGCCGGGAAGCAGCCCCTCGTTTTGGGCCGATTCGAAGAGGGCACAGGCCTGTTCGGTGGCGTCAGACGGGAGTGAAAGTCGACCGACCAGTCTGCGAATCTCGTTAAATCCAGTCACGCAGTTACTGTCGGCTTTCGTCGCGATCTGTGTCCGTCCGTGTTCGCGTCGCATTCTGGCCAGTTGCCGGCGTTTCCGACCCGTGATGCGACCGGTCGCCTCGTAGCCGATTTCCGTCGAGAGGCCGCGGTCGTGGCGCGATCGGGTCAGCGGGGCGCCGGTTCGACGTCGGTCTACCCCGTCGGCGAACGACCGCCATTCGGGGCCGCGATCCAGCCGGTCGACGTCGACGACAAGTCCGCATTCCTCACAGCACACCTCCGTGCCCGAGGGGCGCAACGTCCCGGCACACTCGGGACAGCTTCTCCCATCACCCGCTTCAACCATCGATAATAACCTGTAACGCCCTCTGGCGTATAAAACTTTTGAAATTAAATACTAAATATAATTAGAACTACGACACCATTAACGTAATTTTGCCACGTAGAAGGGCGGTGACGGTTTCGACACCCGAACGGATAAGCCGGAATCCGTTCGATTCTTCGGTATGGACGGAGCTATCGTCGACCTCGACCACGTCGCGATTCGGGTGACCGACATAGAGCGGGCGCTCGCGTTTTATCACGACCTGCTGGGGCTTCCTATCAGAGACCGCGAGCGATTCGACGCCGGTGAGGTTCCCTACGTCGCGGTCGCCGCCGGCGGGAGACACGTTCACCTGGTACCGACGGACGGGGAGATAGACGTCGGTGGCGAGCACCTGTGTCTGTTAGTCCGTTCAGCGGAGACGGATTCGAGAGACGAACTCGAGACGCTACTCACCGAGTTACGCGACCACGGCGTCGCGGTCGAAGACGGTGAACCGTTCGAGCGCTACGGCGCCTACGGCAGGGCGTGGGCCGCCTACGTCCGTGATCCGGACGGACGCCGCGTCGAGTTGAAGCTTCACTGACGGACGACTCACCCGGTGTACTCGCTCTCGACGACTTCTCGAATTCGCTCGGCAGTGACGGGGCCGACGCCGTCGACGTCGAGCAATTCGTCTTCGGTCGCGGTCATGACCGCCTCGACGGTCCCGAACGTACTGAGCAGGGCGCGGGCCGTCACCGGTCCGATCTCGGCGATCGACGAGACGACGTACTCCTGTTGCTCGCCGAGGGTCTTGTCCTGTTTCTCGCCGTGGACGGACACCTCGCGGTCGGCTACTTCCTGCTCTCGACCGGCGATGACGGCCAGGAGCTCGGTCGTATCCCGTTCGCTCTCGGTGTGTAAGACGCTCGCCCCGAAGTCGACGGCCAGACTCGAGAGCGCGCCGCGAATCGCGTTCGGGTGGATGTCCCGTTGCTCGTAGAGTCGCCCACCCTCGACCACGACGACCGGGCGGGCGTAGTGGCGGGCCATCGCGCCGACCTGCTCGAAGATCGACCGATCGCCGCCGACCAGCGAGTCGACGAAGTCGGCCGTAGACTTGCGCTCGACGACGACGCGGTCCGAGCAGACGTAGTCGCCGACCGACAGCGTCTCCAGTCGAACCGACACGTCATCGCGTTTCGAGAGATCTCTGGCGATGTTCGCGTCCATCTCCCGCTGGTCGGCGACGATTTCGACTGCATCACAATCGCCCGACGGCACCGGGTCACTCGCCGACTCTCCAGTGGAAGTGGAGGGGTCGCCGCCTGATTTACCGTCAGTTTCTGCCGCGAAATCTGCAAGACCCGGCTGTTCGCCGACCCCTCCACTTCCACTGGAACTGTCCGATTTATCGCCGCCCGTCTCTGCCGATGGTTCCTCGCGTTCCTGGCTCCCGGAGTCGTCCGACGGGCCGTCGGCCGATTCGAAATCCGCGAGCGACTGCTGGGAGTCGTCTAGTTCCTCGGCGAGCTCTGCGGCCAGTCCTTTGAGCTGGCGCAGTTCCGATTCCATCTCCTTCTCCCGCCGCCGTGAGATCCAGAAGTACGCCTCGTCGCGGGTGTCTTCGGCCATCAGGACGACGACGCGCCCCTCCGACTGGCGACCGGTCCGGCCCTTTCGCTGAATCGATCGAATCGCCGTCGGCACGGGTTCGTAAAAGAGGACGAGGTCGACGTCGGGGACGTCGAGGCCCTCCTCCGCGACGGACGTCGAGACGAGCACCTCGAACTCGCCGGCCCGGAAGGCTTCGAGGGCCGATTGCTGTTCGGTCTGGGTCATCCCGTCGGAGCCCTCGCGGTCGCCCTGGCCGACGAACCGGCGGGCGTCGAAGCTCTCTCCGAGGAACTCGGTGAGCGCCTCGGCGGTATCTCTGGATTCGGTGAAGACGATGACCCGCTCGCCGCCGTCGAGTCCGAGCGTCTCCGCGAGTAACATCCGGGTCTTTCGGTACTTCGGGTGAAGTTGGTCGAATTTCTCCGCGCGTCGCATCGCCTCGCGGACGCGGGGATCGGAGACCAGTCGCTGGCTCGCCTTCGACGCTCCCGACGAGCGGGCCTGATTGCGCTGGCGTTCGAAGTATCGACGCAACGCTTCGACGCTCTGGGTTTCGACGAGCGTCACGGCCTGGCGGAGCTTCATCACCTCGGCGTGGGCGGACATGCCTTTGTAGCCCTCCGACTGGTCGTTGTTGATCAACTTCTGTAGCTCCGCGCGCATCCGATTGAGGTCCTTCTGGGACTGATCGGGTTGGGTCGAGCGCGCCACGCCGAGTTCCTTGAGTTTCTCCAGGCGATCGGTGATCACCTCGTTCAACGCGTCGCGAATCTCGAGGACCTCGTCGGGGAGCTCGATGCGCTCCCACTCGACGTCGGTGTCGTGGGTAAACTCCTCGACGTCGGCGTCCTCGCGTGTCATCACCGTGACCTCGTGCAGGCCGAGGTTTTCACAGACCTCCAAGATTGCCTCTTCGTCGCCGCCGGGAGACGCCGACATGCCGGTCACGAGCGGCGATCGGGCGTCTTCGTGGTAGCGCTCAGCGATGTAGTTGTACGCGTAGTCGCCGGTCGCGCGGTGACACTCGTCGAACGTGAGGTGGGTCACGTCGGCGAGCGAGATTCGACTCCCGACGAGGTCGTTCTCGATCACCTGCGGCGTAGCCATCACGATCGTCGCTTCGTTCCAGAGCGCCTCGCGGTCGTCCGGGCTGACGTCGCCGGTGAAGACGACGATCTCCTCGTCGGGGATTTTGAGGGCTTCGCGATAGAACTCGGCGTGCTGGGAGACGAGGGGCTTCGTCGGGGCGAGCATGAGCGACGTTCCGCCGACCTCGTCGAGCCGCCTGGCGGTGACCAGCAGGCTCACGGTGGTCTTTCCGAGGCCCGTCGGGAGACAGACGAGCGTGTGGTCGTCGGCCGCCGTCCCGGCCAACTGGAGCTGGTAGAGCCGCCGTTCGAGAAAGTCCGGCTCGAGAAGTGGGTGGTCGATGGAGGGGATCTCGTCGTCCGTCACTGCCATTGATCCGGGTTCGTCGCGGCCCGGGTTAAGGGTTGAGAAAGCTCGGTGGAAGTGATTCCCGTCGCTCGTGTGAAACCCGAGACACGTTCGTCACCGCCACGAGAGTCGCCCGCTCGGAAACCACTTTGTATCGGGCGGCGGTATCTGTGGTCGTGACAGAACACACCGTTTCCGACCTCACGCCGCGCGAACGAGGTCGTATCGTCAAGAGCGCCGTCTCGCCGCGACCGATCGCCTGGATCTCGACGCGCAGTCGCGACGGCGTCGACAACCTCGCGCCGTTTTCGGCGTACAACTACGTCTCGTCGGCGGAGCCGGTCGTCTCGTTCAGCGTGCCGGCCGGCGACCGTGACGAACTGAAGGACACGCCCAGAAACGTCCTCGAGACGGGTGAGTTCGCGGTCAACGTCGCGAGCGAGGCCCTCGCCGAGGAGATGGATGCCACCTCGGCGTCGCTCGATTCCGACGAGAGCGAGTTCGATTTCGCGGACGTCGAACGCGCTCCGTGTACCACGATCGATCCGCCGCGCGTGGCCGGCGCCGCCGTCACGATGGAGTGTACCCTCTACGGGACGATGACCGTTCACGACCGGCTCCTGACGCTCGGGGACGTCCGTCACGTTCACGTCTCCGATCGGGTTCAGACCGACGGCCAGATCGACGCGGAAAAGCTGGCGAACGTCGGACGGCTCGGGGGACCGTTCTACACCGACAGCGAGATAATCGAGTTGCAACGACAGTTCTGAGGCGGGTGACGAGAAACGCTTCGGGGTGTCAAACCGACTGCTCTTTCCCGACGATAACCTGCGACTTATCGGTGACGGTTACTCGCCGCCCCTCGTACGTGAACGTGATCTCTTTTCCGGTGGATTCCCGTCCGGCGAACAGCGCACCGAGCGCGTCCGGATCGATCGCCTCGTACAGCGGGGTCAGTTCCAGCGGCTCGCTGTCCGTCGCGTCGGCGACCGCGTCGGTGATCGCCATCGTGAGATCTCTACGGTGAGAGTTCGTGCTGGGCGTGGGGGTCGTCATATACCGATCAATCAGTTCGAAGGACCAATAGATTGGACGTTAAGTTAGACACTGTTTTAAGAGGGGTCACGTGTTTCGAATCGATATCCGGGCTACCGGTGTCGAACGCGGGTCACTCGACGATCGTTTCGTCGATCATCGTCTCGATACCCCGACGGAGTCGACGTCCGAACGCCGACGACGAGATGCCTAGTTGTTCACCGAGTTGTGCCTGCGTCACTCGCCGCGGCTCGTCGAAGTACCCCTCGCGATAGGCGAGGACGAGCGCCTCTCGTTGCCGGTTCGAGAGGGAAAGGTCGGTGCCAGCGAAGTACTCGGCCACCGACGAGATGCGGTGAATCGTCAACGGCACGCCGAGCGTTCGACAGCACTCCTGGAACGAGGAGGCGGTCTCTCGATCTTCGAACCAGATCTTCAATCGCCACTCGTCCGCGTCGCCCGCGGCTTCGAGGACGATTCCACCCGACTCGCTCACGCAGTGAATAATCGGACTGTCCACCTCCCACGCAGCTTTGTAGAACGTGCCGTTTTCGGTCCGTTCGATTCGATCGACGATCTCGATCGATTCGTCGGCGTCGACGACCGACTCGAACTCGGCCGGCCGGGTGCCCTGAACCCAGAAGTACGGTATCGCCGTTGCTCCCTGCTGATCGATGTGAACGACGTCGATCGTAACCGACGGCAGTTCGGAGACGATCCGTCGAGGGACCGAATCCGGCGCCGAACGGTTGTTCTGCGAGGAGAGAACGACGAGAACGGTCATGTGTAACTCGGCTAGTTTCCTGCGGGAATAAGTAATGCGGTTCAAAACGGACGACCATCGACGAAGATGCTCGATTTCACCCATCAGCGTGCGATCACACCGACGAACGTATCGGAGAATGCAGTACCACGTATCAGCGTACAGTACCCGTGACAGCGTACAGTACCCGTGACAGCGTACAGTACCCGTGACAGCGTCTAAAGCCTCGTGATACGTTATCGCACACTCGCCAGATTCCCGAACGTGACACGGGGATATTACGTTCTCGGAGCGCGTCGAATCTGCATGACGAACGGCCTTCGCCACCGGTTCCCGTCGATCGACCTCCGGACACTCATCGAGGTCGTTGGTTTCGTGGTCCTCGTCAACGTTCTGGGATCGGCACCCGGGGTCGTCTTCGGCCCAGACAGCGCCTGGTTTCGAGCCCTCGAAAAACCGTGGTTTTACCCGCCGGAACTGGCGTTTCCGGTCGTCTGGACGCTACTCTTTACGCTGCTCGGAATCTCACTCTGGCTCGTCTGGCGCGCTGACTCGGGCGGACTCGCACTCGGGCTGTTCGTCGTCCAGTTCGCGCTCAACGTCGCGTGGACGCCGGCGTTCTTCGGACTGGAGTCGATCGTCGGCGGGATCGCGGTCCTCGTTCCGCTCGTCGCCCTCGTCTGTGCGACCGTCTACGCCTTCTGGCGCGTCGACCGTCGGGCGGCGGTGCTGCTGGTTCCGTACCTCCTCTGGGTGACCTTCGCGCTCGCGTTGACGCTCGAATTCTGGCGATTGAACCCGGCCTAGACGGGGACGAACTCGATCGCCATCCAGGCGGCCACCGAGGCGTAGATCGGAATCGTCAGGTTGTCGTCGAGGACGAAGTCGCCCCGTTTCACCGTCACGCCGTCGGCGATCGTCCCGCCCAGTGCGGCCGCGACGACGGCCTGCGGGTACTCGTAGAGAAACGGCGCGGCGAGCGCGGCGCAGGCGAGAAACATCACGACGAGGACCGTCGGTCGCTTTACGGCCCGCAGCGAATCCGCCGAAAACGCCCCGCTGAGCGGATCCGCCAGCGCCAGCATCAGCATGGCCGGCAGCGCGATGGCCGGTTCGAACGCCAGCACGACGATCGTCATGCTGACCATGTACCAGCCGTAGCCGGCGAACTGATCCTGCTCGTAGTCTCTGGTCAGCTTCTCGTAGATCCACCACTCCAGGCCGACGCGCAACCGGAGGTACTCGAGTCCGATCGTGCCGACCGCGAGCACCACGAGCAGGACGCGAAATCGATTCCAGGAGAGGCCCAGCTCCAGGTGCTGGGCGAGGAGATAGAGCGCGACGAGACCGGACCCGCTCGCGTGTACCAGCCGTCGCTTCAGTTCGTCCGCCATCGTCCACCCGCTCGAACGGGGATACCTTCAGTTCGTCGGTTGACGGTGACTCGAACGAAAGAACGCGCGGGCCGTCGACCTCGGCCGCCGATCAGCCCTCTAGGTCCTCGAACGCCAGCTCGCCCGCCCGAAGCGCCGACAGCGTCTCGGCGAGGTCCGAAACCGGCAGTCGCTTCTGTGCGGTCGAGTCGCGCTCGCGAACCGTCACCGTCTTTTCTTGCCCTTCTACCGTCTCGTAGTCGACCGTCACGCAAAACGGCGTACCGACCTCGTCCTGCCGGCGGTACCGACGTCCGATGTTACCCGAATCGTCGTAGGCGACCGACAGTCCGGCCGCTCGCAACGCTCGTGCGATCGCCGTCGCTTCGGCTTCGAGCGCCTCGTCCGACTGGAGGGGGAAAACGCCCACGAACGTCGGCGCGATTTCGGGATCGAGTTCGAGGTACGTTCGCGCTTCGCCGTCGACTTCGTCCTCGCGGTAGGCGTGGTGCAAAACGGTGTAGACCAGCCGATCGACGCCGAAGGAGGGCTCGATCACGTGTGGAATCACGTGCTCGCCCGCCTCGGTCTGTTCGTCGACCGAGAAGCCGGTCTTCTCGACGGGAATCTCGTGGGTCTCGCCGTCGAGGTCGATCTCGACGGCCGCGCCGTCTCGCGGCTCCGACTCGTCGCCGCTCGAATCTTCCGCGGCCGTTGCGGCCGCGCTAAATGCGCTCCGATCCCTGCCCGCGAGCGTCTCTAGCTCCTCGACGACGCGCTGGGCGTCGGCGCCGAACTCCGGACCGAGATAGCTCATGTCCGGGTCGACGACGGCCCGCTCGACCGTCTTCGGCTCGTCGTACTGGCGGAATACCGTGTACCGATCCTCGGAGTGGGCGTCGTGTTTCGAGAGGTCGTAGTCGCCGCGGTGAGCGAAGCCGGCGAGTTCGATCCAGTACCCGGAATCGGACGATTCCCCGCCCCCATCGATCTCGGCCTCGGCGTCCCAGCAGTCGCTGGCGTAGTGCGATCGCTCGCCCGCTAGGTGCTGGCGGAACCGGAAGCGATCCATGTCGACGCCCAGCGACTCGTACCACGGTTTGGCGACGCCGAGGTAGTAGGCGATCCACTCGTCGGCGATCGTCCCCTCGGCGACGGCGTCACCGATCGTCGTCTCGTAGGGCTCGCCGTCTTCGGCCTGTTGCTCGCTCGCCGGATACAGCGTCACGGTGACGTCTTCGACGTCGGAGAGGTCCGGTCCGTCGCCGGCCGGGTCGACGAACTGTTCGAGTTCGGCCTGGGTGAGCTCGCGCACGCGTATGATCGACCGGCGCGGGCTGATCTCGTTGCGGTAAGCCCGCCCGATCTGGGTGACACCGAACGGTAGCGTGTTGCGCGCGTACTCTTTGAGCCGCGGGAATTCGACGAAGATTCCCTGTGCGGTCTCCGGGCGCAAGTAGCCCGGCTGGGCGTCGCCGGGGCCGATGTTCGTCGCGAACATGAGGTTGAAATCCTCGACGGCCTGACCGGCGAGCCCGGCGCCGCAGGACGGACAGACGAGTTCGTACTCGGCGATTACCTCTTCGACCTCGGGGATCGGGAGGCTCTCTGCGTCCTCGTAGTCCGTGTTGTCCTCGACGACGTGGTCGGCGCGGTGGGACTCGCCGCAGTCGGGACACTCGACGAGCATGTCGTCGAACGTCTCCAGGTGGCCCGACGCCTCGAACACCGCTTCGGGCATGATCGTCGGCGCGTCGATCTCGACGTTGCCCTCGCCGACGGTAAAGCGCTCGCGCCAGGCGTCCTCGACGTTTCGCTTGAGCGCGGCACCTTGCGGGCCGAACGTGTAGAACCCGCCGACGCCGCCGTAGGCGGACGACGACTGGAAGAAGTAGCCGCGCCGTTTCGCCAGTTCGACCAACTTCTCGCTCGTTCGTTCGTCACCGGTCATAGAGGGCTCTCAGGAGGTCGACGTCCCGGACGATGCCGACGAGGCGTTCGCCCGTGACGAGCGGGATCTGTTCGATGTCGTTACTGATCATCGCCTGGGCGGCGTCCGTGACCGACCGGGCCTTCGTCACCGTCACCACGTCATCGGACATGAACTCGCGTACCGGCCCGTTCGGCAACTCGATGTCGCGCGTCGGAAGTGACCGGCTCCCGACGGCCTTGACGCCCTCCCAGGACCACTCGGCGTCCTGGTCGGGGAAGTTGTTGCCCGTCGACTCCTCGCCCTCGACGATCCGCGCGACGTCGATGACGTCGACTTCGGTGAGGATGCCGGCCATCTCGCCGTGGTCGTCGAGCGCGATCGTGTAGGGGACGTTCGCGTAGGAGAGTTCGGCCTCCGCGACGAGCAGCGGCGCCTCGGCGTGCGTCGTGTTGACGTCGCGAGTCGCGTACTCGCCAACTTCGGCGTCGACGTCGACCTTGTCCCGAGCGATGGCCCCAACGACGTCAGTGACTGTGACGATCCCCTCGAACGAACCGTCCACGACGGGGACGCGCCGGGCTCCCTCCTCGACCATGAGCTGGGCGACCGACTCGACGGGTGTCTCTGCGGTCGTCGTCGGCACGTCCTCTATCAACATCACGAGCTGATCTTCGTCAGGTTGGTCGATCAGCGACTGCCGGGAGATCAACCCGCGGTACTCGGAACCGTCGTCCGAGTCGGCGATCACCGGAACCGAAGAGAACGACCGCTCCTGGAGGTACTCGAGCACGTCGCTGCGCGTACCCGGAAGCGTCGCCGTCACCACGTCGTCGCGGGGTGTCATCGCGTCGGCTACCTTCATATCGACCGAATACGGCCAAAATCGGTATAAAGCCAGTGTTTCTATCGGCCGATTTTTCTCTTCGCGCTCAGTTCGACGACTTTATACGTCCCTGAGTGTGAGTTTCTATCATGGTGATGGGCCCCCACCCACAACCGGCACCGAACGCGACCGTCGTCAGCTCGATCGACTCCGATAGCGGCGGCGACGAGTACGTCATCGCGGACATCTCGACCGATGACGCCTGGCTCTCGATGGAAGCCACCGCCGCTCCGGCGCTGACAGCCTGGCGGTAACGAACGAGACTGTTTTTCCGCTCGCCTTCGTACGCCCGCTCGATGGATCGCGATCCGCGAACCCGAACGGGCGACGTACCCGGCTTCGAGACGCAGGGAACCGTCTTCAGTCGGGGACTCGGAAAGCTGGTGCCCAACGCCGTCGCAAAACGGGCCATATCCGTCTCTATCTCGACCGATCGCGACAGCTACGACAGGGGCGAACCCGTTCCGATCACCGTCTCGTTTACCAACCGACTCCCCGTCGCGGTCTCGATCCCGACGCCGACACAGCGACGCTGGGGGTGGGCCGTCGACGGCCACACGGAGGCGACGACCGAGCGACGGTACCTCTCACGCACGCCCGCTGTCTTTCCGTTCGGCGCCGGCCAGACTCGCCGTGTTTCGATCGAGTGGAACGGCTACATTCGCCACGTCGGCCGTCGGGACGAATCGAAACTGCCCGACCCCGGCGAGGTCGAACTGACGGCGTTTCTCGCGACGGCGCCGGCGTCGAAGCGTCCGACCGATTCGACGACGATTACGCTCCGGTAACGTATTCGCTCTCCAATCAGATCCGCCGCGGCGTTCGACAGGGTGTCCTCACCGATGGAGGTGACAGGCGGCCAGGTGAACTCCGCTTCCGTACTCCGGTTCGATCTCGTAATCCGGGTGCTCTGTCGCGCAGATGCTCTGCTCGGCGAACGACTCGACGAGGTAGGTGGCGGCTTCGTCCCAGTCTTCGTCGCGATAGCCGTCGGCGTCGTCCGCCTCGTCGCTCGCGATCTGAGAGAGCGCCTCGGAGACGATCTCGCCGGCCTCGCCGTCGGGCGGCCCCGTTTCGAAGAACTGAGCGGTTAGCTCGTTCGCCGGTGCCGGTTCGATGGTTCGCCGATCGACGGCGCGCATGAACCGCCTCACTTCGGTCCACTCTGCGTCCGTCAGACCGTACTCTGCCGGTGCGATGAGCTTCGGACACCGCGTTCGGAAGCGACAGCCCGACGGCGGATCGATCGGGCTCGGAACCTCGCCGTCCAAGACGCCGCGCGTCTCGCGCCCGCGCGGATCGGGCACGGGAATCGCATCGAGCAGCGCCCTGGTGTAGGGGTGGCTCGGGTTCTCGTAGAGTTCTTCTTTCTCCGCGAGTTCGACGATGTTACCGAGGTACATGACGGCGACCCGATCGGAGATGTACCGAATCACGGACAGATCGTGGGCGATGAAGAGGTACGTGAGCCCGAACTCCTCCTGGAGCGACTCCATCGTGTTTAACACCTGCGCCTGGATCGAGACGTCGAGCGAGGCGACCGGTTCGTCACAGACGATGAAGTCCGGGTTGACCGACAGCGCCCGCGCGAGGTTGATCCGCTGGCGCTGGCCGCCGGAGAACGCGTGCGGGTGACGATTGTAGTGGTGCGGATCGAGGCCGACCTTCTCTAAGAGCATCTTCGCCCGATCTTCTCGCCCCTCGTCGTCTAGCATTCCGTGGGCTTTCATCGGCTCTTCGACGATCTGACCGACCTTCATCCGCGGATTGAGCGACGCCTGCGGATCCTGAAAGATCATCTGGATCTCCGAGCGCATCTCTCGTAAGTCAGAGCCCGACAGTTGCGCGAGATCCCGGCCTTTGAAGTAGATGCTCCCCTCGGTCGCCTCGACGAGTCTGAGGATCGTCCGTCCGAGCGTACTCTTTCCACAGCCCGACTCGCCGACCAGTCCGAGCGTCTCTCCCTCGCGAATCTCGAACGAGACGTCGTCGACGGCTTTGACCGTCTCGCGCTCGAACGAGACCGGCGGGAACGAGCCCGAATCGAGCGTCAGGCCGTCGAACATGCCGGTATCGGACGAAAAGTACTTTTTCAGCCCCTCGACCTTCAACAGCGGCTCGCCGGAGGCGTCCGAGCCGGCCGATCGGTCGGATTCGACGCGCTGGCGATCGCTACTCATTGGTCACCTCCGGAGTCGATCGAGGCGGTGGGTGAACGCTCCGCACGCGCCTTCGCCGTCGCCTCGGTCGAAAGCGGTGCGCTCCCGTCGTAGCCGACGTCGAACGGCTCGTACTGTACGCAGGCGGTTCGGTGAGGATACTCACCCTGACGCTCGATCGCCTTCGGTTCGGGGTGGACGCGCTGGCAGATCTCTCTGGCGTCCGGACACCGCGGATGAAACCGACAGCCGGACGGTGGATTGATCGCTTCGGGCATGATGCCGGTGATCGGGTTCAACTCCTCGACCGTCCGGTCTGGGCGCGGCATCGAGTCGAGCAGCGCCTTCGTGTACGGGTGGCTCGTCTCGTAGAACAGTTCGTCGACCGGCGCCTGTTCGACGATCTCCCCCAAGTACATCACGTTGACCCGGTCGCAGATCTCGGCGACGACGCCCATGTCGTGGGTCACCCAGATGAAACTCGTGTCGTATTTCTCCTGTAAGTCGGCGACGAGGTCTAGGATCTGGCCCTCGACGGTGACGTCCAGGGCCGTCGTCGGCTCGTCGGCGATGATGAGGTTCGGCTGGCAGGCGAGCGCCATCGCGATCAGTACGCGCTGGCGCATCCCGCCCGAGAACTGGTGTGGATACTCGTCGTAGCGGGTTTCCGGTTCGGGAATGCCGACCTCGCGGAGCATATCGATGGCTTCCGCCTTCGCCTCGGCCTTCGGGAGGTCTCGGTTCACTTCGATGAACTCACGAAGTTGTGCGCCCACTTTGAAGACTGGATTGAGCGATTCCATCGGGTCCTGGAAGATGACGGCGATCTCGTTTCCGCGAATCCCATCGCGCATCTCCTCGTTCGTGAGCATATCCTCACGTTCGACGAGTTCGCCGTCGGACCGCTCCTCGACGGCGAAAATCGTCTCGCCTCTGTAGGTGATCTCACCCGAGACGATCTCGCCGGGGCTCTCGATGAGGCGCATGAGGCTCATCGACGCGACGCTCTTTCCCGCGCCGCTCTCGCCGACGATGCCGACGATCTCTCCCTCGTAGACGTCGAAGGAAATGCCGTCGACGGCGCGGACGGTGTTCGATTCGGTGAAAAACTGTGTCTTGAGATTCCTGACGCGTAGGAGTGGTTCGGTACTCATTGTTAGTTGTCAATGCGGGGGTCCAAGGCATCTTGCAGCCCGTCGCCGAAGAGGTTGAAGCCCATAATCGTGATCATGATCGCGACGCCCGGCCAGATCGACAGCCAGATGTTCGAGTGCATGTAGCCGTGTGAGATGTTGAGCATCTGTCCCCAGTCGGGCGTCGGCGGCTGGACGCCGTAGCCCAGGAACGAGAGGCCGGCGACGATGAGGATCGTCACGCCGATCTGTAACGTCGCGTACACCAGCAACGGCGCGAAGCTGTTCGGGACGATGTGTTTGAAGATGATGTGTCGGTCTCTCACCCCGGCCGCCCGGGCCGCCTCGATGTAATCCATCTCCCTGACGGAAAGCACCTGGCTGCGTATGATCCGAGCGAAGACCGGAATAAAGGCGACGCCGACGCCGATGACGATCCAGTGAAGGCTCGTATCGCCGACGAACACCGTGATGACGATGATGAGGATCAGCGGCGGGATCGCGTAGAGGATCTCGACGGCGCGCATGAGCGTGTCGTCGACCCAGCCGCCGTAGTAGCCCGAAACGGCACCGACGATCGTCCCGAAGAACAGGGCGAACCCGGTCGCGCCGATGCCGACGCTAACGGAGACGCGGGTGCCGTAAATGATCCTCGTCAGGTAATCTCGCCCGTCCGGGTCCGTCCCGAGCGGGTGTGACCAGGTCCCCTCCGCTAAGAACGCGGGCGGGACGTGCGATTCTCCTTCGCCCGGCTCCGGAATGTGGGTCGGATGGTCCAGGAACGGGACGGCGTTCGCGACGGCGTAATCGGACGCCATCCCGAACGTAAACCGCGAGAGGTGCGTGTCGACCGTCGCGTACGCGGCGACGAGCATGACGAATCCGACGACGTACAGCCCCCAGCGTGCCGTCGTATCGCGCTTGATCTTTCGGAGCGTGTAGCGCCAGCCGACCTTCGCGTCGACGCCGTCGCCACCCTGCGAGCCGTCTTGATCGAGTTGAGATTCTCCGATAGCCATCGTCACTCACTCTCCCCGTAGGTCACTCGCGGATCGACGTACGCGTACGCGATGTCGGTGATGATGACGCCGATGACGAACAGCGTCGCGAGCAACATCGTGATTCCCATGGTGACCTGGTAATCGTTCTGGTCGATCGATTCGATGAACAGCCGCCCCATCCCGTTTATGTTGAAGACGTACTCGGTGAGGACGGCCCCGCCGATCGCCGTCGAGAGGTTCAGACCGACGATCGTGATCACCGGAAGCTGGGCGACCTGGAACGCGTGTTTGCGCAGGATCGTTCGTTCCGAGATGCCGTACGCGCGGGCGAGCTTGACGTAATCCTTCTGGAGCGAGTCGATCATCTGGGTCCGTTCGACGCGCATCAGCGTCGCCATCTGGAGCGTCCCGAGGGCGATCATCGGCAACAGCAGGTGGCGAATCGTCTCGTAGTACAGCTCCGGATAACTACCGATTCCGCGGTAATCTGCCGGGGTGCGCCACGGGTAGACGAGCCCGCTCGAAGGCAACCAGCCGAGCGTCACGGCAAAGAGCAGGATCAACATGATCCCGATCCAGAACGACGGCGTGCTCACGCCGATCAGCGCGATGATCCGTGAGACGTGGTCTTCGGGCTTGTTTCGTCGCTTTGCGGCCAGGATTCCGAGCGGAATCGACGTCGCGAGTGCGAACGCGTACGCGGACAGAACCAGAAGCAGCGTCGGTGCGATCCGGTCGCCCATGAGGCCGAGCACCGTCCGGTTTCGGTGGATGCTCTCTCCCAGGTCGCCCTGGAAGATGCCGGCCATGTAGGTCAGATACCGTTCGTGAACCGGTCGGTCGAGTCCGTACCGCGCCTCGATCGCTTCGACCATCTCCTGGTCGTACTCCTGTCCGTGTAACATCATTCGAACCGGATCCCCCGGCCCCAGATTCGCGAGTGCGAATACGATCACGGAGATACCGAGAAGGACAGGTATCGACTGGAGGAACCGAAAAATCGTGTACTTGAGTAGTCCCATAGTTTGGCGGTAGTATTATTATATTGCTATTCTCCTCTCGTGGCCGGCTACATTCCGACGAACCCCGGCGACCGACGGATCGGTGCGTTATTCCACCGAGACGTCGTAGTGTTTGGACGCCAGGTTGGGGTTCGACGCCACGTTCGGGTGCGCTTCGAGGCCGTCGACGTACTGGCCGATCGCCATCGTGTTGTCCTGCGTGAACGCCGGCAGCGCCGGGAGTTCCTCGACAATCTCTCGGATCACCGGTTCGTAGATGTCGTAGCGCTCGTCCTGGTCTGCGGTCTCGCGACCTTCCGCGATCGCGTCGTGGAAGCCGTCACTTCCCTCGTAGAAGTGGCCCTGGTTTACTTCCTCCTGGCTCTCGTGGAAGAGCGGGTAGAGGTAGTAGTCCGGGTCGGGACCGCCGGTCCATCCCAGGAAGTACATCGCGTAGTCTTCGTATTCGCCGGTGACGTAGGTGTCGACCAGCGCGTCGAACGAGAGGATCTGGGCGTCCGCGCCGTAACCGATCTCGTCGAGACGGGTCGCGATCCGTTCGGCGAGCTGGGCTCTGAGCCCTTCCGGCGCGATGATCGTCGGTTCGAAGTCGTCGGGGGCGTGCTCGTCGAGAAGCGCTTCGGCCTCGTCCGGATCGTACTCGGGGAGCATGTCCCGGTACTCGTCTTCCGGGAAGCCCCAGACCTCGTTGACGACCGGCGGGACCGGACTGTACATCGGCGACGCGACGTGTTCGGCGTGCGTTTCGATGAAGTCCTGCATCGAGAACGCGTGACAGATCGCCCGACGAACCTCAGGGTTCGTCGTCGGCCCCTCGTTACAGTTGAAGGCCATGTACATGTACGTCGGACTCTCGGCGCCGGTGACGGTGACGTCGTCGTTGGCGTCTAAGTCCTCCCAGTCGGCGTTCGGAATGTCCATGGCGACGTCCGTGTTGCCGGCGTCGATGTCGGAGATGCGGCCGGCCTCGTCGGCGTGGGCTTCGAACCGGACCGTATCGATGTTCAACTCGAGGTCGTCGTCCCAGTAGTCGTCCCAGAGTTCGACCTCGGCGAACTCGTTCGCCGACCAGTCGCCCCACGTGTACGGACCGGAGCCGACTGGATTCGTGTTGTAGTCCTCGGGGTCGTCCGTTCTGACGTCTTCGTTGACGATCGTGACCGCCATCGTCTGGAGTTCGAACGGACCGTACGGATCGAAGAGGTCGACCTGAAGCTGGTGGTCGTCGATGATCTCGATGTCCTCGATCATGTTGTAGCTGGAGGCGTTCTCCGTGTCCTCTTCGACCGGGGCCGTAAACGAGTGGGCGACGTCCGACGCCGTCAGTTCGTCGCCGTTGTGGAACTCGATCCCCTCGTGAATCTCGAAGAGGTATCGGGTTCCGTCGTTTTCGACGTCCGGAAAGTCCGTCGCGACGTTCGGTTCGAGCTCGAGTCCTTCGCCGAACTCGTAGAGTCCGTCGTAGACGAGCTGGTACACCTGCGCGCTGTAGGCGTCGTTCGCAATGACGGGATCGAAGTCCTCGTCACGTTCCTGTGACTGGGTGATGTGGATGAAACTATCGTCGTCATCGTCGCCACCGAAACACCCTGCGATCGCTGCGGCGGAAATTGCAGCACCCGAGCCAAGCACGTGTCGCCGTGTGAGTTGCGGCATATCGTGTGCCATACTACCAATCTGCTCTCACCATGGGTATTATACCTATCGATCTGTGTCACTGTCTGCCGCAACGTTATTTACGGACTACTCGATACTGCACCTTCAACGGGCGTTCAATAAAAAATACTGAACAAAAATAGAGAATTATGGTCTGTGTGTGGCTACTGCCCTCGACGGACACATCGAGGCAACATCTTCCTTTTATGTATCTCTTTATCCGTGTTGGGTAGCATCATCGTCGAACCCGCGTTATATTACGGGAAAACTGTGGGCGAGTATCGGCCCTTTATACTGGTGAGCGGTGAACGTCGTGGTACCTTCCGCCACCGACGTCACTATGAAATCGGGTCCACGGTCGCGTCCGAACCGCGGTAAATCGGCACCGAGAGAACTGGACGAGTCACGACAGCGGGTGTTCGGACGACGTATCGCATCCCTCGTTCCACAGCGGGTTGCCAGAGTCGCCGTCTCTGTGTCGGTGACGACGGATCGATCCACCTACGCGGTCGGCGAACCGGTCGAATTCACGATCGCGTTCACGAACCGTCTCCCGGTTCCGATCACCGTCGCGACCGAAGGGGGGCGACTCTGGGGCTGGACCGTCGACGGGTATCTTGAGGCGAGCGACGAGCCCCGTCGGTTGTCGGCCCACCGTGACAGCGTCGAGTTCCGTGGCTTCGAAACGCGTCGGATCGTCCGAACCTGGGACGGTCGATTCAAGCGAACCGGTTCGCCGACGCGTTGGATCGAGGCCGATCCCGGCGAGTACGAAATCGCGGCCTATCTCGCGACGGCGGGAGATTCGGTTAGTGACCGGACGACGATACGACTGCACTGACCGGACGACGATACGACTTCACCGAGACGATGGACCGTCCGTTCACTCGCTTCGACCGGACTCTGCGTGGAGGTGGCAGGCAGCGAAGTGCCGGTCCGATCCGATCTCGCTTTCGAGTTCGTAGGCGGGCCGTCGTGTCGCACAGACGCTCGTCGCCTCGAACGTCGTCCGAACGAGAGGTCTCGCTTCGTCCCACGCACCGTCGGCGAGTAACCGGATCACCTCTTGAATTACGCCGTTAGCTGGCCCGCTCGGCCGGCCGTCGGGGAAGAACTCCGCCTCGACGAAGTCCGTGACGGCAGCCTCCGACGCTTCGATCTCTTCCAGCCCGAACGATCGCCGTTTCACCGCACGCGTAAACGTCCGCACGTCGTCCCAGATCTCGTCTGGCATATCGTACGCGGGAAGCACCGCCTCACGAGCCGCCGCCGACAGTTCCGCGGACTCGACGTCGTGGGTGCCGGGCTGGATGAGGCGAGGACACCGCGTGTGAAACCGACAGCCCGTCGGCGGATCGATCGGGCTGGGGACGTCGCCTTCGAGCGACGCTCTGGCGTCTCGCTCTCGCGGATCCGGAACGGGTATCGCGTCGAGCAGGGCGCGCGTGTACGGGTGCCGTGGATTCTCGAAGAGTTCTTCCTTCTCGGCCAGTTCGACGATGTGACCGAGGTACATCACGGCGACGCGGTCGGCGATGTACCTGACGACGCTCAGATCGTGAGAGATGAACAGGTAGGTCACGTCGAACTCGTCCTGGAGTTCGTCCATCACGTTCAGCACCTGCGCCTGCACGGAGACGTCTAGCGCGGACGTCGGCTCGTCGCACATGATGACGTCGGGATCGGTACTGAACGCGCGCGCGAGATTGATCCGCTGTCGTTGGCCGCCCGAGAACTCGTGTGGGTGCCGGTAGTAGTGGTCGGCGTCGAGGCCGACTTTCTCGAGCAACTCCTTGGCCCGCCGGGTGCGCTCGTCGCCGTCGTACAGATCGTGGGCCAGCATCGGCTCTTCGATGATCTGGCCGACTTTCATCCGCGGATTCAGCGACGAGTGCGGGTCCTGAAAGATCATCTGCATGTTCCGTCGGAGCGGTCTGAGCTCCCGATCGCTCATCGCCGTGAGGTCCGCGCCGTCGAACCTGACGGTTCCAGCGGTCGGTCGATCGAGTTGCAGGATCGTTCGTGCGAGCGTGCTCTTTCCACAACCGCTCTCGCCGACGAGCGCCAGGGTTTCGCCCCGGCGGATATCCAGGGTCACCTCGTCGACCGCCTGGACGTCCGGCGAGCCGAGGACGCTAGCGACGTAGCCGCTCTGGGCCGAGAAGTACTTCGAGAGGTTTCGCACTTCGATGATCGGGTCGACGACGTCGCTCATCCGTCACCACCCGGCCGTTCGACGTAGGAGGTCTCCTGTTCTTTCGCGTGTTCGAGCGGCGTGCTCTCCCAGTAGCCGACGTCGTCGTACTTGATGCACGCGGTCCGGTGGTCCGTGGCCTGGTCGATCTCGACGTACGTCGGCTCGATCCTGGTGCACGCTCGCCGCGCGTCGGGACACCGCGTGTGAAACCGACAGGCCGGCGGCGGATCGATCGGGCTCGGGATAGAGCCGACGATCGGATCGAGCGCGTCGACGGTCCGGTCGGGACGCGGGATCGAATCGAGCAGCGCCTTCGTGTACGGGTGACTCGTCTCGTGGAAGATGTCGTCGACCTCGCCCTGTTCGACGATCTTCCCGAGGTACATCACGTTGACCCGGTCTGCGATCTCGGCGACGACGCCCATGTCGTGGGTCACCCAGATGAAGCTCGTCCCGTACTGCTCCTGGAGATCCGCCACCAGATCGAGGATCTGACCCTCGACGGTGACGTCCAGGGCCGTCGTCGGCTCGTCGGCGATGATGAGGTTCGGACGGCAGGCGAGCGCCATCGCGATCAGGACGCGCTGGCGCATCCCGCCCGAGAACTCGTGGGGGTAATCGTCGTAGCGCGCCTCCGGCTCGGGAATGCCGACCTCCCGGAGCATTCGGATCGCTTCGGTCTTCGGATCGATGCCGTCCAGTTCGCGGTTGAGCTCGATGAACTCGCGGAGCTGGCCGCCGATGGTGTAGACCGGATTCAGCGACTCCATCGGATCCTGGAAGATGATGGCGATCTCGTTGCCGCGAATATCCCGGCGCATGGCCTCGTTAGAGAGCATCTCGTCGCGGGGAACGAGTGTTCCGTCGCTCCGTTCTTCGAAGCCGACGATCGTCGTCTCGCCCATGTAGGTGATCTCGCCGTCGACGATCTCGCCCGGCGACTCGATTAGCCGGATGATGCTGTTGGTGGCCACGCTCTTTCCCGCCCCGCTCTCGCCGACGATGCCGACGATCTCGCCCGCCCGGACGTCGAAGGAGATGCCGTCGACGGCCCGGACGACGCCCTGTTCGGTGTAGAACTGCGTCTTCAAATTCTCGACCGTGAGGATGGTGTCGGCGTTCATGGTAGCTGTCGGATCGCCTTCTCAATTGTCTATTCGGGGGTCGAGAGCGTCTTGCAACCCGTCGCCGAAGAGGTTGAACCCCATGATGGTGATCAAGATCGCGATGCCGGGCCAGATGCTCATCCACGGGTTTACGTGCATCTGCCCGTGCGCGTAGTTTAGCATCTGGCCCCAGTCGGGCGTCGGCGGCTGCGCGCCGTAGCCCAGAAACGACAGCCCGGCGACGATCAGGATCGCGAAGCCGATCTGGAGCGTCGCGTACACCAGCACGGGTGCGAAGCTGTTCGGGACGACGTGACGCCAGATGATGTGACGGTCCTTGACGCCGGCCGCGCGAGCGGCTTCGACGTAGTCCATCTCCCGGACGCTCAACACGCGGCTGCGTATGATTCGGGCGAAGACGGGGACCGACGCGATGCCGACGCCGACGATCGCGTAGATGACGTCCGGATTGCCCCCGCTGACGAAGATCGTGAACACGATCACCAGCACCAGCGCGGGGATCGAGTAAATCGTCTCGACGAAGCGCATCAGGACGTCGTCGATCCAGCCGCCGTAGTAGCCTGCCACCGCTCCGATGAGGACGCCGCCGGTCAATCCGAGCACGGTCGCGAAAAATCCGACCGCCATCGAGACGCGGGCGCCGTAGATAATTCGCGAGAGGTAGTCTCGGGCGTGTTCGTCGGTTCCGAGCGGATTCTCCCAGGCGCCGCCGTCGGCGAACGCGGGCGGTTGGTATGGCTCGCTCTCGCCCGGCGGCGGGAGTGTCTCCGGATTCTCGAGTATCGGCAGCCACTCCCCCATCGTGTAGTCCTGGTAGGCGTCGAACGTCAGCCGCGAGAGGTTGGCGTCGACCGCCGAGAAGACCGCGACCGACGTGGCCAGGGCGATGATGTAGAGTCCCCACCGGGCCGTCGGGTCCGCTTTGACCTGGCGGTAGGTGTTTCGCCACCCGATCTGCGGTTCGTCGCCGCCGTCGCCGTCGAGTTGTCCTTCGGTCGTGGCCATGATTACGCTCGATCACCGTAACTGACGCGCGGGTCGATGTACGCGTACGAGATGTCCGTGACGATGACGCCGATCACGAAGATGGTCGCCAGCACGATCGTCACGCCCATCACCACCTGGTAGTCTAAGTTTTCGATCGACTGGATCAGCAACCGGCCCATGCCGTTTATCTCGAACACCGTCTCGATCAGCACCGCCCCGCCGAGCGCCGTCGAGAGGTTCAGGCCGACGATCGTGATGATCGGCAGTTGCGCGGGTCGGAAGGCGTGCTTTCGGAGCACCCGTCGCTCGGGGACGCCGTACGCTCGGGCGAGCCTGACGTGTTCTTCTTGCAGACTCTCGACCATCGAGGAGCGTTCGATCCGCATGATCGTCGCCATCTGGAGGGTTCCGAGCGCCACCATGGGCAACAGCAGGTGTCTGATCGTCTGGTACCACAACTCGAGCTGACCGCCGTAGCCGTAGTGAGCCGGATCGCGCCACGGGTAGACCAGCCGACCGGACGGAAGCCAGCCGAGCCACACCGCGAAGATGAGTATCAGCATGATACCGATCCAGAACGACGGCGTGCTGACGCCGATCAGCGCGATGATCCGGGAGAAGTGATCCGTGGGCTCGTTTCGACGCTTGGCGGCCAGCACGCCGAGTGGCACCGCCGTCACGAGCGCGAAGGCGAACGCCGAGAGCACGAGTAGCAGGGTGGGACCGAGTCGAATCAGCATCAACTCGGCGACCGGCATGTTGTGATGGATGCTGTACCCGAGGTCGCCCTGGGCCAATCCGGCCATGTACGTGATGAACCGCTCGTGGAACGGTTCGTCGAGCCCGTAGCGAGCCTCCAGCATGTCGATGGTCTCCTGGTCGACCTCCTGACCTTCGACCATGATCGAAACCGGATCGCCGGGCATCGAGTTGACCAGGACGAACGTGATGAACGCGATACCGACCAGTACCGGAACCGCTTGCAGAAGCCGACTGATCGTGTACCGCAGCAGGGTCATGGTCGTTCGATCTTCGCTCGCGGAATCCGGCCGTTCGAAGCCGTCTCGAAAGGGTTCGAGGTGTTTCCGGATAGGGTTTGGTCGGCGCGTTGAGACGCCCGTCGGCGGGGGCGACTCTCAGACCGAGGTGTTGTGGTGGTCGGAAACCACCCGAGGTTTCGTCCCCGAGTCCGGGTGGACCTCGATGTCCTCGACGTCCGGCATCGCGGCGACGCTGTTGTGGATGCTGTAGGTCGGGACGTGGACCTTGTCTTCGAGCAGCGTGCGCGTCGCCTCGTCGTACAGTTCGAACCGCTCGTCCTGGTCGACGCTTTCGCGCGCGTTGCGCAGCATCTCGTGGAACTCGGGATTCTCGTAGTAGTGTCCCTGCGTGATGCCCGCGTTCTCCTCGTGAAAGAGCGGCCAGTAGTACGCGTCGGGGTCGGGGCCGCCGGTCCACCCGAGGGTGTACATGGCGTAGTCACTCTCGTTGCCGGTCGTGTACCGCTCTAAAAACTCCGCCCACGAGAGGCTGCGAACCTGCGGGTTGACGTCGACGCCAAACTGTCCGAGCTCGCCGAGTCGGGCGGCGACGCGCTCCATCAGCGAGATGCGGATGTCGTCCGGCGGCGCGATGAGTTCGGGTTCCCAGCCGTCGACGTCGTGGCCCTCCAGCATGTCGGCGGCCTGTTCCGGATCGAATTCGTTTTCCATCTCGGCGTACTCGTCGGCCGGAAAGCCCCACTCCTCTACCACCGCCGGCCCCATGGGGGCGACCGCGTTCTCGGCCAGCTCGCCGATAATGTCCTCGATGAACGTCGACGCGGAGAACGTGTACTCGATCGCGTTGCGCACTTCGGGCTCGGTCGTCGGCCCTTCGTTACAGTTGAACGCGATGTAGAAGTACGAGATGCTCTGTTCGTTGAGAACCTGCACGTCGTCCTCTTCGACGAGCAAATCGTAGTCGGCCGGTGGAATGCCCAGTCCCATGTCGGTGTCGCCCGCGCGAATCTGGGCCGTGCGCGCCGCGTCGTCCTCGGTCGCGACCCACCGAACCGATTGGAGTTCGGGCATCGGCTCGTCCCAGTAATCGTCCCACCGCTCCATGTCGAAGAACTCGCCGTCCTGATGGTCGACGTAGACGAACGGCCCCGATCCGACGGGGTTGTCGACGTTGTACGACCGCTCGGCCGGCGGCGTGCCCTCTTCTTCCATCCGAAGCTCGCTGTTGACGATGTTCGTCGCCAGCGTCATCGTGTCGAACGGCCCGTACGGCTCCAGGAGGTCGAACTGGACCGTATGCTCGTCGATGGTGTCCGACGACTCGACGTCGATCATGTCGAACTCCGTGATGTTGTCCGTCTCCTCTACGACCGGTGCCGTAAACGAGTGAAGCACGTCCTCGGCGGTGAGCGGATCCCCGTTGTGGAACTCGATCCCACCGTGGATCTCGACGATGTAGCGCGTCCCGTCTTCTTCGACCTCCGGTTCGTCGACAGCTATTTTCGGATGGATGTCCAGCTCCGGCCCGAACTCGTAGAGTCCATCGTAGAGGTGGTTCGCGATGCGCGCGGAGTAGGCATCGTTGAGAACGACCGGATCGTAGTCGTGGGCCGGTTCGACCTGCTGGGTGATGTGAAGCGTTCCGTCCTGCCGTGCGGCGGCGGTGCCGGTAAAGCCGATCAGCAGGGAGGCCGAAACCGCCCCACCGGCGGCGAGCACCTCACGCCGTGTCGTGTTACTACGGAGCATGGGTGATCATCTCGGGGTCGCGCCACTTAATAATATCTATAAAACAAAAAGTAAATATATCTTACTTCCCTCCTTTTTCATCCGGGAATTAGTAATAACACTCGAACGCTTCCCGTCGCAGCCACCATCTTCCGACAACGCCCTTTTACCGAAATACCTCGACAGCTCCCGAACTTCCCGGGACGTTGCGGTCGGACAAATCGTGGCGGATTCGAAACAGGTCGTCGTCGTGGGCGGGACCGGTGTGCTTTTTCTACCCCGCGTCTATGAATGTCGATATGAACTACCGAGCGATCGAGACGTCGGGCGAGTACGTCGCCAGGCTCGAAACCGGTGCGGACTGGCGCCAGGAGATCGAAGCCCTCGCCGGCGCGGTCGAAGCGGACGGCGCCTGGTTCACCGCGCTCGGGGCGGTGCAGGACGCAGAACTCTGGTTCTACGACCAGGAGGACCTCTCTTACGAGCCAATCACGTTCGACGAACCGCTGGAAGTCGCGAGCTGCGTCGGAAACGTGTCGATACTCGACGGCGAGCGGTTCGCACACACGCACGCAGTCCTCTCTAGACCTGACGGCGAAACGGTGGCCGGACACCTAAACGCCGCCACCGTCTTCGCCGGCGAGGTCTACCTCCGCGCGTTCGACGCCTCCCTCGAGCGGGCACACGACGAACGAACCGACCTCGACCTCTGGCCGCTATAACATGCGCGAGGAAGACGCACAGTACTTCGAAACGCTCGAAGCCGAACTCGAAACCGCGTTCGACGTCGCCCAGCGCGCCCGCGCTCGCGGCGGCGATCCGGAACCCGAAGTCGAGATTCCCGTCGCCAGGGACATGGCCGACCGCGTCGAGAACATCCTCGGAATCGAGGGCGTCGCCGAGCGCGTCCGCGAACTCGAAGGCGAGATGAGCCGAGAGGAAGCCGCCCTGGAACTCGCGAAGGACTTTGCGGAGGGGACGGTCGGCGAGTACGAGACGAAAGCCGGCAAGATCGAGGGTGCGGTCAGGACGGCCGTCGCGCTGCTGACCGAGGGGGTCGTCGCGGCGCCGATCGAGGGCATCGATCGGGTCGAACTCTTAGAAAACGGCGACGGCACCGAGTTCGTCAACGTCTACTACGCCGGCCCGATCAGGTCGGCCGGCGGGACCGCCCAAGCCCTGTCCGTGCTGGTGGCCGACTACACGCGCGCGTTGGTCGGTCTCGAGAGCTACCAGGCCCGCGACGACGAGATCGAACGCTACGCAGAGGAGGTCTCGCTCTACGATTCCGAGACCGGCCTGCAGTACACGCCGAAGGACGTGGAGACGAAGTTCATCGCGAGGAACCTCCCGATCATGCTCGACGGCGAGGCCACCGGCGACGAGGAAGTCTCCGGCTTTCGGGATTTAGAACGCGTCGACACCAACTCGGCCCGGGGCGGGATGTGTCTCGTCCTCGCTGAAGGGATCGCGCTCAAGGCGCCGAAGATCCAGCGCTACACCTCACAGCTCGACGAGGTCGACTGGCCATGGCTGCAGGATCTGATCGACGGAACCTACTACGACGAACCGGCCGACGATACCGCCGACGCTGTCGACGGCGCCGATACTGACGACGCTGAGGCGGACGACGGTGACGGCCAGAACGACCGCGCTGTGACTGCTGTCGAATCCGACGACCCCGACTTCGACGGTCCGAATCGCGTCGAGCCGTCGAAGAAGTTCCTCCGCGACCTGATCGCCGGCCGTCCGGTCTTTTCACACCCCTGCGCGAACGGCGGCTTCCGGCTGCGCTACGGACGTGCGCGCAATCACGGCTTCGCGACGGCCGGCGTCCACCCCGCCGCGATGCACCTCCTGGACGACTTTCTCGCGACCGGCACGCAGGTCAAGACCGAGCGACCGGGGAAGGCGGCCGGCGTCGTCCCCGTCGACTCGATCGAGGGACCGACGGTCCGGCTGGCCAACGGTGACGTCAGGCAGATCGACGACCCCGACACCGCGCTCGAACTGCGAAACGGCGTCGAGAAGATTCTGGATCTGGGCGAGTACCTCGTCAACTACGGCGAGTTCGTCGAGAACAACCACGCGCTCGCCCCGTCCTCGTACGTCCCCGAGTGGTGGATTCTGGATCTGGAAGCCGCCGGTGTCGATATCCAGGCGCTCCGGGACGACCCGTCGATCGATTTAGAACACCCCGATTCAGAGCGCGCACTCGAGTGGGCAACGACGTACGACGCCCCGCTTCACCCAGCGTACACCTACCTCTGGCACGACCTCTCGGTCGAGGCCTTTTGCGACCTCGCCGCGGCGGTCGAAGACGGTCGGATCGAGGACACCGACGACGGCCCCGTCCTCGAACTCGAACACACCGACGCGACGCGCGAAGCGCTCGAAACGATCGTCGTCGAACACCGCCAGCGCGAGGATCGAATCGAAGTCGACGATCCGCGTCCGCTACTCAATTCGCTCGGCTGTGAGATCACGAAGACCGGACGGATCGACCGATCCTGGGGAGACGAGGACCTCTCGAAACGGGCGCGAACCTGGGGAACCGACCGACCGGGCGACAACGCGGTCGAAGCCGTAACCGAGGTCGCTCCGTTCTCGATACGCGAGCGTGCGCCCACCCGGATCGGAAACCGGATGGGCAGACCCGAGAAGTCAGAGAGCCGGGACATGAGTCCGGCGGTCCACACGCTCTTTCCGATCAGCGAAGCCGGCGGCGCCCAACGCGACGTCGCGAAGGCCGGCTCGCACGCCGAGACGATGTCGGACACGCCGGGCGTCGTCGACGTTCAGGTCGGACGGACCCGCTGTCCCGATTGTGGCGAGGAGTCCTACGAACACCGCTGTCCGGCGTGTGACGAACGAACCGAACCCGACTATCGCTGTCCGGAGTGTGACGAGCGGATCGAACCCGACGACGCCGGCCGCGTCGAGTGCGACCGTTGTGAACGAACCGCCACCTGCGCCGAGGTACGGCCCGTCGATATAAACGAGGCCTACCGGGACGCCCTCGACTCCGTCGGCGAGCGGGAGAACGCCTTCGAGATCCTGAAGGGAGTCAAGGGGCTCACCTCGACTGACAAACTCCCCGAACCGATCGAGAAGGGCATCCTCCGGGCGAAACACGACGTCTCGTCGTTCAAAGACGGCACCGTCCGCTACGACATGACCGACCTGCCCGTGACCTCGGTGCGCGCGAGCGAACTCGACGTCACCGTCGGCCAGCTCCAGGCGCTCGGCTACGAGACGGACATCCACGGCCAACCGCTCACGCACGAGGACCAGCTGGTCGAGCTCAACGTCCAGGACGTCGTTCTCTCCGACGGCGCCGCCGAACACATGATGCAAACGGCGAACTTTATCGACGACCTGCTCGTCCAGTACTACGGCCTGGAACCCTACTACGAACTCGACGAGCGCGACGAGCTGGTCGGGGAGCTGGTGTTCGGCATGGCGCCCCACACCAGCGCCGCGACGGTCGGGCGCGTGATCGGCTTTACGAGCGCCGCCGTGGGCTACGCCCACCCGTACTTCCACGCGGCGAAACGGCGCAACTGTTTTCATCCGGAGACGAAGATCCAGTACGAAGCCGAGGCGGGAACCGTCCGCGAAGAACCGATCGAACGATTCGTCGAGTCTCGGTTGACCGATCCACGCGAGGACGACTTCGGAACGCTGATTCAGGACCTCGAATCATCCGTTCTGGTTCCATCGATCAACGCCGAGGGAGTCCCCGTGACCCGTCCGGTCGAGACCGTTTCAAAACACCCGGCACCGGACCATCTCGTGCGAATCGAAACCCGAGACGGACGCTCGCTAACCGTTACGCCCGACCACACGATGGTCGTCTGGAACGATGGACTCGACCGGATCCCTGCGAGCGAACTCGAGATCGGCGACGAAATTCCAACGCCGTCTCGAGCCGACTCGACGGCTGGATCGAATACGAGGACGCGTTCGGAAGCCATCGCAGATGGCGGTCGTCCGGGGGTTGATAGAGTAGAACGAACCGACATCGTCCCATCCGATGCCGAGTACACCTACTGTCTCACCGTTTCGGGCACGCACACGCTCGTCGCGAACGGACTACACACCGGTCAGTGTGACGGCGACGAAGATTGCGTGATGCTCCTCTTGGACGGTCTCCTCAACTTCAGTAAGTCCTTCCTCCCCGACAAACGTGGCGGTCGGATGGACGCCCCCCTCGTCATGTCCTCTCGAATCGACCCTTCGGAGATCGACGACGAGGCGCACAACATGGACATCGTCTCGCAGTACCCTCACGAGTTCTACGAGGCGACGCTCGAACAGGCGGATCCTGGCGAGGTCGACATCAAAATCGGTGAGGACACGCTCGGCACCGACGACGAGTACACCGGCTTTCGCCACACCCACGACACGACCGACATCGCGATGGGGCCGGACCTCTCGGCGTACAAGACGCTCGGCTCCATGATGGACAAGATGGACGCCCAGCTCGAGATCTCGCGCAAGCTGCGGGCCGTCGACGAAACCGACGTCGCAGAGCGCGTCATCGAGTATCACTTCCTGCCGGACCTGATCGGCAACCTGCGGGCGTTTTCGCGACAGGAGACGCGCTGTCTCGACTGCGGGGAGAAGTTCCGCCGGATGCCGCTGTCGGAAGTCTGCCGGGAGTGTGGCGGCAACGTCAATCTCACCGTCCACCAGGGCTCGGTGAACAAGTACATGGACACGGCCATCCAGGTCGCAGACGAGTTCGGCTGTCGCGACTACACCAAACAGCGCCTCGAAGTCCTCGAGAAATCCCTAGAGAGTATCTTCGAGAACGACAAGAACAAACAGAGCGGAATTGCGGACTTCATGTAGACCGTTCGATTCGCTTCGGTCGGCTCTCGCGCACGCGAACGCTTGCACTGTTGGCGCCCTGGCTTTACCGTGTCCCTCGGCGTGAACGCATTCATGAGCAACACCAGCGACCAGTCGGCGACCGATCCGCAGGGGAACGCGGACGAAGACGTCAGGCGCGTCGGGTCCGGGCAGACGGTCTACGACGCGGACGGAATCCCGCTCGGAACCGTTCGCGGCTTCGACACGGACGGCTTTTTCGTCACGACGCGGGAAGGGATCGAATCGCTCTCGGTCGAGCACGTCAAGTCGGGCCAATCCTGGGGTGAAGCCGAACTGATGTGGCGCTGTATGGAGTGCGGCGAGATGGGTGAGATCGCAGGCGGCCTCCCGGATATCTGCCCCGAGTGTGGAACCGAAAAGGAGAACCTGATGTACTGGACGGAGGATTGACCGCGCCGCCGGACCGGATCTGCTAATGGTCGGTGCCGCTGGGAGATGTTCGCCGTCGACGTGGGGATCAACCCCGTCCGCTCTCGTTTGCTTCGAGAACGTGACCGTCCTCGTCAACGGCCGTCGACACCACTCATTCGGTGACGAATCCCACGATCCCAATAATGACCGCGAAAATGAGCAACGGAAGGAGTAGCCAGGATAACGTTTCCATGTCCACCAGGATGAGCCACAGGAGAACGAGGAGAATGCTCAACCGCTGTAACGACGCGCCGTCCATCCACGGTATATTGTTTTTTCTAATATTTAAATTTTCTACGGGCTGTGAGTAATGACATAATCCGCTCCGATGACCGGGTTGCGCTATAACGACGACCGGATTCAAGAGGTGTAGATTTCGGGCGGGCTCCCGGACACCTGCCCGGAGTGGGGAACTGAAACGGAGTATCTGATGTACTGGACCGAGGATGGATGCGGTAACCGACCCTCTTGTGACCGTCGGCGAGTGAGCTACTGGCTGTTATCGTACGTTCCAATAACGATTTCACGGCCCTCGCCCGTGGCGACGACTTGCAACTCTGAATCCGAACAGGGAGCGGCTGAAACGTCGACCTCGTATACGGCGCCCACCTCCGGCGAGGTCCATTCGGCGACGACCTCGCCGTCGCACTCGGCCAGGAGGCGGTCGACCGCTCCGAGCGACGTGACCGCCACTTCGACCGTCTCGTCGGATCCTGCGACGATATCGACGGCGCCGGTGACCGGGCTGTCCTCGTCCGCTCGGCAGTCTCCCGCCTGACGGGGGCCGATTTCCCCGACGTACCACTCGCCGTCGATATCGAGAGCCAGAAAGTACGCGTTTCCGTCGGTCAGTTCGCCCGACCCATCGGCCGAGATGTCGACGCGGAGCGTCTCGACGCCGGTCGGTTTCGCGTCCAGATCGTCGAGCCACCCCACCTCGTCGGGCTCGATCGACTCCTCGCAGACGCAGTTCGCCTCGTGCAGCTCAACCTCGGCACCTGGATCCTCCCGCTCCAGTACTGCGAGCACGTCCGACTCGGACGCGTCGGCCATGTACGCGACCGGTAACCACTCGACGGCGGCCTCGTACTCTCGATTGGCTATCGCCTCAAGGGTTCGCTCGGCGACCTCGCACGGCCCCGTCTCTTCGTCGTCCAGCAGCCCGATACACCCTGCGAAGGCTGCCGTCACGCCGCCCGCTGAGACTGCCCGTAGTACCCGCCGTCTACTCGTCGTTTCGGTCATGTCCTATCTCGTGACCGTACTGTAGTAACTATTGACAACCTTGACCGCTCTCGACGGTGGTTCGTCTTCTGACCGAATGCTGGAGGCGGGTAGACCTACCATCCGGTAGCCTCCGCGATTCGATCCAAATCACCTTTGACCCGGGACTCTGAGTGGTGGATATGGAAACCGTCGTCTTCGGGGCCGGGAGTCTCGGGAGCCTGATCGGCGGCCTCCTCGCTCGCGAACACGACGTCACTCTCGTCGGTCGCGCCGCCCACGCCGATCGAATCGAGCGCGATGGCCTGGCCATCGAAGGCGAAATAGACGCACACGTTTGCCCCTCTGCGACGACCGACGGATCCGACATCGCTGCCGAGCTGGCCGTCGTGACGGTCAAAGCGTTCGACACCCAGACGGCGGCCGAAACCCTTGCAACGGGGTCGTTCGACGCCGTCCTCTCGCTACAGAACGGGATGGGAAACGAGGAGATTCTGGCCGACGCGCTGGCCTGTCCCGTCCTCGCCGGAACGGCGACCTACGGTGCCCGCCTCGAGCGCCCCGGCCTCGTTCGGTGTACCGGTCTCGGGGAGGTCGTTCTCGGACCGCACGACGGCGGGACGTCCTCCCTCGCCGAGCGGATCGGACGCGCGTTTTCTGTGGCGGGTATCGAAACCACCGTCGCCGACGATATGCCGAGACGGCTCTGGGAGAAGCTCGCGATCAACGCTGCCATCAACCCGGTCACGGCACTGGTCCGCGTCGAGAACGGCGCCGTACTCGAATCGCCGGCCCGCGAACTCGCGCTGGAGGCCGCCCGCGAAACCGTTCGCGTCGCTCGGGCTCACGGCGTCGAACTGGACGAATCGTCGACGCTGACCGCCGTCGAACGCGTCGCGAGCGCAACCGCGAAGAACGAGTCGTCGATGCTCCAGGACGTCCGCGCCGACCGCCGAACGGAGGTCGACGCCATCTCCGGGTTCGTCGTCGACCGGGCGGACGAGGTCAGCCTCGACGTCCCGACGAACCGGACGCTGGCCGGGCTACTGCGTACGTGGGAACGAGAACGAAATCTCCGACCGTCCTCCTGAATTTCGACTCCGTCGGGCTCAGAACGGCGCCTGCGGACCTTCATCTTCGCCGTCGTCGTCGACGGTTTCGCCGGGGAACGATGGGCTCGTACCGCCGCCACCCATTCCGCCCTCCATACCGGTGTGAGCGTGGACCTGCGTAATCTCGGGAATCTCCTTTACCATCCGGCTCTTGATCGCCTGGATCGTCATCGGGGAGATGCCACAGCCGCTGCAGGCGCCGCCGAGCGCGATCGTGACCTCTCCGGTCTCGCGGTCGATCTCCTGGATCGCGGCGCTGCCGCCGTGCATCTGAATCTGCGGGAAGTTTCGCCGCAGGAAGTTGGCGACGCGTTCTTCTAAGTCGTCTGCGTCCTGTGTCTCCGTGCTCATACGACGTGGTTGGGTGCGACGCTCCTTAGGCCTTCCGTCGCTGGTGTTCGGTTTCGAAGCGAACTAGAATCTGTGGACTGATTTGACGCTACAAGGGTTTTGCACGATATGGTGGTGTACGAACGGCTTGTAATTTTGAACCTGGCGATGCTGAATCCTGATCGGGGAGGTTCAGCCCGAACGACAGAAACAGCAGTTACAAGCGAAATGTGGTCGAGGATCCAGCATCACCTAGCCGAGAGAAGAAGGATAGACAACGCGCCCGGACCCACGTACGGCGTCGTCAGGCACGACGACTCGGTCGAGCATCGAATTAGTGAGGGGAGAAATACCACCAACTAACAGAGTAAAGAAGACTTGCATGGAAATAGTTATTGACTGGCATCTAAAATCAAATAAAAGGTACAGTGGATGGGTACTCAAACACGTCGGAACGTTCTCCAAATCGCCGCTGCGACGACACTCACCGGTCTGAGCAGCGTCACGTCCGCAGTCGAGGAGCAGTCCATCCCCCGTCGTGCTTGGCGCTATCGAACCAACGACGCCGTCGACTCGTCACCGACGGTCGTCGACGGGACGGTCTACGTGGGTAGCGACGACGGACACGTGTACGCCCTCGACGCGGGAAGCGGCGAGAGGCGATGGCGATTTCGGCCCGCACTGAACGTCGACAATTGGATCGAGACGGCCCCGACCGTCATCGACGGGACGGTCTACGTCAGCATCGAAGCGCCGACCGGCGGGGACCTGGACGCAGGCGTCTTCGCGCTGAACGCCGAGACCGGCGAGGAGTACTGGCGGTACGCGATCGACGAACCGTGGATGCGCTCGTCGGTGACGGCAGCGGACGGATCTCTGTTCGTCGGCGGCTACGATCACGCGGTACACGCGATCGACGCGAGGACGGGCACTGAGCAGTGGACGGTCGACACCGGCGACGTCGTACGCTCGTCACCGACGGTCGTCGACGGGACGGTCTACGTCGGAGGCGCGGACGGAACGTGCTACGCACTGGACGCGACATCGGGCGACGATGAGTGGACGTACGAGCTGACGGCATCGATCGCGGCGTCACCGACGCTGTTCGACGGCGTCGTCTACCTCGGCGACAGCGATGGCACCGTCGTCGGTCTCGACGCGAAAACCGGTGACGAAATGTGGATTGACCGCCCGTCTGAGGGGTTCGTGTCGTCACCGACGGTGACGGCCGAGGCGGTGTTCGTCGGCGGTGTTGACGGGAACGTCTACGCGATCGATCCAGACTCGGGCGCAATGCACTGGCACGTCGAAACCGATGGTGACGTGGCCTCTTCGCCGACGGTCGTCGCGGGGACGGTGATCGTCGGAAGCACCGATGGAACTGTCTACGCGATCGATTCGAGCTCTGGCGAGAAACGGTGGACGGTCGAGACCGGCGGTGCTGTCGTCTCGTCGCCGACAGTCGTCGAGGGGCGGGCATTCGTCGGGAGCCACGATGGATACCTCTACGCGATCGATACGGGACTTGACGGATCCAGTGAGGACTCACGCGTCCGCCTGGGGACCCTCGGACACCATCACGATTGGGCGAGCACAGCGGGAGCGTTCGATCAGCCCGTCGAACGGTCGGCCGACGGCTCGTCACCGTCACGCCGCACGGTGGCGGGCGTCGTTACCGGAACCGCCGTGGCTCTCAGTGGTGCGGCGTACACGTTGGGGCGTCGGTTCTCGGCTCGGGATCGCTCGTGAATGTAACTACATTCACAATTTTCACACCCGCTATCGACTGCAACCGTGTAGACGGCACAGCGTCACGCGAATCCGAACACTCGCTCGAGTTCGCTTTCGATCTCATCGACATGGATCTCGAGGACTTCCTCGAACTGATCTTCCTCGACCACGACGCCCGAGAGTCGGTCGTAGGGATCGTCCGGAAGGTCGATACGAAACTCGCCGTCTCCCTCGTAGAACGGCTCGCTCTCGTTCAACACCTGCTGGTCGATCGCGTGGACGAGTCCGGAGTCGTACCGGTCGTTCATCCGATTGAATGCGTTCTTGTACGCCTGCTGTAGCTCCGGGAAGTAGTTCGCGTACTTGTCCTCGAACAGGTCCGGGTCGAAGTCCGCCATAGTCGATCCTCCGCGGGGGATCGTCAAAAGTCGGACGATCGGTCGGCCGCGCGATCGTCTCGCTGTTCGGTCGAATATCGATCCTTTCGGGGCACCCGGCGCATGTGCAAGCCGAATCGGGATTGTCAACGGTGGCGACCCCTCAGCCATGTCGATCGAGTGGGATCCGTTACCCGCGGAGTCGCTGCCCCCCGGCTGGTGTTTGGCCAGTCGAACACCCGAGAGACTCGTCTATCGCTGCGGTGAGTCAGGACTCACGCTGGAGGCGGTCCGAACGGCTGCCGACCACATTCACCCGACGCTCGGCGTCACTCGGTGCTGGGAACTCAGACTCGGCTACTCGATCGGTGAGTGTACCGGCTCGGATCGGCTCACTCGCGTCTCCTCGCGACAGGAACTCAGAGCGGAACTCGAGTCGATTCTCGAAACGGTCGGTCGACGGGCGTCCATTACCGACCCGATCTCGATCGTCCGCTCGATTCGCGACTGATAGCCTTTCCGCCGTCCGAATTCGCTAGATCGTCCGTTTCGACGCGGTGAATCCGTTCCTGTTAGGACCGAATTCACTCTGGTGCCGTAATTCGATATCGCGCTATGGTGTTTATTATATGAATGGGCTCGGCTGGTGGGCGCTTTCGGTACGTCTTCGGCCAGTTGCAAACCGTTGATCGGGCGCTCACGTGGTCTCCTCGTCACCAGGCTACACTCGGTCTTCGGTCTGGTCGTTCAATAGATTGGCCGAGTATCGGACGGTGATACGCTCGGGTGTGTCGTGGTGAGTTAGCATTTCACGCTTCCGGTGTGGCGAAACTGCCGAACGTGGTGCAACTCATATTCGCAGGTGTAACGTGTAGGGGTGAGGCCGAGAAGTCGGTGTTTCGCAGTGGGGTGTTCGAAGAAGTCGTACGTCGCGTTTGCGTACTCCGGAGGATATTCTGCAGAACAGGTTTCGGTCGAATCGTTCGATACGGTGGGGTTGATTCGAGCTGTCCTGGACCGCCTCGGTCTAGCGGTGGTATCCAAACTCTCTTGACTTCAATTGCGGACTGGGTGTGTTATCGAACAGTTCGTCCGGTGTGGGCGAATCGATGTCGGTCGCGCCACGCGATACGTGGGGTGAAAGCGGTTCGCAGATCTGGTCGTTCGCTCGTTGTGCTTCGGATAATCATTCACCGGTCTCGGGACCGTTCACGAGTTGCGATTCGGATAGCTACGACGGGTTCTCGGGTCTGGGCCTAGTCGTACGGGTATCGAGTAGACTGATTCGGGTTCGATTGAAGTAATACACCGTATATTGCGATATGGAATTGCAGCAATGCAGGCTACTTCGTCGAAATGTGGGGTTGTTGGAGATGTTCTCCGGACGTGTCGATTCCGGTCATGCGGGGTTGGTATGCCGGATCGCGAACGATGGGTCGGGTAACAGAGCCGGGCCAACCATTATCTGGGGTTATCGACAACGGATGGTCGTTCCACCCTATTCGAAGACGGGCTTGGATGTTGGTCTTCGACTGGCTCACCCCAGGGGTATGGCGTCTATCGATGGACTTCCGGCCCGACCGTTCGAAGGGCCGCCAGTCGTTCGTCACCTCTGTGATTACGTCTTCCTGGCCCAGTTGCCGGGGTGTAGCCTGATTCGGTCCTGGGTCGGAGTTCTCAACAGCGAAACCGGGTCGGTCTCACGTCAGCGGTTCAATGGCCAGCCGATTCTCGATCGGTCGATCGGTGATGGTCGAAAATCAGCATTATTCAGTGTGGGTTCGCTGTTGTGGTCGTGCGATATCGCGTCGAGATCTCCTTCGTCCGATTCGTTCGATACGATCGACAGACGGGGTCGGTTGTTGACGTCCTCGCGAATTCACTCCACGTCCGAAAACTGGCGATCGATCGCTCTACCGGGGGCGACTACTACTCACTTTTCGATGCGTATCGCGCGATGGGTCGGCTGGTAACTCGAACCGAATCAGCTAGGCCATGATGGGTTTCCCGATTGCATGTCGGGGCTTTTCGGTCGATTCGCTACGTCGCGTCCATGTGTTGTTCAGTTGGGAAACCGCTCGTCAGTGGTCGGACCATTCGTCCGGGTTTATTCGTGACGTCGGTCTGGCCTCGTACGCGTGTCGGAATACTGTTCTCTGAGCGCGTCGAATCGACCGCTTCGCCAAATTCGATATCGCACTATGGGATTCATCACTTAAAGAAGTGGCCGTGATGTCGGTCGGTCTCGATTAGTTGGCGTCGACGAGGGTGCGTTCGAACGGACGAGTCAGCCGGTCGCGGGCATCGGACAATCGGATCGAATTTGCGTTATCGAGTCGCCACCGTCATCAGCTCATGTCGTAGGCTCGCGTTCCTGATCTACTTTTGTGCGATAGTGGCGGCCCGATGGGTTGGACCATCCGATATTTCGGTATCGGTTCGCACATCGTGCGGGGGCGGTTTTCGGCTGCGACTCCAGGGGTAAGTCGTTCACTTCGCTCGTGCCGGGGGCGGATCGTCACGTTACGCGTACAGGGTGGCGGATGGAACCTTCACAATCGGTGCACGCAGATTGGGTACTGGCGGTGTGGTCCTGCGGTGGAATTGTTGAGTTTGTGGTCGTGGTGGGGTGGTGGTCGGCTGTTATCCGATGAAATCGGCCACCGGCCCCGATCAGTGTCTGGTGGACAGTTCGATATCTCCTACTCAAGGGGTCACAAATTTTGGCTGGGGTCACAGTGGTGAGTCCGCACCTGCTCTCGAGCATTTCCGCGGATTGGGTCTGGCGTGTGCCATGATCGGGATTGGTTCCAATTCGAGAGCGTAGAAGGACTGTCCACTTAAATAGTACATCGCATAACGATATATAGAATCTCGGAACGTCGGGATTCTGCGATTCGCACACTCGTGTTAGCGCTCGTTCGATCGGATACCGGTGACGAACCGAGCGGTCGCTACCAGAAATTGAAACTGTGCGCGGCCGCGCTCGCACGTCGCGAGCCAGTCACTCGGATTCGATCTGTTCGCCCACTAGCTCGTCGGCGCGTTCGAGAAACTCCGGTTCTCGGCCGGCTGGCACCGTCGCCCCGGCGGCCACGTCGTGTCCGCCGCCGTCGCCGCCGACGGCTCTCGCGGCCTCGCCGAGGACGACAGAGAGATCGAGACCCTGACGAACCAGCGCGTGCGTGCCTCGGCCGGAGACCTTCACCTCCGCTTCGTCGTCTTTCTCGGCGAACGCCAGGATCGGTCGGTTGCGGTCGATCCCCTCGTTGCCGAGCGCCATTCCGGCGACGATTCCGACGATTGTCTCGCGGATGCGGTCGCCAGCGTGGAACCACTGCAGGTGTTCTTCGACCGTGACTCCCTCGTTTGTGACGAGGTCGATCCCGTTCGAGAGGTTCCGTCGATGTGATTGGAGGAGCGTCCGTGCTCGCTCCAGTGCTCCGTCGCGATCGCCGAGGCAGACGGCCAGACCGACGTCCGCCCGATCGTAGCGAGCGGTGGCGTTGAGAAGCGTTGAGAACTCGCTCGCGTCGCGGAGCTCGGTCCCTGGCGGTTCGGCGGCGAGTCGGTAACTCGTGCCGACGAGGCCGTCGATCTTCGAGGCGGGAACGCCCCGTGAGATGGCCCGCTGGACCAGCGAACTCGCGACGGTCTGTTTCTCGTCGGCGGTGAGATCTGCCCATCGACGCCACTCGTTTTCTTCGTCTCTGAGATCGAGGTCAAGGCCGTCGAGAAAGCGCATGGCGCCGCCCTGATCGTTCGAGATACCGGGAATGTAGACGTCGGTCGCGTACTCCAGCAGCTTCGGGAGCGGACGGGTCTGCGTGCCGTAGAGTGCGAGGTCCGTCCCCGTCTCGACGACGCCGGCGTCGACGCCCTCCTCGACGATCGCGGCGTTCGCGCCGTGTAACTGGCCGCTCGAGGCTTGCATGTCGCCGACCGCGCCGACGACCGCCAGCGCCGCCAGATCGCGGTTGTCCGATCTGGCGGTCGTCGCGACGGTGGCTCCGTCCTCGGCGGTCGAACGTGCCGACATCCGCTTGGTGGGGGAGTCGCCGCGTTTTTCTTGTAGCGTTGCCATCGCCCGTGCGACGACGTACGCGGTCCCCGCACCCGAGAGTTCGCTCGCCCCGTCGATCCCTTCGAGTAGGGGGTTACAGTGATACTCGGTGTCGGCGTCGGCGGGCTGGTGGTGGTCCGCGATCACCGGCGTGAACGCTCCATTCGTTTCGTACGTCGAGATGACGTCGAGCTGCCCGCTTCCGAAGTCCGTGAACCAGACCGTCTCGTAGTCCGTCGCCGCAATCCTGTCGATCGCCTCCTCGTCGAGTTGCTTCTCGAAGACGACTTCGAATGATTTCCCGGCTCGTTCGAGCGCGCTCGCGGCGACCGCCGCACTCGTGAGCCCGTCTGCGTCGATGTGAGAGGCGAGCAGGACGCGCTCGGCGGCGAGCAGCCGCGTTGCACAGCGGGTCGCTCGCTCGGCCAGCGCGGGGACGGGCTCGGTCACAGTCGCCGGTAGCCGCCCCATCCGGGATAAAGCTGCGGGTGTCGCCCGCCCACCGTTCACATCGTTTGTGACCGTTCGAATTCGCTGAACGACGGCGAACGGTAGCCGACTTTTACAGGCCGATCGATGAACCGCTCCACTATGCGTTCCACTGAACCGACGTCTGACACGGAATCGACCGACGAGCGAGCGGCTGACGGCGTTGATTCGACCGCCGCGCGTGACTTCGTCGACGCACTCCGGTCCGGCGGGTCCTTCGACCCGACCCGGTGGTCACAGACGGCGGACGAGACCGACGCCACCGAGGCCGTTTGCCGATTGGTCTTCGGCGGTCTCGCCGTCGCGATCGTCCTCGTTCTGATCGGCCTATTGCCCGGCATCGACGTCGCGGGACCGACCTTCGCCGCCGTCGGGAGCGCCGTCCTCACCGTCTCCTTCGTGGCCGTCTTCGGGTACCTCGCCATCGTGCTCCCGTCGTTCGTCCACGCGCTGTCCGGCGGTCCCACAACCCTCCGCGAGCACGTTGCCTCCGTTACGTTCTGGACGATGATTCTCGGGGCAATTCTCGTCGCCCACCGCGGTTTCGCCCCGCTGATCGAGTTGCTCGGCGGGACGATGTGGTTCTACGACGTCCTGTTTCTACTGGCGGCGATCGGACCGGTAGCGTTGATCGCCCGAGAGCTATGGTACGCGATCGATCCTGCCGCGTCGTACGTCTCGACGCACATTTCGGGCGATGCGTCGGAGCCGACGCGGACCCGTTGATCTCCTGTTCCCGCCGGCCTAGCGATCGACCGCTGCGACCGTCTCGCGAGCGAGCGCATCGAACGTCGCCTCGCTGGCCACGACGTCGGCGTCGATACCGAACGCGGTCAGCGTCTCTCTCGTCGGTTCGCCGATCGCGCCGACCACGGCTCGGTCGAGTCCGACAGCGACGGCGTCGGTCGTCCCGCGCTCCGTCGCGGCTTCGAAGAAGTGCTCGACCGTCAGCGACGAGGTAAAGCAGGCGGCGTCGAGGTCGCCGCTCGCAGCGAGGTCGACGGCGTCACCGCTTTCTGGCGGTCTGACGAGGCGATAGAGTACCGTCTCGTGGACGTCCGCTCCCGCCGCGGACAGGCCATCGAGGAGCACCGGACTGCCGTGGTCGCTGCGGGCGACTTCGACGCTCGCTCCGTCGAGGTCCGCCTCACTTTCGAGCGTCTCGACGAGTCCGCTCGAGGTGTACTCGTCGGGGACCAGATCGACCGCGTACCCGACGGCTTCCATCGACGCGCTGGTCGCCGGTCCGATCGCACAGACCGTCGACGCACCCGGCTCCCAGCCGGCCTCGGCGGCGAGTTCGGCGCCGGTCTTGCTCGTCAACACGACGTAGTCGGCGTTCTCGCGGGGTGTCTCGCCGGTCGGCTCGACTGCGAGCATCGGATCGGGGACGGGTTCGACGCCCAGGTCGGAAAGAAGCGAGACGGCCGACTCGAGCCGCTCGTCGTCGGGTCTAAAGACGGCGACGCGCGGTCGGCCCGTCGCCGCGTTCGCGGCGGCCTCCGCGTCGGAACGCGACGCCATATCCTCACGCATCGTCGCTCACCCCGTTCCCGAGCCGTTCTCGGACGGACTCGCGCGTCGCCGCGACGTCGCCGATGACGGTCACGGCGGGCGGTTCGATCCCCGCCGCGTCGCGTTCGTCGACGATGGTGTCGAGGGTCCCGGTCGCGACGCGCTGGCCCGGACGCGTTCCGCGTTCGATCAGGGCGACCGGCGTCTCGGGGTCCATTCCGGCCTCGCGCAGGGCCGCGGTGTACGCCGGAAGCTTGCCGACGCCCATCAGGACGACGATCGTCCCTCCGGTCGCGGCGAGCGCCTCCCAGTCGATCGCCGATTCCGGCTTCGTCGGGTCCTCGTGGCCGGTGACGAACGAAACGGACGAGGCGTGATCGCGGTGGGTGACCGGGATCCCCGCGACCGCGGGGGCCGCCACGGCCGAGGTGACGCCGGGGACCACCTCGAACGGAATCCCGTGATCGGCGAGGTACTCGGCCTCCTCGCCGCCCCGCCCGAAGACGAACGGATCGCCGCCTTTGAGCCGGACGACGCGCTTTCCCTCGCGGGCGAGTTCGACCAGCCGCTCGTTGATCGCAGATTGTGCGGTTCGCTCGCCCCCGGCGCGCTTGCCGACGTCTTCCCGGGCGTCGTCCGGGAGTTGCTCGATGATCTCGGGGCCGGGAAGCTTGTCGTGCAAGACGACGTCCGCCTCCTCGAGTCGGCGCGTCGCCTTCACGGTCAGGAGTTCGGGATCGCCGGGGCCGCTCCCGACGAGCGAGACGAATCCGATCTCGGTAGCGGCGCCGTCGCCAGGTGCTGTCGCCTCCTCGTCGGATTCGCCCGGCATCTACTTCCCCTCCGGCAGGTCGTCTGCGTCCGCCTCATCGGCGTCCCGGCGGGCGGATTCGATCAGGTCGGCCGCGCCTCGGTCGGCCAGATCCTCGGCGAATTCGCGGGCGGCGGTCGCGTGCGTCTCGATCGGCAGGTCTCGGGTGGCGGTGATCGACTCGTCGCCGTCTCGATCGAAGACGGCCACGGCGGTGTGGACGTACTCGCCCTGGACCGTCGCGTGAATGCCGAGCGGAGCGATACAGCCGCCGCCGAGCGTCGCGAGAATCGTCCGTTCGACCGTCACCTCGACGCGGCTTCGCGGGTGGTCGATCGCGGCCTGGATCTCGCGGGCGGTTTCGCCGTCGGTCGCCGTCACGGCGAGCGCGCCCTGTCCGGGAGCGGGGACGAACGTCGTCGTCGGCAGGTCCCGGAACGAAACGGCGTGGCTGAGCCCGCTCCGTTCGAGGCCGGCTCTGGCCAGGACGATCGCGTCGTACTCGGTCTCGACCTCGCGGCCGAGGGCTTGCTTTTCGAGTTCGGGGCGGTCGTCGAACCACTCCTCGACGGTCCGATCGAACGTCGGCTCGAAATCGTCGTTTCCGACGTTGCCCTTTCGCTCGCTGTCGGCCTCGCTTCGTCGTTGGTGTTCGGCCTGGAGGCTGGGGGCGAGCAGTTTTTCGAGTCGGGTGTCGACGTTACCGCGAATCGGCTCGACCGTGAGGTCCGGTCGCTGTGTGAGTAACTCCGCGCGTCGGCGCAGGCTGGCGGTGCCGACGGTCGCCTCCGTTGGAAGCTCGTCGAACGACGCCCCGTCCGGGGTGACGAGGACGTCCCCGGCCGGCCCGCGCTCGGGAACCGCGGCCGTCACCAGATCCGACGGCTGTTCGGTGGGGACGTCTTTCAGCGAGTGGATCGCCGCGTCGCACTCGCCGTCGAGCACGCGCTCGTCGAGTTCGCGGACGAACGCGCCGGTCTTGCCGAGGCGGTGGATCAACTCGTCTCGGATCTGGTCGCCGGTCGTCTCGACGGGGACGAGTTCGACCTCGTACCGTCGTTCTTCGAGCCGCTCGCTGACGATCGAAGCCTGCCGCCTGGCGAGCAGCGACCCTCGCGTCGCCAGTCGTAGCGTCCCCCGTGTTCTCATGTACGCCTCTCCGGGCCGAGGGTACGAAAACGACACGCTCTGCGTTCGGTCCGTGCGATCTTCTCACACGTTTCGTCGATCGTACCGAAAGTAGTTTTTTCTCGCTCCGACATTCGCCCCCATGGCACAATCTACGCGAGATCCGTATCGGATCGCCATCGCTGTCGGCGTCGCGCTGGCAACCGTCGGCGTCGTCGGCTACGTCGCGCCGGATGACCCTCACTTCACGGCGCTCATTCCGGCGGCGCTCGGGGTCGCCTGCGTCTTTCTCGGACGCCTCGGGCTGTCGACCGATCGGAACGACGTGGCGACCTACGGGCTCGGATTACTCGCGCTCGCCGGCGTCGGCGGCTCGATGCGGGCGGCCGGCGATATTGTCGAGTTACTCACCGGCGGCGACGTCGACAGTCAGATCGCGACGGTGTCGCAGGGGCTGACGATCCTCTTCTCGATCGTCCTGCTGGCCGCCGTCGTCCTCGCGATTCTCGACGACCGGTAGGCGGAATCGTTCGAAACGGGTTCGTCCAACTCACTCGACGATGACGTTCTCCCAGTCGTGATCGCCGTGTGCTCCCTCGAGATCGCGGGCGCTCTCGGCGACGCGGATGAACTCGGCGTTCTCGCGAGCGTCGCCGATGGTGTGGCCACCCGCGTAGCTCAGTCCGGAGCGGATGCCGGCGGCGAACTCGGCGGCGACGTCGACGAGCGAGCCCTTGTACTCGGTCAATCCTTCGACTCCTTCGTCGGCGTCCGGAACGTCGTCCGAATCGGTTCGGGCCTCGTTGGCGGCGGTCGTCGCCATCCCGCGCGAGCGTTTATAGCGGGTGCCGTCGATCTCGATCACCTCCGTCGGCGCTTGGGTCGTTCCGGCGAAGAGACTCCCCATCATAACCGCGTCCGCGCCGGCGAGTAGCGCTTTCACGGCGTCGCCGGAACACCGGATGCCGCCGTCGGCGACGATTCTGACGTCGTACTCTCGAGCCGCCTCGGCGCAGTCGCTGACGGCGGTGAGCTGCGGGACGCCGGCGCCTGCGACGCGGCGGGTCGTACAGTGTGAGCCGGGCCCGATCCCGACTTTGACGCAGTCTGCGCCGGCGTCGGCCAGGTCGGCGACGCCCGTCGGCGTCGCGACGTTTCCGGCGACGAGCGAAACGTCGGGGAAGGCCCGGCGAAGGTCGCCCACCACGTCGAGACACCGCTGCAGGTGGCCGTGGGCGACGTCGACCATCACGCTGTCGGCGCCGGCGTCGAGAACGGCTTCGACACGAGCGAGTGGCTCACCGGCGATGCCCACGGCGGCGCCGACCGTCGCGCCGGCTTCGGCCGCCTGGCGTACCTCGTCGGCCTGTTCGTCGATCGAGAGGAAGCGGTGGATCGTTCCCATCCCGCCGGCTTCGGTCATCGCGATGGCCGTCTCGGCCTCGGTGACGGTGTCCATCGGTGCGGAGAGCAACGGCGTCGCGAGTTCGATATCATCTGTGAGGCGCGTCGACAGATCGACCTGCTGGCGACTGTCGACGCCCGAGCGCTGGGGGACGACGAGTACGTCGCCGTAGGACAGTCCCGTTCGGAGTTCGTCCATGCCGCACATAGAGACGGTGTCGAGCGCAAAAAGGGTGGTGCTGTTTCGGTGAACCGACTGGGGTCATGTAATTCGAAAAACAGACCCTCTCGTCATCAGGCGAGACCGACGGTCTCGCGGCCCTCGCGGAGTCTGGCGGGGCGTACGTCCCGCTGACCTCGCGGGAACTTCGTTCCCGCTTAGCTTCGCTCTGCTCAGTCATGGGACGTCGTCTTCCGAACGACTCTATGCACGTGGCCTGTTCCGTCTGCAGATTCCTCCGATCCGGCGTGTCACCAGAAGCGTGGCCGTGCTCGCAAACACTCTTGACTATTCAAGAGAATACAAACATATATGCGAATATAGTGCGAACACTGCCGGTAGAGGTGGCACGGATGTCCGAGTCCTCCCAAAATGGGGTACAGTCGTGGACCGAGTCGATGAGCGCCCGCGAACGCATTCGAGCGATCGCTACCACGCTCCGCGAACCCCGATCGATCAACTGGATCAGCGACCGGGCGGATGCGGCCTGGAGTACGACGAACGACGAAGTACAGGATCTCGTCGAGGAGGGCGTCTTGTGCCGCGTCGAGGCCGGCGAGAGGACGCTCTACCAGCCCGATCACACGCAGTTACTCTTCGACGAAATCCGCATGCTCATAGAAAAGAACGCGCGCGAGGACCTTCGTGACGAATTAGCGGCGATTACCAGGGAGATCGAGGAGTGGCAGGAAACGTACGACGTCGAGACGTGGGAAGATCTCGAACAGACGCTCGCCGACTGTACCCTCTCGAGCGAACAGCTCCGTAAGCGTCGTGACGTGATCGCGTTCTGGCGTGAAAACGAGGCGGACCGCCGTCTCATCAAACACGCCCTGGAACTCTACTCGGATGTCGAGTCTGCTCGCGAGCGAACGACCGACGCGACAGACCGCGCCACGAGCTAGGTGACTCTCCCGATGATTTTTCTTGCTGGTCGCGACCGATATACACAGCGCACTCTCCTCCGAGACGTCCACGCCCGAGTAACGAAACAGGCCGGCTGCGAGAACGTGCGCTTTCGCCCGTCTCGCCGACGGCCGCGGTACGTGATCGCGGATGTCGCGCCGACAACGTTTCTTGGCGACCCCGCCGACGCGGACCGCGCACGACTGGAACTTCGGTTCTGGTACCCGACCGGTGTCGACCACGAATACTACCGCATCAACTGGATCGAACCGGAGCGCAACGTTATGCTCGGCTTCCATCGAGATGCCGACCACGCCGATCTCGGACCGTGTCACGTTCAGCTCAATTTCGAAGACGCAGCCGTCGATCGCTACAGCGCGTCGTTTCTCGATTCGCACCCGCTTTCCGTGCTCGATGAGCGACTGCAGCAGCTCCCGTCGGCAATCGATTCGATTCGTTGGGAGGGTGAGACTCCCTCGCTCCCTGGTTGGCCGGTGTAAGCACTCGGTGTACCACTCGTTTCTCGCCTGTCCCGTCTTCTCCGACCGACGCGGCTACTTCGACGGCGCTCCGTGATTGGCGTTAGCTCTCGAACGGCAGCTCCGGCTCGTAGCCGATCGCCTCGATGGCCGCCTCGAGCACCGCCTCGACGTGCTCGCCGGTCTCGACGCTCATGTGGTAGTCGGCGTCGAGGTCGGGGATCGAGGCGTCGTCGGGATCGAACCGATCCGCTTTGTTCGCGATCGTCAGGACGGGAACGTCGAGGGCGTCGAACTGTCGGACGACCGAGTCGCGCAGTTCGAGCTGGCTGTCGATCGGGTAGCCACAGGAGCCGCTCGGGTCCAGAAACACCAGCACGCAGTCGGCGAGGTGCTCGATGGCGCTGACCGCCTGGGATTCGATCTCGTTTCGCTCTTCGGCCGGTCGATCGAGCAGGCCGGGCGTGTCAACCAGCTGATAGCGGATGTGATCGCGTTCGAGGTGGCCGAGGCCGACTCCCTTCGTCGTGAACGGGTAGCTCGCGGTCTCGCCGCGGGCGTTGGTCACGTCGTTGACGAACGACGACTTGCCGACGTTCGGATAGCCGGCGACGACGATCGTCGGCTCGTCCGGGTTGATCTCCGGGAGGTCCCGGAGGGCGTTTCGGGCGTCGTTGATCGCCCGGAGGTCCGGGTCGACCTGCTCGACGACGTCGGCCAGTCGCGCGAACGCCTGCTTTCTGTGCTTTCTGGCGGTGTCGACGTCCGTCTTCCGGAGCTTCGACTGGTACTCGCGCTGGATCTCCGCGGTCTGTCTCGACGCCCAGGTCACCCGCGAGAGCGCCTGCCGGAGTCCGTCGACGCCGGTTCGTTCGTCCTCGGGGTCGTCCGCTTCGGGTCCGAGCGTGATCGAGGCGAGAATAGCCTCGGCCAGTTCCGTGTAGAACGGGTCGACGTCGTACTCGAAGTCGGGCCAGGCGGTCACGACGTTTTCTAGGTTATCGGAGATGATGTTGCCCGCCGTCTGCAGCATCGACTGCTGGGCGTCCAGGCCCTGCTGGGCCCGACCGGCTCGTGACGCCCGTGAGAACGCCTTGTCGATCAGCTCTTCCGACGTCGGCGTCGTCGGAAGGTCCTCGAAAATCATACCGTCGCTACGGGCGGCGCTCATAAAAGCGCGTCCGTTGGCGCCGGCGGTCCAGACTGGACGAAAGGTCCTGACTGGACGATAACCGACTCGCGTACGCGAGGATCAACGACGGCCTTTTGCCAGCACCAGCCCTCACTCTCACCATGACTGACTGGCGCGCCGTGATCGTCGGCTTTCTCGTCATCACCGTCGCCTCGATCCTCGGGCTCTCGGTTCCGGTCTTCGGCCAGCTCGTCGCGGGACTGCTCGGCGGATTCGTCGCCGGTTACATGGCCGGCGGCGGGCTGGGACGGGGCGCCTGGCACGGATTGCTCGCCGGTGGCCTCGGTGCGATCGTCGCGGGGGTCGTGCTGGCGCTCGCGGTCGGTATCGGGAGTCTCGCCCTGGGCCCGGTCGGCGCGATCGTCGGCGGGCTGGCGGGGCTCGGCATCCTGCTGGTCGCGTTCTTCGTCGCGTTCGTCATGGCCATCGAGAGCGCGATCGCGGGGGCGGTCGGCGGGGCGATGAACGGGTGAGCTACCAGTCGAGTCGGCCGCCGCTCTGGTACTCGGTCACCTGCGTTTCGAAGAAGTTCTTCTCCTTGTTCAGATCCACCTGCTCTGTCATCCACGGGAACGGATTGTCGGTCCCGTACTGGGTCGGCAGGCCGAGCTGTCGGAGCCGGCGGTCTGCGACGTGTTCGACGTACTCACAGAACTGTTCGCTACTCATCCCGAGAACGTCCTCGGGGCACGCCTCGCGGGCGTAAATCTTCTCCAGTTCGACGGCTTCGGTGAGCAGGTCGATCACCTCCCTTTCGAACGCGTCCGTCCAGGCATCGGGGTGCTCGACCCGGATCCCGTCGATGAGTTCGACGCCGAACCCCACGTGGAGAGACTCGTCTCGGAGGATGTACTCGAACTGCTGGCCGATGCCGACCATCCTGTTCCGGCGCTTCAGTCCGAGCATCATCGCGAATCCGGCGTAGAAGAAGATCCCCTCCATGACGACGTAGAAGCCGACGAGATCGCGCAGGAAGTCCAGAACGTCCTCGTCCGTCTGTATGGAAAAGTCCGGGGAGTCGACAACGCGCGTCATGTCGACGACGAATTCGTCTTTCTCGGCGATCGACGGGATTCGGTCGTACATCCCGTAGAGGTACTCCGGCTCGAAGCCGAGCGAGTCACAGCAGTAAATGAACGTGTCCGTGTGGATCGCCTCCTCGTAGGCCTGCCGGAGGAGGTACTGGCGACACTCCGGGGCCGTGACGTGGTCGTAGACGGCGAGGACGAGGTTGTTCGCGGTGAGCGATTCGGCCGTCGAGAAGAACCCGAGGTTCCACTCGACGAGCTGGCGCTCGGCGTCGGTGAGGGCGTCCCCTCGCCACTGGGTGACGTCGTCTCCCATCGGAATCTCTTCCGGGGTCCAGTTGTTGGCCACGCCGGCGACGTAGTACTCGCGGGCCCAGTCGTACTCGATCGGCAGTATCTTGTTCGGGTCGTGTTCGGCGTCGGTGTCTAGCAGTGGCATGGTTCGTAAGTTACTGACAGGATTCGCAGGTCGGATCGTCGACGGTGTGCAGTTCTCCGCTCTGTCGGTCGCACGCGTCGCGTTCGTCGGAACTGAACACGTCTCGATGGTTGGAATCGAACTCGTCTCGGTGCTGAGTCTTCTCGTACTCCGTCGGATCGAGCGTCGACTTCTCGATCTGGGTGGCGCCGAGCGTCCGGAGGTAGTAGGTCGTCTTGAGGCCGAGTTCCCAGGCCCTCTCGTAGACGTCGGCGAGCAGTGAGCCGTCGGTCGAGGGGAAGAAGACGGTGTGCGAGACGGACTGGTCGATCCAGGTCTGGCGGTGGGCGGTCAGGCGGAGCAAGTGACGCGGGTCGATCTCGAACGCGCCGCGATACCGTTCTTTGAGCGCGTCCGGGACGGCGTCGATCTCCTGGACCGAGCCGTCGTAGTAAGTGAGCCGGTCGACCATCTCGTCGTCCCAGAGGCCGCGCTCGTCCAGGTCGGAGACGAGGTGCTCGTTGACGATCGTGAAGTCGCCGCTCATATTCGACTTCACGTGAAGGTTCGAGTAGATCGGCTCGATCGAGGGTGTGGTGCCGGCGATGGTCGAAATCGTTGCCGTCGGCGCGATCGCCATCGTGTTCGAGTTTCGAACCCCGAACTCGTCGACGCGGTCGCGGACGTCGTCCCACGGCAGGGTCTCCTCGCGGTCGGTGGGAATCTCGTGACCGCGCTCGGCTTCGAGTCGGTCGACCGTATCCTGGGGGAGAAGCCCCCGATCCCACTTTGATCCCTCGTAGGAGGGGTAGGTCCCGCGCTCTTTGGCGAGCGTCGCGGAGTTTTTGATCGCGTGGTAGGAGACGAACTCCTGCCAGCGGTTGGCCGTTTCGAGCGCTCGCTCTGAGGCCAGTGGAATATCCAGTTGCATCAACGCGTCGTGAAAGCCCATCGTCCCGAGCCCGACCGGCCGGTGGCGCTCGTTCGAGCGGGCGGCTTCCTCGGTCGGGTAGAAACACAGGTCGACGACGTTGTCGAGCATTCGCATCGCCGTCTCGACCGTCTCAGCGAGGTGTGTGCGGTCGAGTTCGCCGTTTCGGACGTGAGCGGCGTAGTTGACGCTCCCGAGGTTGCAGACGGCGTGTTCGTCCGCGCTCGTGTTGAGCGTGATCTCCGTACAGAGGTTCGACGAGTGGACCGTTCCGACGTGGTCCTGTGGCGAGCGAACGACGCAGGGGTCCTTGAAGGTGATCCAGGGATGGCCGGTCTCGAAGAGACGGGTGAGCATCGTCCGCCAGAGCGACCGCGCCTCGACGCGCTCGTATCGCCTGAGTTCGTCCGCGTCGGCCAGACGTTCGTACTCGCGGTATCGCGTTTCGAACGCCTCGCCCGACAGCTCGTGTAGGTCCGGAACCTCGTCGGGGCTAAAGAGCGTCCACTCCTCGTCGCGTCGAACCCGTTTGACGAACAGGTCCGGGACCCACGCGGCCGTGTTCATGTCCGGTGTCCGGCGACGTTCGTCGCCCGTGTTTCGCTTGAGGTCGAGGAAGGCCGGGAAGTCGAGGTGCCAGCACGCCAGGTAGGCGCAGGCGGCACCGCGTCGTTTTCCCGACCGGTTGATCGCCGACGTTACGTCGTTGCTGATCCGGAGAAACGGGACGACGCCGGTCGATTCGACGCCGGTCGACTCGATCATCGCCCCGGCCGCCCTGAGGTTCGTCCAGTCGTTGCCGAGGCCGCCGCTCCACTTCGAGAGCAGCGCGTGGTGTTTGTACGCCTCGAAGATCTCTTCGAGGTCGTCGGGAACGGTCGTCAGGTAACACGACGAGAGTTGCGGGTGAACTGTCCCACTGTGAAAGAGGGTCGGTGTCGAGGGAACGAACTCCAGCTTCGAGAGCACGTCGTAGAACGACCGGGCGCGCCGCGTCGGCTCGTCTTCGTCGATCGCGAGGCCCATCGCGACGCGCATCCAGAACGCCTGCGGGAGTTCGAGCGGCGGTTCGTCGGCGTCGATCCGAAGGAAGTACCGCTGGGTGAGCGTCTCGAGGGCCAGGTAGTCGAGCGACTCGTCGCGCTCGATCGCGAGCGCCGACGCCAGCTCGTCGAGATCGAAGCGCGTCAGGAGCCGATCGTCGAGCCGCCCGCGTTCGACGCCGTGCTCCAGGTTCGATACGAACGTATCGCGGTAGCGCCGATCGAGATCGGATCCGTCGGCCACCATCCCGAGTACTTCGCGGTAGTGTCGCTCGCGAGCGACCGCTGCCGCGAGTTGCCCATATTCGGGGTCGCGTTCGACGCGCGCAGAGAGCGCCTGAAGGACGCTGTCGTACACTTCTTCGGTCGAAGCGCCGTCGTAGCTGGTGCGTTCGATCTCGGCGACGAGTTCGTCGCGCCGCTCGCACGGTAGGACCGTCTCGACGCCGGTCTTCGCGCGATCGAGTATCGATTCGATCGATGGGATCGTCTGCGTTGGGTGCTGAGTCATGGTCGTGTCTGATTCGGAGTTCGAGGGAGACGGGTTTCGCACCGTCGCGGCGAGCGACAGCGTCGTCACTGGCCGCGTCGGTTCGGCTCGTCTCGGACGAGGGTATCTACGTGCCGCAGTACTCGGTGCCGGGGCCCACCACATAAAGTTTACCAAGTCAAATTGTACTACGACAAATTAAATTGTCTTCATGGGTCGGTTGTACCATCACTCGTGACGGTCTCCCCGCTCGGCGAGCGCCTGCCTGCGCTCGAGTCGCGCCGAACGGGCGGCCTCTCGCTTCGCTCGCTGGTCTTCGGTCGGACAGCGAAGCGCCGGTACGGCGGTCGGCAGTTCGTCCGAATCGAGCGCGACGAAGCTGAAGAACGAGGTCGCCGCGTCGATTCGCTCCCGACGATTCGGCCGCTCGGCTCGGACATCGACGGTGACGTCCATGCTCGTCCGGCCGGTGTCGAAGACGTAGGCCGTGATCGTCACGACATCGCCGAGGTCGATCGGGGCGATGAAGTCGACGTGATCCATGGCGGCGGTGACGACCTGGCGGTTGGCAAACCGCCGGGCGGCGATGGCTCCGCAGATATCCATCCAGTGGAGGATCGACCCGCCGAGGGCTCGCCCGAGGTTGTTCGTGTGGTTCGGCATCAGAATCTCGCTCATCTCCGTGTACGAGTCCGCGAGCGTCGCTGATCGACGCGATGGGTCCTCAGTGGACATAGACTCCACTCGACGGACGGATCACATAACACCATCTAACTTGTTCTAATACAACTAGAACTTATCTACTTCCGCGTTCCGGAACCCGACTTTCCCATCGAATCGGTCGGGTCCGTCTCGCGACGTTCCCACCATGCAGGAACGGGACGGGCCACTCATACACGAGGAACGGTATCTTACCGTTATCGATCGATTCAACGGCCACTCACCCATGATTAATACCACCAGACGGACGCTCCTCGCACTCGGCGCGTCGACGGTCGGACTCGGCGTCGCGGGCTGTATCGGCGACGGTTCGGACCCACCCTCGTCCGACCTCGACGGGAATCTCGCCGCCGACACCGCAACGCAGTACCAGGGACCAACCTGCGCTTGTTGCGACGAGTACCAGCCCTACCTCGAAGATCACCTCGACGCGGATCTCGCGGTCGAGGTGCTCGACGATCAACCGGCGTTACTCGAACGAAAAGCGGACCTCGGCGTTCCGTCGACGCTTCGAAGCTGTCACACGCTCGTCCTCGACGGCTCTGTTTTCGAGGGTCACCTACCGGTCGAACCGATCCAGGAGTACCTGGAAACCGAGACCGATTCGGTCGGCATCGCCCTTCCCGGCATGCCGGCGGGATCGCCGGGGATGGGCGGCTCGAAGGACGAAACCTGGACGATCTACGAGTTCTACGCCGACGGCGAGACCGACGTCTTCGACGAGATTTGACGCGAGCGAGTTACGCATCGACTCGACCCCCGCTACACAGATGCTGGATCAGGTCACGCACTCTCCGCCGTCCTGGTGATGTTCGCCCGGGACGTGCGTTCCGTCGTGGTGTTCATCGTGATATTGGGCGTGTGAACCGTCGTGGTGTTTCTCGTGATATTGGGCGTGCGAACCGTCGTGGTGGGTTGTGTGATCGCCACTGTGGTGATCACCCGGGACGTGATCGGCGATGCCGTCGTGCATCCAGTCGATCACGGTTGCATCTGATTGGCCGTCTGCACTTACCAGTGCGATCCCGCCGAGCAAGCCGAGGATGACGATCGCGGCGATCGAGAGTCGTAGTGCTGTCATGGTACTCGGTCGATCGTACGGCGCGGTCGTAGTAGGACTCGTCGTCGTGAACTCGCCGAGTAGACCGTTCGAGAACGTTTCTACTCGCTTCTAACCGTCTCTGGCGGACGAGATCGTTCGTGCACCCGCTCGACGACGGGCTCGCCTACGGCCTCGACAGTTCGATTCGCACTCACCGCTCGTCGAGGTCGTCGGCTGGATAGACGCGGTAGGTCCGCCCCTGGGGCTCGCGGTAGAGCAATCCGCGTTTTTCGAGGTCGGTTACCGTCTGACTGACCTTGCTCTTCGAGAAGTCCGCGCGGTCGCGCAGGGCGATCTGGGTCAACCCTGGTGAATCGATCACCGGTTCGAGGATGCGCCGTTCGTCCTCCGGAAGGACGTCCAGGACGGATGATCGAACCCCGGCGGCGGAAGCCGCCGACGGTTCGTCGTCGGGTTGACTCGCTGCGGCGTCGTTTTCGTCGTGTCGGTTCGCGGGATCTGCACGCGGCGTCGTGCGGTCGCCGTCGTCGCGAACCTGATCGCGAACCAACCAGTAGATTCCGCCGATGGCTCCGGCGACGAGGAGCGTTCCGAAGAGAATCCAGACCGGATGGGGTCCGTGGACAACCGTGCTGTGGCCCATCATCTGGCCGTGCGCCTGGGCCTGGCGGTAGGTTTGCCATGCGGCACCGATACCGATGAGGACGATAACCCCGACGAGGACGCTGACGGCGACGTCGAGTCTGGTTCGAGTCACGGGAGTTACGTCGTCATTGTCGGCAGGTGTCCCTACGTGTTACGTTTCCCGACCGACGGACCCTGTGAGACGCGACGATCCGTGCGAACGGTCTCCGGGTTCTTTATCCCACATCGCATACGTTCATACGATGACTTCCGATGATGCTATCCTCCGGGTGATACTGGTGATCGTGGCGCTCTTCTTGCTCGTTCCCCTGATCGGCATGGTCCTCATGTGGCCGTTGATGGGCGCCGGTCACGGCGGAATGTGGAACGGAACGGGCTGGTGGCCACTCTTCTCGTGGCTCGTACTGATCGCCCTCGTCGTCGGCGTCGGCTACCTACTTATCAGCGCGTTTCGACGCGGCGAGTCGACCGATGCGGCCCTCGAAGAGTTACGAATCGCCTACGCCCGCGGCGACCTCTCGGACGAGGAGTTCGAACGCCGTCGCGAGCGGCTTCGTCGGGAAGAGTGACGATGAAGGGGGACACTTCGGGCCGCGATACAGGCGAGAACGCGACGCGACCCAAACCGACCGACACCTACTGTTCGTGCTGTCGCGTCTGCGATTCCTATCGCAGGGCGCCCTCGCCCGCGACCAAGCCGACCGAGCGTCGGGGGTCGAGCGACGGGGCGGAGCCGGGAGAACGTGACTCCGGCGGTCGCGAACACCGCCACGCTGACGGTGAAACCGACCACCGTCCCGACGACCACCGCCACGACGCACACGACCAGAGCGACCACCGCCACGACGCCCACGTCGACCACTCCGGCCACGAGGCGATGTTCCGCAGGCGGTTTTTCGTCTGTCTCGTCCTCTCGCTCCCGGTTCTGTACTTCAGCCCGATGTTGCAGGGCTGGTTCGGGTACGACGCCGTCACGTTCCCGGGCAACGAGTTTGTCGGTCCCGCCCTCGGGGTGGTCGTCTTCGCGTACGGTGGGATTCCGTTCCTCAGGATGGGCGCGGTCGAAGCCAGAAATCGCGAGCCAGGGATGATGCTGCTCATCTCGCTCGCGATCACGGTGGCGTTCGTCTACAGCGTCGCGGCCGTCACCCTCGACATCGGCGAACCGTTCTTCTGGGAGCTGGTGACGCTGATCGTCATCTTCCTGCTCGGCCACTGGATCGAGATGCGGAGCGTCCGGCGCGCCTCGGGCGCGCTGGACGAACTCGCCGAGCTGCTGCCGGACACCACCGAGCGAATCACCGACGACGGCGAGACCGAGGACGTTCCGATCGATGCGCTCGCCGAGGGAGATCTCGTCCTCGTCCGTCCGGGGGCGAACGTGCCGGCCGACGGCGTCGTCGAGGAGGGACGATCGAACGTAAACGAGTCGATGCTCACCGGCGAGTCGAAACCAGTGACGAAGGAACCGGGCGACGAGGTGATCGGCGGGACGACCAACCGCGACGGAAGCCTGCGCGTTCGCGTCGGCGCCACCGGGGACGAGACGACCCTGTCGGGAATCATGCGCCTCGTCGAGGCGGCTCAGGAGAGCCGCTCTCGGACGCAGGTACTCGCCGACCGCGCCGCCGGCTGGCTCTTCTACGCCGCGCTCGCTGTGGCAGCGGTGACGGCCGTCGGCTGGACGGTCGCCGTCGGCTTCGGATTGCCAGTGGTCGAACGCGTCGTTACGGTCCTCGTCATCGCCTGTCCGCACGCTCTGGGGCTTGCCGTCCCGCTCGTCGTCGCGATCAACACCTCGATGGCGGCGAGAAACGGCATGCTCGTACGCGACCGGATCGCCATGGAGGAGGCGCGCAACCTCGACGTCGTCGTCTTCGACAAGACGGGGACGCTCACCGAGGGCGAGCAGGGTGTCGTCGGCCTGGAGACGGTCGAGGGGTGGACCGACGACGAGGTGTTATCGATCGCGGCCGCCGCTGAGGGCGATTCGGAGCACGTCATCGCCCGGGCCATTCGCGAAACGGCGAGCGAGCGTGACCTGTCGATTCCAGACGTTCGTGGGTTCGAGGCCCTGGAGGGCCGGGGCGTCAGGGCGACGATCGAGCCGACGGCGTCGAACGGCGGTGAGCGGGTACGCGGTCTCGAGTCGCATGCCGCAGACGAGGGGTCGATCGCCGTCGGCGGGCCGAACCTGCTCCGTCACCTCGATACCGATCCGCCGGTGACGCTCGATCGGTTCGCGAACGAGGCGGGCGACCGCGGGGAGGGCGTCGTCTTCGTCCTCTTCGAGGGGGTGCCTGTCGGGGCTATCGCACTCGCGGACGTGATCCGCGAGGAGAGCCGCGAGGCGGTCGAGACGCTCCACCGGATGGGCGTCGAGGTGGCGATGCTCACCGGCGACGACGAAGACGTCGCTCGGGCCGTCGCAGACGAACTCGACATCGACACCGTGTTCGCCGAGGTACTGCCCGACGATAAGGACGAGAAGATCGTCGAACTCCAGGACCGCGGCCAGCTCGTCGCGATGGTCGGCGACGGCGTCAACGACGCGCCCGCGCTCACGCGAGCCGACGTCGGCATCGCCATCGGTTCCGGAACGGACGTCGCCGTCGAGTCGGCCGACGTCGTCCTCGTCGAGAACGATCCGCGGGACGTGGCTCACCTCGTCCAGTTGAGTCGCAAGAGCTACCGGAAGATGCGCGAGAACCTCGTCTGGGCGGCCGGCTACAACGTCTTCGCGCTCCCGCTCGCGGCGGGCGTTCTCGCGCCCGTCGGCATCCTGCTGTCACCCGCCGTCGGTGCCGTGTTGATGTCCGCGAGCACGGTGATCGTCGCGATCAACGCGCAGTTGCTCCGGCGGGCGGATCTCGCGGCCTAGCGTCCGAGCGGACAGGTAGCTGCCGTGGACCAACTCCGAAGCGTGAGTTCACAGCCGCGATTCCAGTTCTTCGAGCAGATCCGAGAGATCCATCTCCTTCATCGAGAGCAAGACCAGCAGGTGGTAGACCAGGTCGGCCGACTCGTAGGCGAGTTCCTCGTGATCGTCGTCCTTCGCGGCGAGGATCACCTCGGTCGTCTCTTCGCCGAGTTTCTCGAGGACGGCGTTTTCGCCCTTCTCGTGGACGAACAGCGACGCCGTGTACGATCCCTCCGGGCGGCTTTCCTTGCGTGATTCGATGATCGAGAAGAGTTCGGCGAGGATCGCGGCGTCAGGGGCGTCCGCCTCCGGTGGCTCGGCGAACTCGTCGCTTCGGACGCGCTCGTCGCCGCTCATTCGAGTTCCCCTCCGACGTCGCGAATGTCCGTTAGCTGGTCGAACTTCGCCGGGTCCTCTCGACCGCGCTCGAAGACGCCCTCGGTGATCTCGATCGGGACGTTCGTGCGGGCGGCCAGGGCGAGCGAGTCGCTCGGTCGGGCGTCGACGACGACGCTATCACGCGGCGTCGTCACGTGCAGGTCGGCGATGTACGTCCCACCGTCGAGCCCGTCCTCTTCGACGTCGCTGACCACGACCCGCTCGACGCGTCCGCCGAGTTCTTCCATCACGTCGAGCAGGAGGTCGTGCGTGAGCGGTCGGCCGATGTCGGCCGCCTCGAGGCCGCGAGCGATGCTGGTCGCCTCCTGCATCCCGACGAAGATCGGCACGACGTCGTCTTCGTCTTCGACGCCGAGGATCAACACCGGCACCGCTCCCTCGGGCGTCCCTGCGAGACGGACCCCTTCGATGGTCGCGTTCATACCCGATCGACGGGGCCGGTGGAGAAAAAGCCCTGCGCCGTCGAGACGGTCTCCGACCGCGCGGAGTTGTCGGCCCACGAGCGTGCCGGCGTTGCGGTCGGAGACGTCGGCGCCGTCTCAGTCGGTCTGGGATTCGATCGTCGCCCGATCGTTCCCGAAGAACGCCAGATCGTGCAGCCGATCGTCCGGGGTGAGTTCCGGGTGAAACGCCGTCGCGAGGACGGGCCCCTGTCGGACGGCGACCGGTCGGCCGTCCCAGCTCGCGAGGACGTCGGCAGAACCGACCTCGTCGATGGCGGGTGCGCGAATGAAGACGGCGGGGAACGGCTCGTCGAGGCCGTCGACGTCGAGCGGCGCCTCGAAGCTGTCCCGCTGGCGGCCGAACGCGTTGCGCTCGACGGTCACGTCGAGGAGGCCGAGTTCGTCGACGCGATCGTCGGCGGCGTCGCGCGACGCGACGATCAACCCGGCGCACGTGGCAAAGAGCGGCTTTCCCGCGTCGACGTGCTCGCGGATCTCCGGGGCGATTCCGTCGGCGTGAATCAGCCGGGAGATCGTCGTCGACTCCCCACCGGGCATCGCCAGCAGGTCGCAGTCGGGAACCAGCCCGGAGTCACGTATTTCGATCACTTCGACGTCGCGGTCGCGTCGGGCGCAAGCGCGTTCGATCGCCCCGGCGTGTTCGGCGACGTCGCCCTGGACGGCGACGACACCCGCGGTCAGTGACATGGGGTCGATAGGTGATTCTTCGATAAAAGCGCCGCGTCATCGGCGGTACCCGCGGCGGTTTCGGTGTGATTCGCACACGACGCGCAATACAGAAGCAGCTATCCGCTCGCCAAAATGGCTCGAGCCGGCGTCTCCGTTCAGGAGATGAACGTCAGTAGCTGAACGAAGACACCGAGGAGGAGTCCGAAGACGATGACCGTCTTGGGATCGATTCGAATGGCGTTCGAGTCCTCCGCGTCGAAGTACCGGACGAGTCCGGCACTGGACATCAGCCCGCCAGTGTTCTGACCTTTATCCATACCTGCCCATACGGCCGTCGGGAACTAAATCTTTCGACCTGAACCGACCGTCGTGCTGGCGCCGACCGACGCCTCTCAGTCGGTCTATCAGTGTCGGAATCGAACGTTCGATCCGCCTCACTGTGTTCGAGCCGATACTCTGAGTCACTGTTCGGGTAAGCACAGACTGTGTCACTGTTCGGATCCGATCCGCTCACGTAGCGCTCGGATACGACAGACTGCGGTTCCGTTTTTGCACGGAAACGGGGTCAACGCTCTCACAAACGGGGATCGAGGGACATCCTTATCTCGGCTCGATACCTGAACACTGTGAGTGTTCTGACAACGCTCTGTATCATGACCCAGTCCCCCTCCACCGAATCGATCGCCGCTTTCGAGCGAGACTTACACGCGCTCGTGATGGACGCCTTCGGTCGTGGTGTTTCCGTCGAAGGAACCTGGGAACTCGCGGTTCCCGTCTCTGACGCACCCGACTGGACGGTAACGATCGAGCGCACCGACCCGATAACGCTGGCGTACGAACCCGAGTTCCTCGAAGAGTGACCGGTAATCCGTCTGTACCATTTTGTTTCTAGTTCATTTTTTACTCAATAATGTTTATGTGGGTGGCCCCCTCACGTGGAGACGTACTCTGCTGAAGTCGGTCGTGACGAGTCGTTGGTGTCAGCGCGTAGGTATGGTACAGAGTCACTATGAAGCCAGAAACCCGAAATCCACGGACAGTCGGGCCCGAACACAGAACCCCCTCACCGACGGCGATATTCGGCGCACTCGCCGACACGCGCCGACAGCACACGCTCGTCTACCTCGCGAGCAAACCCGCCGCGATCAGCCTCGGTGACCTCGCCGAGTACATCGCCATCGCGGAAGATCAAGCGTCCTACGACTGGTACCAACGCATTCTCGTCGACCTACACCACCGCCACCTACCCCAGCTCGTCGACGCCGGACTCGCGCGGTACGACGCAACCGCCGAAACGGTCGAATTAGCGGTAGACGCCGCCTCCCTTCGGCCGTACCTCAGTATCGTTTCTGACGACGAGTGAGTCACAAACCACCTTGTAAATACGATTTACGCCAGTTTCCTATCAGAAGCTCACTTCGGTTAGCGATGCAACTGAAATGATATTCTGCTAACACATATTATCCGGTGTGACCTGTGTATACTCGATGACGAGTACCACCACAAACCACCGTTCGGCCGAAGGATCCGACCCGGCTGGATCGTCCACCCCGGCTGGATCGTCCACCCCGGCCGTTTTACGCGACCCGTCGACCCGGAAGGTTCCACACGGCCTGTCGAACCGAATCGCTCCACGAAAACTATCCAGCCGCATCGAACCACGACCGTCCGCACGATTCGCCCCCGGATCGCAACTGCCCGCCGAGACCACGCGGTCACGGCTCTGGGCGGTCTGCGTGATCGCCTGCTACGTCGCGATCCTGCTCGTTCTGATGGCGGGCTGGGTCCTCCTCAGCATGACCGTGCTGGAACCGATCACGACCGTCGCTTCAGGGTGGTTCATCGTCATCGCGACGATGCTTCTCGGAATCGCTGCCGCGCCGACGCTCGCCCGGTGGCTCCTCGGACGAGCGATCCGTCGCGGACGGGCCGTCTCAGTTGCCATCTCCCGTCGATACGCGAGACCCGCCCCGACTCCGAGTCCGCCGGATCGGACCGGCCGCGACCATCCCTGAACTGTCACGCCGGATTCCCGACGTCCTCGTCGAACACCGACGATTCGCCCTTCGCCGATATTTACACCAGTTCGCCTCGTTCATCCCGCAACGACCGGTGAATTTTTTATCTCCCTACCCGACGGTGGTGGTATGACGTACGGCATCACTCGGGTCGCCGCGCGGCTTCGCCAGCCGGAGTACACCGGCGACAACCGATGCATTCCGTGTACGATCGTAAACGTCGTCCTCGCTGGCGTTCTCGCCAGCGGACTCGGAGTCGGCGCCTGGGTGGCGGCCGACGCCGGTGTCGGTGGCGCCGTCTCCGTGACCGTCTTCGTCCCCGCCCTCGGGGCGATCTACTTTCGTGGGTACCTCGTCCCCGGGACGCCGACGCTGACGAAGCGTTACTTCCCAGATTGGCTGCTCGCGAAGTACGATAAGGGACCGGGCCTCGACGCCGACGGCTCGCTCTCCCAGGTCGAGGAGTTCGACGAAGGTGACCCGGAGCCGGTCGATCCCGAGGAGACGCTCGTCGACGGAGGCGTCCTCGTCCCCTGTGCTGAGGTTGACGACCTCTGTCTCGCCGACGGCCTGCGCGAGCGCTGGCGCGAACACGTCGAGTCGGTCCGATCGGGCGACCGAACCGCTCAGGTCGCCGCCTTCGTCGAACTCGACCCCGAAACCGTCGAACTCGACGACCGCGAGGGCCAGGATCGGATCGTCGTCACGGCGGAGGCGGGCACCGTCGCCCACTGGGAGTCCGAATCCGCGCTGATCGCGGATCTCGCGGGGGCCCGGTTGCTCGACGAAGAACTATCCGGCTGGACGGACCTGCCGTTGGCCGCCCGCGGTCAGATCGTCGGCGGACTCCGGGCATTTCTCGAAACCTGCCCCAGCTGTGACGGTGAGATCGAGATCGACAACGAGACCGTCGAGTCGTGCTGTCGCTCCTACGAGGTGTACGCCGTCACCTGTAACGACTGCGAGGCGCGCCTGCTCGAAATCTCCGCGTGAGGTTCCTGTCCGAGCGCCCGTTTTTCGTCGCCGATATCGTCGAATCGAGCCGCGACCGAAGGAGTGTTTTGACTGGAGCGCCCACTAGCCCTCAATGAGCCACCAGCGCGTCGAGCCGCTCGACGTCGACTCCGTTCGCGCCGAGTATCCCATCCTCGACCGGGAGTTCGACGGCAGCCCACTCGTCTACCTCGATAACGCGGCGACGACCCAGACGCCCGATCCGGTCGTCGACGCGATGAGCGACTACTACCGGGAGACCAACGCCAACGTCCACCGCGGCATCCACCACCTGAGTCAGGAGGCATCCATCGCCTACGAGGAGGCCCACGACCGCGTCGCCGAGTTCGTCGGCGCCAGCGGCGGTCGCGAGGAGATTATCTTCACGAAGAACACGACCGAGAGCGAGAATCTGATCGCCCAGGCCTGGGGGCTGCGCGAACTCGGACCGGGCGACGAGGTCGTCCTCACGGAGATGGAACACCACGCCTCGCTGGTCACCTGGCAGCAGGTCGCAAAGCGAACCGGCGCGGACGTACGCTACATCGCCGTCGATCCCGACGACGGCCGGCTCGACATGGACCACGCCCGGGAGATCATCACCGACGACACCGCGCTGGTCTCGGCCGTCCACGTTTCGAACACGCTGGGGACGGTCAACCCCGTCGACGATCTGATCGACCTCGCCCACGCGAACGACGCGCTCGCGTTCATCGACGGCGCGCAGGCGGTTCCCACCCGCCCGGTCGACGTCGAGGCGCTAGACGCCGACTTCTACGCATTCTCGGCCCACAAGATGGCCGGCCCGACGGGTATCGGCTGTCTCTACGGCAAGAAAGAACTGCTCTCGAAGATGGACCCGTACCTCTACGGCGGCGGCATGATCCGCAAGGTCACCTTCGAGGAATCGACCTGGGGCGAGTTGCCCTGGAAGTTCGAACCGGGAACGCCGCCGATCGCCGAGGCCGTCGGCCTCCACGCGGCCGTCGACTACCTCGACGACCTCGGGATGGAGCGCGTCCGCGAGCACGAAGAACGCCTGGCTGCGGCGCTCTACGAGACGCTCACTGATCTCGGCGGCGTCGAAATCTACGGCCCGGAACCCGGCCCCGACCGCGGCGGTCTGGTGAGCTTCAACGTCGACGGCGTCCACGCTCACGACCTCGCGTCGATCTGTAACGACCACGCCGTGGCGATCAGGGCCGGCGACCACTGCACCCAGCCGCTTCACGACAAGCTCGGGGTCGCGGCGTCGGCGCGCGCCTCGTTCTACGTCTACAATCGCGAGGACGAGATTGAGCCGCTCGTCTCCGCGATCGAGGACGCGAAAACGCTGTTCGGGTGACTGACTCGGCCGAATCGAGGATCGATTGCGGCGATCTGCGCTCGCGGGCCCGACGGCTGTCGCATCCTGAACACGCTGCGTCGCGTCCTCGGCTTGCTGACGGCCCTGAGCGCGATCATCGCGCTCGTCCTCGGCCTGCTCGGGAATCCGTGCGGGCTCGGATTCCTCTTTAGCAGCGGCATCCTCGGCACCGCCACCTGGGTCGCGAACGAACTCGCCCAGTGGAGAGGGTGTATCGAAGAACACGACGCGGACCGACCGGACCTGCCGAGCCGGTAGATCGTTCGTCTCGATCGATCGGGACGACACGACGACTGGTTCGCTCGAACGAACCCTTTTTCGCCGCGATAGTCCCTGGTCGGTTGTCCCGGCCAGCCCAGCCGTCGGATACCCACGTATCGGATCGGCGTCGCGCTGGCGACCGTCGGCGCTGTGGGCTGCCGTTTGCCCACTTGGTGTCGCTTAAATTATTAAAATATCCCGAACGTATATCTTTGTATCGGGGTGGATTTTCACGAATTCGGCCACTGGGGGCGTCCTATCTACCGTCTCGGTTCGTTCTCGCCACGTGCCGACATCGATCGATTTCGTATAGCGACATACGATTTCGAGCACAAAATTAGCGCATATCTGTCATTTGTCGGGTGCCCGTCACTGCGGTGGGATTCGTTCGATCTGGCCACTCCATCGGTGATGATCGTCTCCAGGGTGCTATCACCCGTCTCCGGGGTGTGTTCTCCGCTGTGCTGACGACTCTCACACGACGACGGTCATGCTCCAGTCGACGAGCACGTACGAGCGCGACGCAGGACAGGCCACAGACGCCACCGTTCGAACGGGCGAACGGTGCGACGGTCGGCGGTTGTCGCGTCTCAATCTTCCCGGCCGTTAGCGGTCCGGCCGCGTTCGCGCAGGCTACGAGGACGAATCCGTCAGCTCGTTCACGTCCGCGACGGCGAGCCGACAGCCACACGGGGCGACCCGCGCGTCCATCGGCCCGCAGATCGTGAGCATCGCGACTGGCGTGCCACACCGCGGACATCGCGACAGCTCCGAAGCCTCCGCATCCGGCTCGCCTCGCTCGCACGCGTCGCGGGCCGACGTCTCGTCGGTCCCCGACGCCGCGTCCCGATCTGCGTCGCGACTCGGCGATCGATCGGTCACCCCACGACCCCCATCGTCGGTGACGGTACCGGCTGTAACGCCGGCCGCGTAGCTGGTGATATCGGGCGATTCGAGCGTCGTGCGAGAGGTTTATGTCTCGGTAGGCGGTACGGATTCATGGCTTCGGTCGGCCGCGACTGGAAGCCACAGTCTCGGGTGTTTGCCCACCCGGGACATTTCTCGTGCCTGTCCCCTGGCGAGTGGAGACTGGTGCTTCCGACCGACTGTACGTATTAGTGTTACTTATATCTAACCAACTAGTTGGAAATTAAAATTTTTATCGTGGGACGGGCTGTCCGTCTTTATGAAGGCAAATTGCAGGCGAATCTCGTCGAAGAAACCAGTATAGAACGACAATTTTGGTCGTTTTTCGTGGAAACGAGGGTATTGCCTGACGGCTGAGCCCCATTCAATATTTGCCGCAACGCCGAGAGGTATTCATCGCGTTTTGTCCCGTTCTGGGTTTTCTCCCTTCTGCGACGTCCGGTAGACGAGTCCTTTCGATCGTTCCCTGACGTGTTTCAATCCCGTTCTGGGTTTTCTCCCTTCTGCGACACGAACCCATCGATGCAACAGCCATGCTCTTAGAGTTTCAATCCCGTTCTGGGTTTTCTCCCTTCTGCGACTGACCCAGTTACATGGTTTAATGAAAACTCTACTTGTTTCAATCCCGTTCTGGGTTTTCTCCCTTCTGCGACGCTCGACGAGGTGGCGCTCTTCCCTCTGGAGTTAACGGTTTCAATCCCGTTCTGGGTTTTCTCCCTTCTGCGACGGATCCGACGAATACGACCTGTGGATCACCGAGGGGTTTCAATCCCGTTCTGGGTTTTCTCCCTTCTGCGACCTGCACTACCGTATCGCCAATGAGTGCGTTAATAGTTTCAATCCCGTTCTGGGTTTTCTCCCTTCTGCGACGAGCGGATAACGGCCCATCCACAGACCGGGCACTGGTGTTTCAATCCCGTTCTGGGTTTTCTCCCTTCTGCGACCGCCTTGCGCGATCGTGGCGATCAGCCGAAGGCAATGTTTCAATCCCGTTCTGGGTTTTCTCCCTTCTGCGACACGACGACCGCACTGATATTGTCCGTGGCGTCACCAAGTTTCAATCCCGTTCTGGGTTTTCTCCCTTCTGCGACGCCCCGAATGCGGTTCGAACGGCCAGAATCTCCCGGTTTCAATCCCGTTCTGGGTTTTCTCCCTTCTGCGACATCATGGTGAGGGTAGGTTTGACAGGACCGATGATTGTTTCAATCCCGTTCTGGGTTTTCTCCCTTCTGCGACACTCGGAAGGTGATATTGAGGGGGTGATCCATAAGTTTCAATCCCGTTCTGGGTTTTCTCCCTTCTGCGACGGTTCGACCATATACACCCACAAGATGAGGATGGTGTTTCAATCCCGTTCTGGGTTTTCTCCCTTCTGCGACCGGGGGTGAATATCGGGCTATAGGCCTCATAATTGTTTCTCCTGGCTCGAAAATCGACCCGCGCTTCGTGGACCGGGGCTGTACACCTCCTTTATAATGGTCTACGAAGACCAGCTACACAATGTTGGACTGTTCGTCTGGTGGTCCTGCACCGATATCGGTCACGTCACCCTGGCACGACTGACAAAGACGGTAGATTCTGATTCGATCGTCATCGGATTCTTCGACGTGTTTTTTCAACTCATCTTCCAGTTCGACGCGTTCCGTTTTCGAGACGTTGACCTCGAATACGCTGTACTGTCGCCAGGCCCCGTATCGCTGGAGTGTTCGATAGATTCGACGCCGATTCTTGTCGTCGCTGATGTCGTACGTAATGACGAGACGCATTGTTATCGATCGAATGTCAAAGGATGGTATCCATCGAGTTCACCAGTGATTGCTTTTCGAAGTAAGATCGCCTGCTGACGAATTGCCTTCCGCCTCGAGACGTTGTACTCGAAATATGGGTGTGTGAACTCCTCTTGCATGTACTCGTCGAATTTTCCAAGGTACGTCTTGAACGCGTCATCGGCCAATCGATTGTCCTTGTTGAAGTCATCGTGTGTTATCACACCGCGGTTGATCAGCCGCGTAACGAACGCATCACAGAATATCGGCCGGAACTCCTCTTGCAGGTCGAGCGCGAGCGAGGGCCGGCCATGCCGATCGGCGTGTAACACGCCGAGGAACGGATCAAGATTGTACTGATAGAGCGCGCCAAGCACCTCGTTCTTGACGAAGACGTAGGTAAGTGACAGTAGCGAATTGATGTGGTCTTCCGGCGGGCGTGTCGTCCGCTTTTCGAACGTCCAGCCGTCAATAAGGGTCTCGTCCAGTCGGGAGAAGTAGCGCTCTGCAGCTTCGCCTTCCGTCCCGCGGAGAGCGTCTTTTGTCATAGCTTTCGTCGCGCGCACTCCGAGATCTCTGAGAACATCCGTCCCGTGAACACCCTTTCGAGAGAGGAGAGTGCGAGCATTCCGGATCTTTCCGGAAATCATCGACTTCGCGATTTCGAGTTCCTCCTGTCTCGACAATCCGTACTGTGCCCGTCGAATTTCGGCGATCGTGTTCTTCGTTGGACGATAGCTTCCGCGATACTTCCCGTTCGTGCTGAAGTAGTTGAGGACGATCCCCGACTCGTTCGCCGTCTTGATGAAAGGCGTCGTGAAGTTGACTCCGCCGAAGACGTTTATCGTATCCACCTTCTCGATTGGGTAGGAGGCCAACTCCGGATCACTATCGTCGTCTTCGTCTAGCGTGACGTCGAAGACTATGATTCGTCCCTCGCCGGTCCGGATCTGAGCACCCTGCCTCGTCACGTAGACGATCGATTCATCGAACATTCCCTCCGCAGACTTCATACGCGGTCCTCCCAGCCAGTCCCTTGGGCTTTCTCGGGTTCGAGTAGCGCTGTTTCGTATGGCATGCAGTACTGGCGTGCTGAGCAGGCTTCGCACTTTTTTGGATTGTCGGTGAATGGGGGAAGGGAATTAACAGTCATCTCTGTAATTCTCGACACGATCTTACGAACTGTTTCTCTATGCCGTTCTTTGATCCTAATCGCGTGTCGGGTATCGGTCGAATAAAGGTAAATGTAGCCAACATTCACCGGTTCGTCGAGTGCATCCTCGAGTAACATGCAGTATCCTGTGAGTTGCACCTCGTCGCTCGGATAGTATTGCCCACTTTCGGAACGCTTCCGCTCGACTGGGGTAAGAACCTCACTGTCAGATTCAATCAGGTCAATTTTCCCGTGTAGTTTGAGCTCGTCGGATCTGAAGTAACGTTCAGTCACCCATCCCCCTCTGTTTGATTGGTTCTGGTGTTTCGATCGACCGTCAATGAGTTCGTACGGAGTACCGATTTCGTCGTGATATCGCTGATAGTAGAACCGACGTGGACAGTACACGTATTCATTCAACGCGCTAACGTGAACGAGTTCGTCTCGTTGTCCGACGGTTGTTGGCGAACTCAAAAATCGAGCACCTCGTCGAACGTGTTAGATTCTGCTTGTATTCTGTCTTGAACGCGACAATGGAGATACAGGGCGTCGTGGCCGAATGCCACTGCTGCGTCGCCTTCGGAATAGAGAAGTGGATAAATGAACCCAAATGAACCGAGTGAGTACTGGTTCTGAATTTGTGAGACATGCCCTTCGACCGGATAACAAAGGATCTGGTCGGTAGAGAGTTCATCCTTTAGTACATCAACACCCCTGACGCTCGGCGTCACTTCGACCTCTAGACCAGTGCAAACCTTTGGGGTACGGATATCTCGAGAACAATCGCTCAGAAGGCTATAGAGTTCCCCCGTTGCTTTATACGTGAAAAGCCTTCCAGCGGTCTGATCAGCATCTCCACCGGCTGATTGCCCGTCGTATTCACCTCTGTAAATGCAGTAACCGCTACTGTACGGTTCCAATCTTGACACTTTATCAACAAGCCCATCTGGTAGATGAGTTAAAAAGGTATCTCGGGTATAGAATGAAACGTCAGAATGGCGGAGAAGGTACGGGAGATTGTACGTTTGAACGCTCTGTGAACGCTGATCGTAAACGAGTGTCTGGACGCTTTCCCCCCGATACGTTTTCAGCGTATTGAGAAGTGCTGAATCAGCCACCTCGTAGATACGTTGGAGGTCGTTTTCGGAGAGGCCGCCCTTGTCCTCGTTGAAAAAGTGACTTTCAATTCGATACCAGCCAGCCTTTCGAATGGCCAGTTGGTCATCCGCTGGTGCACCTTCTACTCGCTCTTCGACGTGATCGTAGGCCTCTACAGCGGAGTACCGCCAGTCAAACGAAGCGGGTGTGGACGAATCGACATAGGCCGATTTGACCCGTTTTTCGAATTCTGAGCGATCAACCCATTGTCCGTCGAGAGAGTCTGAAAGGGGTTCAAGATCGTGAAAGAGATAGGGAGGGGCGTATGCAAACGCATCAGACCGGTCAGGACGGGTGCGAAGCCGTCCAAGTCGCTGGAAGAAGCTTGCAGCATCGTGGCCCGAGAATACGATCTGGTCCGCATCGAAGTCGACACCGACCTCAACGGCAGAGTTACTCACTAAGGTGTCGAACGTGTCGATTTTCTCCCGCACGTCCTCGCGGTGAAATCCGTCAATCCGTTCAACGCGAGTGAGATCCGAACCGTGTAAGAGATCATACACGCGGTCGATTTCGTGAACCCCATCGAGCATGATAACCGTCCGACCGGTGGCCAATCGCTCCAGCACCACTTCGACGTTGTCAAGCACTTCTGCCGCGGTCCCGAACGTCGGTGCTGGCTCGATTACCAAATCTACAGGTGGTAAGACCGCGCGGTATGCTGCGGGTAATTCACCCGGTCCAAATGATATCGTTGATGGCGTTTCTTCTGTGATTGCGGGATGCGGATCCGTTCGCCACCCAACGTCGTCGACTCGATAATATGGCGCAACCATCGCCTCTTCGAACTGGCGTTCGAGGCGCACGTCTGATGTTGCACTCAGGAAAACGAGGTGGTTCAATCGACATATAGACTCGTCGGTATCGTACATCTCGTCGAGGAGGAACAGTATCGTATTCCGCTCTTTTCGTGTTGCTCGGTGAAATTCGTCAACGACGGCCACTTCAAATTGTTTGATCTGCCCAATTCGCTCATGGTACATTTCTCGACGAAGCAATACGAATATGTCTGGGTTTGTGAGGAGAACGACGGGCTTCCGGCCTGAAAATGCCTGTCTCAGTAGGGATGAAAGCCGTTCGCCGTTAGAACTGGCATCGGGAAACTGCTCTGCATATTCGTTCTGGAGCGTTTCACTAGTGACGGCCAGTAGCTGACAGTCGTCCCCACCATCGACATCACTCAATAACTCAGAAATATTTCTCTGTTGGTCTTCGATTAGTGCGTTTGTTGGATAGATAGCGACTGTCGAGAGCCCTGCTGAAATTACCGGTGCCAACCAGGAGAGCGTTTTTCCCCCGCCGGTGGGGGCATCGTTCACGAATATCCCGGGTTCACGGGATGTAAGCGCATCGTGGAGGGCCCACTGGTGTCGATACGGTGTGATACCTTCCACCGGATACTCACCCGGATACGTCCGAAGTCCAAGCCCAGCAAGCTGGAACGAGACTGAATCGTGGTTAGACATCGTCCCGTTTTGTTGCGAGAAACTTCGCCCCGGCCGGATAACGGATCCTCGACTCGTTCGGAAATGGGGACTCAATAGCGTAGTGGTCAGTGTCGAACTCCCCTTCGAACCAGACCGGTGTCGGCTGCATCTGCTTCATCACGACGCCACCTGTCGGCATAGCGTCGTGATCGTATACGCTCAGTGGATGTCCGAGATTGAACGTTCCCGATCGGCGCTCGGCGTCGACAATTCGATAACTGACATGTCCCTTCCCTCGCTTCTTCCCAAGTCGGATATACGATGGAAGTCGTGTAGATACTTCGCTCGCTTCTTGCCCGTACGGAAAGACGTAGAAACGGAACGCATTCTCGGGTGCTAACGCCCGTTCCCGCTCGAACGTCGGGAGATTCTTGTCAGCTCGACCTGTTGGATCGTCAGTGGCCGGGTAGTTGGGCGTCGCGTAGGTGTCGCTTCGAGCGTTTCGATTCGTGGTCAGATATTCCGTCCGAGCCGTCCCTTGCCGTTCGATACGAGCGGGGGCCGCGGGGGTGACATAGACATCGTCGACTACATCGGCGGTGTCTTCGATGTAGGTTGGCTGGTGAATCACGTCCACGTACCGTCCACTCGCGAGGCCGAGGGCGTAGTGCAACGCTGTGTTCAGGATACACGGATCTGTATCGGTCATTCGACCCACCTCTCGTGAGGCGAATCCAACTTTTCCGTGCGTCGTGAGCGTTGCTTCGATGACCTGCATGGCAACCCCGTCAGTCCCCGTCAGTTTTTATCGCGTTATCGATGAATTCCGCGGAATGCGGTTGCTGGGCTTCCATAATAGCCCCAAGTTCGTCATCTGCAGCCATTTCGACAAGTTCGTTCACAACTGCCTGATCGACAGGATCCTGTGCAACCCCTTCCGTGCAAGCAGCGTCGTACGCATCTTGGACGTATTCACTCGCCTCCGCAATATCGAGCGCTGGGGACTGAACGACGTCACTTAACGTATAATCGCTCTCTGCAGCGAACGACGTGATGACGTTTGCCGTAAGTTCGCGGTTCGAAGGGCCTTCCTCGTCGCCGGTGTACACGCCGAGGATATGGTTTTTGACGCGGCCAAGCCGAGTCGTTGCTGCACCGTAGCGCTTGTTTCGTTTCGTGATTGCAACGACGAACGCCACTTCAGCAGGCGTCGCGTCTCGGAGCGTAATTGCACACGGGAAGAGCGAACCCGGTTCGAAGAAGTCCGGCTCACGGATGGTCGAACGGGAGCCTTTCGCGTAATCCTCACCTGGTGCGTTCTGGAACTTCTCGTCGATGCATGCGCTTGCGTCCCGTACGCTAAACGCCGTATCGTACATTACTCGCGAGGTAACGCCAATATCGACGTCATCGTCGCCGCTTGCTGCACTCCCGTAGAGGGCCGACTCGACTGAACGGGGGTTCATGTTGTTTACCTCCATCGAGTCGTCTTCCTCGTAATTCAGCAGCTCGCGCTGGATGGCCTTGCCCATGCGGCGGTCGCTACCGGTTTGTTTACGCATGAACATGATTCCCGGCGAGTACTCGATACTTGCGCCATCTCCAACGACCGAGAGCGAGGCGATGTCAGCGTCCTCGCCATTCGTCGTAAAGATTGCGTGACTTTCGAGTTCTCTGAGAACCAGGATCGTCGTGTAGTTGGTTCCTGGTGTGTTCGTCATTTCGTCGATCGGAACGGTCCCGCTCTCTAGCGCCGTAGTGACTGATTCTGGTAGCATTGGTTACTCCGCCTCCGTTTTCGTGTCGGTGGTCTCGTTCTGTTGGTCACGCTCTTCGTAAAACTTCGATTCTGCCCTGAGCGTTGCACCAAAGAATCCATCGGCAAGGTTGTTCTTGAGCCGTTTCAGCTGCGAGGGACGGCCGTTGGCGATACCATAGAGGATCTCGTCGACGAAGAATTCGGAATACTCCTCAATGCGTTCCTGTAATGGTGTGCCAGCGTTCGACATTTCTGCACTGACTGGGTAAACAGCTTTCACTTTCTCCGGAACTAGTCGTTTTTGAAGTCTACCCGAGACGAGCATCACGTAGTCGTCTCGGCTCAGCTGTTCTCCTGTTTTCGAGACCGCCTTCACACTCTCGCGAAAGACTCGTTCGACGCGATGTGGCTTTCGCCCATGTCCGCTTGCGGGACGGATTGCATCGTAGGCGAGATCGGCGAGTTGTGTGATGCGGCTGTGTGGTGTATCACTCATATTTGAACCGTACTGCTTGATTCCGGCTTGCTCATCCAGCGTGACTGCGTACCTCATCAGGGCGGGAATGTACGGCCCCTCATCTGAGGATTGGGCTGCTCGTTTGAGCAGATACGACCCCGGGAGCAGCTCGTTTCGAGTCACCCGAAGGTACTTCGCGAACAGCGAGTCCTTACGGGTTTTTCCCTGAAGTGCGTGACCTAGCTTGATCAGGGCAGCTGCTGACTGAAGTCGTACTTGCAATTCTGAGAGTGGAACGCTATCTCCATAGAACGATGTTACTTGAGTGAAGCTACCTCCGATCTTTACGAACTCTGGGAAGTCACGCGATCGCATCTCCGGGATCGGAGATGCACTGAGATACACTCGCATTCCCGTGTAGGAACTGATTGCAAGGGCGAGGAAAGTCCCGAAGAACTGGAACTCAGTATCATTTCCTGTGCCCTCATCATACAACTCTTTGAAATACCCGACAACTTGTGCTCCATACTGCGCCTCTTGATCAAAACCGCCGGAAAGTGAGTCAATCATTGGCCGACCTCCATCCTCTCGTGTGAGTTCAGTCAGCACTTGATTGAATTTTTCCGGCTCTTCAATATCCGAAACCGCCTCAGCAAGTCGACCAATTCGAACACGATTATCGCCGGTAAACTGGTTGGTGATCCGGTTAAATAGTCGCCATGTAAAAGGTGTGTAGAAGTAATCTGGTGAGAGGTGAATGAATAGTCGGCCATTGTAGCGGTTGTTACTAGCCGCACCACGTAGCGAAAGTTCGATTTGGCAAGGGACACACACCACTCGGTTATCTCGTTTACCACTCCCAATCGGATCGCGGTTTGTGAACCCTCCACGAATCATGGTGATGTCGTCAGATGGCTGCATATCACCAAGGTTGTGTGTATCACTTAGGCCACCAGAACAGAGTGAGCAGATGCGTCCACGACGAGAGCTTTCTGCATACTGGTTGTAAGTGTCTGTAAGTGCGCCTGCTTCCCCTTGTGATTCTTCACCAATTCGGAGATGTTTTTGGATGAAGGAAACCACTTCTGAGCGGTATCCACCAGAATAGCTCTCTCGAAGAGTCTCCACCCAGTACGTCTCGTCTGCGATCGAATCGAGCCCATCCTCTATATTTTCAATGATCTTCGATTCACCCTCACTGATTTTCTTTCCTTGACCGTGCTTTTCCAGTAGAGCTTGTCCAAAGGCGTATGAAAATTCCCACTTATTACCGCTCACAAGCCGATCTTTAACATCCGAAGGTAGGGAGATTAGTTCTTCTGCAACGTCCTCAGGAAGATTGAGCACGTTACCGGTCGCACGAAGTCCCTCATCAGATAACATCCCTGAGTCATTAAGGAATGCTGGAAGAATTCCTCTTCGGATGGTACTTACAAATCGTGCCATTCCATACAACTGGCTTGTTTTGTATAATTCACTATCAAGATCATCCTCCAACAATTCCATCGATTTAAGAGCCGATTCAGTTGGCTCTTCATCAATAGAGCCATCATTAACACCTTTTTTTATAATTGCTTGTGTCACTCGTTGTGCACCAGCGTAAAAGAACTGAGAGGGGTTTAGGCTATAATGCCCGAGATTTACCGTGCCGATGTCTTCAGCAAGAAGATCTGTATTACTGTACGTGGGATGAAAGTCACTGATGTTCTTGCTCAATTGGTTGTAAATCGCATTTACAAACTGGTCAGTGAGCTTAGGAAATCGATTTTGTGGCGCAAGATATACACACCCATCTTGATAGATAGTCAGAAGCGTATGATCATATTCTTCTTCAAGGTGCTCATTGACAGCAGTATTGATCAAGCTTGTGAATATTCCACTCACGTGATCAATTCGGTGATGAGCCAGTTCAACGTCTGCACCTGGGAAACATTCCCGAAACTGCTTTTGTGCCCTCGAATCCGCCGCTTTTTCTGGTGTCGTCGAGGATGCCATCCCGTCTGCTAATCGGATGAACGGTCGGTATTCTTCCCACCGAATCGTCACATTCGTCGGTTTAGCATTGTCGGTCGCGTGGTGATCAACAGCACAGGAACGGAAATCTCGCAGCTCGAGGGCCGAATCTGCTTCCGAAGGGTCTGCACTGAACTCCTTTAATCCGAGTTCTTGAACGAAAGGTTCTAGTTCATCAATTGTAATGTTGAATCGCTCTGACCGATTCCCGTCTTCATCACGGAGTTTGTGGAAGTCATGAATGACCGCAAGAGCGATGAGGTGGCGCAACTCTTTCGGAGAAATCGGTCTGAGACCGGCTGGTTTTGCTTGAGTAGCCAGCCGGTGGAGGAAGAATACAAGGTTCCGCGTGTGGTTGAGCATTGATTGGTCGACTTTCCCGTATTCGGTGCTCTTATTCGGGAGATATAGCCAACCAGCCTCAATGAGCTTCCCGTCTATCTCGGAGAGGTACTCCTTGAACACCTCGTTGAGCGCTTCCTGCTCGTCAGACTCTGTCTCGTCGGGAGCGAATGCCTCGTCAGGATTCTCGAATATTTCCCCTGACAGGGACGCGACGCCAGACTTTGCCTTTTCTCTTATCTTCGGATCATTTGGTTCACCTCTATCAGCGCTGCTGAAGTCATTGAGCCCACTTTGCTCTTCGTCTGAGCCATCACTCATTAATTTAACACCTTCACACTAACTGATCCACACCCTCTAGCCACTGCACTCCCTACGCCACTGTACTCCCCAAGTTGCGCCACCGCAACAACGGCATTCTCCAGACTCTCACTCGCGTCTTTGAACTCGAACGTGACCTCACCGGTAAATCCCTGAAGAAACAGATTCCGTGTCTCTCCGTCCTCGTTTCGAACTCTGTTCACCAAGACGCTATGTGTATCGAGTGTGTCTACGTTCGGCTTTTCGATCACATTCGCCAACACCGCCTCACGATCCAGTTCCAACTCCAGATCGTCCGGACACGACCGATTCCACTTTCCGAGCAACGACTTCAGTACGGCCCATCGGTGTGGAAACGCCGTGGTAACCTCTCCAGCTTCCTTGATACACGTCGCGGTCTGGAAATCGATCGTCACTGATGGATCATCCATTTCCCCCGCGCGTGTGAGTAGTTCTTCGTGACTCACGTTCCGGCTTTCGAAGGATTCGACCCGCAACGTGCCGTCGGTCAACGCGATTTCCTCGCCTTCCAGCACGAGTTGTTTCACGAGTGCCTGGAACACTGCCTCGTCGTCGGGATCGACGATTCCGAGCCGGATGGTGTACTCCTCGTTCGGGAGGAGGCTCTTGTGGTGGGCTCGATCGCTTCCACCGAATCGGCCTTGAAGGCCGCTGCAGTGGAGGCTTCCGAGTTGGGAGTCGTGAACCTGCTGGCTCACGGATTCGTTCGCTCGCTCGAGTATGTGTAGAAGTGCACTGTAGAGCGGATACCCGTCTGACTTCGGGACAGGAAATCGAGCTGTGGGTCGAACGCAGATTTCGACCCGGCGAACCTGGGATCCCTTTGGTTTCTGTGTTGCCATGCGACGGATGGCAGAAAATGATGTGCAATGGTCATAAAGCCACCGACCTATTTGTACTGCAACAGGAACGGGTCCGTTGCAATATCCTGCAATATTATGAGTCCAAGACGCGAAATTCAGGCAAATGCGGACGTTCGTTTCACCGATCGGGTTCAACACGACCAGCGTCACGCGGGCGATTCTAAAACAAGATATCGAGGCGGGAGACCTTGTTGTGCTGGTTCGTCCCGGCGAGGAGACCGATACCGATCGCGCGGCGGATGCGATTGCAGATGTCGAGAAACTATTGCACGAAATCGAACCGGAAATCTCGGTTGACGTCGAACGGATTCCGCACGATGACTTTTCGTCGGCCGTAATTCAGTGCAGCGACCTTTTGACGGCTGCGGACGGCTCGGTGATAGTCAATTTTGGAGGGGGTGCCCGTGACGTACTCGTTCCACTGATCGTTGCCACAATTGCGCATGGACAAAATATCGCTGGCATCTTGGGTTACAGCGATATCGATGGACAGGTTCGGGAGTGGGAAGTACCCACGCTCCCGACGAACGTTTCCCGTGGTGCGAAACAGACGCTGATCACCGTAGCGGACCAAGGGCAACCGGTGTCGATTTCATCACTCGAAGAGCGACGGGAAAGTGCGAAGAGTACGATCACTCGGCACGTCAACCAACTCGAATCCGAGGGATTAGTATCGTGCCACACCGAAGATCGATCCAAGCTCGTCGAAATCACGCTCAGTGGCCGACTGTACCTCGCATCGCAGTTCCCTTGAACTACTCTTCGTGGACCCTTATGAAGTCGCTGTACAGCCCCAGTCCACGAAGCACAGGTCGATTTTCGAGCCAGGAGAAACAATTATGGGGCCTATAGCCCCATATTCACCCCCAGTCGCAGCAGGGAGAAAATCCACAACGGAATTGAAACGCGGTAGCAGTGGACCGCCCAACCGGCAGCGAACCGTCGCAGCAGGGAGAAAATCCACAACGGAATTGAAACAATATCTCCCACTGTCAACCATCCTTGCGATGTGTCGGGTCGCAGCAGGGAGAAAATCCACAACGGAATTGAAACCCGATTAACCCTGAAACGATGAACAGGACGCTGAGGTCGCAGCAGGGAGAAAATCCACAACGGAATTGAAACCGACACACTGTGAAACGCGTGGCTGCCCCGAGTGCTGTCGCAGCAGGGAGAAAATCCACAACGGAATTGAAACGTTCCACACGAGGAAGTCTGTAAATTTCTCGCGTTGTCGCAGCAGGGAGAAAATCCACAACGGAATTGAAACTACTGTAAGGGTCGGACAGGCCCACCTCGCGCGCGGGTCGCAGCAGGGAGAAAATCCACAACGGAATTGAAACACGTTGTAGCACAGGAGTTGCGCCACGATCCGGAATGTCGCAGCAGGGAGAAAATCCACAACGGAATTGAAACACGATCTGGCGCCAGTCGATCCGTGCGTCTGACGGCACGTCGCAGCAGGGAGAAAATCCACAACGGAATTGAAACGTTGCCCGAGATAACCGGGATGGCTTCGTGCTCGAGTCGCAGCAGGGAGAAAATCCACAACGGAATTGAAACTCTATCAGGTATACCCGGAAGGCCACCCGGAACGTCGCAGCAGGGAGAAAATCCACAACGGAATTGAAACTTCGTCGTCCGCGTGGTAGTCCGTCTCGACGATTCGGTCGCAGCAGGGAGAAAATCCACAACGGAATTGAAACTCCTGCTGGTGGCGCTGTTCATTCTCGGCCTGATGAGTCGCAGCAGGGAGAAAATCCACAACGGAATTGAAACTTTTAGAGGAGGGTGAGAACTTCATACCCAGCATGTCGCAGCAGGGAGAAAATCCACAACGGAATTGAAACTGCCTATGCTATGCGGTTCGACCGCCTTCTCGTCGGTCGCAGCAGGGAGAAAATCCACAACGGAATTGAAACAAGATATCAACGGTGAACTGGTTGCGGTTATCGTCGAGTCGCAGCAGGGAGAAAATCCACAACGGAATTGAAACTAGTCCTCCGTGTGAGATTCGTTGCCGTGAGGGTCGTGTCGCAGCAGGGAGAAAATCCACAACGGAATTGAAACTCCGGTCTCGAAGGACAAGAGCTCGAGGAAGGAGTGTCGCAGCAGGGAGAAAATCCACAACGGAATTGAAACCGGGCTTCGGCCGCCGCGACCTGGAACCGCTACCATGTCGCAGCAGGGAGAAAATCCACAACGGAATTGAAACGTCGAGACGTTGGTGCTCGACTCGTACGCGAACGGGTCGCAGCAGGGAGAAAATCCACAACGGAATTGAAACGGTTCTATCGCTGGTGGCAACGTGGCACCTCCGACGGTCGCAGCAGGGAGAAAATCCACAACGGAATTGAAACAATGGCGTTTCACGAGGCGAGGATGTTGCTGATCGGTCGCAGCAGGGAGAAAATCCACAACGGAATTGAAACGATGGTTGGCAGAGCTCAACGAATCGGTAACAACCGGTCCCGTCGCCTACCCTCCAGGTCTTTGTGAACGGAAATATCGATTTCCATCATCCCGATGGCCGCGATGCAGTCGGGACAGAACTGTCGGTCACTGTCGCGATACGCCGCGGCCAGTTCACCACAGTTCACCGTTGAGAGGCGAACCCAGTGCGCACGGTCAAGCGAATCGCCACAACGGTAACAGGTTTCTACATCCAATTTCTCGTTCGACTTGACGTTCGCCATCAGCACACCCCATCCCGAAACGGGTCAAGTCGAACGCTAGAATCCAAAGCGTAAGTCGATCGCAGCTGTAGCTGTCGATACCGCAGGCGTGCGAGACCTTTTTGTCTCGATGGTGTGTACGCAATCATGGTGACCAAGCCGCGTGCTTGGAAGCCGCGTCTCGGGTGTCCTAACCACCCGGGGCATTTCTGCGCAGCCCCCGCGACGGTGTGGAGAGCGGCTTCCGTTCGACCGTTTGGTGTGAATTACTATATAATTACTGCTTACTGTCGAGAAAGGTAATTAGTGGATCTGATGGGTGAGTAGCGATACATCGCTCTCCGACGCACACTCGACGAATGTCCTGTCGAGTCTGCTACCGACGAGTCCGCTCGTTACCTACCTGGCCACCACTTCGTCCCGGTAGCCATCGACGGTTTCGAGGACGGTTTGCCGGTCCTCGGGTGCCACGTCCGCGTCGAGGAGGGTCGCGTCGAGGTGGTCGGCGACCGCGTCGAAGTCCTCGTCGGTGATTCCCATGTCCGCGTGGGCCTCGCGCATCGAGCGGCTATCGTAGGTTTCTCGTTCCACAGCTCGTCTCGACGTACGGCGTTCACGTCGACCAGGATTGGGCGGGCCTCGAACTCGTTGCAAACGCCGAAGCGTACGTCCACGAGGCGTTGCGTGGGAAGAAACTGTCGTCGTTTACGCCGCCCCGTCTTTCGAGTTCCTGGATAGACGAAAGCCGAGTGCTCGTTGCCTACGAGTCGGGCCGCGGGTTCTGCGCCCTGGCTGGCGGTATTCTGGTCGGGATCGGCGAGCACTACGAGGAACCGTTTCACGTCGAAGAGCGTCAGTGTACGCACGTTGGAGCCCCACGCTGTGAGTTTCTGGTCACGAAATTCGAAGTCGCAACCCCCTCGGAGACCACCGCCGAGCGGACGCCCCGTGTTCAGAACCCGTCCCGGTCCATCTCAAATCGGGACTGAACTGGGTGAGCGAGTCGACTACCGGGCGTTTCCTCGGGGCCGACTGTCGTGGCAGTGTACTCGTTCAGTCGGGTGACGTGGCGAGGCTCGTCTGGACGGTTTCGAGTAACGACTCACACTCGTGCTGTTCGTTGTACCTGACGGTGCCGTCGGTCCGATCGTATTCGATGAGACCGGCATCGGCCAGTTTCGGCAGGGCGTGGTGGTGTAGGTGGACGTCGACCGTCGACGGATCGAGAGTCGACCGCCGCCCGACGTCGTGGACGAGCGTCTCGAAGGAGACCGTCGGATCGGTGCGCCCGCGACAGCACGCGATAACGGCTCGACAGTACTCGTTCGAGAGGGCGGTTATCACTCGGGACGTCCGGTCGGTGGCTGGTGGTGTGTCTGCGTTCATGGGTGGGGGTTTTCATGCACACTGAATTGGTGTCAATGGGGGCAATCGACAGGCCGTCGATTCGTGCCCGATACTATCGGTACCTCTCTCCACGCACTGCAGACATAAAAGACAATTGCTTATGGTCATTAACTAACCGTCTCGTCATCACTATCCGCTCACTTGGGAGCACGGTCCATCGAAGGTGGCGAATCTAATCGGAATAATACTAACAAATAATAAACTAGTATTGCGGTCGCGATCGAACCGTTCGTATGGAGATAGACTATCTCGGCGACGACGGCCCCAAACCCGCGCTCGGCAACGGCGCGCAGGCGGGCGGTGCGGCGGCGATCGTGTTCGTCTGTACGCTCACCGTCTTCGTCTTTAGCGATCTCTCCTACTCGGCAGCGGCGATCACGTTCGTCGTCGTCACAGCAGCTCTGTTCGTCATCAACGCCCTCTACGATCGGTACGTACTGTAAGCTACCCGCAACAACGTCTGCGAACAGCGCAATCCTTTTTGCCGGACCAGTCGAAGGGCTATCAAATGGGACTCGGATCGGATATGTACCGACAGCAGATCCTCGATCACTACAAGAACCCGCGTAATTACGGGGAACTCGAGGATCCAACGTTCAGCCACGTCGGCGAGAATCCGATGTGTGGCGACGAGATCAAGATGGACGTCGTTCTCGACGAGGACGGCGACCAACCGGTGATCGAACGCGTCGCCTTCAGCGGAGACGGCTGTGCGATCAGCCAGGCCTCGGCCAGTCTGCTCTCAGAACAACTGCCCGGGATGACCGTCGAGGAACTACTCGAGATGGACCGAGACGACGTCACCGAGTTGCTCGGCGTCGACATCTCGCCGATGCGGATCAAGTGTGCCGTCCTCGCCGAGAAGGTCGCCCAGGACGGCGCCGAGATCTACCGCGGCGAACTCGACACGGAGAAGACGACGACTGAAGACTAGGGGTCGAATTTTCCTGGCCTGGTAGAGCAGTAGTTCGTTTCAATCGACCAACGGACTCTGCTGATCGTCCGGGATCCGTCTCGCTCGAAAAAGGTGGTGAGGGCTCGCTGTCTCTTGCTGGGCGTACACCCGTGGTGCATTCGACGAACCGTCCGAAGCGGTCGGGTCCGATACTCACCGCGGGGGTGTCGTGCGCCGTTCTGGAACGAGAGGCGACGGCTCGGCACCGTCACCCCAGTCTTTCTCGCCGGTGCCGGATGCGCATTTCCGATTCGGGTGGGAGCTGAGCGAAGTGAACCCCTGGCTCCACTTTCACGCTTCGTCGGCGACGATATCTACGCCACCGCGAGACCACACTGGGCGCACTCCACCAGGATCGGGGCCGGCCGCCCTCGAATCCTCCGTGTTAGGAGCACTCTTCGCCCAACTCCCTATGACACTCGCGCACCGACTCGGGTGCGTCAGCCAGTAACACCCGGGCCCGTTCCCGCCACGCATCGGCGGTTTCACTGCAATCGGCGCCCGTCTCGAAGAGCCACTCCAGCGTCCGCAGTGCGTCGTAAAGCGCACCGATTCGCTCGAACGTTTCGAGGGCATCGAGAAGGTGTTCGCGAGCAGTGTCGATCGTCCCAGCGTCGGACTCGATTCGCCCTAAAAGCTGACTACTCCGGCCGACCCAGTATACCGCTGTCATCGTTTCACTCGCTCCGTAGACTGCGCGTGCGATCGATCGGGCCCGGTCGATCTCGCCGAGGGCGAGCGAGAGCCTGGCGCTGGCCAGACGGACCTGAAGAGCGATCAGCCCGTCCTCGCTATCGAGGGCATCGAGAGCGGCGTCGAAGTGGGTTCGCGCTCGATCGTAGGCTTCCGTACGGAGGGCGATTTCGCCCAGACACCGGTGGCCCGCAGCGATCTGTTCGGGATCGCCGGCCTCCGTTGCGACGTCGAGACATCGCTCGCCGTACTCCTGGGCCCGATCGTACTCACCTCGCCGCGCGGCGATTAACCCGAGATTGCCCAGTGACGGAGCCGTCCCGGGACGGTTGTCGAGCTCGTCCATCAGTGCGACGCACTGTTCGTGGAGTTCGCTCGCCCTGTCGAAGCTGCCTCGGCGGTGTTCGACCTGACCGAGATTGTGGAGGCTGAACGCCTCGCCGTGTCGGTCGCCGAGTTCTCGCTTGAGGGCGAGGCTTCGTTCGTGTAGTTCGGCCGCGCGGTCGAACTCGCCCCGTCGTCCCTCGATCGTCCCGAGATTGTTGAGCGTCGAGTCCAACAGCGGGCGGTCGCCGAGTTCCTGTTTACGCTCTAGACTCTGTTCGTAATACTCGACAGCGCGGTCGAAGTTCCCTCGTTGACTCTCGAGGTGTCCGAGATTGTGCAGGGTTTTCGCTTCACCGGAGCGGTCGCCGAGTTCTCGTTTACGTTCGAGACTCCGCTCGTGAAACTCGGCGGCTCGCTCGTGGTTCCCTCGCTGGCCTTCGATCACCCCGAGATGACCGAGGGCCGTTGCCACCCCTGCACGATCGCCGAGTTCTCGCCTGAGTTCGAGGCTTCGCTCGAACAGCTCGGACGCCCGGTCGACGCCCCCACGTTTCCAGGCGACGTTCCCAAGGCAAGTGATGGTCTCTGCTTCGCCGCGACGGTCGCCGATCTGGCGCTCGAGCCGGAGGCTCGTTTCGTACTGTTCGGTGGCCCGGTCGAACTCGCTTCGTTTCCCTGCGACGGTGCCAAGCCCGTGCCGGGCGCTAGCCTCCCACCCGCGGAGTCCACGGGCGCAGAATGTCTCCAGGGCCGCGTCGTAGTTCGTTTTCGCGTCGTCGTACTCGCCGCGTTCGGTCAGCACCTCCCCGAGACGGAGCTGCGCCCGGGCGCGAATTACCTCCCGACCCTCGCCGTCTACCAGCGACAGACACGCCTCGCAGTGAGCGAGCGCTTCGTCGTACTCGCCTCGGTTGATCGAGACCCGAGCGAGCCCCAGCAGGCGCTCGCCGGATCGATCGATCGATTCGTCGTTCACCCGTTCGAACGCGCGTTCGGCCCGATCGTAGTACCCGCCCGAGAGGAAGAGCCGGCCGAGCCAGATCGGTCGCTGACCGCTCAGCGCGTCCGAACACGCGTCCGGGAGTTCGACAGCGTCTCGGGAGCCGTCGCCGAACAGCGCCGCGAGCTGGGACCGGCGTCGCCCGATTGCGTACACCGCTTCGACGGTTTCGTCGACCCAGGACGCCGGATCGTCGGTGACCGCAGCGAGTGTCCGCTGGCCGTCGAGGTGCTCGACGATCTCGCGACGGTGGTCTGGGTCGTCCGCGAGCGCCAGCAGCGCGCTCACCGCGGCGCCGAACCGTTGAGCGGCCGCCTTCTCGCCGCCAGCGTCGATGCGATGAGCTAAGAACGCCGTCGACCACTCCTCGTGGACGGTTCGGTAGCTACCGTCCTCGCGGGCGAAGAGGACGACACCCTCCAGCCGGTCGATGGCTGCGTCGACGGCGTCGAACCGATCGGCCTCGACGATCGAGTAGAACAACCCCCGATCGATGTCGACGCCAGCGGCGTTGAGTACGTTCGCGAGAATGCTGACTGACAGCGTCACCTCGTCACCATCGAGCGCATCTGACACGGACCCGACGGCTTCTTCGAGGGCGGTCGGTTCGTGGGCTAGCGGATCGGCGTATGGTGCCAGTCGGTGGATCAATCGAAGCAGTTCGTTACTATGGCCGCCGGAAGCCTCCCCGCGTACCGTCGACCAGAGTCGGTCGGCTGACACGTCGACGGTTTTTCCGACCGTCCGTTCGAAGTGGTCGACGAGGCGCTCACAGTCCGACGCTCGTAGCGGAGGGACGTGCGCCACCGCCAGCTCGCTCGCGACGGCCGAGCGACTCGCGTACTCGCGCCACTCGCTTTCACGAGCGTCGAGCAGGACGCTGACGTCGTCGCAGTCTTCGAGCCGTTCGATCGCCCCGAAGATGGCGTTGGCGTCCGCGCGGACGGCGTCTTCGACGATGACGAGCGCGTGCCCACCGCTGTCAGCGACGGCCGCGGCGAGATCGTCGATCGACGAAACAGATCGGCCGCGGTCGTACTCGCGATAGAGGACCGGGCCGCGGTCGGCGGCGTACCACTCGCAGGCGACCTGTTTGCAGACCGTACTCTTGCCCGATCCCGGCGGGCCGAGGACGAGGCTGTTCGATCCGGTTACCAGTCCATCCGAGACGGCCGTTGCGAGGTCGGTTGGGTGGTGGCCGTCGGTCGAGCGGCCATCGGTTGGGTTGTCGTCGCCGAAGAAACGATCGGCGATTCCGGCATCACTCTCGGAGTTCGGATACGTCCTCGCGACGGCGTAGCCGGTGTGGACCTCCCCGAGCGAGAGGCCGGTGCGCCACGCCGTCGCCGGGTCGGCGACGGGTTCCTCGCGGAAGTACGACTCGTCCACCTCGATGAATCCCTCGCGTTCGAGCGACACCGGAAGCGTCAACCCGGTCGGCGAGCGGCCGACGGATGCGCGGGTGCACTGCACGTCGTCCGCGTCGTCGATCAACGCGTCCGTTCGATCGATCGCTTCCTCGCGGACTGCCGCGTACCGCGATTCGGCCCAGGTCACTGCGGCCGTTGACTCGTTTACGAGCGCGCCGTGAACGCCCCCGTGTTCGTTCATCACGACGAGATGAGCGATGTCCGAGGGCGGATTCGACTCGAGCGACGGTTCGCGAACGAGTGTTGCGAGGCCGTACGGCGGAACGGGGCCGACCAGCACCGAGAAGTCGTTCGTGTCGGCCATCGCCGCCATCCGGCGCGGGAACTCCTGGCGCAGCGACTCGAACACCTCGGGTGACACCACGAGTTCGGCCGGGTTTCCGTCGGTGATGACGTGCTCGTACAGGAGCCGAACCGTGCGCGGATCCTCGAGCGCCGGAACGAGCGCTCGATAGCTCTCGGCGTCGTTCAGGTCGTCGTGAACCCGTTCGAGCGGCCGGTACGGCGTCGGGCCGGTCGCTAGCATCGCCTCTCCGCCGGCGACGACCGCGGGTTCGATGCCGACCGACGGCGCCAGCGGATCGAGGACGGCTTCCGCGGTGAGCACGTCGTCGAATTCGCTGAGGAACGAGTCGAGGCGGTCGCGAGCGAGCCGTCCCGCGATCGTCGCTTCGATCCCCTCGTCGCTGGTGTCGACGAGATCGATTTCTTTTAACTCGGCGACCGCTCGGTTGATCGTCGAGCGGGACTGTCCCGTATCGTCGACGAGGTCGCGGATGTACGCGGACGACTCACAGAGGCGATCGAGCACGTCTATCCGTTTGATGAGCGCCTCTGTCTCTTCGGTTCTCTCCGCTCGTCGCATCTCTCAATTGGTAACGTGAGGGGACCGTCTTATACTTTCTGAGGCGGTATTCGGTGGGTTTTCGTCGGTTTCGTCACGACCGTCGGCGAAAGCCGATAGAGTCGTCTCCTTCGGGGTGTCACATCGTGAAACAGTGTTCCACACCGTGGAATATTCTCACCCCCTCCGAAACAGAGCCAGCAATGGTATGGAACCGAATCGGTTCGATCGGGGAGCAACGAAACGGGGTTCGTCGACACCGAACCGACGGTAGACGGGCCGAGAAAGGAGTGCATTATCCTGGAGCGGGAATCGGAACGTCGGCGATCGTCGACGGCCTGGGGATCGACTCGGGTGGCGTATCGGTCCGGGCGGATGTGAACACGCCGAGCGGTGGCTACGATTTGTGCGGACCTGAGTCGAACGCGGTCGACTGCGAGCTGGTGTTTCGAGCATCGGCGGGGCTGGCCGAAACGGCGGGAACCGCCGACGATGGTACGTCCGCGAGGGGCGGATCGGTCTTCGGGCGGGTGACCGTATGACGTCGATCGACGGCGCGGCGAGCTCCGCTCGACCGGTTCTACTCTCGGCGAGCCTACTCTTGGCGCTGGTAACGGTGGCCATCCTCGCGTTCAGCGGGGCCGTTGCGGCGGAGACGACCTCAACGGAGATCAACTCGTGTACCCAGATAAACGAGTCCGGCAGCTACCAGCTGGGAAGTGACCTCGAACCTGACAACCCCGAAGAGTGGGAGAACTACGATGCGTGTCTCACGATCAACGCGAGCAGCGTGACGCTCGACGGGATGGGACAGACGATCGACGGCTATAGCGTCTCCGAAGCGGGTGAAGACGTACCGAACACAAAGGGTGTTCTCGTCCGAAACGAATCACACTCCGAACTGTATCGAGAGAACCCCGACGGGTGGCTCTCCGACGTCACGGTCAAAAACGTCTCGTTCGAGCACTGGAGTCGAGCGGTGCGGGCGACCGGGACGGATGGTCTCTCCGTCGACGGTGTCGACCTCGCGAACATGGTCAGTGGTGTGGACCTGTACGCCCAGTACGGGGCCGACCTCGAGATGCGCGACGTCACGACATCCGAGGGGGTCGGTTCGTCGGTGATCCTCGCTAGCCAGATCGAACGACCCACCGTCGACGGTGCAACCATCAGCCGAGAGGTGAAACACCAGAATTCAGCGGTGATCGAAGTCCGCAGTTCGCCGGGTGCACAGCTCACGAACAACGAAATCGACGATAGTGACGCCAGTTCTGCACCGAACGCTGCTGTGAGTGACACGTACGGCATCATGGTCGTCAACTCGACGGACGCCGTCGTGTCGGGTAACGAGATAGACGATCTCGAGGGTCTGACTGACGATCCCGACGGAATCAATCCGGATCGTGGTACTGGATACGGCATTTTCTTCCAGGATCACTCCCTCACGGACGGAAATTCCAACGATGGCGCGAACGTCACCGACAACACGATATCGGATGTGGACGAGAGCGTGCGAGTGAACTCGGCGGACGATGCGCTCGTGACCGAGAACGAGATCGGCTGGTCGGGCGGCATCACACTAATGGATTCGAACGACGGGTCAGTCGCCGACAACGAGATGACCGACGTTCTGAACGCGAACTCGGGCGTCCACATCGAAGATGGATCGACCAATACCGTCTCCGGGAACAACATCACGAGCAATGGACACGGTGTCCACCTGGATGCGACGACCGACACCGTAGTTGCCGACAACACCATCGACGCGGCGTCGAGGGGCGTTTGGGTCCTCGACGCCGTTCCGGACGACGTCGAAAACAACGACATTAGCGGCGGGTTTTCCGGTCTCAAGCTCGAAGCTTCCGGTGACGTCGAACTCGACGCACTCGGGTTGTCGGACCTTTCGATGGACGGCGGTCTCACCGTCGAGTCCTACTCGGACCTGACGCTCTCGGATATCGAGATCGAAGACGGACAACTCAGGTTGGAGACCGGAAGCTACGGGCCGGACCTCGAGAACGTGACGATCACAGACGTCGACATCACGGGCCACGACGACGATGATCCGGCCGTTCACGTCACCAACACTGAAAACGTGGTCCTGGAGGACCTCAGCGTCGTCGACGGAATCGACGGCAGCGCGATGGAACTCGAGGAGAGTAGCGAACTCACCCTGGAAAACGCCACGGTGACTGGCCACGATGCGGAGGGCGGACAGTGGAGCTCTATTCAGCTCGTGAAAATAGACGGACTCGAAGAGAGTACGATCGACGGGCTGAACGTCTCCGACAATCCGACCGAGGGGTCGATAACCGCGCTCTGGGTTCTGTCGGCAGAAACGGTCGAATTCACCGACCTAGACGTGCTCGACACCGGCCACACCGATGGACCGGCGATCGAGTTCGGGAACAGTCTTACCGACGTCTCGTTCGACGGCGTGCGCGTTAGCGAGACCGAAGGAGGGGCGATCGAAGTCGGTTCCAGCGAAATCACTGCCGACGACGTCACGGTGGGCGCGGAGACGCCGACGGAGACGACGCTCTCGTTCGAGACCCGCGACGCCGTGATCAGCGAAGCCTCGTCGCCGCCGGATAACGAGCAGGCGACCGGGATTGGGGCGTACTTTGAGGCGAGCGGTGACGGCGACGAGGCGTTCCTCGACGTCGCTGTGCAGTACGAGGACGCCGACGTCACGGGCGTCGACGAGGAGACGCTCGCGCTCTGGAACCACGACAACTCCTGGAACGAACTCGAGGAGTCGACGGTCGACACCGACGCCCAGACCGTGAACGCAAACGTCACCGACTTTTCGACGCTTGGTGCGTTCGGCGAGGAGGGCGAGCCCGAACCCGACATCTCCGTCGTCGACGCTTCCGTCAACACCACTGAGGTGATGGAAGGCGAGACGGTGATCGTGACAGCCGACGTCGAGAACGAGGGCGACGCGGCCGGCGACCACACCGTCGAGTTCCGCATCGAAGGCGATGTCGAACAGACAAAACCCGTTGAGATCGCCCCGGGGGAAACCAAGGAGATCCAGTTCATGCACACCTTCGACGAGGAAGGCGACTATCGAGTGAGCGTCGACGAGATCGACGTGGCAACCGTCTCCGTCACGGTGGCGATGGGCGATATCCGTGTGTTCGCGGACGACGCGTTCACCGAGGAGGGCATCGAGGCCGCGGTAGAGATTCGGGACGGTGACGAGATCGTCTACGACGGTGAGTTCGATGGCGGCTCGTTGATTCTGGGAGTCGAGGTCGGTACGTACGACTTCGTATTCAGCGCGGACGGATACGAATCGAAAACAATCGAGTCGGTCGAACACGACGGCGCAGGGCACACCGACGTCCGGGCTGAGTTAACACCCCACCCAAGACTGGACGTAACGGATATCTCTCTCGACGAAATCGAGATCGATCTCGGCGAAGACGCTTCGGTGACGGCGACGGTCGAAAACACTGGAAACGGAACGGAAGAGTTCGCCGTCGAGTTCGAGATCGACGGCGAGGTCGAAGGAAACGAAACCGTCGAACTGGGGACGAACGAAACAACGGAGATCGCGTTCACGCACGCGTTCGACGAGGAAGGCGAGTACGCACTCGCGGTCGAGGGCGTCGAGGCGGGAACCGTCAACGTCGTCGATCCTGACCCAGATATCGAGGTGACCGACGCCTCCCTCAGCGACGAGGAGATCGACACTGGTGAGAATCTAACGGTCGAGGCCACCGTCGAAAACGTCGGGGACGAAACCGACGAGCGGACGATCGTCCTCGAGATCGACGGCAGCATCGAAGACGAAGCGGTCGTCGAACTCGGCGCGAACGAAACCGAACAGATCGAGTTCATCCACACCTTCGGCACCGACGGCGAGTACGACGTGAGCGTCAGTGGCGCCGAGGCCGGCACGGTCTCTGTCAACGCGACGACTGGGAGCCTCGTTTTGACCGTCGAAGACGAACTCACTGGCGACGGGGTCGACGCTGCGTTTACGATCTGGGACGGCGACGAAGCCGTCTACGAAGGAGAGGCTGATAGCGGATCTCTCGTTCCATCGATTGACGTCGGCACGTACGACATCGTCATTACCGCAAGCGAGTACGAGACGAAGACAGTCGAGTCTGTGGAGATCGAAGCGGCCGAGCAGAGTTCCGTCTCGGTCGAACTAACGCCAGAGACGAAATTCTCGGTCAGTGATGCCTCCCTCGACGAGACCGACGTCGAGGAGGGAGAGGAGGTGACGATCGCCGCCGACGTCGAGAACGACGGCGAAGTCGCTGGGGAGTACACCGCCGAACTCGAGATCGACGGAAGCGTCGAAGAGACTGAAACCGTCGAACTCGGCCCGGACGAGGTCGAATCGATCGCGTTCATCTACCGCTTCGACGACGCGGGTGAGTTCGCGGTGTCGGTCGGTGGCGTCGACGCTGGGACGGTTTCGGTGGAAGAAGACGACCCGTCGTCGCCGTCGCCAGCACCCGATCCCGAGCCCGAACCAGAACCCGTCACGAACGTCACCGTCGACGGAGCCCAGGACCGCGTGGCGATTTCGATCACGGGCGCGACGACGAACGAGGCGATCTCGATTCCGATCGGTCACGAACGGGAGAACGAGACCGCCGGGCTCACCGCACTCGATATCTCGTCGACGGCGGACCTCGACTTCGAGGCGACCGTCGAACACTTGGACGAGCGACCGGACGGCACCGACGTCCTGCCAGCCGGAGTGGAGATGTTGCTGTTCGACGTCGACCAATCGCTCGACGCCGAGGAGATCGAGAGCGCCGCGCTCGAGTTCCAGGTCTCGGTCGACGAGCTGGACGGCAACGACCTCGACCCCGAGGATCTGACGCTCTACCACCACGTGGGCGGCGAGTGGACCGAGCGCGAAACGCAGGCCGAGGCCAACTTCCCCGGCGGCACCTGGGAGGATGCTGACGACCTTTTCCCGGGCGGCACCTGGGAAGAGGCTGACTCTCCAGCGGATCTCTTCCCGGGCGACACCTGGGAGGAAGCGGAGTCTCCCGAAGAGCTCTTCCCAGGCGGAACCTGGGAGGATATCGAGGACCACTTCCCCGGAGGGACCTGGGAAGAGGCCGATTCTCCAGCGGATCTCTTCCCGGGCGACACCTGGGAGGAAGCGGAGTCTCCCGAAGAGCTCTTCCCGGGCGGGACCTGGGACGAAACGACCATCTCGGCGGAAACGCCGCACTTCTCGTCGTTCGCACTCGTCGGCGAGCAGCCCGACATCTCCGTCATCGACCACTCGGTGTCCGGAACCGAGTTCTCGACCGGTGAGGGACCGGTCGTCGTCGCAGAGGTGAAAAACGCCGGCGGAGCGGACGGGGCCCACGAACTGGCACTCGAAGCGGGTGGAGAGGTCGCCGCGGTCGAGGAGGTGTCGCTGACCGAAGGCGAGACCGCGACCGTCGAGTTCGAACCGACATTCGAGGATGCGGGCGAGTACGAACTCGAACTCGACGGCGAGCGGATCGAGACGGTGACCGTCGACGACAGGACGGACGACACTGATGACGTGGCGGCGGACGGTGATGACGCCGGCGAGGTTGATGACACCTCGGACGCTGCGGGCGACGACGCGACGCCTGGGTTCGGGATCGCGATCGCGATTCTTGCACTGTTGTTGATGGGGGCCTTCTCGCGTCGACCTCCCGCGAACACGGCCACAAGGCGTGGCGTTCTCGGACTCATCGGTGGCTCCGTTATCGCGGTTGGGGGCTGTCTCGACAGCGACGACGGCCGGTCCGATGCGGGGAGTGACGACGGCCGGTCCGATGCGGGGAGCGACGAGGTCGGTCGCGATACCGCCGGATCCGGTGACCCGGCGGCCCACTGCGACCGACCGAGCACCGACGATCGAGAGGCGCTCGTTCCGCAGGATGAGCAACCGATCGACGATCTGGTTCGGAGTGGATCGTCGATGACGCCCGATTTCAGCGGGATGATCAGTCGACAGGAAACTCGAGATGACGACCTCGAGGAGTTCGCATACGGGAGTGCGGGTCACACCTACGACGCCGACCACGAAGACGAGTTCGCCGCCCACGTTATCGAATTCGACCGATCGCCACCGGAACTCACGGACGAGGAGATATTCCGGTTCGTGGAACCGTTCGGCGGCCCGGAGTACGACGTCGCGGTTTCCGTCGTCGTCGACGAGTGGGTGTTCGCCGCTGGGGGGTCCGACGAGGACACGTGCCGGGAACTGCTCGCGGCGTTTCCCGAACTTGGCGTGGAGTGCGCCGAGGCCGCGAGGGTCAGCTGAGCGATCGGCGGGACGCCCGCCAGCACACCGATCGTGCAGGCTGAGGGCCGTTTGCGCAATTCTCCCGAGCGCCCCATGATCGCGGCTTCAGACCGTGTGGCCGGCGAGTACCGATAGGTCCTCGCCCAATTGAACGGCTGCGATCGTTGCTCGTACTGGCGGCGGCTGACGGCTATCGTGTAGAATGCGCCCGAGTCATTATCCGTTTCACTCTCTGGTTCTTTCACACGTTTCAGATCATCACGATTCCCAAACCCTCTCACCACCTTTGGTTTACCGATGCCAGTGATCCGGAATAACACTCGTGTCTATCGTCTACGTTGTCGGGAATCAGACCGTCCGTGATTGTCTGGGCGGCTTGCAACAAATCCGAAACTCGCCTGCTGTGCTACCGCTGCAAGCCCCAGTTCTACCCGTCGAAATCACCTCAAGGTGCGTATGCTCGAGACCGCACTCGGGTTCGTCCTCGGGGGCGTCGTCGGGTCGATCACGACCGCTGCTGGCTCCGGACTCCTCTACTGGAAGCGCGAACAGGATCGGACCGACCGCCTCCGTGGTGCGCTGGCTGCCGAAGTTCGGACGTACAGCTATCTCGACGAGATGATCGACGACGGCCAGTACGAATCCGTCACCGAACGGGTCGAGAACCCGGTAATCTACGCAGCGGTCGGTGACGGCCTCGGTCGGCTCTCCGACGACGAAATCACCGCTCTCGTCGCGTTCTACGCCGACTGCCGCTGGCTCGACGGATTAGAAGACCCCGAGGACAAGAAAGACCGAATCGAGGCCGTCGTGGAGCGGCGTCAGGACGCACTCGCTGAACTGGTGGCCGAGACCGACTAATTTAACTCCAAAGACTGGACGCTCGTGGAAACGGGCCCGGTACCGTGTTGGCTGTCGAATCCACGCTAATCACCGCCACGTTATAGGACGTTTCATCTCTGTGAATATCTAGTAGAGTTTGAAAATAGCCTGTCGACGATTGGAAACGGTGCAGCGGTTGCGGTAGCGTCCAGATGATGCATCCGCGAGCGCCGTCAGCGCTCGCGGCGCTTTTTCATCGAAGTTTTTGCGCAAGCGGTTCGCCTTCGGCGAACCCGCCGCGGAAAAAGTTCGCTGTTATTCCGGAACGAGTCCCTCGTCCTCGACGCGCATGACGGCCTCGCCGTCGGCGAGGTTAGGCGCGTCGACGAGGCGGACGATCCGCTTCGTGCCCTTGGACTTCCGGAGGTAGATGCGGAAGGTGGACTTGTGGCCGAGGATGTTGCCGCCGATCGGCTGGGTCGGGTCGCCGAAGAACGAGTCGGGGTTCGAGGCGACCTGGTTGGTGACGATGACGGCTGCGTTGTAGAGGTTGCCGACCTTGTCGATGTCGTGGAGGTGCTTGTTTAACTTCTGCTGGCGGGGCGCGAGTTCGCCACGGCCGACGTACTCCGCGCGGAAGTGGGCGGTCAGCGAGTCGACGCAGAGCAGCCGGATGGGGTACTCGGTGTCTTCGAGGTCGCTGGCGAGTTCTTTCGCCTTCTCGGCGAGCAGCATCTGGTGGTTGGAGTTGAACGCCTTCGCGACGTGGATCTTCTCTAAGATGGACTCGACGAGTTCGTCGACGGCTTCCTCGTCGTCGGCCGATCCTTCGATCTCGCGGTCTTCGAGCGCGGCGTCGATGGCCTCGTCGGGCAGTCCGCGAACCATGTCGTCGATCCGCTCGGGTCGGAAGGTGTCCTCGGAGTCGATGAACATCGCGCTGCCGTGGAGGCCGCCGACTTCCTGCGGAAGCTGGACGTTGACGGCCATCTGGTGGGTGACCTGAGACTTCCCGGAGCCGAACTCGCCGTACACCTCGGTAATCGACTGGGTCTCGATGCCGCCGCCGAGGAGGTCGTCCACCTCGTCGACGTGCCAGGTGAGTTTGCCGATCTTGTTGCGCCGTTCGAGGACGGCTGAGCCGGTCTCGAAGCCGCCGACGTCCGCCGCGTCGCGGGCGGCGTTGACGATGTCCGCGGCGGTCGACTCGCCGACGTCCGCCGTGTTCGAGAGTTCGGAGGGCGAGGCGACCGCCAGACTCTGATAGGAGTCAAAGCCCGCGTCTGTAAGCTTGTCCGCCGTGGCCGGGCCGACGCCCGGCAGGGTTTCGAGGTCTACGTCTGCCATACACACCGCTTTTCCCGGACCGGGTATAAACCCTCGTTAACAGGGAAGTGAAAGTGAAAGTGCCGGATGACGGACGACTGACGTCGATCGATTCCGACGGTTTACGTAGGAGGAAGGGAAGTCACGAGAACGAGCGCGCAATCGAACCAGAGCGGACTCGATGAGCGAACGTATGATCAGTCTCTTACTCCCAGGGATGTCTGCCGTCCGAACTCGGCCAGAGGGGGTACCAGTACTCCGTCTCCGATTCGATCTGGAGTTCGCCGTCGAGCACGGATTCGAGCTTGAACTCCGCGCTCGAATCGCGTTCGCGGCCGGGGCGGGGCGCGAACGGGTAGAACGCGCCGCGTCGGAAGGAGTAGATCCAGTAGGCGCGACCGTCATCGCCGCCGCGACCGCTCTGTCGCGCTCGCTTCTCGTAGCCGAAGACCGCCGCCAGCAGCCGCGAGCCGTAGCCGTTCTCGACGAAGGTGTCCGCGGCGAAGTGCATGCTCGTCACCAGGTCCTCGGGGTCGTCGTCTTCGAGGACGACCCACTGGTAGCCGTGCGAATCGTCGGTCACCGCGAAGTCAGTTCCCGTCTCCTCGCGACCGGCTTCGAGGATGGCCTCGACCTCGTCGATGGTGTCGTGAAAGCCGCTGGCGTCGACGCCGGAGAAACAGAGCGCGCCCTCGCCAGTCGACTCGTACCCGAGTTCGGCGTGCATCGTCAGGTAGGCGGTGCTCATACCGAAGAGATCCTCCGGGTCGGCGTCTCGGCGCGCATCGGCTTCCGCGCGTAACCCGAGCGCGGCGCGCAATCCGTCGAGCAGTCCCATACGTCCACGTGGGAGTCGGGTCGACAAAAGCGTACGCGAAACCGTTGCTACCCGAGCGGTGGCGTGTACGTCCGACTGTTCACGGGAAATTTCGCCGAAGTCAAGCTACACCGTCTCCATCTCGCGTTCGAGCTGGCGGAGCTGTTCGATGCGTTTCTCCGTCGGCGGGTGGGTCGCGAACAGTTTGCCGACGACGCCCGACTTCAACGGGATGATGAAGAAGGCGTTCATCTCGGCTTCGTCTCGCAGGTCGCGGTCGGGTATCTTGTCGACGCCGTCGGAGATCGAGATGAGCGCGGAGGCCAGCGCCCCGGGATTGCCGGTGATCGCGGCCGCGCCGCGGTCGGCCGAGTATTCGCGGTAGCGCGAGAGCGCACGCATGAGGATGTAGCTGATGATCCAGACGACGAGCGAGATGAGGATGGCGACCATGATACCGCCGCCACCACGACCGCCGCCGCGACCGCGTCCGCCGCCGAAAAAGGCGCCCCAGCGAACGAACATAAAGGCGATCGTCGCCAGCAGCGAGGCGAACGTCATCACCATCATGTCGCGATTTTTCACGTGGGCGAGTTCGTGCGCCAGGACGCCGTCTAACTCGTCACGGTCGAGCGTGCGGAGCAGGCCGGTCGTCACGGCGACGGCGGCGTTCGACTGGTTGCGCCCGGTCGCGAAGGCGTTCGGGACGTCCTCGTCGACGACGGCGACGGTCGGCTTCGGGAGGTCGGCCTGCTGGGAGAGTCGTTCGATCGACCGGTGTAGCTGCGGATACTCGTCGGCCGAGACCGTCTTCGCCCCCATGCTCTTCAGGGTGAGCGTGTCGCTGAAGTAGTACTGGACGACCGAGAACCCGCCGAAGAGCATCGCGAAGATGAGTAGGCCGCCACCGGTGTAGGCGGTGATCAACCCGGCGAAGACGATGTATAGGACGAACAGTAAGAACATCGTCAGCACCATCCGGGCTCGCAGTCCCCAGTCCGGCGTCCATTCCATACCCGGATACTACGCCCGTCGGCAGAATAAAGTCGCGGTGTGTCCCCGCTGGCTTCGATTTCCGGTGGGATTGACCCGGCAGGCAACCCCTTCATTTCGAGTGGAAACCACTCGACTGTATGACGTCTGACGCGCTCTCGAACTGCCGGCTGTGACTATTCAATTCACACGATACTGAGATTCACGCGGGGTCGTTCGACGTCTCTCCGGGTGTGGTTGACGTAGTTCGGTCGGACCGGTGCCCACGGCGTTCGGACGCGGACTCCTCAAACGCGTCGTTTATCCGAATACACGCCTAACGGCGCGTAATGAGCGAATCACGCGCGTTCTGTCCTCGGTGTGGGGACCCGGTTCCGGATCGGCCGCCCGAGGAATCGGCAGCCGATCCGCTTCGGCCGTCGGCGTCGGTCGACCTCTGTCAGTCGTGTTACTTCGACGACTTCGAGTTCGTCGACGCCCCCGACACGCTTGAGGTGCTCGTGTGCGCGCGATGTGGCGCGGTTAGACGCGGAAACCGGTGGGTCGACATCGACGCCGACGATTACACCGACGTCGCGATCGACGCCGTCACGGAGGCGCTTTCGGTCCACGTCGACGTCGACGACGTCGCCTGGCAGGTCGACCCGGAGCACGTCGATCAGAACACGATCCGAATGCACTGTCTGTTCACCGGACTGGTCAGGGACGAACCGGTCGACGAGACGGTCGTCGTCCCCGTGACGATCGGCCGGGGCACCTGCACGCGGTGCGGTCGAATCGCGGGCAACTACTACGCGAGCATCGTCCAGCTTCGCGCCGCGGACCGAACGCCGACGGCGACGGAGATCGACCGGACGAAGGAGATCGCGAACGCGGTCGTCGCGGAGATGGAGGCCACCGGCGATCGAAACGCGTTCGTCACCGAGATGGGCGAGGTCGACGACGGGTTGAACATCAAGCTCTCGACCACCAAAATCGGCAAGAAAGTCGCGAACAAGGTCAGAGAAGAGTTCGGTGGCACCGTTTCCGACTCGGAGACGCTCGTTACGGAAGACGAGGACGGAAACGAAGTGTACCGCGTCACCTTCGCGGTCAGGCTCCCGCCGTACGTCCCGGGCGAGGTGATCGACCTCGCTGACGACGACGATGGTCCGGTCCTCGTCAGAAGCGCCCGCGGCAACCTCAAGGGCGTTCGGCTGCGGACCGGCGAGCGATACGAGGCGTCGTACGAGGAAGGGATCGCACCCGAGGCCCGGCGGCTGGGGACGCGCGACGACGGGGAGGAGACGACGGTGGTCACAGTCGAAGACGAACACTCGATCCAGGTGCTAGACCCCGAGACGTACGAGGCGAAGACGATCGCCCGGCCGGCGTACGTCGATCCGGAGGCCGAGACGGTACCCGTACTGAAGAGTCGCGCCGGCCTGCACGTCCTGCCGCCTGAAGAGAGCGATGAGTAAGAATACGGATTCGGACGCCGATATCGATCCGTCGGAGTCAACCGGCGAAAACCCACTCGCGGCCGTCGTTCCGAAGGCTCGCACGGAGATTGCGATCGAATCGCTTCGCGCGGAAGGGATCTACGACGATCGGCGGGCGGTGCGGTCGTTCGACGACGAGCGAACGGCGCTTCCGGTGACGGAGCCGCCCGCAGAGACCCGGATCGACCGCGTCGTTCGGCAGGTCGAGCCGACGTTTCGGCCGACGAATCTCGACGCGATGCTCGCCGAACGGGGATGGAGCGAGGCGGAACGGGCGCGGGCACCCGGCTCGTGGGCCGTGATCGGGTCGGTCGTCCTCGTCACGATTCCGTCCGATTGCCCGGACGAGGGGGCGGTCGCTGAGGCGCTTTTGGAACTCCACGGCGACGCCGAGACCGTGCTGGCCGACGAGGGAATCGGCGGCCCCTTCCGGGAGCCACGAACGCGCCACCTTGCTGGCGAGCGAGAGACGGAGACGGTCCATGTCGAACACGGCACGGCGTACGGACTCGATCCCGCAGCGGTCATGTTTTCGCCAGGAAATCAGGCCGAACGCGTCCGAATGGGTCGGGTCGTTTCTGGATCGGCGAATGCCGATTTGGATCCTGTTTCGGATTCCGGTGAGGTGTCAGCCACCGCGGATTCGGCCGGCGAAGGCGGGTTAGACGCCGCCGAGCGGGTCTTCGATATGTTCGCCGGAATCGGCTATTTCACGCTTCCGATGGCTCGGGCCGGCGCACACGTGACGGCGACCGAGGCGAATCCGACCGCCTTTCGATACTTGCTCGAGAACGCGGTCAGAAACGACGTGACGGATCGCATCGCGGCGTACAACGCCGACTGTCGGGACGTTGCGAGGACCGTCGACGCCGACCGCGTCGTCATGGGGTATTACGGCATCGATGCCGATGAGGGCCGCGACGTCGAGAGTCAGCACGCGGAGTGGCGAGAACAGACGGCCGCTACCTACCTCCCGGCGGCCCTAGAGGCGGTCGTTCCCGGGGGAACCGTCCACTATCACGAGGCCGTCCACGAAGACGCGCTGTGGGAAGGTCCGCTCGACCGACTCGACCGAGCCATCGAGGACGCTGGAAAGACGTTCACAGTGGACGCACGCAGGCGCGTGAAGACGCATAGCGCCGGCGTCGTTCACGTCGTCGTCGACGCTCGGATCGAGTGACCTGCGCTACTCGCCACGGTCGTCGGCTGGCTACTGTCCGTGCGAGTGGGGGTAGTCCTCTACGTTCGCTCGAATATTTTTCTGTAAGTAAGTTGATGGTTACGTTCGGCTCGTCACGACCAGCTCGATAGTGGGGAGCGAGTGGATTGGTCCTTCCCGGCCGGGGTGTGCGGTGTGAGGGTCTACCACGAAATATTACCCGGGCGAGCTGGTAAAATACTAGTCTCAAAATACTGTAAAAACTTATATTAGGGACAACTTCACATTGAGTAAATGGGCTTGAGATATAGCTACAACAATGAAGTCAGCACATAAACAACTGCTCGCGGTAACGCTGGCTATTCTGATGACGGGTGCGGTATTCGCCCCGATCGGGATGGCGTCGGGTGACGATCTCACCACGACATCGGTACAGTCAGCATCCGGCGACGCAGTGACGACGGATATCGACGAATCGCTCTACGACGAAACCGGCGAAACGGAACTGTTCTTGTTCCTCCCTGACATCGCAGAGACCGATCGACAGGGGGATTCGGATGCAGTGATCGATGCGCTCAAGACGCAAGCTGATCTGGCTCAGGAGCCGGTCATAAGCGAACTCGACCGATACGACGCGGTCGACGTCGAGGACACGTTCTGGATCCGAAACTCGATTCACGTGACGGCGGACCTCGACCGAGTGAGCGTAGAGGAACTCGCGGAGATCGACGGCATCGAATCGATCGAGCCACACCTCACCGTCGACGCGCCCGAGCCGGTCGACGTCGAAAACGACGTCGATCCACAGCAGAGCTACACGTACGGGCTCGAGCAGATCAACGTCCCAGAAGCCTGGGGCGACTTCGGTGCGACCGGGGAGAACGTCCGCGTCGTCGTTGCCGATACCGGCGTCGACGCCGATCACCCGGACATCGAACTCGCCGCCGAAGACGGCTGGTCCGATCCGGTCGGCGGTTCGTCGACGCCAGTCGACAACCACGGACACGGAACGCACGTGAGCGGCACGATTGCCGGCGGTGCCGATTCCGGAACGGCGATCGGTGTCGCTCCTGACGCCGAACTCGCGAACGTTCGAGTGTGTACTGGATCCGGATGTCAGGGCGCCGCGATTATGGAGTCGTTCCAGTTCGCCGTCGACACCGACTCCGACGTAATTAACCTGAGTCTTGGCGGACCTATCACCGGCTCGTACGTCGACGTCGTCTACAATTCGATGGACGCCGGTACGCTCGTCGTTTCCTCCATCGGCAACGACGGTGAGGGAACGTCAGGTTCGCCCGGTGCGCCGTACGACTCGATCGCAAGCGGTGCGACCAACGAAAACCTGCAGGTGACCAGCTTCTCCGGCGGTACGCTCCTACAGGAAGGCGACTTCGGCGGTAACTGGATGAGCCACTGGCCGGCCGGCTCGTTCATCACGCCTGACGTCGCGGCTCCCGGAGCGGCCGTTGTGAGTGCCCAGCCTGGTGGCGGCTACCAGCAGATGTCGGGCACGTCGATGTCCTCGCCACACAAAGCAGGCGTGGCAACGGCGATCCTCTCGACGAACGATGCGCTAGACCCCTGGGACGTCCAGGATATTATGATGGATACGGCCTGGAAGCCGGACTTCTGGGACCCGAACAGCGCGATGCACTACAACCCCGACACCGAGCGCGATTCGCGCTACGGGACCGGTATCGTCGACCTGCACGCGGCCGTGGCAGCGGTCGGCGCCGACCCCGGAATCATCCAGGGAACGGTGACCGACGATACTGGTGCGGCGATCGAAGGCGCGACCGTCTCGGCGGGCAGTTCGAGCGACGAGACGGACGCGAACGGTAACTACGAACTGAGCGTCCTCGCTGACACGTACGACGTGACCGCCGAGGCGTTCGGCTACGAGTCGGACAGTCAGACCGTGAGCGTCGGCGAGGGCGAGACGGTGACGGCGGACTTCTCGCTCGCCGAACTCGAAGAGTTCGCCGCAGTCGGCGTGATCGGCGACGGCTCTTACGCGGGCAACGTCGCGAGTCTGCTCGACGATGCGACCGGTGAGGATGTCTTCGTCGAGACGCTTTCGTCATCCGAAGCACTCGACGCCGAGCACGACGTCTTCGTCGTCCAGACCATCGACAGTTCGAACGTCGGTGACTTCGTGGACGCGACGAGCGGCGACGACGTGGGCGTCATCTACCTGGACATGTACGAAGAGTCGGCGGGTGACGCAAACGGCGTGACGCAGTTCGCCAGCGTCAGCAACGACGTCGACGGCGTGGACGAGGACTTCTCGCAGGGTGCGGACGGTCCGTACTACAGCGTCGAGCAGTCACACGAGATCGTCGACGGTCTCGGCGACGAGATCCCGATCCACACGGATCAGTACGCCGATCACGCGTGGATGACGGGCACGTCGTTCGACGTGATCGCGGGCGTGACGGTCGACGGCACGTCGGTCGGTAGCGGACTGGCGGTCGACGATTCGAGTGCGACGGTACTCGCGGCCTCGTCAGGTCTGAGCGAGTACGTCAGCGCCAGCGACGTGACCGACGAGTCGGTCGCGGTGCTGGTAAACTCGATCGAGTACCTCGTTGATGGCGAACCCGAGCCGCCGGAAGACGGTGAGTTCGAGGTTTCGATCCTCGAGACCAACTCCCCGGTGACCGAAGGTGAGGACCTCGTCGTCGACGTCGAAGTCGAACACGTCGAGGAACCCGACGACCCGCTCGCGGCTGACGTCGTCGAGCAGACGATCGAACTCGCGGACTTCGACGGCGCGGTCGTCGACTCCGAAGCGGTCTCGCTCGATCTCGGCGATTCGACCGAGATTTCTCTCACGTGGAACACGCAGGCCGGTGACGCCGGTAGCGGCGACCTCACGGTCAGCAGCGAAGACGACAGCGATACGGCAGCGGTGACGGTCGACGCTGAGGACGAGCCGGCGGAAGGCTTCGTCCGTCTCGGTGAGGCGAGTGCAGCCGAAGGCGATGTTGCGACGGTCGAACTCGATACGGACCTGGCGAACATCGCTGGCTACCAGGCCGAAATCCACTACGACGCGGACGTCTTCGAGTTCGTCGGCGCAGAGGGCGTCGACCTGAACGACCCGGTCGTCAACGACGATGACGACGGCGTACTCGGACTGGCGATGAGTCAGGCGAGCGGCGTCGACGCACCGACGCTGGCTGAACTCTCGTTCGAGGCTGTCGGCGAGGACGGCGACTCGACCGATCTTTTCTTCGTCGAGGAGAACACGCAGCTTAACGACGAAGAGAGCGTCGTCGAGCCGGCGGAGTACCTCGCGGGATCGCTGCAAGTCGGAACGGACTGTGCGCTTCCGGGTGACGTCAACGGCGACGGCGAAGTGAACTCACTCGACGCAACGTTGACCCAGCAGTACATTGCCGGCCTCGACCCCGAAGGCTTCGTCAACCCAGCGTGCGGTGACCTGACGGGAGATGGCGAGATCACACCAGCGGACGTGACGGCGATCCACCAGATCATCGTCGGTATCTGGGCCTGATCCGACGCTCGGACAGCCTACCGACGGTTCTGGCCTATTCTTCATTTTTCGTACAATCGAATTGTACCGGGAGTCACCGGTGTTGCGTTCTCTGAAACTACATAAACCATGACTGGAGGCGTAACATCGTTCTCTGAACACAAAATGAAAGATACGTGATGCTGCCGAATCTCCGCGCTCTTCATAATTCATTCCCCTAGCCAAACAAAATGATAAAGTATATTACGGGCAAGTTATATATACAATGATGTGTGAATTAACAGTGTCACAACTACTTCCCCGGGGGAAATCAATGCGACTCATTGCCGTCGTTCTGACCGTTGTATTGGCCGGAATACTACTTGTTCCGCTGGGTGGTGCGACAGCGGCGAGCGCCGATTCGGTGAGCGACTCGTCCGACGAGGAGGGGCTCCTCTCACTCGTCGCCGACGAGCAGGAGGGTGAGACCATCGCCGTCACGCTCGAAGCTGATGCGGACGACGTCGCTGGCTACGGCGCGAACGTAACGTTCGACCCGGATATCCTCGCGATCGACGAGGAGAACGTTTCCGGGGTCGACTTCGGAGATCCAGTTACGAATATCGACAACCGGAACGGCTGGGTCTTCGTTACGCAGTCTCAGGCCGTCGGTGACGCTAATCCGACCCTGGTCGAGTTCGAGTTCACCGTTCTGGCGAGCGGTGACTCGGAACTGTCGTTCCTCGAGGACGACACGACTCTCAACGATGGAGCGGTTCCACCCGAAGACATCGACGTCGATCTCGACGGAACCGAGATTACCGTCGAACTCGAAGACGAGCAACCGAACGACGACACGCTTTCGCTCGTTGCCGGCGAACAGGACGGAACCGAGATTGGGGTCACGCTCGAAACGACCGTCGAGAATGCAGCCGGCTATCAGGCGTTCGTCACCTACGATCCGGACGTCGTTACCGTAGAGGACGTCGTCGGCATCGACTTCGACGACCCGGTCGTCAACGTCGACAACGACGAGGGAACGGTGTTTTTCACGCAGTCGCAGGCGACTGGTGAAGACCGACCAACCTTCGCCGAGATCCAGTTTTCGACTCACGACTCCGGTGAAACCGACCTGGCCTTCGACGCCGACGAGACGGGTGTGAACGACGAATCGAGCAACGTGCTGGTCGAGTTCGTCGGAACGACTCTCGACGTGGAGGAAGAAGCGGACGACGGAGGCGGCGGCCTTCCACCACCGCCGCCGGAGCCTGATCCGGCCGAATTCGAGTTCGAGGTCGTCGACCTGTCGTCGTCTGCCGTCGTCGTTGGTGACTCGATCGAGGTTACCGTCGACGTGACGAACGTCGGCGAACAGGCCGGCAATTACGAACTCACGTTACAGGCCGATGGGAATTCACTCGTCACCGAAAGTGTCCTCCTTTCCGGGGACGATTCCGAGACGGTCTCGATCACCTATACGTTCACCGAAGCCGGCGCCTACGAGTTATTCGTCAACGACGAGCCCGTCGGAACGGTCGACGTGAGCGAGTCTACGTCGGATACGGACGACGAGGCCGACACCGATGACGGAGTCGGTTCTGACGACGAGTCTGACGGGACAGACCCTGCGGACGACGGAACTGACGCCAGCGACGATGGGGCGAGTGACGGACTCGCCGGGTTCGGCGTCGGTGTGGCCCTCATCGCGTTCGTGACGATGGCAGTGTTCGCCGTTCGGCGTTACTGACACCGTTGTTCGGCTTTGAGCTGTTTTCGAGTGGGAGTGATATCGGCCAATTCTGTCCGAAGCCGAGAGCACAACCGCGTGTCTATTCTTGCGGGCGATTCGTCAGGTAGTGGGCTTCTGGCCTATCATCGGCTCGTCGTCAGAAACTATCCAGTGCCTACTCGAAACTGTCACTGACGTTCGTGACCGAGCCGAGTCGTTCGACGATCGTCCGTTGGCACTGGTGAGGATAATCCAACGGACAGAACTGACTCGACGACCGTTCTATCCTGGTCATTTGCCTGGATACGGCCGATACTGCCCGCCAGGGCTTTAAACCGACAATCTATTAGTGAATTGATCGCCCCAACCCAAATAATTACAATTATAAGTACCATGGAAAAGACTATTATGGGCGGTGATAGTCCATACAATGAGTCACCATCATCGGTGGCATACTATGCCATGATACTGAACAGAAGTCAACTGATCGCGGTCGTGCTGGCCGTGTTGATGGTCGGGGCCGTTTTCGCCCCGGTCGCTAGCGGGGATAACACGATGTCCCCGTACGAGACACAGTCGACCGCAAGCGATGTACAGCATACGTACGTTGGGCTCTCACCCAGCGAAGTCGGAGATGAATCGGCTATCGTGGACGTCTATACGAACGCTGACGACGTTGCCGGCTACGGCGCGAACGTTACGTTCGATCCCGATGTCCTCGAAGTGGACGACATCGTCGGTGAGGACTTCGGCGATCCGGTCGTCAACGTAAACAATGAGGAAGGCTGGGTGTACTTCACGCAGTCGCAGGCGACCGGCGAAGACGCGCCGACCCGTTTCGCACAGATCGAATTCAACGTCCTCGAAGCGACAGAGACGGACATCGAGTTCGTGCCGGATGAGACGTCGATCAACGACGGCTCCGTTCCTCCGGAAGACATCCAGATCGACGCGCACTCGGGAACGACGCTCGAGTTTGACGACGAACCGACCGAGGACGTGCTCTCGCTGGTCGCCGGCGAGCAAGACGGCGATTCGATCGGCGTCGAGCTGGAAACGAACGCCGACGACGTCGCAGGATACGGCGCCGAAGTAACGTTCGACCCCGAAATCGTCGCGGTCGAAGAGGTCGTCGGTGTCGACTTCGGTGATCCGGTCGTCAACGTCGACAACGACGAAGGCACGGTCTTTTTCACCCAGTCACAGGCGACGGGTGAGGATGCGCCGACGCTGGCTGAAATCCAGTTCGAGGTGCTCGAAACGGGCGAGACTGATATCGAGTTCGTTGCGGACGAAACGAGCGTGAACAACGGCTCGGTGCCACCGGAAGACATTCCGGTCGATCTGGAAGGAACGTCGATCTCGGTCGAGGCTGACGACGAACCGACTGATGACGTGCTCTCACTGATCGCCGGCGAGCAAGACGGTGATGCGATCGGTGTAACGATCGAGACGAACGCGGATGACGTCGCGGGCTACGGCGCAGAAGTGACGTTCGACCCCGAAATCGTTGCAGTCGACGAAGTGGTCGGTGTCGACTTCGGGGACCCAGTCGTCAACGTCGACAACGACGAAGGCACGGTCTTTTTCACGCAGTCACAGGCAACTGGAATCGACGCACCGACGGTAGCTGAGATCCAGTTCGAGGTACTCGAAACGGGTGAAACCGACCTGGAATTCGACGCCGAGGAGACGAGCGTGAACGATGGCTCGGTGCCACCGGAGGACATTCCGGTCGATCTGGAAGGAACGTCGATCTCGGTCGAGGCTGACGACGAACCGACTGATGACGTCCTTTCGCTGATTGCCGGTGAGCAGGACGGTGATGCGATCGGCGTCGAACTGGAGACGACGGTCGAGAACGCGGCGGGCTACCAAGCGAAGCTAACGTTCGACCCCGAAATCGTCGCAGTCGACGAAGTGGTCGGTGTGGACTTCGGCGACCCGGTCGTCAACGTCGACAACGACGAAGGCACGGTCTTTTTCACGCAGTCCCAAGCGACTGGTGAGGACGCACCGACGCTGGCGGAGATCCAGTTCGAGGTACTCACAACGGGTGAATCCGACCTGAAATTCGTCGCAGAGGAGACGAGCGTGAACGATGAATCGAGCAACGTACCGGTTGACCTGGAAGGAACGAGTATCGGCGTGGAACGTGTCTCCGATTCAGACGGCATCTCGCTCCCACCACCGACTGTCAGTGGGGAGGCGGTGTTTTCCGTCGATAGCGTCGATCTCTCTACGACCACTGCAACGGTCGGTGAGCCCGTCGAAATACACGTTGAACTATCGAACGTCGGTGACGGCGACGGTGTCCACAAACTCGCGGTCGAGACGGGTGTCGAATCCATTGCGACCGAGTACGTCACGCTTTCGAGCGGTGAATCGACGACGGTCTAGGTCTCCTACGCGTTTGACGAGGTCGGTCAGGTCGACCTCTCCGTCGATGGAACGCTCGTCGAGACCCTAGAAATCGTCGAGTCCGATGACCCAGGCACCACCGGCGTCGAGAGTTACAGTGACGACGAACCAGCCGACCAATCCGACGACGATGACTCCGCCCCAGACCTCGCAACGTCTGGGTTGAGCGACGGCTCCGGTGGCATCGTTATATTTGCCGGCATCGTCGCATTGCTCGGTGCGGGGCTGTTCGCGGGTAGTAGAGTTCTACGGTAACTTCCCGGGGCGGGTTTCAGTCGTCACTGTTTTCACGGTCTTGACGCTCAGCTGGACAAATCTCAATATTTGTGACAAATCTTGAAGTAATGTACCCTGGGCGGCCGACCCACTCGAATAAAATGAAGGATAGGGTCGCTATAATGCAGAATTCTAATCTCTCACTACCGATGGGGGTGATTAAACAAAACATTCATATTGTGCAACCATGGGTAATTTTATGTACCTTCTCGAAAATATCATGCGTACGTGATAGTCATGGAAGTAACAGCATCCAACGAATCGGAAGGTAACTGATGAATACACGAACGAAGCAACTTCTGGCGGTTCTTTTCGCCCTGGTCCTCACGATTTTGATCGTGACGCCAGCGGTTGCGGCTGGCACCGACCTGTCGGACCAACCGGCGGTTGACCCGACGCTGGAACAGCAGACGGCCCAACCGGCGGTCGAGATCGACGATTCGCTGTATCGAGAGAGCGGTGAGACGGAAATTATGCTCCGTCTGTCGGACCCGACGCATGCGATAGACGGCGATCGTGAGTCGGTGATCGACAGCTTACAGACTCACGCGAGCCAGACGCAAGCGCCCGTCCTCGACCGACTCGAGGGGATAGACGGCGTGACCGTCGAGCGGACCTGGTGGATTACGAACGCCGTTATGATCACGGCCGATCTCGACCGGATCGAACTCGAAGCGCTCGCTCGGATCGACGGCGTCGAACGACTCCACGAGAACCACCAGTTCGAACCGCCGGAACCGGTGTCGGCGACCGAAGCGACCGAGACGGAGAACGTAACCTACGGACTCGACCAGATCGCCGCTCCGGACGCGTGGGACGCGTTCGACGCGACGGGCGACGGCATCCGCGTGGTGGTCGCGGACACCGGCGTCGACGACTCACACCCCGATATCGAACTCGCCGCTGAGGACGGCTGGGTCGATCTTGTCGGCGACGCGGACGAGCCGGTCGACAATCACGGCCACGGCACCCACGTCAGTGGAACGATCGCCGGCTCGAACGAGTCCGGCATCGCAATCGGCGTTGCACCGGACGCGGAACTGGCGAATGCACGCGTCTGTCAGGTCGACAGCTGTGACGGACAGGCAATCCTCGACTCGTTCGAGTGGGCCGTCGAGACCGATTCGGATGTCCTCAGCATGAGTCTCGGCGGACCGATCACGGGCCAGTACGTCGAGCCGATTCGAAATTCGATGACCGCCGGAACGCTCGTCGTCGCCTCGATCGGAAACAGCGGCGAGGGAACCGCGGGCTCGCCCGGGGCGGTTTACGATTCGATCGCCAGTGGCGCGACGAGCGAAGAGTTGGCGGTGACTGACTTCTCGGGTGGGATGTTGATCGATACCGAGGCCGTCTTCGGTGACGCGGCACCAGCCGACTGGCCGGAACAGTACATCACCCCGGACATCGCCGCTCCGGGCCACGACGTCTTCAGCGCGAACGCGGTTGGCGGTTCGATGTGTGGCGACGTCGAGTACTGTGAGGTGAGCGGAACCTCGATGTCGGCTCCACACAAAAGCGGGGCGGCGGCCGCCATCATGGGAGCTGCGAGCGACGAACTCGACCCCTACGCCGTCCAGGCGTTGCTAACGGAGACGGCCTGGAAGCCGGACTTCTGGGACGAATCTGAGGCACAGGACGCCATAAACGGCGTCGACACCCGCTACGGCCACGGGATCATCGATGTCTACACCGCGACCGCGTTCGCGAATACGAACGCCGGAATCGAGGGCACGGTAACCGACGACGCCGGCGAACCGGTCGAGGGTGCGCTCGTCACCGTCGACGAGCAGTACACCACGGTCACCGACGCGGATGGAACGTACGAACTCACTCAGCTACCCGGGACCCACGACGTGACCGTCGAGGCGTTCGGTCACGAAAGCGCCGAGACGACGGTGACGATCGAGGACGACGATCACGTCGTCACCGCGGACTTCGCGCTCGACCGCGTCCTCGATGGCGCAGTCGTCGCCGATCAACCGAATCGAATCGAAGGCGGTGAGACGATCACGACGACGCTCGCCGTCGCCAACCTGGAGTCGATCGCGGTCGATCTCGTCGGCGAGTACGACGCGGCGAACGCCTCGCTTTCCGTCGATGGAACTGCCGTCGAGTTTGGCGAGACGGTGACGTTCGACGAGCCGGTGACCGACGAACTCGACATCGCCGTGGAAACGACAGACGGCACCGCTGGCGAACTCGGGCTGGAGCACACTCTTTCCGGCCTCGGTGACGAAACGACGGTCGAGACCGGACCGACGATCATCCTCGAGGAACTCACTCGCGTCGGTGTCCTCGACGATCTCGGCGCGCACGGTGACGACGTCGCCGAGGCGCTCTCGGAGGCGCTTTCACTCGAGTACGCCGTCGACGTCATCACCGCGAGCGATGCACCAGACACGTACGAAGCGATCGTCGTCCAGCACCTCGATCCCGATGAGGCGGAGGCGTTCATCGACGCGACGAGTAGTGACGAGGTCGGTGTGATCTACCTTGACCAGTGGGGAGATGACAGCAACGGCATTCCGGTCCACTCGGAGGTAACGGGTGAGCCGGCCGAGACCTTCCAGGACGACTTCGGACCGGTTCCGGTCTACTACGAACTCGAAGCCGATCACGCGATCTTCGACGGCGTCGGTGACGCTGGCGAGGAAGTCGAGATCCACACGGGCGACTTTGCCGACCACACCTGGTTCGAGGGGACGACGTTCGACGTCCTCGCGTCGATCGGCGACGGTGATGGCCTCTCCGGCGACGCGTTTGCGATCGACGATGAGAGCGCGACGATCCTGGCGTCGGGACTTGGCTACACGTCGTGGGCCGGTGACGGTGACTACACCGAGGCCGCGGACGCAATCCTCGCCAACAGCGTTCAGTACCTCTCCGACGACGATCCCGCCGAGCCGGTGGCGACCATCTCGATCGGTTCGGACCGGGTGTTCCCCGGCGAGGTCGCCGCCGTCGACATCGACGTCGGCGCAGCCGTCGCCGGCTACGAGGCCGAAATCGCGTTCGATCCGGACGTCGTCCAGGTCGAGTCGGTCTCCGGCGTCGACTTCGAGGACCCGGTCACCTCGATCGACAACGACGAGGGGACGCTCTCGCTCGCACAGGCACAGGCTCACGACACCGAGGCGCCGACGCTCGCGGGAATTTCGTTCGAACACGTCGGCGAGGCTGGTGACGAGACCGAACTCGCATTCGACGACGAAAACACGGCGATCAACGACGCCGAGGGCCACCTCCCGGTCGAGACAGCTGCGGGAATGGTCGGTTCTCATCCGTGTGAACCCGGCGACGTCAACGCAGACGGAGATATCACGGCCTTCGACGCGACGCTCACCCAGCAGTACATCGTCGGTATGGAGCCGACCGACGACTTCTACGAGGAGTGTGCCGACATGAACGGCGACGGTGTCATCACGCCTGCCGACGTCACCCTGATCCTCCAGACGATCGTCGGTGCTCACGACGTGTCCGCCATCGCTGGCTGATCAGCGATTGGCGGTCTGAATCCGACTAGCGCCCCGCGACCGTGCTCGTGTCCTCCGGTAGGATCGTGGCAAGCCACGACGGGTCGCGTGGTCGTGAGATTAATAGCGGTTCGGCGTGAGACGTAACGTATGAACATGAACCAGATCATCGCGATACTGTTTGCGTTTCTCATGGTATCTTCGATGATTGCCTGGGGTGCGATGTCCGTCTTTTAGGATCGCACGTGTGACGCTTCGGGCGAAGCGAGGTGGAACTTTTCGAACCCGGTAACCGGTCGTTCGTCTAGCCGTCGGTGTCCCAGACGTCCGCGAGCGGGCTCGATTTCGACCGACGGGACGGCCGAGTGCGCGTGGTGTTCGCGTGGTCGGTTGACTCACTCGCGTCTCTCTCGGACCGTTCGGTCGGCGTGGTCACGGCGGATTCGCCGCGGGCGGCCGCCGGGTCGAACGTGGGGAGGTCGGGGACCGACATCCGGTCGACCTGAGTGGCGAACCAGTCGGGCATGTCCGATCGGGCGCGCTCGAAGCAATCGAGCAGGCTCGAATCGGCGAGGTAGGTCGCACCGTAGTCGTCCGGCGCTCGCACCACTCGGCCGCAGGCCTGCATGACCGTCCGGAGGGTCGCCCGGTAGTACCAGGCCCACTGTCCGTCGGCCAGGCGGTGGGCGACGCGCGAGTCGCTCGTGTTGAGAAACGGGGCTTTACAGATGACCTGCCAGCGGGCGAGGTCGCCCTTTAAGTCGAGCGCTTCTTCCATCTTCACCGAGAGGAAGACGTCTGGGTCGCCACTCGTTTTCCACCGCTCGAGGGCGGCGTCTCGATCGTCGCGGTCGTGACTTCGGATGCGAGTCTCGACGCCGAAATCCGCGAGTAGCGAGCCCAGTCGCTGCTGAATGTCGTAGGAGTGTGCGTGGACGATCCCCTTCTCGTCGGGGTGGGCGGCCATGATGCGAACGATGGTTCGCGCGATCTTCGGCAATGTCTCTTCGCGGTGCTCGAACGTCATCTTCCCCTGCGTGACGTCGTACAGCGGTCTGTTCTCGACCGGGAACGTGTGACCGACGTCGACGAGGGCGACGTCGGCCGGGTTGAGGCCGATCTGGTGGCAGAAGGCCTCCTTGTTGAGGATGGTCGCCGAGAGGAGCGCGAACTTGTTTCCCCGGTCCCAGACGGTGTGAGCGAGGTATCGCTCCGGATTCATCGGTTTGATCGTCACCGGGCCGCCGGTCTGTTCGTCGTCGGTTTCGAGGGGTTGCTGGTCGACGAGCCAGGTCGTCGGACTCCCCGGATCGCGGTAGTCCGAGACGAACCAGTCGAGTTCGCCGATGAGTTCCTGAAGCCGGTCTCGCTCGCGGACGTCGGCCGGGGTGAACGTCTCTTGAGCGAGCAGCTCGTCTTTGCGTCGGGTGCAGACGCCGGAGAGGTTCTCGGCGTAGCGGGCGGCCCGTTCGAGTGGATCGTCGTCTGCGGCTTCGAGGTCGGGGACGCGAAGCTCGTCCCAGAAGGGGATCGTTCGCGGGCCGAGGTGGATCGTCGCGTACATCTCGGCCCACTCGGCCAGGCCGTGTGCCTCGTCGATCACGACGACGTCTCGTTTTCTGAACACCTCGCTGCCGGCGGTTTGCATGAAGTACGCGAGCGTCATCGCGGCGATTTCCCGGTTCGAGGCGATGGCTCGATCCGAGAAGTACGGACAGCGGTGTTTGACGTCGCAGTCGTAGCCCCGTTCTCGCACGCAGGGGGCCTGGTTCACCGGCGTTTGCTCCTCGCCCGGGAGGATGCAGCTGTAGTTCGACTTCCCGCGGATGATGTTCAGGTCCGCGAGGAGGGCGTCGTCGGCGACGTCGTCGAGCTGGGAGACCTGCGGCGTGGTGTAGTAGGCGCCGGCGGCCTCGCTCGGGTCGGCTTCGTCGACCGTTCGGGCGCAGCCGGCGATGGCTCTGGCCAGCAGCGACTTGCCGCTGCCGGTCGGCGCGCGCACGAAGACGACGTCGTTGTCGGCGGCGAACGCGTCTCGGATGTCCTGGAGGGCTCGTTCCTGGTTCCCGCGGTAGCTCGGAGCGGGAAAGGCGTCGAAGATCCGCGCTGGTTGCACTGTTCGTTCTGAGCGGGCGGCGGTGTCCTAAAGGTGACGACTGACCGCGCGACGTGACAGTCGGCGGGCCACGAATCCGACGGATCGATGCGAATCGGTGAATAAACCGGATCTTTCGGACGAGAAACTGACTGCTACCCTCGTTCTCTGAATGCGTCGTCGGCGGTAGTCGGCCGATTACGAATACCGGTCCGGCCAACGAATGTGAGTACGGAAGGGTCGCTCAGCGGCAGAGCACCACGGCGCCTCTGGCACGTGGCGGCCATCCGGCCGCGTGGCGTTCAAATCCCACCCCTTCCGCTTTTCCGAGCGCTAGCGAGGGAAGCGGTAACTGGATTTGAGCAGACGAGTCGCAGCGCCCGAGCGAAGCGAGGGTGAACGTCTTGGCGTGTTCAACTCTCATCCGACGTGCACACGCTACCCCTGTCACGTACCCATTCGCGCGACGTGGCGACTCGAGTCACGAGTCGGCGACTGTGACGCCGACTCCGTGAACCCGTCTTACTCGGACACTGTCGGATCGTCCTCGACCGGCCGGTTTGCGTGTTCGAGATCGCGTTTACGGAGTGTCTCGACGTCGGTTTCGGTCGGATCGTCCGGTAGCAATTCGATGCACGGGTAACAGAGTTCGTGAGTCGTCTCATCGGTGAGTTCTAAGATCAGGCCGTCACCTTCGGTCGCTCGCCGTTCGTCGAACGACCAGACGTTGACGATCGAGCCGGCCGGGACGATCCGCCGTCCGAAGCCGTCACAGCTAGTCTTGCTCATGGCGACGAGTGCCGGTCGGGATGGAAAGCCGTTGGCCCAGCAGCCGCCACGCGGCGAGAAGGTTTTGGTTTCGACGCCCGTACGCGTCGGTCGTGAACCTTCGGTGTCGAGGCTGTGCGGGCTGTTGTCTCGACTGGCGGCCGCTAGTCGACCGTGGTGACCGCACAGACCAGCGCGACGGGCGAGACGAATCCGGACGAAGCCCCTATCCATCGCTCGACGGAGCGTACAATCTCGTTCCGCTCGAACGCGACGAGGTTCGAGCCTTCGTCGACGCGGGCTACGGCGACGCGCTGACGCCGCGGCTCTGGCGCGCCGGCGTCGACGACCCGCACGTCGAGGTGGGTGCTCACCGAGTCGCCGCCGTCGCCGGACGGCCGGCCTTCTTCGTCGGTCTTCGAAAGCCGTCGAAGCCGGTCGCTCCGTTCGGCCGCGAGGAGGCGACCTGGCTACCGACGTGTGCGTTTCTCGACCCGGAGACGCTCCAGTGTCGGATCTACGGGGACGAGCTCTACCCCGCCGAGTGCGACGCCTACCCGAAACACAACGTCGCGCTCGGCCAGGAGACCGAGTGCGAGCGCGTCGAGGCGGCGACGGGCGAGCGTCGACTCCTGTCGGCCGAGCTGACCGACGTGGACGACTCCGGCGACCGACTCTTACTCGGTCCGCAGGCGATCGGCGGGAAGGTGTTCTGTCACCCCGATCCCGACGCGATCGCCGACGCCGTCGACCGGATCGCCGACGGAGCGACGACGCGAGCGGACCGGGCCGAGTTCGTCGCCGTCGCGGCCGCCTCGAGTCCCGGAACGCTCGCTACCTCCGAGCACCACTATGAAGACGCCTTCGAGCGAACGACGCGCGCGTCGTCGTGGGTCGGCGACTCGATCGACGAGTGGGGGCGCCTCGCCGAGACGACCGGGGCCGATCGATCGCGAGTGGCCGATCCGGCGATGGCGGAGTCGGTCGAGGTCGACCGCGGCGCACCGGAGACGCCGGGATGGGAGTCGGTCGACGACGAGTAACGCGACGGCGCGGTCGCTCGTCGGGTGTGTCGAACCGCCGGTAGTCGTCCGTCGGCTCCGTCGTGTGCGAAAAAATCCGTCAGTTCGATTTTATCTTCTGGAACTGGTTCAGGAGAGCCTCCGTCGAGTCGCCGGAGTCGTACTCGACCTGTCCGTGGTAAATCGTTCGCTCGTCGTCGAAGTCGGCGTCGACGGTCGACGCTTGCTTCTCTCGGCGCTCGTGCTCTGCTTCGTCATAGGCACCCATTGACATGGTAAGTATACACACCGTAGGAAGTGTGCAGATATCAATGTAACGGTCGTTCACACCCGCTCGTCGGCTGTACGAAACCGCTACCGGCGCGCTGCTGTCGGGTTCTCCACTCGTCGTCGCCGGTTGGCAGGCCGAATCTCGAAGGCGAAAACGTATCAACGCCAACGTGCCTACGAACCCACGTGGCGCGCCCCCTCCGATTCCGACATTCGACCGAGGGCTGGAGCGACGGGCGAGTCGACCGTCAGATCTACGCCTCGCTGGATCGAAACATCGGGGCGACGGCGGTCGAACCGAGATTCGAGGTGGGCGGCGGCTGGAACACCCACCGGTTCGAGATGGTAAACGGTGACGTCGCCCTCTTCGCCAGAGGCGACTCCGAGGCCTACTGGATGGGTAATACCGAGACGCCCAAAGCGCTCTGGCGGACCGATAAGTACGGCTGGCGGGAGGTGCCCTACCACGTCTCCCGCTGGGCCCAGCGGGAGTTGCTGGATACCTTGTACGAGGAAGATCCCTGGCTCGCCGACTACCCGCACCTCTCGTGGTTCTTCTTACCCGTGTTCATGTCCAAGGACGGTCGGGAGTCGACGCGTTCGTTCTTTCGCGATCACGCGGGAGGCTTCCCCGACGCCGGCCGTGACGAGGCGGTGACGTTCTACGAGCGACTCCTTCGGCCGGGCACGCTCGATCCGTACCGACACACGATGTCGGGAAAACTCGGAACGAGCGAGGTCGTCGACACCGTTCGGATGAGCGCCGCGATGGCCGAATTCATCGCCGCGGACGTCTTGCGACGGGCTGGCTACGACGTGACGCCGGAGATCGAGGTCACGACCGGCCACTCGCTCGACTTCCGGGCGGAAGACGACGGGACGAACGTTCTCGTCGAGGTGACCCGGCCCCAGGCGCCGTCGACCCGGGCGGCGTCGGGCCCCATCGCGGCCGTCAGGGATACGGCGCAGACGAAGACCGACGGTCAACTCGCCGAACACGGCGGCGGCGCCGTCCTCTTCGTCGACTGCTCGTCGTTTCCCGACGACGCCTGGCGGGCCGTCCGCGGCGAGCGTCCGGACGTGCGACACCGGCCAGCGGTGGTCTACCGGGTGCGACCGTCGGGTCACGTCGAGGGCTACCGGAAGGGGCGCGTCCCGCTCGGTCTCGCCGACGTCGTCGAGTTCGTCAGCTGAGACCCGGATGGTCACCGGGGCGCTTCGCCCGACGTGTCGGCGTACGGTTCTGACGTCCCACGAACGGCCACTAACAGCACGATGATCGCGACGAGCCCGATCAGCATTCCGGCGATGGAAACGACGTTCAATCCGCTCAGTGTGAGCCCGACGATGAGGACGACCAGGCCGACGAGCAGGATCACGAACGGAACCTCGAACCCGATTGACGGGACCATACTGTCCCTAGCACGCCGGCGGCCATAATCGACCGACCTGCGGTCTCACCGACACGCACCGGGTGGGTCGAATCGGTGCGGGTACTCCGTTAGAACGAGAGTTCCGGGGGCTTGTAGACGCTCCCTGGAGGGGACGGATCTCGGTCGCTGTAGCCGAATCGCCCGATCGCTTTCCGACTGAGCGCACTCTGGAGGATGAGTGCTAACTCGTCCGGCGTCTCGTAGGTCTCCTGCGAGACGCGTTCGAGCACGTCCCCGACCGTCTCCGTCCCGTTCGGCAATTCGATCGGCTGCTCCCCGCAGGACGAGATCAACTCCGCCGTCGTCGCTGGGTAGTCGAGGCTCTCGGTGAACGACGTGGTGGCACTCAGGTGCATCGCGACCGAACCCACCGCGCACCCAAACTTAATTATTGTCCATGACAGAGTTCTCCGGTCGGTCGTATCGAGCGCATACGTAGCGTGGGCGACCCGACCGACTCGGGGCAACACCTATGGAACGATCCGCCGTCTGCCCGGACGTGACTCCACCGTACGCCGATCTGCACGTCCACACCACGCGATCTGACGGCTCGCTCGATCCGGACGCCGTCGCCGATGCGGCCCGCTCGGCGGGCGTCGCCGTCGTCGCGATCACCGATCACGACCGGTGTCCGCCGTTCGACCTGAGCCGAATCGACGATCGCGGCGAACCGGTGACGGTCGTCGCCGGCATCGAGCTCAGGGTCGAACCCGACGACGGCGAGCGACTCGACCTGCTCGGCTACGGGGTCCGCCGTACGGACGCGTTACTGGACGCGACCGAGCGAATTCAGGCGAACCGACGCGACCGAGGGCGACAGATCGTCGAGCGCGTCGAGACCCACCTCGACGTCGATCTGGACGTCACGGTCGACGCCGGGTTCGGTCGCCCTCACGTCGCCCGGGCGATCGACGCCCACCCCGGGACGCCCCTCTCGTATCAGGACGCGTTCGACGAACTGATCGGCGACGACGGACCGTGTTACGTCCCCCGTGACGTCCCTTCGTTCGAACGCGGTCGCGACCTCCTAACGCGCGCTTGCGACCTCGTCTCGCTGGCGCACCCATTGCGCTATCGCGACCCTCGCGCGGCTCTCGACCTCGCCGTCGCGGGCGGCCTCGACGCGGTCGAACGCGAGTATCCGTACGATCGGGAGACAGACCGCACTCTCGTCGAGCGGGCGATCGAAGACGGCGAACTGCGTGTGACTGGCGGAAGCGACGCTCACGGCGACCGGGTCGGTATCGCCGGGCTGGATCGGGAGACCTACGACCGCCTCGCTCCGTCCCACTGGTAGCGCCAGCGTCGGTACCGAGCGGTGGGTTCAAACGGCACCGGTCCCTACCCCGGGTATGCACTGTCACTACTGCGATCGACCGGCCGCCTTCGCCGCCGAATCCGGCGGCCTGACGGTCGGTCTCTGCGAGCGCCACTTCAGAGAGCGCCTCGAAGAGCTCGCAGATGCGGACGGCCTGGAAGCGTTGAAAGAACAGGTCGATGTCGATCGGACGGAGTAATCGCTTATTTTCGGTATCGGATACGGACGACGGTGACGATTCGCCGACCCGCCTGACGATTCGGCTCAGTCGGCAGACGAGACATCGTTAAGGGCCCGCCGAACGGACGTATCGCATGGCCGAACTGGACGACGACGCGATGGAACGCTTTCCGGTCCCGGAGTTCGACGCGCTCCCCGCGGACCTGCAGGATCGAATCGACGAGGAAACCGAGCGCGCCGGCTTCACGCCGAACGTCTTCGCCGGCTTCGCGTACAAGCCGTCGCACTTTCGGGCCTTCTTCGACTACTACGACGCGATCGTCGACGACGCCGCGCTCACGCGCGAAGAGATCGAGATGATCATCGTCGCCGTCTCCGGCGTCAACCACTGTTACTACTGCAACGTCGCCCACGGCGCGCTCGTCAGAATTTACGCCGAGGATCCCCTGCTGGCAGACCAGCTGGTCGCGAATTACCGGACGGCGGATATCAGCGATCGACACCGAACGATGCTCGACATCGCCGTGGCGCTCACCGAGCGACCCGCGTCGGTCACCCGCGAGGACCTCGATCGACTCGACGAGGTCGGCTTCTCCGAGGAAGCAATCTGGGATGTCGGCGCCGTGACGGCGCTCTTCAACCTCTCGAACCGGATGGCGATGTTCGCCGACATGCGCCCCAACGCGGAGTTCCACACGCTGGGACGCGATCAGGAGTAATCGGGAGCCGATCGACGTCGGACGATCCGACCATCACCGGGCCGCTGATGCCGTCACCGGTCTCGCACCGGCGCCCGCTCGGGTACCCGGCACAGACCGTTTTTACTCGGCGCTCGTACGCGCTCACATGGTCAGGGAACCACCCGATCACTGCCCTCGGTGCGGCGTCGCCCTCACGCCGATCGACCCGCCGGCCAGATTTCACTATCCGGACTGCGACGAGCCGGTCTCTCACCACCCGATACCGACGGCGCGACTGGCCGTCGTCGACGACGAGTCGATGTTACTCGTGAAGGTAGACGCGCCGAAACTCGATCTCTGGGGGACGCCCGGTGGACTCGTCGAAGTGGGTGAGGACCCGGACGTCGCGGGTGCGAGGGAGCTTCGCGAGGAGGCGACGCTCGTCGTCGATCCGGACGACCTCGTGCTGTTCGACGCACGAACGTTCGCGAAGTTCGAGACGATGTCGAAGACGTACCTCTGTTACGCCGTCGACGCCTCGTCCGTCTCGGGAACCCCCGGTGGAGATCACGAAATCGTAGACGCTCGGTTCTGGACGCCGTCGGAACTGAGGCGAGCGGACGACCGATTGCTGACGAGCTGGCCCGAGACGTACAAATCCCTCGAGTGGTGGATAGAAGAGGCGAATGCGGCGCTCTCGGGTGACCGCGAGTCGAAACCGCTTTGACGAGTCCGCACACAGTTTCACCGACGAACATGGAGTTAGAGACGTTTCTGCTCGCGACGCTCACCGCTCACGTCGGATTCGCCATCTTCGTGACGGTCCACGCCCAACAGACCGGCCGTGAGAAAGGAAACTGGCCGTACCTCACCCTCGCGTTCGGGCTAGCTGGTATCGCCGGCTACTTCTTCTACGAACCGGACGACGGCGCCCTTTGACCGACTTACGCCAGAAACACGTGTCGCGGCCGTTCGGCAAGGACGTCGCGGCCGTACTCGACGGTGTCGGCGAACGCGTCGCTTCTGAAGAACGCCATCGCGTCTTCGCGTGTGTCCCAGCGACTGGCGATGAACATGTCGTTTTCGTTCTCGCGGTTTTCGAGCAGGTCGGTCTTTCGGTGGCCGTCCATTCCCTCCAGGACATCGCCAACCTCGGCGAATGTGGCAACGAAGTCGGATCGGTGGTCCGACTTTACGGTGTAGAACATGCCCATCGTGCCCCAGGAGTCGTCCTCGTCGTCTCCGGCTTGACGGACGACGTCGGGAAGTTCGGCGAGAAAGCCGGCCGCCGTCTCCGCGGCGCTCTCGGTTTCCCACAGGCTGACGACGGCGGCTTCGGCGTCGTCGGAGACGTCGCTCGGCTCACGGTCTGCACCCGTTCGCGATTCCGAGCCGCTTTGCGTCTCGCTCGGCCGGTAGACGGCCGTCTTGACGTGCGTATCGTAGTGATCGAAGTTCGTCCGCAGGCCGTCGACTTCCTCGAACAGCTCGCCCGGATCAGCCGCCGAGTAGAGGACGACGGCGTGGACGTCTTCGCCGTGGGGTTTCCCGGCGTACACGCCGAGATCGGAGAGTTCGCTTCGCACCTCGTCCCCGTCGCCGGTCGCCGCCCCATCGCCGTGACCGGAGCCGCCGTGGTGGCTGCCCGCTCCGTGCGAGTGACTGTCGGCACTGCCGTGCGGATGGTCGCTCGAACCGTGGTGACCGCCCGCTCCGTGTGGATGTCCACCCTCGCCGTGGTGTCCCCCATCGCCCGTCAGCGACTCGCCGGCGAGAAATGCGCCCAGGTTCGCGGGATCGAATCGTCGACCGAACAGGAATCGCCCGAAGTCGGCGAATCGCGAGCTGGAGGGATCGAATCGCATCTCGTAGATCAGGTCCTTGATGTCGACCGGGTCGTCGGCGAACAGCGTGACGCCCCACTCGTGGTCGTCGAAGCCGACGCTCCCGGAGATGATCTGTGAGACCCGTCCGGCGTAGGACTTGCCGATCTCGCCGTGGCCCGACATATACTCGGCGCGCTCGTCGAAGGGGAGGTCGTACCAGTTGTACTCGGGGTCGCGGCGCTTGTCCATCGGGTAGAAGCTGACGTAGTCGGCGTCTGGAATGTCCGGGTAGAGTCGGGACTCGATGTAGCGCTTCATCCCGGCGTCCACCTCGCCGTCGTCCTCGAAGTATCCGCGAGCGCCGCCGTAGCCGGACGCTTCGGTCACCGAGAGGTACGAGTCCGTTCGCTCGGTGAACGCGGCGAACTCGGTTCGCTCGAAGCGGCGACTCAGCGCGTCCAGGTCGTCGATCGTCGGGCGGAGGTGGACGACGAGCAGGTCGCCCTCGTGTCCGAGCAAGGAGACGGTCGTCGACGCCCCGTCGTCTGCGTCGTCGACGCGCTCGGCCGCGGTGAGATACTCGATCCCCGTCTCGATCGCCCGTTCGCGTCGGCTACTCGGCGCCTCGCGCCAGGCGTCCCAGTCGATCGAGCGAACGTCGTGTAACACGTACCAGCCTTCGGCCGTCTCCGGTGGCTCACGTCGGTCCATACTCGAGGTTCGCGTGGCGTCGTCAAGAAAGACCGGTTTCGGTGCGAGGCGATCATCGCCGTCGTCGAGCGGCATTCGTTGACCCGGATCGGCGCTCGAAACGCGACGGGTAGACTCGGGTATCGGCCGAACGTGGGTGGTACCGAAACCCTTTACCAACGTCCGTTTATATCGTTACGCGTATGCGGAAAAGTGGACCACCGAAGGGGCTCATCGCCTATCTCGTACTCGAGCTACTCGAAGAGAAACCGCGGTACGGGTACGAGATTCTAAAGGAGATCAAGGACATAAGCGGTGGTCACTGGGAACCATCTTACGGGTCGGTGTATCCGATCCTCTATAAGTTTGAGGAGAAAGGGTGGGCCGAGCGAATCGAGCGAGCGGACGAACCGGATCGCAAGTACTTCGAACTCACCGACGATGGGCAAGACGAACTCGAATCGCGCCGCGAATCCGGCGCCGAGAAGGGCCGCGATTTCGGCGACGTCATCCTCGGATTCTACCACGTCTTCGCGGCAATCTCGACCGACGATCGGTTTCAGGTTCCCGAAGTCGACGGCGAGTGGCACTTTAACGAAGCGTTCAGCGAGTGGATCGTCGAACAGGTCGCCCGTCACCACGAACACTACTTCGAGACCGACTTCGAGCGCATCGACGACACGCCCGACGAATTCTACGAACGTCACGGCGTCGAGAACGATTCGTAGGGCGAATCGAGACGGACGCTGACGAACGATCTAACTGGACTGTGGCCCGCAGTCTCAGGCCAGCACCGTCGGGCCGAAGACCATCAGGATGAAGCTAGCGAGCATCGTCACGCCGACGAGCGTCGTGACCACCCGGACCCGACGACGCGTCGCCTCGACGCCCGGGATCCGCGAGATGATCGCCTCCGTCGAGGTCCGGAGGATGTGACCGCCGTCGAGCGGGAACGCCGGAATGCAGTTGAAAAACCCGAGGTTCAGGTTGATCCAGGCCGTCCAGAACAGCACGTTCGCAAGTGCAAACACGAGCGGCTCGCCGAGCGGGCTCAAGAGACCTTGCACCTCGTAAAAATTCTCGATGCCGCCGGCGAACCCGGCGAAGTTAAATTGCAGGCCGAGCAGTCCGATGATCGGCAAGAGGAGTGCGAACAGGATCTGTCCGAAGAACGTGTCGGCGACGGAACCAAACGGCTGATCGCCGCTCCCGCCGAGCAAACTGTGAAACGCCTCGGCGGGGTAGAGTTGGACGCCGAGGTCGTTGATCTCCATCGCTGTGACGCCGCTGTGGACGGCCGCGTCGAACTGCGTCGCGTCGGGATCGGCGGTCACCTCGTAGGAGACGCGCTCGTCGTCGACGTACCCTTCGAGCGTGATCGTTTCACCGGCGCGATCCGCGAGGACGGCCGAAAGGGTGGCGCCGTCGTGGGTGCGCTCTCCGTCTGCCACCGTCACGACGAAAAAGGAGTCGACCGGCGCGCCGGCTGACTCGAGAGCGCTCCCTTCCAGTACCTGTACGGATGCGCCGATCGGGACGTCCTCGTGTTCGCTGACCGTTCCGTCGGTCGCCTCGACGGCGAGCGTCACGCGCTCGTCGTCGCCGACGGCGTCTGTAACCTGCGAGCCGGTCGAGACGGACTCGCCGTCGACTTCGAGAATTCGATCTCTCAACTCGAGGCCAGCAGGCCCGCCGTCGAGAGCGGAGACGACGATCGGCGCTCGATCGACCGGGACCTCTCGTTCGCCGTCGATCGTGACCGTGATCGTTCCCGCGTCGTTTGCGTCGAGGACGTCGGCGAAGTGATCGTTGTCCTCGATCGGTTCGCCGTCGAGGTGGGTGATGCGGTCGTTTTCTCCGATCCCGGCTTCTTCGGCCGGCGATCCCGCGACGACGCCGCCGACGGCGGCACCCGGCGCGACCGCGATCGCGCTTCCGACGAGCCAGAAGAGCAGCGCGAACCCGACGATGGTGACGACGAAGTTGTTCGTCACCCCCGCCGCGAACATCCGCGTCTGGCCGCCGCGACTGGCGTCACGGCTGCTCTCTTCGTCCGGCTGGACGAACGCGCCGATCGGCAGGATGGCGACCATCGCGACGCCCATCGATTCGATGTCGATATCCTCGACGCGACAGAGCAGCCCGTGGCCGCCCTCGTGAACGACGAGTCCGACGAAGAGGCCGATGACGATCCCCGGCGCGGCGGATAACGGGAGGAAGTCGTTCACGCCGGGAATGACGAGGACGTTCTGTGGTTGCTGGATGTCCGTCGGCTGTGGGGCGACGATCGAACTGATCGCGGCACCGAGTAAGAAGATGAACATCGCGACCATCACGACGAGCGAGATACCGATGCCGAAGTTCGCCCAGGCCCGCCAGAACCGCTTGGGTCCAGAAAGCCAGTCGAGAAATTCCCGCCCGCGGGTGGTGTGCATCGTCACCATCGGGCCCTGGACCCCGACCCAGTCGGGAAGGAGGGCGAGCCTGCGAAGCACGATCAACCCGGCCCAGTAGAGGCCGAGACCGATCAGTGTCCAGGTCAGAAGCGTCGACCCGAAGAGTTCCGGGACGGAGAGGAGGGGAGTACCCATTAGTCGTCGTCCGGTCTGAGGGTGCCGAGTGATTTGTGTCTGGCGCTTCGAGATCGTCCAATGTTCGGGTCCGGCGGCGATTATCGCTCGCGCCGGAGCCGATCTACCACGAACTCGCGATCGAGTTTCGCCAGAAACTGTCCGAGCTTCGGCCCCTGTTCGTCGTCGAAGAAGAGTCGATATCCGGCGGCGAAGAAGTCTCCGACCGGGACGTCGTGACGCTTCGCCGTCTCGTAGATCTCTCCCTGGAGGTCGTCCGGGTCGTCGACACCCGCGTCGACGAACGCGGCCAGTTCGTCGAGGGCGGCTTCGGTCGCAGCATCGAAGTCGTGATCCGGGACGGCGCTTCTGGCGAGTTCGTAGTCGAACTCGTTTTCGGTCCGTCGGGCCCACGCTTGCGCCCGCTCGACGCGTGCCAGCGCCCCTTCGACCGCCCAGTCGGGCGCGTCGTCAGGAATGTGACCCTCAGTGCGGGCGATCTCCTCGCGAATCGACGGCTCGTCGGTCATCCCGAGGACGGCCGCGAAGGTGTAGGGGAGCCGTATTCGGCCCGCGCGCGGTTCTCCAACGACGAGCGGATAGACCCGTTCGGCGAATCGTCGCTCGGACTCGGGAGCGTCGACCTCGCCGAAGTAGACGCGTTCGAATCGGTCGAACTCGTCGACGAGCAGGTCCAGACGCTCGACGCTGAAGTCTCGGGCCCGGCTTGGGTCCTTCGCGAAGAAGTACCGGAGGACTTCGGGTTCGATCAGCTCTAAGACGTCGGAGACGAGGATGACGTTGCCCGCCGACGAGGAGAACGGCTCGCCGTCGAGCGTGAACCACTCGTAGACCATCGGCACCGGCGGCTCGATTTCGAGGACGTTTTTCGCGACGTCCTCACCGCTCGGCCAGGAGCCTTCGGCGTGGTCCTTGCCGAACGGTTCGAAGTCGACGCCGAGGAGCTGCCACTGGCCGGGCCACTCGAACCGCCAGGGAAGTTTCCCCTCGCGGATCGTCGCGGTTCCCTCGTGACCGCAGCCGTCGATCGTCCGCTCGCCGGCGTCCATGTCGGTACAGGTGTACTCGACGGTGGCGGGCTCGGCGTCGAGATCGACGGCTGTCACTGTTTCGGTGATCTTTCCGCAGTCCGCACAGATCGGGTTGAACGGAACGTACTCGCCGTCGGCGTCGACTTTGTCCTGGTAGGTCGAGAGGACTTCGCGGGCTCGCTCGCGGTGTTCGAGAACGAATCGGGTGACGTCGTCGAACGCGCCGTCCTCGTAGAGGTCCGTGTTCGAGAGCAGGTCGATCGGAACGTCGACCGCGTCGGCACTCTGCTGGATGATCGTCGCGAAGTGTGCGCCGTATGAGTCACAGCAGCCGAAGGGGTCGGGAATGGCCGTGTAGGGTGCACCCAGGTTCCGCCCCAGCGCGCCAGCGTCGACGTCGCCGAGGTCGACCAGATTGCCCTCCAGATCACAGAGCGTCCGTGGTAACTTTCTGAGCGGGTCGCGGTCGTCGGCGGTGAACACCTGCCTGACGTCGTGGCCGCGATCGCGGAGGACTTCGGCGACGTAGTAGCCGCGCATAATTTCGTTGACGTTGCCGAGGTGGGGAACGCCCGACGGCGAGATGCCGCCTTTGATCACGATCGAATCGTCCGGGTCGCGTTCGCCGCGTTCGAGCTGTGCGTCGATGCGCGCTTCGACCCGGTCTGCCACTTCGTCGGCCCAGAACGCGTAGTGTTCGCCGTCGCCGTCATCGTCTCCCTCGTTCTGGAGCGTGTACGGGCTTTCAGACGGCGTGTCGCGGGTCGAGTCGTCGGCGCTCATCGGTCGTCGGCCGCCCAGTACGTCGGCTCTTCGCCGACGCCCGTCGGGATTACGTCGGTTCCCTCGTGCGATCCCGAGCGGACGGCCCGGGCGATTCGATCCGGGTCGGTGCCGTCGATGACGATCGTCCGCATCCCCGAGCGCTGGATGATTTTCGCGGCGAGTAAGTCGACCGGCGCCGACGCGCCCGCGGTCATCTCGAGGTCGGCGATGACGTCGACGAGGTCCGTGGCCGAGAGTTCCTCGAACCGGGTGGCGTCGTCGGTCTCGTTCGGATCGTCGCTGTAGACGCCGGGGACGCTTGTCGCGTAGACGAGCAGGTCCGCGTCGACGTACTCGGCGAGGGCGGCGCTCACAGCGTCGGTCGTCTGGGCCGGCGCGACGCCGCCCATCACGGCCAGGTTCCCGCGGCGCAGCGCCTCGCCCGCTCCCTCGTAATCGTGGGCCGGTGCCGTCACCGACTCCTCGCTCAGCGCGGCGATCAACAGCCGGGCGTTGAGGCGGGTGACGTCGATGCCGATCTGGTCCAGTTCGATCTCGTTCGCCCCGAGATCGCGCGCGGCCCCGATGTACTCGCGGGCGACGCCGCCGCCCCCGACGACGCAGCCGACGCGACAGCCCTCGGCGACGAGGTCCTCGACGACGGCGGCGTGTGCTGAGACCCGCTCTGAGCCGGGTTCCGGCAGTAGCACGCTGCCACCGATGGAGACGACTACTTTCATGCTGTGGCGAGGTAGCCCGGTTGGAATCTTAAGGGTTGTCAAGTGGGCGGACTCGAGCGCAGCGAGAGTCCGCCGATGACTGAACGGTGACCGGCGGGAGCCGTGAAGTGCGTGGCTCGAAGAACGCGAAGAGCCACGTTGTTGTGAGCGGGGAACGAAGTGACCCGGAATCACACGCTCAGAAGACGAACGCAGAACGGATCCGGCAGTATTGCACCGACCCGCCCAGGGAAGTTGCCTATCGTCCGTTGGCCGGTGATCGAGTCGACGTCTCAGCACGGCCGACGACGCTCGACGAACGTGAGCCAGTCGTCACCATCGCTCAGCACTCGCGACGCTCGACGACTGATTCGATCGACAGCGTGTCCGATATCTCGATCGAGAGCGTCACGCCGTCGCGTTCGACGTCGATCCGGACGCGGAGTCTCCTCGGAGACGGCCGTCTGGTCGTTCGGTTAGAGGCGTTCGGGACCGACTCGCTCTCGACACCCTGCGGTCTCCGTTCGCATCTCGAGGATTCTCGCTCGGATCCTCGTCTCCGACAGCTACTAACTCGGAGCGAACGAACGGCTACGTATGCACGTGCTGGCGATAACGGACTGCGGCGCGTCCGAGGACGCCCTCGCGGGGACGGTCGACCGACTCGTCGACCGCCTCGGCCGGGAGGGGCGCGTCGGCGTGGTCCACTACGATGCGACGATCGCGGACGGGACGGCGTCGGTGCCGGATCGCGTTCCGAGCGGCGGGGACGTCACGTACGAACTCGGTGCGGACGGCGACTGGGCGGCGACCGGAACGGGGTTGTCGGTGATCGAGACGCTCGACACGCTCGCGACGACGTGTGCGTACGCCGTGGTCGTTGGCGTCGATTCGCTTCGGTTTCCGACGGTCGCTGTCGGTTCGGCCCAGGAGGCGGAGCCGGACGAGTCGGTGATCGCAACCGTCGAGAAGCCCACGGAGGTGGACGTCGAGGACGTGTTCGAGCGGGTTTCGGCGAGCGAGGCCCACGTGACGCTCCAGTCGCTCGTCGACCGGGTCACGGCCCGCCCGGAGGCCGAACTCGCGGGTGCGGTTGCGACGTTCACCGGGCGCGTGCGCGAGAAAGACGGACCGGACGACGCGCCCACCGAGTACCTCGAGTTCGAGTCGTACGAGGGCGTCGCCGACGAGCGCATGGCCGCGATTCGGACGGACCTCGAAGCTCGCGAGGACGTTCACGCGGTCGCCCTCCACCACCGGACGGGCGTCGTCCGAAACGGTGAGGACATCGTCTTCGTGGTCGTGCTCGCCGGCCACCGCGATGGGGCGTTTCGCGCGGTCGAAGACGGCATCAACCGGTTGAAAGACGAAGTTCCGCTCTTCAAGAAGGAAGTGACGGTAGACGACGAGTTCTGGGTACACGACCGGTCCTGACCGGCCAAATCGGCGCGTCGAGCCCTGTCGACGGCGCCATCCGGTGTACCGCTCGATTTGATCGGTGAGGTCCAAGCCGGCGCTCCCCGCGGGTGGCCGGCCGTTTCTTTCGTTCTGTCCGTCACTGCATCGTGAAATACCTGCTTTATTTGACTTTTTCTTACCGCGATATAATCCGCAACTATCGGGTAGAAATAATATGTTAGGGAACGATCTAAAATGTCTAACGCCTTCTAAGGTTTTTTTGAAAATTCGATTTCACGCGGTGAATGGCCACATTACCGACGCTGTCGCTGAAAGCAATCGAAACGCCACGAAGTAACCTGCCTTTATAACAGGTTTCGGCCACTGGCACTTAGATGTCGATGAGCACGACTGCATCACCCTCCACGGATACCAAGAAACGCCGCCTCAAGCAGTACTTACACGAACGCGCAGCTGACGGCGAGATGTACTTCAAAGGGAAGTTCATCGCCGACGACGTCGGCCTCTCCCCGAAAGAGATCGGCGCGCTCATGGTTCGCCTCTCCGAGTCCGCTGACGACCTCAAAGTCGAGAAGTGGTCGTACACGAGCGCGACGACCTGGCGCGTCGAGGCCGCGTAAGCCGGCCCGTTATCCGAACCGCCCCGCGAACGACGGGTCCCCGCCCGATCACCCTGCAACTTCGGTTTTTCGGCCACTGCCCGATGAGAGGTGACTGTACTGCCTGATAAGACGTGGCTGTACCGCCCGATTAGGGGTACCTGTACTGCCTGATAAGACGTGGCTGTACCGCCCGATTAGGGGTACCTGTACTGCCTGATAAGACGTGGCTGTACCGCCCGATTAGGGGTACCTGTACTGCCTGATAAGACGTGGCTGTACCGCCCGATTAGGGGTACCTGTACTGCCTGATAAGACGTGGCTGTACCGCCCGATTAGGGGTACCTGTACTGCCTGATAAGACGTGGCTGTACCGCCCGATTAGGGGTACCTGTACTGCCTGATAAGACGTGGCTGTACCGCCCGATTAGGGGTACCTGTACTGCCTACGAGTGCTACCTGCACTACCGGAGAGGAGTGACGTCGTCTTCGACCGACGGGTCGCTTCTTTCCACCGATTTCGATGAGAGTCAACCGTCGATTTATACGGGACGACGGGATAGGTCCGTCAATGTCCGAGTCGACGACTGACGGACCGCCGCTTTCGACGATTCAGTCGCTGTTCGTCGTCGACGAAATTCACCGTCAGACCGACCGGATCGTCTACGTCGGCTACCCCAGGGTACGTCCGGGACTCGTCGTCAGAGAACTCTGGCCGGCGTTTCACGAGGCCGGATACGACCTCGAAGTGACCAGACACCACGACGAGTACGCCCTCGTCGCGACGCGCCAGCGCATCGGGATCGACGGAATTCCGTGGAAACACCTCCTGCTGTTCGGGGTAACCGTCCTCTCGACGCTCTTCGCGGGCGCCTTCTGGTACCAGCTGGATCCGATTTCGAATCCGACGGCCAGCCTCCAGGCGTGGCCGTTCGCGGTGGCGTTGCTGTTCGTCCTCGGCGTCCACGAGATGGGCCACTACGTCGCGAGCCGGTATCACCGGGTCGACGCCTCGTTGCCGTACTTCATACCGGTTCCGACGCTCATCGGGACCCTCGGCGCCGTCATCAAGATGGACGGGCGAATGCCGAGTCGGAGGGCGCTGTTCGACATCGGCGTCGCCGGCCCGCTCGCGGGACTTGCCGCGACCGTCCTGGTCACGATCGTCGGACTCCACCTCGATCCGGTCTACGCACCAGAGGAAGTCGTCGAAAGCGCCGACGCCGTCGAACTGCACATCGGTTATCCGCTGTTGCTCGAGGGGCTCGCCGCCGCATTCGGACAGCCGCTCTACCGGGGCGATCCGACGACGATGGTCAACCCGGTCGTCATCGCGGGCTGGGTCGGCATGCTGATCACGTTCTTGAACCTCATCCCCGTCGGGCAACTCGACGGCGGGCACATCCTCCGGTCGATGCTCGGTCGGGCGCAGGAAACCGTCGCCGTGCTGGTTCCCGGCGCCCTGCTCGCTCTGGCTGGCTACCTCTACTTCGTCGGCGACTACGGGCTGCAGGCCGTCTCCGTCTGGATCATCTGGGGCGTCCTGACGACGCTGGTCGCGGCGGCCGGCCCCGTCGATCCGGTCGTCGAAACGCCTCTGGGCTGGCGACGGATCGCACTCGGCGTCCTCACGTTCGGCCTCGGCGTTCTCTGTTTCGTCCCCGTCCCGTTCGAGATCGTCGACTGACGAACGCCGGTGGGCGCACGATCCCTCGTTTCACCCGTGCGAGTAGCCCTCGTCTGCAAGCGGTTTGCCGTCGAGCGTGATACCCGAGTCGACGACCCGTCCCAGCACGGACACCGGGACAGAAACGGCCTCGCGGGCGGTCTCGAGTGCGTCTTCGGCAATCGTAACGACCAGCTCGAAGTCTTCGCCGAAGGTGAGCGCCGTCTCCAGGGCGGCGCCGGGATCGTCAGTCACCGCGTCGAGTTCCTCGGCGACAGGGACGCGATCGGCCTCGATCGAAAACCCGCAGTCGGAGGCCGCAGCGAGCTGGTGGAGCGAGCGGGCGAGGCCGTCGCTCGAATCCATCATCGCGGTCGCGTCTGGCGCCAGCGCGAGGCCGGCTTCGACCCGCGGATCGAAGCGAAACAGCTCGTTCGCCACTTCTTCGTCGCCCCGGTCGAACCGTTCGAGCGCGGCCGCGCTCCGTCCGAGCGTCCCGGTGACGCAGACGTAGTCGCCCGGGTTCGCTCCGCTTCGGAGCACCGGACCGCGAGCAGTCGTATCGGCGGATTCGAAATCGGGAACCCGGCCGAGCGCCGTCGTGACGACGGTAAACTCCTGGTGTTCGTCGAGGTCACCGCCGACGTAGCTGGCGCCGACCGCCTCGCAGACGTCGCGGGCGCCCCGGACGAACGAGAGGAGTTCGCGTTCGTCGAACGACTGTGCGGCGTAGACTGCCACGGCGGCCGTCGCCTCGGCGCCCATGGCGGCCACGTCCGACAGCGAGGCCCCGACGGCTCGCCAGCCGGCCGTGTACCGCGTCGTTCCGGCCGGAAAGTCCGTCGTCTCGTGGAGCATGTCCGTCGTCAGGACGTGGCCGTCTACGACCGCCGCGTCGTCGCCGACGGGCCCGAGTTCACCGGCCAGGAGTTCCAGGGCCGCGCGTTCGTCCATACTGGTGTGTTCGACGGCCCGGGAGAAAAGATACCCGAAGCGCGATCCGACTCGACTCCGTATCGTGAATCGTGTCGAAGCTTGCTTGTCGCCCGCGATCAGTCGTCGATCGCGGCGAGCGTGTCCAGGTAGCCCGAGCCGTAGAACGGTTTGTCGTGGGTGGCTGGAACGTCTGCGACCCGGCGGAGCGTCGACATTCGTCGGTTGGCGTTGTCCTGCGCGTCGACGCTCGCCAGCAGCGCGACCGCGCTGGCGACCTGTGGGGCGGCCATCGACGTCCCCTGGAACCAGTCGTGGCCGTAGGTCGCGCCGAGGTACTCGCCGTCGTCGTCGAACTCGGGGTCGGCGACACAGTTGAGTACGCCGTCGTAGACGTCGCCGTCCTCGGTGACGTTGCCGCCCGGTGCGGCGAGATCGATCGCGTTCGTCCCGTAATTCGTGTAGAACGCGGGCGTGTAGAACGGTTCGTCGGGCGCTGCGCCGGGTTCGAAGGCGACGGGGCCGGTCGAACTCACGCAGAGACCGCGAGCGGCCATGCTGGTGTCGACGTACGGCCCGTCGTGCTGGAGGTCGGTCGCCGTGTTGCCGGCCGCGTGGGCGAGCACGGTCCCCTGCTGGGCGGCGTAGGTCGTCGTTCGGTTCATCGCCTTCCCCCAGAACGAGCCGAGTTCCTGGCGCGGTAGGTAGGCCCCGAGGCTGAGATTGGCCGCCTCACAGCCGATTTCGGCGCTGTAGACGACGGCGGCGAGTACGTCACCCAAGAACGCGAACAGACCGCGCTCGTCGTTCGGCGTGAACACCCGGCAGTCGACGAGTTCCGTTTCGGGTGCCGAGCCGAGGACGTCGCCGTCGGCGGCGACGATGCCCGCAACGTGCGTACCGTGCGAGCCGGCGTACGGGCCGGGCGCGCCGTAGTCGTCCTCGGTAAAATTCTTCGAGAGTTCGGCGTTCACCGCGCCGTCGAGATCCGGATGGCCGGCGGCGACGCCACTGTCGACTATCGCGACCCTGGTACCCTCGCCGCGCGTGCGCTGGTGGACCGTCTCGATCTGCTGGGAGTGTTTGTCCCACTGATAGTCGTAGAGCGACGCCGAGTCGGCGAGCGCGTCCGCCGATGCCCCGGTTACACCCGCGGGTGCGGTCGGCCGGTCGTACGTTCCACCGGCGTCGGCTGCGTACGCGGCGCCGATCGAATCGACCGCGTTCTCGCTGGCTCTCACCACGCTAACGCCGATCGGATCGAGCCGGTGGATGACCTCCACGCTGGAACTGTCCTCGACGCTGGTCGAGTCGACGACGAACCGTTCCGTCGACGTCGTCGCCCCCGTCGTCGCGCTCCCGATGGCTCCGAACGTGATTCCGGTCGTAGCGAGAAACCGTCGACGAGTCTGTGAATGCATGCCACTCGTGTATTTCTCGACGGGAATAATGTACGTTTCCACTAGCCATATGCGTAACGCACTGGTCTAGCTAACCACCGATGGCCTGTCGAAGTTCGGCGTTTTCACCCCACTCTCCGACACGGGACGCTGTCACCCGCGATGACCGCCGGTCGGTCGTCGCGTTCGGCCGGCGACTGTCCGTGACACGGATGTCCACGGCGGCGAGACACCGATGTTCTTAAATGCGGCCGTTGGATACGCTACCCCAATGGCTACCATGTACGACGTCCCGGCGGACGCCCTCATCGAGGCGCTCGCGGCGGACCTCTCGGCGGAACTCGACGAGCCCGACTGGGCCGCGTTCGCAAAGAGCGGCGTCAGTAACGAACTACCACCCGAACAGGAAGACTTCTGGACGACGCGCGCGGCCAGTCTCCTCCGAAAGGTGGCCGACACCGGCCCGGTCGGCGTCGAGCGTCTCGCGACCGAATACGGCGGCGCCAAGGCTGGATCGAACCGCTACCGCGTCGCACCCGACCGCCGCGCGGACGGATCGCGCAACATCATCCGGACGATCCTCCAGCAACTCGAAGACCAGGGCTACGTCGAGACCGCAGAAGGCGAGGGCCGTCGAATCACCGCCGAAGGCCGAAGCCTGCTCGACGAGACCGCCGGAAACGTTCTCGAGGATCTCGATCGACCGGAACTCGAACGCTACGCCTGAACGGAAACCCTTCCTGGGCCGCTTCGGTGCACGGTCGGTCCGTAATCATTTTCCCCCGCGCGACCGAACCATCCTGGCATGAGCAACGGTGACGACGAACTCGACGAACTCCGGCGCGAACGCCTCGAGGAACTGAAAGAGCAGGCGGAGGGCCAGGAGGGTGCCGCCGAGGCCCAGCAAGCCGCCCAGCAGCAGGCCGACGCCCAGAAGCAGGCCCTGCTGCGCCAGTATCTCACCGACGAGGCCAGAAAACGTCTCAACACGGTGAAGATGAGCAAACCGCAGTTCGGCGAGCAGGTCGAACGTCAGGTCCTGGCGCTGGCTCAAAGCGGGCGAATTCAGGGCAAGATCGACGACCAGAAGATGAAGCAACTGCTGGGTGAGCTCAAACCCGAGAAGAAGCGATTCGACATCACGCGACGCTAATGCAGCTCGGATTGCTGTACAGCGGTGGCAAGGACTCGACGCTCGCGGCGTTGCTTCTCGAGGACTTTTACGACGTCACGCTCGCGACGGCTCACTTCGGAATCACCGACGACTGGCGCCACGCCGAAAACGCGGCGACCGAGCTTGACTTACCGTTCCGTCGCGTCGAACTCGACGAGGGCGTCGCCGAGGAGGCCGTCAGCCGCATTCGAGACGACGGCTTCCCGCGAAACGGCATCCAGCACGTCCACCTCGCCGCACTCGAGGGGCTCGCCGCGGCCGACTTCGACGCCATCGCCGATGGCACACGCCGTGACGACCGCGTTCCGACCGTCTCGCGCGCGCAGGCACAGAGCTTAGAAGACCGGTACGACGTCGATTACGTCGCCCCGCTGTCGGGATTCGGCCGCGGTGCGGTCGATCGGCTGGTCGAGTCGACCCTGGACGTGGTCGCTGGTCCGAGCGAGGAAATTCCCCGCGCCGACTACGAAGCCGAGCTACGGGCGAAGCTGATCGACGAAGACGGTCCGGCAGCCGTCGCGGAGTACTTTCCCGATCACGACCAGACGCACGTCACCGGTCGGCGCTGAGCCGGTCTCTGCGAGCGAGGGTTTCCGATCGCCTCACGTCAAAACTCGAACCGGGCGCCGCCGTCTTCGCTCTCTGAAACCGCGGGATCCCAGCCGTGGGCTTCCGCGACGGCTTCGACGATGGCTAGCCCGAGTCCCGAACCGTCCGGATTCGTCGAGACGCCCTGCTCGAAGAGCGAATCGCGGACTGACTCGGGAACTCCCGCCCCGTCGTCGGCGACGTAAAAGCCGGATGGCGTCGGTCCGACGCGGACGGTTTCGGCTTCGCCGTGTTCGATCGCGTTGCGAAAGCAGTTTTCGAGGAGGGTCTGGAGGCGTGACTCCTCGGCGACGAGCTGCCGGTCGGCTTCGACGTCGAGGATCGCCGTGCCCGTGTCGACGCGGTCCCAGGCGTCGAGGGCCACGTCGGCGAGCGCGAGCGGTTCGGGATCGATGACCTCCGACCCGCTGCGGGCGACCGAGAGCGTCTCCTCGATGAGGTCGTCCATTCGATCGAGACACGCGTCGACCGAGCGGAGGTGTTCTGCGTCGCCGGTCCGAAACGCCTCTTCGAGTCGCCCCTGGGCGACGTTGAGCGGGTTTCTGAGGTCGTGACTGACGACCGAGGCGAACTGTTCGAGGCGTTCGCGCTGGCGGTTTGCCTCCCGGTGGGCGGCGCGCTGGCGGATCTCGTACCAGCCGGCGACGCTGCCGGCGGCGACGCCGACGGTCCCCGAAAGTAGCGTCAGGTAAAGCGGGTTCGGCGCGCCGACGCCGTCCATCTGAAGGACGTGGAGGTGCAGGGCGGTCACGAGTGCGGCCGCGAGAAAGCCGCCGAGTCCGAAGGCGAAGACGGTGAGCCGATCGCGGGCGGCGACGTCCCGGCCGACGAGGTAGCGGTCGGCGAAGACGACGGCCGTCGCCGCGAACAGTGGGCCGATGCTCTCCAGGACGGCCCGTGAGGTAAGGTTCTCGGCGACGATGCGAAAGCCGATGACGGCAGCCAGAAACAGCCCGAGCGCCGTCAACGGAGAGAACGGGAGCTGTTCGGCCACGTCTGCGACCCAGTCGTCTTGCTCGCCCGTCGAGTGCACGCTCGCCCGGAGGGAGCCGACCCAAATGAATCTCTGGGCTGTGCTCATCGATCGGCCAATCGAACCAATCCGTCGAACCGACAATACTAACCGACACTTCAACGATCGAAAATTCCTGGCGGTGATTTACAACTGCTGTATCGCTTCACGTCCGCTCTGGCGGGTGACCGTGTCACAACGGGGCTCGGAAATCGTCCTCTCGAACGGCGTGAGCGTGCACTCGAGCGAACGACTGACCGCTCGGTCCGAGTGGACACATCAAAGTACGGGCCGCTCGAACGGGTCAATATGTACGACCGAATCAAGGGCTTTCGTGACTTCTATCCCGCGGAGATGGGTGCTCGCCGCGAGGCCATCGATACGCTGGAGGGGACGGCCCGGCGGTACGGCTTTCGCGAGATCGCGACGCCGACCCTAGAGCGAGCCGAGATCTGGACGGACAAGAGCGGCGACGACATCGTCGACGAACTGTACGCCTTCGAGGACCAGGGCGGCCGCCACGTGACGATGGTCCCGGAACTGACGCCGACCGTCGCGCGGATGGTCGTCGCGAAGCAGCAGGCGCTGTCGAAGCCGATCAAGTGGTTCTCGACGCGTCCGTTCTGGCGCTACGAGCAGGTCCAGCAGGGTCGCCAGCGCGAGTTCTACCAGACGAACGTCGACATCTTCGGGTCGGCCGAACCGGAGGCGGACGCCGAGATCCTCGCGTGGGCTGCCGACGCGCTGACCGGCCTCGGACTCACGGGCGAGCACTTCGACTTTCGCGTCTCACACCGCGACGTCCTCGGCGGGTTGATCGAAGAGTACGCCGCCGACGCGGGGACCGACGTCGACGTCGAGGCGGCGATCCGGGCGGTCGACAAGTCGGACAAGATCGACCGGACCGAGTACCTGGGCCTGCTCGAAGGTGCGGGACTGACCGACGCCCAGGCCGAGTCGTTCGCCGGGTTGATCGAGCGAAACGACCTGGAGGCGGTCCTCGCTCACACCGAATCCGCCGACGTCACCGACGCCGTCGAGAATCTTCAGGCTGTCCTCGCGGCGGCCGAGGACTTCGGCGTCCGCGAGTACTGTACGATCTCGCTGGAGACGGCCCGCGGGCTCGACTACTACACGGGCGTCGTCTTCGAGTGCTTCGACTCGGCGGGCGAGGTCTCGCGGTCGATCTTCGGCGGCGGCCGGTACGACGACCTCATCGAGTCCTTCGGCGGCCAGCCGACGCCAGCGGTCGGCGTCGCGCCGGGCTACGCGACGCTCACGCTGCTGTGTCAGCGCGCCGGCGTCTGGCCCGACGAGGAACTCGCGACCGACTACTACGTGTTGCAGGTGGGCGACACCCGGCCCACGGCCGCCCGGATCGCCAGGGAACTGCGCGCGAAGGGCCACGTCGTCGAGTCGGACGTCGCCGGGCGCTCGTTCGGCGCGCAGATGAACTACGCCGACTCGATCAACGCCGAGACGGTCGTCATCGTCGGCGAGCAAGATCTCGCGAACGACGAAGTGACGGTCAAGGACATGGACAGCGGCGACCAGGTCACCGCGCCCGTCGACGAGTTCCCGGGTGAGTACGAGAAGCCGACGATCGACGACTTCGAGTGATACCTCGCGGGGCCGCCCACGGGGACGGTCGGCTGGTTGGCCTTACTCCCGTTCGATCAGCGGCGTCTCGACGTCGGAGTCGGACGCGGCGCGTCTCGGAGCGAACGCCGAGGGTTCGTCGGTCTCGATCGGGGCGTGACCCGTCTCGACGTGGTGGTCGATCATCGCTCGGTTCAGGTCGTCACGGCTGGTCTCCGAACCGGTCTCACGCGACCAGTCACAGACCTCGCAATAGGCGATCGTCACGGTTTCTATCTCCGGATTAGAACGCCCGTTCGGTCAGTCGTTGGCTGTACTGGGACACGCATTTTACGTCGTCGATGTGGTCTCACCGACGGCTCATAACGGTTGTCGCCGGTCGACGGATTCGGTCGACGCCGCCCCGGCCCGACTAGATGAACAGGCCGCTCACCGAGGGGCCGAACACCCAGAGGAGGACGACGGCGGCGAGCGTGATCGCGAGCCAGACGCCGAGGCCGATGGCGGCGAGTCGAGCGTTTTCCCGGTCGATCGAGAGCGGATCGTGTGCGGAGTCGGTGGCCATGGACCAGTGTACGTCCCGGTAGGTCACGTAGCAACGTCCAGGATATCCTGGGTATTTTTTCTGCGTCGACGGATCTCGCGGCTCACCGCACCATTATGACGGTCGTCGGTGTAGGCCGGGCGATGGCCGACTCGCCACCGAACGTCCTGTTACTGCTTTCCGACCAGGAGCGATACGACGTCAGCGCGCCGGCGGGGCCGCCGGTCGAGACGCCGGCGATCGACCGACTCGCCGCCGACGGGATGCGGTTTACGCGGGCGGTCACGCCGATCAGCATCTGCACGAGTGCGCGCGCGTCGCTGCTGACGGGACAGTTTCCCCACGGTCACGGGATGGTGAATAACTGCCACGAGGAAGACGCCCTCCGGGTGAACCTCGACCCGGACCTGCCGACGTTTTCCGAGCAACTCGCGGGAGGCGGCTACGACCTGACATACACCGGCAAGTGGCACGTCGGACGCGACCAGACGCCCGAGGATTTCGGCTTTTCGTACCTCGGCGGCAGCGACGTCCACCACGACGACATCGACGAGGACTTCGCGCGGTATCGCGACGAGGAGATCGGTATCCCGCTCGGCGAGGTCGAATTTTCCGACGCGGTCTACACCCGCGGCGGGGAGGGCTCGCTCGTCGCGGCCACGACGCCGGTCGACGTCGAGGCGACCCGGGCGTACTTTCTCGCACGGCGGACGATCGAGGCGATCGAGGCTCACGCCGCCGGCGGTGATGACTCGGTGCCGTTCTTCCACCGGGCGGACTTCTACGGGCCCCATCACCCGTACGTCGTGCCCGAGCCCTACGCCTCGATGTACGACCCCGACGAGGTCGAGCTGCCGGCGAGCTACGCCGAGACGTACGCCGGAAAGCCGCGAGTCCAGGAGGCGTTTCTGGGCTACCGCGGCGTCGACGCCTTCGACCGCGAGACCTGGCGGGAGGTACTCGCGAAGTACTGGGGCTTCGTCTCGCTGATCGACGACCAGATCGATCGGATTCTTTCGGTGCTCGACGATTCTGGACTCGCGGCGGAGACCGTCGTCGTCCACACCGCCGATCACGGCGACTTCGTCGGCGGCCACCGACAGTTCAACAAGGGGCCGCTAATGTACGACGACACCTATCGCATTCCCCTCCACGTGCGCTGGCCGGGCGAGGTCGCGGCCGGTTCGACCTGCGACGCGCCGGTTCACCTCCACGACCTGGCGCCGACGTTCTGCGAGATCGGCGACGTCGCCGTCCCGGACTCGTTTCACGCCAGGAGCCTCCGTCCGTTACTTTCGGGCCGCCGGCCCCACGCCTGGCCGGATTCGACGTTCGGCCAGTACTACGGCGAGGAGTTCGGCCTCTACACCCAGCGGATGGTCCGAACCGACCGGTACAAGTTCGTCTACAACGGCCCGGACGTGAACGAACTCTACGATCTCCGGGCTGATCCGGCCGAACTCACCAACCTGATCGACCACCCCGACTACGCCGCGGTTCGACGCGACCTGGTCGACCACCTCGTCGGCTGGATGGACGAGACCGACGATCCGTACCGCCGATGGGTGCCCAAGACCTTCGCGTGAGAGGAAACGTTGGCGTGAGAAGGGACGTTCGCGTGAGGATAGACGTTCGCGTCTGATTGGGTGCGGGGACCTGGTCGCCATGGGAAGCGTTGTCTCGCGTGCCGACGCGACAACGATTATGAGCCGGACGCCGCAAGGGAGTGTATGACGCGATCATCGCCGGGAACGCGACTCGGCGTCGACGTCGGCGGGACGTGCACCGACGTGGTGTCGGTCAGAAACGGCCGGCTCCACGTCACGAAGACGCCGTCGACGCCCGACAGCCCGGACGAGGGCGTCCTTCGAGGCGTCGAACGCGTTCGGGAGGCGGTCGGATTCGACCCGTCGGCGGTCGCCGCGTTCGTCCACGGGACGACCGTCGCGACGAACGCCGTCCTCGAACGCGACTGGACCGACGTGGCGCTGGTGACGACCGAGGGATTTCGCGACGCGCTCGCGATCGGTCGACAGGCCCGCCCCGACATCTACGACTACACGGAACGACCGCCAGACCCGGTGGTCTCCCGCCAGCGACGGTTCGAGGTCGAAGAACGCCTCGGCGACCGGGGCCAGGTGCGGACGCCGCTCTGTGAGGCTGACGTCCGATCGGTCGCTGCACGAATTCGCGACTACGACGTCGAGAGCGTCGCCGTCTCGCTTCTGTTCTCGTTCGAGAACGACGCTCACGAGCGCCGGGTTAGGGAGATCCTCGACGAGGAACTCGACGACGTCACCATCTCGCTGTCGAGCGAGGTCCGTCCCGAGATCAGAGAGTACGAGCGGACGCTCGCGACCGCGCTCGACGCGGCGCTCAAACCCGTGATGGATCGATATCTCGGGCGACTCGAAGCGGGAATCTCTGACCGCGCCATCGACGCGCCGCTTCGGGTCATGCAGTCGAACGGCGGGACGATCGGCGCCGACAGCGCGCGACGGCGGCCGGTGAACACGCTCCTCTCCGGCCCGGCCGCGGGCGTCCAGGGGGCGGCGCACGTCGGTGGACTTTGCGGCGAGTCGGCGCTCATCACGATGGACATGGGCGGCACCTCCTGTGACGTCTCGCTCGTCTCCGGCGGCGAGCCGACGGTCGCGACGGATCTCGAGATCGGCGACTACCCGGTCTCCGTTCCGTCGGTCGACGTCCACACCATCGGGGCCGGCGGCGGCTCGATCGCCTGGGTCGACGAGGGCGGCTCCCTTCGGGTCGGCCCGCGCTCGGCCGGCGCCCGGCCGGGGCCGATCTGTTACGGCCGCGGCGGGACGGAACCGACGGTGACCGACGCGCAGGTGCTTTGTGGCCGGCTCGATCCGGACCGATTCCTCGGCGGTGAGTCGGATGACGCCGGGGCCGGTTCGACTTCGGTTCCCGATCGAGCGCGGATCGAAGCGGCGGTGGCCGAACGCGTCGCCGACCCCCTCGGTCTCGACGTCGAGGAGGCCGCCCGGGGAATATTGGCGGTCGCCAACGCGAACATGGAGCGCGCCCTTCGCGTCGTCTCCGTCGAGCGCGGACACGATCCCCGTCGGTTCGCCCTCGTCGCCTACGGCGGCGCGGGTCCGGCCCACGCGACGGCGCTCGCCGAATCGCTCGACGTCTCTCGGGTGATCGTCCCGCGAACGGCGGGCGTCCTCTCAGCGCTCGGTCTGCTCGTCAGCGACCGGGTGGTCGACCGGAGCACGTCGATGGTTCGTCGCCTCGCGGACGTCGATCCCGGCGCGCTCGCGAGCGTGTTCGCCGAGGTGGAACGCGAGGCGCTGGCACAACTGGACGAATCGGGTTCCGATTCGGAGAGCGACGAATCGGATGGGCCGGATTCCCTCCGAATCGAACGCTCGCTCGCCCTCCGCTACGCCGGTCAATCGTTCGACCTCGCGGTCGACCTCCCCGACGAAGAACTCTCCCCGGAGACGCTCGACGCGGCCGCCGACCGGTTTCACGCGGTCCACGAGCGCCGATACGGCCACGCCTCGCCCGATGAACCGATCGAACTCGTCACCGTCAGGGTTCGGGTTCACAAACCGGTCGATCCGCCGACGCTCTCGGCTCCAGCGACCGACGCCGGCGATCCGATCCGCACAGAGCGATCCGTCGACTTCGACGGAACCCTCCGCGAGACGCCGGTGTACGATCGGGCGGGGCTACCGGCCGGAGCCGCGGTCGACGGGCCGGCGATCGTCGAGGGAACCGAGAGCACGGTCGTCGTCAGGCCGGGGTGGGCGGCGACCGTCGACGAGCACGGCTCGCTCGTCCTGGAGGTGTCCTCGTGAGCGAAGAAGACGGGCTCGGAGGCGGCGAGGGCTCGGACGGCGGTGTCGATCCCGTCACCCTGGAAGTCCTGCGCAACGCGTTCGCCGCGGTCGCCGAGGAGATGAACGCCAATCTGGTGCGAACGGGCTACTCGCCGAACATCACGGAGCGCAAGGACTGCTCGTGTGCGCTCTTCGACGCCGAGGGCGAGATGGTGAGCCAGGCGGAGACGATGCCGGTCCACCTCGGAGCCATGCCGTTTTCGGTCGCCGCCGCGCTCGAGCGGTACCCGCCGGAGACGCTCGCCCCCGGCGACGCCGTCGTCTTAAACGACCCGTTCCGCGGCGGGGCACACCTGCCCGACCTGACGCTGGTCACGCCGATATACGTCGCTGACGGCGATTCGGCGGGCGAACCGACGACCGACGGCGAATCACCGGAACTCCTCGGCTTCGCCGCCAACCGGGCCCACCACGCCGACATCGGCGGTTCACAGGCCGGAAGCGTCGCGGCGGATTCGACCGAGATCTACCAGGAGGGCCTGCGGATTCCGCCGGTGAAGCTCTACGACGGTGGCGACCTCGTTCCCGATGCGATGGCGTTCATCCTCTCGAACGTGCGCACGCCCGACGAACGCCGCGGCGACCTGCGAGCCCAGCACGCCGCGAACGAGACCGGTAAACGGCGCCTCTCGGAACTCGCCGCCGAGTACGGGCTGGAGACGATCCGGTCGACGATCGACGCCGTCCAGGCGTACGCCGAGCGGCGAATGGCGGCGGCGATCGCGGCGCTACCGGACGGCCGCTACTCGTTCGCGGACGCGCTCGACGACGACGGCCGCGGGACCGAGGACGTCCGAATCGAGGCGACGGTCGCGATCGACGGCGACTCGATCTCGGTCGACTTTTCCGGGACGGATCGCCAGACCGAGGGGCCGGTCAACGCCGTCTTCGCGGTGACGGCCTCGGCGACCTATTACGCGGTTCGATGCGTGACAGACCCGGAGATTCCCGCCAACGCGGGCGCCTATCGTCCCATCGAAATCGTAACCGAACCCGGAACGGTCGTCGACGCGGAGCCGCCGGCGGCGGTCGTCGGCGGTAACCTCGAGACCTCCCAGCGGGTGACGGACGTGGTGCTCGGGGCGCTCGCGTCGGCGACACCCGAACGGGCGCTCGCCGCCGGCCAGGGGACGATGAACAACGTGACCTTCGGGGGCGTCGATCCGCGAACCGACGAACCGTACGCGTTCTACGAAACGGGCGGCGGCGGGTTCGGTGCCTGCGCGGGCGGCGACGGGATGGACGGGGTTCACGTTCACATGTCGAACACGATGAACACGCCGGCGGAGGTGCTCGAAACGGCGTACCCGCTCTCGGTCGAGCGCTACGAGTACCGGCCGGACACCGGTGGCGCCGGCGAGTTCCGCGGCGGGGTGGGACTGCGACGGGACATTCGCGTCCTCGACGACGCCCGATCGGGCGCCGCGTTCAGCCTCCTCGCTGACCGGAGACGGAACGCGCCGTACGGAATCGTCGGCGGAGAGGACGGGAAAACCGGCGCCGACGCACTGGTTCGAACCGATTCGTCGACGTCGCTGCCGGCGAAGTGTACGCGAACGCTCGAACCGGGGGACGTCGTCAGTATTCGGACGCCCGGAGGCGGCGGATACGGGGATCCGTCCGACCGCTCGACGGACGCCGTCAGACGAGACGTCGTCCGCGGCCTGCTGTCGGCCGCTCGTGCGCGATCGATCTACGGCGTCGACGTCGAGTAACGACTACTCGCGTCGCGACGCCGACTCCGACGAGTGAATCTCGGCCGAGTTGTCCGACACGGAGTCGATGCCGACTAGGCGTATCGGCCATCGCCGGATCGAACGCGGATCGCTACGACTCGACGTACTGTGACTCCCACTCGCGTCGTTCTTCGATCAGGTGTTCACCCTCGCTTGTGATATCGTAGTAGTTAGTTCGCCGGTCGAGTTGGCCCTTTTCGACGAACCCTCGATCGACGAGGGTGTCGAGATTCGGATAGAGTCGGCCGTGATTGATGTCGGAGCTGTAGTAGCCCTCGATCTCGGCTTTGACCTCTTGACCCGATGGCTGGTCGGCCGCGGCGATCACGTACAGCAGGTCGCGTTGAAACCCGGTGAGTTCGTGCATCGACAACCAGACTGACACTCCACGAGACGGAACGTTGTTACTACTCTCATACCAGCCATAAGCACTCCGTACCGCGAAACTGCGACTCGATCGGTCGCCGTCGTTCGATCCGGTGGGTTCGTCACACATCGGCGCTGTGGGACGCCGTTTCAGTCCTCCCCGTCACCCGTTCGAACCCGGCGAGGCCGCGACGTCGATCGAATAATCCGTCCTTAGCGTCGATCGAAAACAGGTAGGTCGTCGATACGGTCACGAATTCGTGATAGTCACGCGTTTAGAATATTATAAACATAGAAAATATACTCAATTTATGAACGTTTGTGGATTTCGACTAGAAGACTTATGGTGGGTCCGCCGCGTTTCCCGGTATGGCACGCGACAATCCGGTACGAACCGGTGTGCACTCGAAGACAGACGAACCGCTTCCGAACCTCGTGACGATCGTTGGACGAGGTGTCCCCGCCTCGTTCGAAGTGACCGTCGACGGCGAAATCGAGGCCGAGAGCGACGATCCGGTCTCGGATACGACGATCGTTTCGGGATCGTCCGCCGAGGGAATGATCGAAGTCGGCGTCACTCGTCTTCGCTTTTCGGGCGAGCTGGCGAACGTCCACCTCGCAGACTGGAACGGCACTCCCGCACCCGAATCGGCCAGCACACCGTCAGTCCACGTGGAGTACAACGTTTAATTCGCTTCTTTCTCTCGAGTAGGGGTTCGGACCGGTCTCGTCGACCGGCCCACTGTTTCACGTAGCGCTGAGCGGCAGGTTCTGATCCGACGAACCTGCGTCGTCGCGTACCGATTTCTCGCGTCGAACGACCGTCTGTACGCGCCGACCGATCGGATCGTCACCGGTAGCCGAGATCGGCCAGCCGCTGTTTCGTGCTCTCGGTCATCGAGACCTCGGCTTCGACACGTGGCGTCGACGCGAGCGGACCGAGCGTCGACTCGAGTCGCCGTTCGAGCCTGGCGGCGACCGCCGGCTCTTCGTCGACGACGTTGCGCGACTCGTCCGGATCCGTCGGCAGGTAGTGTAGCCGACTGAATCCGTCGTCACCCTCGACGTACTTGTAGTTCGGCGTTCGAACCGAACGGAGGCGCCGATCGTACGTGTAGATGCGCTCGGGGAGGTCGCCAAAGCGCGCCTCGAGTCGATCGATCGACGGCTGGGGCGTGACGTACTCGGCGAAGACGGCCTCGCGCGGAGTGGCGGACGAATCCGGGTGAAGCGAGCGACCCCGACTCTGATTCCGGAGCCGGCCGTCGCGAACGCCGGTGGCGTCGAGGAGCGTGTCGGGGAGATCACACAGTTGAACGAGATCGTCGCGGTGCTCGCCGCCGTCGAACGCCCCGCCGGTGACGACGAGCGGCACCGAGAGCAGGGTGTCGTAGAGGTTGTACTGGTGGCCGAAGAAGCCGTGCTCGCCGACGTGCTCGCCGTGATCGCCACAGACGACGACGATCGTTCGCTCCCACTCGCCGGCGGCTTCGAGCGACAGTCGGAGTCTGGCGAGCTGGTCGTCGACGTAGGCGAGCGAGCCGCGGTAGAGGCCGCGTAGCTGTTCGAACTCCGCGTCGGTGAGGTCGTAGTCGCCGCAGTCGAACGCCCGCGGGTCCTGGCGAATCTCGGCGGCCGACTCGTAGGTTGCACCGGGCGGGAGGTATCGTTCGGCGTACTCGCGAGGTGGATCGTACACGACGTGCGGCTCGATGAGGTTCAGAAAACAGAAGAACGGGGTCGAGCGATCGCGATCGGTCACCCAGTCGCCGATCCAGTCGACGCTGCGGGCGGCGCCGTCGTCGCCGGCCGGTTGCACGAACTCGCTGTAGATCACGTTCGCGAGGTTCACCAGCGGATTCCCCTCGAAGAGGCGTGCTCGCGTCGCTTCGATTTTCTCGGAGAGACACTCCCCGCGGACGACGCCGCCCATGTCCGTTTCGGACTGGCGGTACTGCCAGCCTCTACGAAGCTGGGAGAATCCGCGGTCGAACCCGAACTCCTCGGTGATCCAGGTGTTGTTCGAGACGCCGACGGTCTCGTAGCCCGCGTCGGCGAACGCCTCTGGGAGCGTGCGCAGGCTATCGTCGAGGACGGGATTGGCGCCGTGGGTGCCGTGTTCGCTCGGATAGGTGCCGGTAAACAGCGAGGCGTGGGAGGGAACGGTCCACGGCGCGGTCGAGAAGGCCCGTTCGAACCGCGTCCCCTCCTGGCCGAGTCGGGCGAGCGTCGGCGTAATCTCTTCGTCGACGTCGGCGGCCCGGGCCGTGTCCAGGACGACGAGACAGACGTTCAGCCGTTCGTCCGGGGCGGCCGACCCGGATCCGTCGTAGGCCGTCCCTACCGTCGAGGCCGATCGATCGGCGTCGGTCGTGCGGGTCGTCGCGGTAGTGCGACCCGACGCGATATCATGGCTCTGCCCGTCGTCCGCAGAATCGCCATCGGCGGTCATGGTATCCATAGCTGCAGCGTTCGCCCGGAAGGTCGCGGCCCCGGCGTACGCAGGGATTATAGACGTCGCCCTCGCAGGTTCGACGCGCCTAACCCGTTCGACCCGGTAGCGAGGGACGATGCGCGCGTTTCGTCTCGCCTACGACGGCGCCGGGTACGCCGGGTTCCAGCGTCAGCCCGACGTCGACACCGTCGAGGGCACCATGTTCGACACCCTCCGGGCGCTCAGTGCGTACCGACCGGAGCCCGCGACGGCGACCCCGGGCGACGACCGCCCCGATCGACCTCGCGGTTACGCGGCCGCCGGGCGCACCGACGCCGGCGTCTCCGCGATCGCCCAGACCGTCGCCTTCTCCGCGCCCGAGTGGCTCACGCCGCGGGCGATGAACGCCGAACTGCCGGCCGACATTCGGGCCTGGGCGAGCGCCGACGTCCCGACCGACTTTCACGCGACCCACGACGCCACGGAGCGCACCTACACCTACCACCTCTATGCGCCGGCGAGAGAGCGTGAGACCGTCGCTGACTCCTACCCCGACTGGCCGGCGGTTTCCGACGAGCGCGTTCGCGAGGCGTGTCGAGCCCTCTCGGGGACGAACGACTACCACAACCTCACGCCGGACGAGACGAACACCGAGCGGACGATCGAGATCGCCGCCGCCCGCGACGGCCCGTTCGTCGAACTGACGGTCACCGCCGGCGGCTTCGCCCGCCAGCTCGTCCGACGGCTCGTCACGCTGATCCGTCGCGTCGGGAGCGGCGAGTCGTCGCTGGAGACGATCGATCGCGTCCTCGATCGGGAGCCGCTTCCGGGCCACGAGGGCGTTCCGCCGGCCGCGCCGGAACCGCTGGTACTCGCGGACGTGACGTATCCGAACGTCGGGTTCGACGTCGACGCCGAGGCGGCGGCGAGCGCTCGGACGGTGTTCGAGCAACGGCGGATCGAGCGGGCGACCGGAACTCGGGTTTCACGCCAGCTTCGGGACGGCGTTCGTTGACAAGGCACGCCACACCCGACGGTCTTAGAAGAGCCAGACGAGGAAGAGGACCAGAAACTGGACCACCCAGAATCCCAGAAACGCGAGGACGGCCCACCGCCGCGCGTTCCCCTCGGGGATCGACCACTCCGTCGAGTAGTGGGGATCGGGGTCCGTCCACTTCGGCGAATCTGACGTCATCGTTCCGACAAACGTTCCGCGAGAATAAATAGCTGGCTCACACCGCGAGCGTTACTCGTCGGTTGGATCGCCGTCGATCAGGTGCTCGATTACTTCGTTGGAGCGTATTTCCTGACGGATCACCGGATGCCCCGTTCGAGTTCGTCTCGGACGGCTGGGACGACCACCGGTCGCGGTAGCGTGGCGATCAGTTCGAGGTGATCGACGTGCGCGAAGTTAGATACTACGGAGGTATCGAGAACCGTTGCGCGTTGTGGCGCCTCCATCACTCGAGATTCCGAGCGACGTCGATCTCGTCTCGCACGGCGGCCATATCTTCGGGACCGAACCGGAGGTCTACCCCTTCCTCGCGCAATATGTCGCGCATTTCGAACCGGTTGAGGCCGGCGAGACGGGCGGCCGTTCCGAGCGTGATATCCCCGTCATCGTACAGCGACACCGCGGCGGCGATCCGGGCCTCCCGATTCTCCTGAAAGTACTCCCGGAGGACGTGACGAATCGCGTCGCTTTTGTTCTCGAAGACACCGGCTCGAACGGCACCCTCCATGAGGTCGGTGAGATCGTCGGGGATGGTGGCGGTGGTTCGGGACATCGCGTCGGTAGACTAGGGGTGATCATACAATATATGAATTTGGGTGCGGCGCAGTTGTTCGAGCCACCGCTCAAGAGGTGAGTTCGTGATACAATCGAATCCGAGAGCGGTCCTACCGTGCTGAGCGCGACATCCAACTACCACTACATCTCCTGGACGTCCGCGAGCGTCAGGCCACAACCGCAGGGACTGGCCGAGTGGGTGTGTGGCCCCGTCGACGTGACGCTGACGACCGGCGTCTCACAGAACGGACACAGCGGAAACGGGCAGTTTTCGGGGTCGGGTGCCGCGGGGTCCGGTGCGTTACTCATCGCCGGGCCCTCGCAGGAAATGGGCGACCGTGTGAACGTCGATCTCGCAGCCGCACGGATCGGCGGTGTGCTGGTCTGGGCCGAGCGTCCGAATCGTGATCACCGGCTCGGTGCAGTGCGGACACGGCGGGTAGTGATCCCGCGAGACGGTTCCGTACCGATAGGGCTCGACCGGACTGGCCGGGCTGACGAAGCGGCGGTCTTCGGTGGGGCTCGTGGCTGTGTAGGCCACTGGCTGTCCGGTACTGGGTAGTCTCGAATCGGGACACTCTCGAGTAACCGTGTATCGAAGGTATGCGGGCTGTGCGCGGGGTTTATGGTGGTCTGGTTTGTAGCGTGTCATGGCTGATGTAAACCCGTCTGCGGGTTTCGGAAGCCACGACCCGGGTGTTATGGCACCCGGGGCATTTCTGCCGACTCTGGGACGCCAGAGCGAGTGGCTTCCACGCGAGATGACGGATCGCAGCGTATTATATCTATTGAGGGAGGAAATAAATTTAGAAAATTATCTGGAGACGTATCTATGGTTAGAAATCCACACTATCTCGCTCGTTCGTGCCAACTGGCTACGAGTTAGTCCGCGACGACTTTCGCTCGATGAGTCGTACGTTCCCGGTCCCTGGTCTCTCGTCGGTTCGAGCTCGTCGCTCGATCGACGTGGTGGGTGCGACGAATATGACGAACTCCCCAATCCACGACCGCTGTCAGAACCTGCGACCGAGCCGATCGCCCTTATTCCGGGCGGGTCATCAGCTTGCGCAGGATGTCGCCGTAGGCGGGTCGGGTGATGAACACGCCGATGAGCACGCCCAGGATGGTGACGATGGCGAAGCCCTGCAGGTCGCCCAGGCTCATTACGGCCAGCGGCGACATGGCGATGATCGTCGTCGCCGCGGCGGCGCCGATGATCCAGAACGCCTTGCGGAACCTGGAGTCGAACACCCGCCGCTGGTCGACGTCGCCTTCGTTCATCACCTCGTCGGCGATGATGATCAGGTCGTCCACCCCGGTACCGACGACGGCGATGAAGCCGGCGACGTGGGCCAGATCGAGCGGCATCTCGACGGCGGCGGCGAAGCCGAGCAGGATGACGACCTCGGCCATCGCCGTGAGGATCATCGGCGCGGCGACGCGGGGGTCGCGATAGCGCACGAAGACCATCCCGCTGACGCTCAAGATCGCCAGGATGCCGATCAACAGCGAGTAATTCTTGAACTGCTCGGCGAGCGCCGGCTCGACGCTGAACACCTGGGCGTTCCCGAAGTCGAGCGGCGCGGTCAGCGTCCCGGCGCGGAGGTTGAGCGAGAGGAGTTCCGCTTCCGATCGATCCTGGGAGGTCATCACGAACGTCGGGTCGTTCGCCCACTCGCCGCTTTGCATACCCGGCGCGAGATCCTCTCCCATCGAGTGGGCACTGATTACGTCACCCTCGGCGATCGTGACGAGACAGTACTGATCTTCCCACTCGTCCGGATTGGCCCCCTCGTCACCGTAGCGCGGGTCGCACTGGCCGACGCCCTCGCTGGTGAACCCGATCTCGTTCATCCGCTCCTGGTACTCGGACGCTCGCTCGTCGACGACGTGAACCAACACTTCGTACTGGTTCCGTTCACCGCTCCACTCGGCCTGTCCAATATTCGTGAAGTGTTGCTGCTCGAGGACCGTCTCGTTCGTCATGCCGTCGCCGTCTGGGTCCGGGTAGTGGGCTTCGATTCGGACGGTCCCTCGTTCTTCGAGGAGCGTTCGCAGCTCCTGGGTGCCCATCGCGGGCGCTTCCGAGACGATGAAGTGCTGGCCGCCGAGCGTCTCGGTGTCGAACGCCTGGCCGCCGGCCAGCCCCGCCTCGTTCAACTTGCTCTCGATGACGGTGAGCATCTCCGCGCGCGTCTCCTCGGTGACGCCGTCGTCGACGTCGTCGGCCGTGATATCGACGCCGTCGACGGTCGATAACGCCGCGGCCATCTCCTCGTGGGTGACGTTGCCGTCGAACACCTCCGCGGAGTAGGTGCCCTGATCGTCGGTTCGGACGTGGGCGTCCTCCGGCGCCAGGCCGAGTTCGTCGATCAGCGCCGATCTGAGGTCGGTGCTCGGTGAATCGGTCGTCGGATCGAGTCCTTCTGCGGTCATCCCGACGGGCGGTGCGCTGATCCGGGCGCCGCCGTCTAACCCCAGTCCGAAGACGAGGTTGTGCCAGGACGGCCCCGACTCGACCGAGTCGTTCTCGTCGAGTTCGAGGTCCTCGATGTCGTCGCCGCCGCCCATCACGCCGCCCGGCGCGAACAGCGCGAAGAGCGCGACGCTGATGAGCACCAGCAACAGGCCGATGCGCCACCACTTTTTGAACGCCGCTTTCGCGCTCATCGTGCCACCCCCTCGAACTTGTACCAGCGAAGCAGGCTGAAGTTGAGCAGGTAGGTGTTCATCAGGTCGGCTGCCAGCCCGACGAAGAGGATGAGCCCGATACTCGTCAGCAACTCGACGCCGAAGAACCAGGCGCTGATCGCCATGACGGCCATCGCGGTCATCGCCGTCACGGTCATCGTGATACCGGTGCGCGTCGCGTGGTGGACGCTCTCGTAGAACCCGCCGCTCCGGCGGAGGACGTGGTTATTGAGCAGGATGTCGGAGTCGACGGAGTAGCCGATCAACATTAACAGCGCGGCGACGGTCCCGAGCGTGAGATCGATGTTCGCGAGGTTCATGAAGGCGAGCGGAATCATAATGTCGGAAAACGCGGAGACGACGATCGCGACCGAGGGGACGAACGTCCGAAAGAGCGCGAAGGCGATGATACTCATCCCGAAGAACGCCGCGGCGATTCCCAGCAGCGCGGTCGTTTGGGTCTGGGCCCCGAATGATGCAGACGTCAGCGACTCGGACTGGACGAGCCCCTCACCTTCGTCGGCCGGCTCGAGGTTCGCCTCGGCTTGCTCGACGAGATCCTGTAACACGCCCTGGGAATCGTCTTCGAAGCCGGGGAGTTCGCCGGCGGCGAACTGCACGATGTAGCGATCTTCACCCTGCACCGGCTGGATCGACGTCACCTCCTGGTCGAACGCCGCTTCGACCTCCTCGCGGTCGGCCTCGGTGTCGAGCGTCAGTTCCGCACCGCCGGTGAACTCGAGGCCGAGCGAGAGCGGCGCACCCGTGGCGACGAACGTGACGGCGAGAATCCCCAGCGCCAGCGCGAGCATTCCGAGCGGGAGGGCGACGAGCTGGCGATTAGAGTACTCCGTATAGTCCAGATCCGGTACCTCGAATGGGGCCATCTATACCCCCGGCTAGCGATGGCCGGCACGTAAACTTTCTCAATTTCGTGTTCGACGGCCGTGAGACGATTTCTTCGGCTTCGTGGTCCGAACCCGTCGATCCACAGCATCCAGCGAGTGTATCAAATCGGGGCGCCTCGTTCAACTTCTTGCGACCGATGGCCCTCGGTCGTCACCGGTCTGCCATCGAGGTGCGCGTCACGCCTAAATCGCTCGATCACGTACGGCCTTCATGTCGAATACCGTTCGCCAGTCCGCCGACCGTCCGACCGGTGACGTCGCTTCCCGCATCGTCGTCTCGTATCCCGCCGACCTCTCCTCGTGGGGTCGGTTCCAGGTCGAGAAACCGTCGTTTCGGGCCTTTCTCCGGAAGACGCGCGACCGCGCCGCGGTCGGCGACGCCTGGGAGGAGTTCGTCGGCGTGGGCTGCTGTGGCAACACGCTCGACGTCCCGCTCAAAATCGAGGCCGTCGAGGGCGGCGAGCGCTTCGGCGAGGACACCGAGATCGACTATACCGTCCGGGAGGCCTGCGACGTCCTGGGAAGCTGGCGCGTCCAGAGTGGGGGCGGTCCGGCCCACTCGGAGACGGCGACCGAAGCGCCGGACGGATCGTGAGTCCGCCCGGTCCGGCCCCGAATCCGCTGGGTAGAATCGCGTGACTGAAGGTAGAATCGCGTGACTGAACGACGATTCGCAGACGATCCTCTCCCGACGCCACCAGTCGCTCAGTCCGGCAGGTATCGGACGCTCAGTATCCCGTCTTCAGCGTCGCGTCTGACCTCGACGCGGACGGCGTCGAGGCGGGCCGCCCGGGCGACGGTCTCCGGATCCTCGACGACCTCGGCGGCGGCCGTCTCGACCGCGTCGGGTTCGACGCGCAGGACGTGAATCTCGCCCCGTCCGGCGCGTTCGACGGTCTCTATGTCGCCGACCGACTGGTCTTCGGCGACCTCCCGGGTGTGTACCGTCGGTGAGAGGTCGCTATCGACGATTTCGATCGTCCGCCGATCGTCGATCTCTCGCAGTTCCCAGGTAACTTCGAGCGGCGGTTCCGGGACGACGGTCGCGTCGACGACCTCGCCTTCCGTCAGATCGTCGTTCGACGACAGGGTGTGGACCTGCGCCGTCTCGACGTTCTGGACGACGGCGCTCGCCTCGTCCGCGTGGGTGACGACGAACGTACTCGTGATCGCGTCTGCGTCGGTCATTGGCGGGGTGAAGGGGCCCCGGCTCTTTCGCCGTTTCGACTCGGCGTCGAGGGCGTGTCGTCGCTCACTCTCGCGATACTCGTCCCGCGGAGCTCGTTCGGAGCGTGACGGAACGCCTTTGACGCCGGCTCCCGCCATCTCGGGCATGGACGTAGACATCGCCAACGCGCTCTCGTCGGTGGCGTCGCCCGGCGTCTCTCGGGAGTCGCTCGACCGGCTCGACGAGCGGGTCACCGCGGCCCACGAGCGGATCGAGGCCGGCCGAGGAGACGACGAACACGGGTACGCCGCGTTGAACCTCCCGGAACGCACCGACCCCGACGCGATTCGGGCCGCCGTCGATCCGCTCAGACGCGTCGACGGCTGCGAACTCGAGGCCGTGATCACGATCGGGATCGGCGGCAGCGCGCTCGGGGCGGCGACGATCGTCGACGCGCTCGACCCCGATATCGACGCCATCTTCCTCGACAACGTCGATCCGGCCTGGGTCCGCGACCGGCTCGACGCGCTCGCACTCGACCGGACGGCGATCAACGTCGTCTCGCGGTCTGGGACGACCGCCGAGACGCTCGCGAACTTCCTCGTCGTCCGCGACGCCTACGAGGCCGCCGGCGTCGACTGGACCGACCGAACGATCGTCACGACGGGCGCGTCGGGACCGCTCCGAGACCTCGCCGAGGCCCACGACCTGCCCGCGCTGGACGTTCCCGCGGGCGTCCCCGGCCGCTTTTCGGCCCTCTCGGCCGTCGGACTGGTCGCCGCGGCGGCCGGCGACGTCGACCTCGACGCGCTCGTCGACGGTGCGGCCGCCGAAGCCGACTCGCTGTCGGGCTCGCTCTTCGAGAGTCCGGCCTACGCCTACGGGGCCGTCACCCACGCGCTCGCGAACCGAGGCGTGCGCGTCAACGCCTTCATGCCCTACGCCGAGTCGCTCGAGACGACCGCCGAGTGGTTCGCCCAGCTCTGGGCCGAGAGCCTCGGCAAGGACGGTCTCGGTCAGACGCCGGTGCGCGCGCTCGGGGCGACGGACCAGCACTCGCAGCTCCAGCTCTACCGTGCGGGGCCCAGAAACACGCTCGTCACATTCGTCACCCCGCGCGAACGCCCGTCGCTCGCGATTCCCGAGACCGACGTCGATGACCTCGCCTACCTCGGGGGCGGTTCGCTCGACGAGCTGCTCGACGCGGAGTTCCGGGCCACGGAGGCCAGCCTCGCCGCGGCCGGCCGCCCGACCGTCCGCATCGAACTCGCGCGGGTCGACGCGTTCGAACTCGGCGGGTTGCTCTACGGGCTCGAAGCCGCGTGCGTGATGGCCGGCGAACTGGCCGGCGTGAACACGTTCGAGCAGCCGGCCGTCGAGTGGGCGAAGAAGGCGACTCGCGGGCTGCTCGGCGGCGGGGAGTTCGACGAAGCCGACGCCGTCGCGGCGAAGCCGACGCTGCGCGTCGAACGCTGAGTCGCCGTCGGCTCGCGCTCGCACGCACGATCTACCCCCGATACCGCACCCGACACCGCACGATTTCGGCCGGAGGAATCCACAGGCCCATTATCGTCCCCGATCAACCGGTAGCTATGAGCGACGCGGCCGGGGACGATTCGACTATCGATCTGCCCTCCGGCGTCGAGCCGGTCCGCAACGATCCGGACGGCGCCGTCGTCGCCCTCGCCTTGTTCGCCGGAACGCTCTCGCTCCTCGGTGCGACCGGCCCCGTCAGGGCGGGCACGACCGATCCGCTCTCGATCACGTTGACCGGCCTCGCCGCCGTCGCCCTGCTGAGTCTGGTCGCCCTTCGCTTCCGGCACGTCTCGACGCGCGTCGGGGGCTCGGTGAGCACCCTGGCGAGCTTCCTCGTCGGTCTGCTCTCGGTGTACGGGTTGAACCAGGGGCTCGACGGTGGATTCGGCGTTCCGCCGATCGAGGCCACCCCCGCGCTGTTCGTCGCCGTCCTCGGCGCCGGGGCGACACTCGCCCTCGGCGTCTCGATCGCGGTCGGTCTCTCCCGCGGGGCGATCCGCGAGCGATTCGTCGCGACCGCCCAGTACAGTCTCGTCGGCGTGGCCGGCATCCTCGCGATCAACGTCTGGGCGATCGTCCTCGTCGCGGTCGGGACGCCGGTGTTACCTGCGGAATCGCCAGCAGAACTGACGGCCGTCGACGTCGCGGTGCTCTCCCAGGTCGCGACGGTGTTCGGTATCGGGACGGTCACGATCGGCGTCCTCGTCTGGACCGGCCGAGACGGGTCGTTCATCGACCTGTCCGTCCCGAGCGTTCGCGACCTGGGCTACGTCGTCGGTGGCGTCCTCGCGATCGTCGCCGCCGCGATCGCGATCAATACCCTGCTCGGGGCGACCGGCACTGAGGGAACAGACCACAGCAGTTTCGAGCGCGCGGCGGGTGCCCCGGAACTGCTTCTCGTCCTCGCCGTCGCCTCGATCGTCGTCATCGGGCCGTTCGAGGAACTGCTCTTTCGAAACGTGATCCAGAAGTCGCTCTACGAGTACTTCTCGCGGCCCGGCGCTATCGTCGTCGCCAGCGTTCCGTTCGCCGTCGTCCACGCCTCGGCCTACGCCGGCGGAACGGTCGGTCAATCGCTGGTCAGTCTCGGCGTGGTGGGTTCGCTGTCGATCCTGCTCGGAACGCTGTACGAACGCACGGACAATCTCCTCGTCCCGGCGCTCGTCCACGGTCTCTACAACGCGTACGTCTTCTACACGGCGTACCTCGCGATGACGGCGTGAGTCGTCGATCGACCGCGACGGGGCTCAGGTCGGATTCTTGCGAGACAACTCGGAGCCACAGATCGGACACCGATCTTTCTGCTCGTCGAATTCGCGCCCACAGCCGCGACACTGGAAGTGCCAGTCGCGCTGTTCGGTGATGCCGTCCTGGGCGATGAACTCGACGTCGACGGAGAGTTTCTCGGCGACGTTTTGCATCGCGTAATCGTCGGTGACGAGCGTGGCGTCGAGTTCGAACGCGGTCGAGACGAGCCTGACGTCGGTTTCTGAGAGCACGTCCGCGTCGCCCGATTCGCGAGCGGCCCGGTGAACCGTCTCCGTGGTGTCTTCGTTCGGGATGTGAATGTGCATCCCCGACCCCTCCATGGCGTCGTACCGGTAGACGCTCTCGCCGGTGAGTTCCTCGCGGACGAGCGGGATCGTCGCGGTCTGTTCGCTGGTGTGAAAGTCGTGGATGAACGCGGACGAGTCGAGAACGTACATAAAAGCGTAGCGTATCAGCGTTCGACGACGATGTAATCTTTGACCGCCTGAACCCGCGAGACGGGAATCTGGAATCGCCCAGCTTCGTCGTGGTCGAAGTCGACCGACCGGGCCGGTAGTTCTTCGTCCGGTTCGACGATCAGGTCGTACAGCTGGCCCGACGAGAGGTCCATCGTGATGTTGTAGAGCAATCCGAGTTCGGTGCCGTCGGCGCCCATCACCGACTTCCCCGATAGATTCTCAGCGAGTACCTCGCTCATGGCTACCCGTTCAGGGCAGGAGCTATTAAACACCACGGCGACGTCAGACGGACGTCAGCCGTTGCCCGGCGGACTCGACCTCGGACCGATGGCCAATTCGATCGGCATGCTTGCAAACGGCCGAACCGACCGACGTCGCCGGCGCTCGAATCGGGTGACGATTCCAGAGCGAACGAACCGACCGACGATAGCGTACGGCGGATGAATCGAGCGGGCGGTTCCACAACGCCTTTCGTCGCGACAGCTGAACGTCGGGTATGTACGGCGTTCTCACGGGAGACCGCGACCTCGCTCGCGAGGGTCTCGGCGAGTTCACGCACGCGTTCACCGATTTCGCGGACGGTAGTCGATCGGACCCGGTTACCGGGACGACTGCCGTCGTCGCCTGCTGGGGCGATACGGAGACGGTGCGCCGAGCGCCGGACCGGGCGGCCGTCGACGCGGAGGGAACGCGGGCGACGCCCGACGCGGAGGGCCACCACTGGGGAACGGTCTGTCCGACCGATCCCGACTACCGGAACCGCCTCCTCGATCGAATCTCGACGGTCGGTGCGACCGGCGACGTCAGGCTGACGACGGCCGGATTTCCGGGCGAGTCGTTCTGTCGGTGTGACCGCTGTGACGAGCGGTTCGAAGAGAGCGAACACGAGACGCGAGCGGCGTGGCGCGAGGCTCACCTCACCGCGTTCGTCGAGGCGGCCGCCGAACGCGTCTCGGGAGACCTGTCGGTCACGCTGTATCCCGACCCCTATCCCGGCTCGCTTCGGTCGCGGACCGGTCTCACCCCGGAGGCGCTCTCCCCGCACGTCGAATCGTTCCTCGTTCCGCTCTGTGGTGACTACGAGACGCCCTACTGGGTCGAGTCGTTGGCCCGCGGTTTCGCGACTCGACTGGCCGACCTGGACGCGACGGTGACGATCCAGCTATCGGCGGCGGGGACGGACGTCGATAGACTGGTCGACGTGACACGGATGGTCGACCCGCACTGCGACGCCGTCTGCTTCGGAGCGTTTCCCGAGGACGCGGACACGGTTCGGGCGACGATCGACGCGCTGGTCGATCGTGACGAGCCCGTACAATCCGTCTGATCACAGTCGACTTACTCACCAGTCGACCGACGCCACCCGACAGCCACAGGGCCGCAACGCGTGAGAGTGTGGTCCGGTCGTCGTGATCTGAAAGACCGGCCAGAAGCAGCGTGGACACCGCCGGTCGGTTGGAAGCGCCTCGTCCGGGACGTCCCGCATGTCGACGCCCGCGAGGTCGCGCGGATCGACGCTGGCCCAGTCCTCGACGCCGAGCGATTCGAGCAACTCCTCCGCTCGGCGGTCGGATTCTCGGTTCGAACTCACCGAACCACCCGTGTTGGACGAGGGGGCCGCGCGGTATCGCGAGCGACTCGACGGGGATTTCGATCACGATTCGGCGGACGGACGAACGCGTTGATTCGGTGAAACATGGCGCGACGACGGTACGCATCGTAGTCGTTTGCGGTCACACCCGCCTGACCCGCACGCCTCGTGGAGTCTCCGGAGCCGTGTGACGATCGAACCGCGTACAATTACACCAATAATATGTAGAAACGTATAGCTGTTTTGGTGTGCGATAAACACCATCGAGGTATTCCGAGGCGTACGCGGCCGGCCGGCGTCTGTGGGATCGCTTTTGTGGAAGCCCTGTCGATGGCCGTCCGTCTGGACTGATGTGGATTCTACCTATTCGCCCGGTTTCGTCGCCGACAATTCGCTCCCGCTTTCGCCCGGGATCGCGCCGCCATCGTCCACCGTGACGCCGTCTTCCTTCGTAACGCACACGTCGTAGCCGTGGTAGCGAAACTGTACAGCGCAGGACGAACGCTCGCCACGGACCAGTCGATCGAGCGCCGTCGGATCGATGGATTCCCACAACGGCGGGTCGAGGTTTGCCGGTCTGACGCCTTCGTGGGCGGCGACCGTCTCGACGACGGCGATGCTCGGATCGATGTCGACGGAATCGGTCATCGTAGGCGGTTGGGCCGGTTTCGGTATGAGCCCTCGGGATGCGTTCACCGCAACCTGTGTGCAGATACCTTTCTTTCGCACAGCTCGTCGCTTGGGGTGTCCGTCTCACTCGCGGTTCGAGTCGACGGCCGGTTCGCCGAAGTGCGTAAACGGCTTCTGATGCGTGTCCTTGACGAGACCGGAGTCGACCACGTCGATTTCCAGTTCCTCGAGTCGGCCGACGACGTCGACGAGTTCGTCGACTTCGCGGGCGACGACGGTTACGTAGAGGTTTCGTTCGCCGCTCAGCACGGTTCGGACGTCGGTGACGTTGTCCTGTTCGATCGCTTCGGCCGCGACGGATTCTCGGTTCCGCGCCGGGGCGGTGCAGACGAGTAGCAACACGGGATTTACGCCGATTCGCTCGAAGTCTATTTCGACGGTGTAGCCGGTGATGACGCCGTCAGCTTCGAGATCGTTAATCCGAGAACTCACCGTCGAGTGTGAGACGCCGACCGCGTCGCCGATGTCCGTCGTCGTGTTGTTTCGGGCGTCGTCCTGTAACAGCTGTAAGATGGCGCGGTCGACCGAGTCCAGTTCGAGCGTGTCCTGGCTCATACCGGCGGTACACCGTCGTTCCGTATGAAACGCCGGTGGCTCTCTCGTCAGCGGATGGACGACGCCCGGCCGAAAGGGTAACGTCGGTTACGTGCCAACTCTCTGGCGTGTCCAGGTACGACGCGGTCCTGTTCGACAGCGACGGCGTGCTGGTCGAGCCGCCGGCCGTCGAGACCCAATCGGCGGCGACGCGAGCGGCGTTCCGCGCCGTCGGCGTCGCCGAACCCGACCGCGCTGACGTTCGCGCGGTCGTCGATGGCGTGACTCCCGGGGAACTCGACGCGTGTTGCCGTCGGTACGACGTCGAACCCGAGGCGTTCTGGGCGGCCAGAGAGCGCCACGACGAGGACTCGCAACTCGAGGCGTTTCGGGCCGGAGTGCGGACCGTATACGACGACGTCGGCGCGATCGCGTCGCTTTCGGGTCCTCGGGGCGTCGTCAGCAACAACCACCAGACGACGATCGACTTCGTCTGTTCGTTCTTCGAACTTGACTCGCTGTTCGCGAGTCGCTACGGCCGACCGATGACGATCGAGAGCCTCGGTCGCAAGAAGCCGAACCCGTACTATATCGAGCGGGCGATGGCCGATCTGTCCGCCGAGACCGCCCTCTACGTGGGCGACAGCGAGAGCGACCTCGTCGCCGCGCGACGGGCCGGGCTCGACTCGGCGTTCGTTCGCCGCCGGCACAACCGGGAGACGGCCCTCTCGGTCGAACCCGACTACGTCATCGACTCGCTGACGGCGCTTCGGTCGATCGTCGGTCGAGACGGGTAATACGGATCCGGCACTACAACCCGACGTTCACGGCGTAGGGCCACGTCGCGTCGGCGACGGCGACGAACGCGAGCGCCGCGCCGGCCCCGTAGACGTTCTTCAAGAAGGCGGTCAGTTCGTTCTGGGCGTCCTCGCCGTCCATCCGCCAGAAGTCGTGCATGGTCACCGCCGCGACGAGCAAGAACCCGGCGAGGGCGGCCGCGCCGATCCCCGGGTAGACGCCGGCGATCAGCGAGAGGCCGCCGAGCACGAGCACGGCGCCGCTCGCGAGCACCGAGAACGTGGGGGCCGGGAGTCCCTTGTACTCGGCGTAGCCGGCCATCTCGTCGACGCTGAGAAAGTGGGTGAGCCCCATGAACGCGAGCGTCCCGCCGAAGAGGATTCGGGCGAGCAGGAAGGCGACGTCCGCCGGTGTCGAGGCGAACATCACCGACCACCCGGCGGGGAACGAGCGCGTGATGCAGTGAGCGATCCGTTCGGCGTTCGTGTCGGTTGCGTCATCGATCGTACAGAGGGCTGGCGACCCCTTATTCGTTCCCGGACGCCGGGGAAAGTAAGTAACAGTCGCGTCACTCGCGTGCTGGCGGGACCGATTCGACGCGGGCGAGCGTGGGGCCGATATCGATCTCTCGGTCTCCTTTTCTGCCTCTCTCGGTCTCCTCACATCTTCCGCCTCCCACTCTCCTCGCCTCTCCCGGTCTACCTACCGGACGATTCTCCTGATCTGTCCGGCCTACCGATTTCGATTCATCCCAAGATCCTCCACCTCACTGTGATAAACTAGGGGACATGGCCTTTCGATATGGGATATAGTCGTTACTCCCGGGCACAATTTTTGAGAATTACAGTCACGATATTGTGATCATCACCCGTCCGTGACTATGCGAGAGGTTACCACTAGCCACCACCATGAGCAGTTTCGACCCCTACCCTGACGGCGACGAATCGCGCGACGAACCGGATCGATACACGTACGAGGAGGCGGCGACCCTCGACGAGGAGGCGTTCGACGAGACGATCGATCGGCGGACGTTCATGGGCGTCGCAGCGGCGACGGGGGCGGCGCTTTCCCTCCCGAGCGCCGTCTCCGCGGACGTCATCGACGAGGCGGTCACCGACCTGGCGTCGTTCGTCGTCTCCGCGACGCCCGATTCCTACGCGGCGACGCTCGTCCTGGAGTTCGAGGACGCAGCGGCGCTCGACGTGTTCGCCGACGAGTACGCCGAGCCGGACTGGGATCCGGACGAGTCGCTCCGGGCGGCGAAAGCGGTCACGCGCGAGGAACCGACGCCCGCCGCCCACGCGACGCTGACCGAGGACGAACTCGCCGACGCCCTCGACGTGGGCGGCGTCGAACTCGTCGACTTCTCGCCGGGAGCGAACCCGTTCTGGAAGCTCGAGGACCCCTACGCCGACGGCGTTTTCCCCGACGTCGTCGAGTCGCGCGACTGGGTCGCTCACGCGGAGGTCGGCCAGGCGTTAGACCACCTGGAAGCCGAGTACCCCGACCGGGTTCGCGTCCACCGGATCGGCGAGGGGCCCGGCTGGGAGAACGTCTTCACCGGCGCGGATCCCGACCCGCGGGATATCTACGTCGCGGAACTCACGAACGACATCCAGGACGAAGCCGCGTTCGAGGAGAAGGAGAAGGCGATCTTCATCGTCGGCATCCACGGCAACGAGCGCGCCGGCGTCGAGGCGGGCAGTCGCATCCTCGAAGCCGCTGCGAAGGGTGAATCTGACGAGTTCAATCCCCTGCTAGACGACGTCGTCATCTCCTTCGTCTACATCAACCCTGACGGCTGGGTGATCCGCAAACCCCAGTTTTTCAGTCCAAACCAGCTCTCACACTACCGGGGCAACGCGTCGCTGGTCGACACGAACCGCCAGTACCCGACGATCGGCTGGGCCGACCCGTCGTTCTACCCCGGCGAACCGGTGGATGCACCCGACGAGTACTGGGACATCGTCCCCGACTCGTTGGCGACCGTCGGATTCCTCCGCGGGTACGACAACGTCGAGTACGTCTGTGACTACCACATGATGGGTTGGGCGAACTCGATGGTGTTGAACCTGGAGTCGAACGCGGCCTACGACCACGACGGCACGCACAACTTAGACGAGGTGAACCGCCGAATCGGTGCCGGCATGGACGACGAGTGGGGGACGGTCGAAGCCATCGCGGACGATACCATCCGCGCCGGACAGGACACCGCCGGAATCGGCGAGTACGTTCCCGACGAGTTCTTCAACTGGGGGACGATCTACGACTCGATCGGCTACAACGTCACCGGCGCGCTGCTGGGATGGGCCGGCCAACCGGAGGAAGATGGTGGGTTGGGGGCCGTCACGGTCGCGCCGGAGCTCGGTATGCGCGACGCGACCAACTGGCGGCCGTACATCGAGCGCCACCTGGCGACCGCCTACCACATCTCGATGCGGGAATTCGCCGAACTCTGCGCGGCGGAGACGGAAGCGACCGTCGTCACCGGCGGGCAGGACACCGCCTACGTGACGACCGACGACCTCACGCGCACGTCGGCCGACCTCTCTCACACCGACGAGGGTCCCGGTCGAGGGACGGGACGCGGTCGAGCGGCCGAGGTCCACCGACGCCACGAGACCGTCCAGCCCGGCCCGGCGGGGAGTGCGACCGCTACGACCGCCGGCCGGACCCACTCGCTCGCCGTCCAGGTCCACACGCACGACGTCGGGGGCGGCGTCGTCACCGTCCGCGGCCCTCGCGGTGAGGTGGTCCGCGAAATCGATATCGCCACGCTCGGTCCGGACGCGTGCTGTCTGACCGATCTGACGACGGTCTACGTGCCGAACCCCGACGCGGGGGCGTACACGGTCGACTTCGAACCGACCGGCGGCGTCGGGGCGGCTTCGGCCGACGCCGAGGTCGAACTCGACGTCGTCACGATCGACACCGAGGAGGATCACCCGGACCCCGAGGAGATCATGGGCTTCAGCCAGCGCGAGTACGTGGTCAACCCGATGCAGTTCTTCGAGGACCTGGAGCCGTTCCTGGACGAGGGGTGGCTTCGTGGGCTCAGCGTCCACCACGTCAAAATCGGTCGTCTGATGCGCGGTAACTCTGGCAAGCGCCACTTCGACAACGTCGTCGTCTCGACCGACGTCGCCGCCGACGATCCCGCGTTCGTCGACGCGCTGGAGACGTTCCTCGACGCCGGCGGCCGCGTCCTGCTCACCGACGCCGGCGTGAACCTGCTCGGCTCGCTCGAAATCGGTGGGGCGAGCGAGATCGGGAAGGGTGACGTCTCGGCGATCGAAACCGACATCGCGAACCTCGAAGATCGCGACTTCGACCACCACCTGCTGACCGATATCCGCGAACTCCAGCTCGAGATGTGGAAGGGGTCGCAGGTCGGCTACACGACGGGCGTCGATTCGCCGGGAACCGTCGTCGACGACGACGCGTTCGAGGCGGCCGGCGGCGAGATCGCCGGTCGGATGTACGCGGGAAGTTCCTGGTCGCCCGGCGAGAGCGGCGTCGCGGCCGGCACGATCCCGGCCGGCGACGGTGAGATCGAAGTACTCGGCTCAGTCTTACCGGTCGCCAACCAGCGCGAACTCCACCCGTTCGGGATGGCAGACTACGCCCTCTCGTTCATGGGTCACACCCTGATCTGCAACGCGCTCGGGTTCGAACAGCACCGGTACGTCGACGGCGAACTCGTCGGCGTCTGGGGCGAGTTGCGGTAGGCTGACGCCGAACGGTGCGAACGACGGGAACCGCCCCGACGTTAGAAGAACTTGAAGAGATCGTCGCGCTGCTGGTCGTGGAGGTGGGTTCTGATCGCCTCGGTAAGCGCGTTTACGGTGCCTCGCTTGGCCGTGATCGGGGCGATCGTGTCCTGCCACTGCTGCCACGGCGGGTGAAGCCCGAGCCGGTCGCAAACCTCGTCGAGTCGTTCGTCGCGGTCGTCGACCTTGTCCATCTTGTTGACGGCGACGACGGTGGGAATCTCGAGTTCGCGCAGGAAGTGAAACATCTCGACGTCGTAGGGAATCGAGTCCGGTCCGGAGTGGCGGTCGATGATGTCGATGACGCTCTTTCCGTCGACGACGAGTACGCCGACGAGGACGTGTTCGGCGTGGTCTTCGACGTAGCGGACGACGTCGGTCTTTATCTGCTCGCGTCGGTCCGCCTCGACGCCACTCATGAAGCCGAATCCCGGGAGATCCGTCAGGACGAAGTCCTCGGACGCCCAGTCGTAGTGATTGGGCTGGCGCGTCACGCCCGGCTTTCCGCCCGTCTCGACGGCGTGGCCGGTGAGTTCGCGCATCAGCGTCGACTTTCCGACGTTCGACCGACCGACGAGAACGACCTCGGCGTCGCGATCCGGACGACCTTCGAACATACGGGCTCTGGGCCGGCGACTCAGTTAAGTCTCGCGACGCACGCTCGAAGCCGAGTTCGCCACGGTATGTCGCACCGCCGCCCGATTCGTTTTCGAAAGTGAGTTCCGCCGATCTTCTACGATTCTATCACCTGCGACGAACTCGATCGATGAACCGTTCCATCTTCCCCTCTCCTACTTCTGGAAACAAAAAGTATAATTAATAGATCAAACGATCAAATATAAAAGTATATCAGCAATCTGTCCCCGCTCCTCTGTATGGTTCGGTCCCCAACCAGACGAACGTTCGGTATCGGTATCGTAAGCGCCCTCCTGCTCCCGCTCGCCGGCTGTATGGGCGGTGATGACGACGGTGACGACTCGCCAGAAGACGACACGGGCGACGATGACGTCGACGACGAACCCGTAAACGGTGATGAGGGAGAAAACGGCGACGATGATGAGAACGGAAACGGCGACGATGATGAAAACGGAGACGGCGACGATGATGAAAACGGAGACGACGAACCCGGAAACGGCGACGATGATGAAAACGGAGACGACGAACCCGGAAACGGCGATGACGATGAAAACGGCGACGATGCGGACGACGAAGACGAGTAAGTAGGCCACTCGCTAGCCGACGACTGGAATCGATTTTTCGCGCAACTGCCACAACGCCGGTCGAGCGTTAGCTCGTCGGATCCGACTCCGTCCGATCGAGGGAGGAAAGTACCCCTCTGACGTTCATCCCGACCTCGCCGCGGGCTTTCTCTGCGCCCCAAACTGCGTCGAGATCGGTCTGCTCGGCGAAGTGTGCGACGACGGCGTCGTCCGAGCCGAGTTCCGCTCGTTTCTCACGGACCGCATCGACCCACTCGGTGAGCGTTTCCGCGTACTCGTTCAGGACGTCCCCGGTTTCGCGCGGGCCGAAGTGTGCGAAACAGAGTACGGATCGGTCGAGCGATTGCAGGGTTTCGACGTCGTCGAGACAGGCTTCGAGGTCGAACTGCGGCGGCGGGCTGGTCGGACGCACCTCGTCGATCGCCGGCACCCAGATCCCGGCCCCGTCGCCGACGAAGATCGCGTCGTTCGCCGCATCTTCGAAGACGTAGTGGTGTGGCGCGTGCCCGGGCGCCGCGTGAACGCACAACTCGTGGGTCCCGAGGTCGATCACGTCGCCGTCCTCGTAGGGTTCGAGACGCTCTTCGGGAACGGGTTCCGGCTCGGTGTAGTAGCGCCACTGGTCGCCGACGGCGGCTTTCGTCCCCTCGACCAGCCTGGACGGGTCGAGTACGTGACGTGCGCCGTTTTCGGGCGCGTAGACCGTCGCGTTCGGACACGCCTCCGCGAGCAAGCCGGCGCCACCCGCGTGATCGAGGTGGACGTGGGTCAACGCGATGACGGCCAGCTCGTCGCGGTCGATACCAACCGTCTCCATCGCCGCGAGGATTCGCTCGTAGTTCGTCCCGATCCCCGAATCGACGATCGCCGGGCGGTCATCCTCGATGAGGTACACCGATCCGTAGGCCTCCGTCTCGTACATTCCCGTATCGACGTAGTGGAGGTCGGTGCAGTCACCGACCGTCACCGTGACGACGTCCCCGATTGTCATGGTCGAACCTGGGTACCCGCGCCGGCAAAAAGACTGTTTTCTCGCCGTCGAGCCGACTCGGACTTTCGAACCGAAATATGCTTCGATGGGCGTTCTGGCGGCCAAAACCCGGCGATTCGGGGAAACATTGATGTGTGTTACCGACGAACACGTACGCGATCGTGTACTCGAACCACTTTCGCGAGGACGGCGAACGGCGCGACCCCGTCGCGAGCAGCGACGACGAGACCTGCGAGCACGGACGAACGGTGTACGTCGACGGGACGGGCTCCCTCGTCTGTCGCGAGTGTGGAACCGCCGCCCTGGTCGCCGACGCCGACGGGGCCACCCGGTCATCCCGACTCGCGCCGCACTGTCGGTGGGTTCTCGACCGAATCGGCGGCCGGTACTGATTCGCTGGGGCCGGGTAGCCGCTGCTCGGCAAACCCGGTGACGAGTTTGGTACGGCAGACCGTAGACGGAGTGGTTCTCTCGGACCGTAGACGGATTGATCACGTTGACCCGAAGACGGGCAGGATGGGCGACCGCCACGCGATCGGTTCGACACGGCCGGGCCGCCGTATCCAAATGCTCTTGTGATCGTTCTTCGAAGCGACGCGTGTACGGTGCGGTCTCGTTCGGTCGAAGAACGCCCGGAACGGACGATTTCCGATGTCACTCGAAGACGCACTCGCCCGGTTCGAGACGCTCGCCATCGTCGGGATCGGCGGATTCGCCGGCGCGAACCTCCGGTTTTTCGCGGTCGACGCCTGGTCGTCGCTCGCCGGAATCCTCGTCGCGAACGTCCTCGGCAGCCTCGTCCTCGGCTTTCTGATCTACGAGGCGCGTTATGCGGGGATCGTCGACCGGAAGTCGCGCCTGCTCTTTACGACCGGGTTTCTCTCCTCGCTGACGACGTACAGCGGGTTTGCGTTCTACACTGCCGACGCCGCGACGGCGGGGCCGGGACCGGCCGTCGCCTTCGTCGGTGCGAACTACGGCCTCGCGATCGGGGCCGTCCTGCTGGGCCGGTGGCTGGCCGGCGCGGTCAGAGGTGATGGTGCGTGATCGGATCCCTGGCGGCGGGCGTACTCTCGTACGACCCGCAGCCCGCCCACCTGGTCGGAACGGGCGGGGCGATCGGCGCCGTCTTGCGTCACTGGGTCTACACCCACGTGAGCGGTGATCGGTTTCCGTGGCCGACGCTTCTGGTGAACGTCCTCGGTAGCTTTCTGTTCGGACTCGTCGTCTTCGCGGGGGCGAGCGAGTCAGCCGTGCAGTTCGTCGGCCTCGGGATCTGCGGGGCGTTCACCACGTTCTCGACCTTCTCGGTCGAAACGGTCGGACTCGTCGAGCGTGGCCGGTGGCGCGTCGCCGTTGCCCACACCGTCGGTAACCTCGCCTGTTCGCTCGCCGCGATAGGGCTTGCGTGGCTCGTCGCTTCGGTGGCGCTGTGAGCTGAATTGCGAGGGGCTTTTGCGCCAGTGGCCGCATGCAGGTGACATGGAACTCACGAATCGGCCCCGTCGACTCCGACAGGACCGGATCAGGGACCTCGTCGGCGAGACGAGCCTGTCGCCGGCGGACCTGATCGCGCCGATCTTCGTCGACGCGACGACCGACGAGCGGATCGCCATCGAGTCGATGCCGGGCCACGAGCGCGTCCCCCTCACAGAGTGCGTCGCCCGGGTCGAGGAGGTGCTCGCCGCGGGCGTCGAGGCGGTCATGCTGTTTGGCGTCCCCCGCTCGAAGGACCCCGACGGAACTCGCGCCTGGGCTGACGACGGCGTCGTCCAGGAGGCGACCCGGCAGGTTACCGAGGCGACCGAGGCCTACGTGATCACCGACGTCTGTCTCTGCGAGTACACCGACCACGGCCACTGCGGCCCGCTGGAGGAGGGTCTCCGAGGGGAGGCCGACCGTCAGCGAGACCGCGAGACACCCCTCACCGTCGACAACGACGCGACGCTCGAATCCCTCGAGAAGATCGCCGTTTCGCACGCCGAGGCCGGAGCGGACATGGTCGCGCCGAGCGGCATGATGGACGGTATGGTCGGGGCGATCCGAGGGGCGCTCGACCGCGAGGGATACGAGCACGTCCCGATCATGTCCTACGCGGCGAAGTACGAGAGCGCGTTTTACGGGCCGTTTCGCGACGCTGCCGACGGCGCGCCGACCTTCGGCGACCGGCGCCACTACCAGATGGATCCCGGAAACGCCCGCGAGGCCCGCCGAGAGGTCGCCCTCGACGTCGAACAGGGCGCGGACGTCCTGATGGTCAAACCCGCGCTCGCCTACCTCGACATCGTCGCCGACGTGCGTCGGGAGTTCGACCACCCGGTCGCCGCCTACAACGTCTCTGGCGAGTACGCGATGATCCACGCCGCGGCCGAGAAGGGCTGGCTCGACCTGGAGGAGGCGGCCTTCGAGTCGCTCGTCTCGATCAAGCGCGCCGGCGCCGACCTGATCCTCACCTACTTCGCCGAGGGCGTTGCGACCACCCTGAACGACCGTTCGGGCTAGTGGATCCACCGCGACGATCGAGCGTCCCAGAAGCCCAGCGACAGTCACTCTGGGACCGCGCAGGGTACTCAGAAACGGATCGACGGCCGTGTTGCGGCTCTCCGATCGCTATGGCGACATAGGTCACCGGAGCCGTTGAGGCCGAGCGGTCTGTTCAGATCGATCTCTCCCGGTACGGCTGGCGAGACCCAACCGGCGGTATTCCGCTAGCCGGTCGCCCGGGACGTCCCATAACATACTGAACAGAGAATTTATACTCTAAAGACACGATCGTGCGGTCGTGAATCCAAGAAGACGGCGAGTATTGAAGGCAACAGTAACGGGAGCGATCGTCGGACTGGCCGGCTGTACCGGTAGCGTTCCGGGCGTCGGGGGAAGCTCCGACGATCCGTGCTCGGCGGCGACGTCGTTACGGGAGGCCGCCTGGTACGGCGAGGCGGAGACGGCGGCGGAGTACGTCCCCTACGAGTACGAGGACGTGATGACCCGCGAAGAGGCCGTCGGCGCCTACGACGTCGACGAACTCGGGGAGGCGTTCCAGGAGCTACTCGAACTGGACGACGTCAGGTGCGAGTCCGAAACGGCGCTCGACGACGATGATCCGGACGTCGAGTTCCTCGAATCCGAGGTCTTCGGAGGCCACGAGATCACTGACGCCTACGAGGTGGAGATCGTTCGGACCATCTCCGGCGAGCATCCGATCCGGGGCGACCTCGACGGCGATGAGGAGCGCGGAACCTGGATTATGGTCGAAATCGACGGCGACGGCTGGTACGTCGTCGACCAGTACCTCTGAATCGGCGGTCGTCGACCGTCGCCACGCAGACACAACGTGGTCCGCAGTCTCGTTTCATCCCTCCATTCGTCGTCGAAGGAGCGACTGCAGGGCGCGTCGCTTCACGAGGGCGAACCCGATCGCGACGATGGCGAAGCCGACGACCGTCGGTACCTCGAGCCCCTCGCCGAGCGCGACCCACCCGACCAGCGCGGCGAAGACCGGCAGGACGTAGTTCACCAGCGTCAGCTCGACCGATCCGAGTTCGTCGAGCAGGTGGAAGTACAGCAGGTAGCCGCCGACGCCCGCGACGGGGACGAGGTAGGCGAGCGCGATGACGACCGTCGGCGTCCACGTCACCGACTGGGGTTCGCCGAGTCCGAGACTCGCCGCGTGTAACAGCGGCGCGCCGGCCAGCATCATCCACCCCTGCATCGCGAGGACGGGCATGTCGGTTCGCGTCCACTGGACGAGCACCGTTCCGAGCGCGAGCGCGACGGCGGAAGCGAACACGAGCCCCACGCCGATCGCGTGGACGGCGGTCAGCGTCGCCGGATTCGGATCGGCGACGACCGCCGTCCCCAGAAAGCCGAGGCCGAGACCGACGAGTCCGAGAAGTGAGAGCCGCTCGCTCGGGAGCACGAACCGCGAGAAGCCGGCCGCGAGGATGGGCACCGTCGCGACGACGACGGCCGCGACGGCGCTCGTCACGTACTGCTGGCCGGCGAACAAGAACGCGTGGTGGACAGCGACGATCAGCACCCCGCCGGCGAGGATCCCGCCGATGTCGGCGCGACGCGGGCGCCAGCGACCGTCGACGACCAGCGCGAGCCCCAGGACGAGGATCGCCATCGCGTCGAATCGGAGGGCGGCGAAGAGCACCGGCGGGGCCTCCTGGACGCCCGCTCTGACTGCGGGAAACGAGGTTCCCCAGACGGCCGAAAGCAGCACGAATCCCGCGGCGTTTCGCCGGCTCATGGACGTGATGAACGAGTCGACGCGACGTAACGATTCTCATCGTGTTGATACGTCTCACCACGATCTTCGGCGCGGCGGAATCGCCCGATCCTCACGTCCCACCCTCGCGGTCATCTCGCAAAGAGTCGCCCCGGAGGTGCTCGTCCAGGAAGGGGAGCACCCGTCCGAGGGCGTCGCGCCAGGTCGCATCGCCCTCGAACATGTGATTCTCGTCCGGGTAGTACATCACCTCGTGGGCGCGACCGGACTCGACGCAGTCTGCGACGATCGCATCGAGCTGGTCGAACGGCACGTTCGGATCGGCCGTTCCGTGGAGCGAGAACAGCGGGGTGTCCAGTTCGTCGACGGAGGACGCAGGAGAGGCGATTCGATACCGCTCGGCGAGCGCGTCGTCGCGCTCGATCTCGTCGGGGTGGCCCCCGAACCGGGCGACGAACCCGCGGCCGGCGCCCCAGTGGCGCTCGGTCGCGAATCGGACCCAGTCGGCCCAGTCCCAGACGCCCGCGAAGTTGACCGTGCAGTCGTAGGCGTCGGACGTCGTCGCCAGGGCGCAGGCGAGGTATCCCCCGTAGCTCAGCCCCCAGAGGCCGACGCGATCGCCGACGACGGGGTGGTCGCGACAGAACGCCGCGGCCGCGACGCAGTCGTCGACGTCGGTCTCGCCGATCGACTCGACGATACCGTTCTCGAAGTCGCGCCCGTAGCCGATCCCGCCCCGGTAGTTGATCGAGAGGACGGCGTATCCCTTCGAGACCAGCACGTAGTTGAAGGCGTGGAAGGCGGCGTACGATCGCATGTGGTGAAACCCGCGGCGCATCTGGCGCATGGGTCCGCCGTGACACCAGACGACGGCCGGTCGGTCGTCTCCGGGTTCGGCGTCCGGCGGGAGGTAGAGGTAGCCCGGAACGGTCTCGCCCTGCGAATCGTCGACGGTCGACCGCTCGTCGCCGACGGGCGCCCCAAGATCTCGTGGAATCGAGACCGGCTCCGGTTCCGGGAACGCCTCGAAGACTGCCGGATCGGTGTGGGCCCGGGAGAGTCTGTGCAGTCGGGGGTCGTCGGACCTGCCTGACGCGTCGACGACGTGGACGTCCGCTGACGTCGTCCGACCGGCGCGGATCACCGCCAGCCGCTCGCCGTCAGGCGACCACGTCGGATAGAGGACGTTGCCGGGTTCGTCGTCTACGACGCGCCGATCGGTGACGGCGTCGTTCGACGACAGGTCGCCGATCGTACAGACCACCAGGTCGCGCTCGCCCGGATCGCGCTCGTTCGTGACGAACGCCAGCCGCTCGCCGTCTGGCGACCACGCGGGCTCGTCCAGGGCGTCGCCGCGGGCTTCGAACTCGCCGGACGTGACCTGGCAGACCCCGGGTCCGTCGAACCCGGGATCGTCTCGATCGGAGAGCGACTCGACCGCCGCTCGTCGCGCGTCGACGTCGATCGCGTAGACGTGGTGGTAGCCCGTCCGCGCGGAGAGAACGGCGAACCGGCCGTCGTCGGCCCCGACGATGGGATCGCGCGGGAGCCCCCGCCCGTCGCTCTCCGAAAGGAGCGTCGTTCCGTCGTTGCCTGTCCCGTTTTCGTCCGTCCCGGACCTGCGCCCCTCGCCGAGTGTCACTGCTCTGTAGGCTCGATGAGTGCCATCGACGGTCTCGGCGACGTAGACCAGCGTCTCCGGGCCGACCCAGTCGAACGTCGTCGCGAGACGGCCGTCGGTCGGGTCCGGACGGTACGTCCAGGCAACCTCGTCGCCCGCGACGTCGACGACGGCGAGACCGAGTCCGTCGGCGGGCGCCTCGACGACCGTCGCCAGGTACCGCCCGTCGGGACTCCACTCGAGCGGCGTCGCCGCGAAGAGCGAGGCGACCGACAGCGACGAATCACGTGCGAGCGTTCGGCTCGATCCCTCGCGCTCGTCGAACAGCCAGATCGAGCCGTCCGATACCGCGGCGAGTCGGTCGCCGTCCGGTGCCCAGGTGATCGAAGCGTACGCGTCGTCGGCGTCGACGAGCGTGCGCCGATCGCCGGTCTTCGTGTTGAATCGCTCGATCGCTCCGTCGGCGACGAGCGCGAGATCCGTGGGACGATCTGGTCGCCAGTCGAACCCGGTGACGGTGCCGAGATCCGTGAGGGCGTCGGGGTCGGAATCTGGCGGTTCATCCGGAGCCGGTCTGTCGGTATCGGTCCGTCGGACGACGAGGTCGGTCTCGCCGCCGTCGAACCGGAGGTAGCCGACGGCCGATCCCTTCGCGTTCCACGCGTGCTCGTGGACGTACCGGAGGCCGAGCGCGTCTTCCACCGTGAAACTCACTGCCATACACTCCGTCGCCGAGCGATCGGTATCAACGTGCGGGTGGCGGCAGGGAACTGATCGGCTCGTGCGAACGCGTTCGTCTCGAACCCGCCGTCACCTCGGTACATCTTTGCCGCCCGACGAACAACCCGCGACCATGAACCACGATCAATCGCGCGCGCTCTACGATCGGGCGCTCTCGGTGATGCCGGGCGGCGTCAACTCGGCCGTCCGGGCGGCGATCGAACCGTACCCGTTCTTCGTCCGCAAGGGCGACGGCGGCCACGTCATCGACGCGGACGACAACCGCTACGTCGACTGGGTGATGGGACTCGGCCCCCTTCTGCTCGGTCACGACATGCCGGAACAGGTTCGGGCGGCGATCCAGCGCACCGCGAGCGAGGGGCCGATGTACGGCGCCCCGACGGAACTCGAGGTCGACCTGGCCGAATTCGTCACCCGGCACGTCCCGAGCGTCGAGAAGATCCGCTTCGTCAACTCCGGCACCGAGGCGACCGTCTCGGCCGTCCGACTGGCCAGGGGACACACCGGTCGGAACAAGATCGTCGTCATGCAGGGCGGCTACCACGGCGCCCAGGAGTCGACGCTCGTCGAGGGCGACGCCGAGAATCCGCGCCCGTCCTCCGCGGGCGTCCCGCAGTCGTTCGCGAAACACACCCTCCCGGTCCCCTTCAACGACCGCGAGGCGATGACCGACGTGTTCGACGAACACGGCGACGACATCGCCGCGGTGCTCACGGAGCCGATCCTCGGCAATTACGGCATCGTCCACCCCGAAGACGGCTACCACGAGTTCCTCCGCGACCTCACCGACGAGCACGGTGCGCTCCTCATCTTCGACGAGGTCATCACCGGCTTTCGCGTCGGCGGGCTCGGCTGTGCGCAGGGTCGATTCGGGATCACGCCCGACCTGACGACGTTCGGCAAGGTCGTCGGCGGCGGCTTCCCCGTCGGCGCGCTCGGCGGACGCGACGAGATTATGGCCGATCTCGCGCCGGCGGGCGAGGTCTTCCAGGCCGGAACGTTCTCCGGCCACCCGGTCACGATGGCCGCCGGTCTCGAGACGCTTCGCTACGCCGCCGAGAACGACGTCTACGAGCACGTCGACCGCCTCGGCGACCAGCTCCGATCGGGGTTAGAAGAGATCGTCGCCGATCAGGCGCCCGAGTACACCGTCGCCGGAACGGCGAGTATGTTCAAAGTGATCTTCACCCGCGACGGACAGCCGCCGCGCAACGCCGGCGACGTCAAACGGGCCGAGACCGACCGCTGGCGGCGCATCTTCTGGGAGTCGATGCTCGAACAAGAGATCTTCCTCTCGCAGAACCAGTTCGAGTGTCAGTTCGTCAGCGCGGCTCACACCGAAGCCGACGTCGAACGAACGCTCGAGGCGTACGCCGAGGCGCTCTGATCGGTGCGTTCGTACGAGGCGACGGTCCTACTCGCCCTCGTCCCGATCGTCCTCGCTGTCCGATCCATCTTCGTCGTCCGTCTCGCTGACGGTATCCGATCCGGTTGCGATTCCGTATTCGCCACCATCGGCGTCGAGTGAGACGGAGAGGTCGGTCGGCGGTTCTTCGCTGGCGGTCGCTCGGATCACGGCTCCCTCCGCGACCATCTGCTGGGCGCACATATCGCCGGCGTCGTCCTGGCGTCGAACCGCCGCCCGGATCGAGAGCGTTCCGTCGTCAACCTCGACTGCGCGGACGGCGAGTTCGTGACAGAGGTCGGACGCCCCGGCCTCGATCGCGACGGCGCTCGTCGTCGAGAAATCGACTCCCTCCAGGAACTCGCGAGCGCGGTCGTCGGCCGGGAGTCCGTCGTGGCCGTCCAGCCAGGACTCGACGTCCCTAGATGAGGTGAAGAGTTCGACGACCGGTCGGTCGGGGTAGCGCGGGTGGGAGTACTGGAGGTACGTGACGTCGTCCAGGTCGCCCTGGGCCTCCATCGACGCGGGTTCGGTCGCCTCGTCGGACTCTTCGGCGCCGTCGTCGTCCGGGTGTCCGTTCGAGCCGTCCGCATCGTCGTCGACGGATCCGTCAGCGCCCGGCGAGTCTCCGTCGTCATCGTCGTCACCGTCGGGCCCGACCTCGCTCAAACAGCCGGCGAGCACCGTGCTTGCGCCGGCAGCACCCGCCAGCAGCCGCCGCCGTGACCAGCTCGTCATACTCGAAGTCGACTCGACGTAGCCCTGAAAGCGTACCGGAAGGTGAAACCGGCGTTTCACCGTGTGACGTGTGCGCCCTGCCGCCGGTTTCCACGATTCGAACCCATGCCGTCGTGACCACGACGCCACGACAGGCTGCGATTCTCCGCCAGGATAACGCCTTTAGTAACGCCGACCCAGGCCACAGCCATGGACGGTACCGGCGCGTTCGACCCCTGGAGCGTTCCGACTCGCGACCTGTACGATCGGATCGGTGCGAGCGACGGGCCGCTGGCGGTCGCGACGGTCGTCGGCGTCGAGGGGTCGGCCTACCGACCGCCCGGCGCGAAGATGGTGCTGGAAGCCGACGGAACCACGTTCGGCGCCGTGACCGCCGGCTGTCTCGAGGGGCCACTCGCCGCGAAAGCGCGATCGATCATCGACGCCGACGACCCGCGAGTCGTCACGTTCGACCTCACCGACGACGGCGAGGGCTGGGGACTCGGGCTCGGCTGCGACGGCGTCGTCGACGTGCTGGTCGAACCCGTCGACGCGCCCTGGCGACGGGTAGCCGAGGCGGTCGCCGACGGGGAGAAACGGGTTCTGGTGACGGCGGTCGACGGCGACGGCTCGATCCCGGTCGGCTCGCGGGCGGTGTGCCGGCCGGTCGATCCGTCGGAAACACCCCACGCTTCGGGCGACGTTTCGATCGTCTCGACGACCCTTCCGGATTCGATACTCGAGTCGATCACTGACGAGATCGAACGCTGTGCGGACGATGGAACCTGGCTCAGACGCGACGTATCGACCGCGGACGGCACCGTCTGCCTGTTCGTCGACGGTCTCTCGCCGCCGGATCACCTGCTCGTCTTCGGTGGTCAGCCCGACGTCAGGCCCGTCGCGAGGCTCGCCAGGGCGGTCGGCTTTCGTGTCACCGTCGCGACGGCGCGCGGCGGCCGGGCAGACCCCGCGAATTTTCCGGCGGCCGATCGGGTCGTCTCCACGCACCCGACCGACCTCGCCTCGCTCGCCGACGAGCGGACGTACGTCGTCTGCATGTCGCACAACTTCGTCGACGACCGGCTGGCGCTCCAGTCGTTGCTCGAAACGCCGGTCCCGTACGTCGGCCTCATGGGGCCGCTATCGCGCTTCGACGACCTTCGAGCGGAACTGAACGCGGAGGGCGTCACCCTCTCACCGGCCGACGAGGCGCGAATCGCCGCGCCCGTCGGTCTCGATCTGGGTGGCGGCGAGCCGATCGAGATCGCGATGAGCGTCGTTTCGGAGGTGCTCGCGGCCAGTAACGACCGCGATGGCGGCCCGCTTACCGAGCGGGAGGGACCGATCCACGACGAGTCGGCGACGGAAGTCGACTGACGTCGAGAGAGCGGCCGACTCAGGAGCGGGATTCGTACGCCAGGCGTAGCGCCGCCAGGTCGGAGACCGTGTCGACGTCGCGTCGAATCCAGGGATCGTCGACCGGGACTCGTGTCACGTCGATCTCGTCGAACAGCGCACGTCCGCCGACGTCACCCGAGAGCGCCGACAGCGCCTCGAACTGACTCGAGGCGAAACAGACCGGGTGTCCGCGTTGGCCGGCGTGCGTTGGAACGACGGCGTCCGGGTGACCGTCCGCGCCGATCGCCTCGAGCACCCGGTTCGTCGTCGCCGGATCGACGCAGGGGACGTCACCCGGGAGGTAACAGATCGCGTCGGCACCGTACGCTCGCGCTCGTCGGGCGGCGAGGGCGACCGACGCGGCCTGGCCCGTCTCGTACGCCGAATGTTCCCGCACCTCGTCGACGACGTCCGAAACGCACGCGGCCACGGCCTCGTCTTCGTGTCCGACGATCGCGACGACGCGATCGATCTCTGAGACCGCGAGCGACGAGGCGGCGCGGCGAACGATCGGCTCCCCGTCGAGTCGGGCGAGAAGTTTGACGTCGGGGGGCGACTCACCGTCGGACCGACCGTCGCCCGTCGCGGCCGCTCGCTCGGCTGGATCGAATCTGGTCCCCTTCCCGGCGGCGAGTACCGCTCCGACGACGTCGGTCATCGTGCGAGCGGTACGGTTTCGGTCGGCGTAGTTCGCTCGGTTCGTCGACTCGGACCGTCTTATGCGTCCGGGACGACCGGTCACCCTTCATTCGGTCTTCTCGCACCTGCCCGATTCATCCGGTTTCCTCGTACCTGACGACGATTTCGTCCGTCGCCCAGCCGGTGTCGAGGGTGACGGCTACGGTCCCCGGTTCGTCGTCGAAGTCGAGCGTCGTCTCGCCGGTTCCGTCGTCGCCGATCGTGACCGTTTCCGGATCGACCGTCGCGGTTTCCGACTCGTTCGTCGAAACCGCGACCGTCTCGTCGGGGTGAGCCGGCTCCGTGACGATCGTCAGGTCGACCGTCGACCGCTCGACGACCCAGACGCCGTCGTCGTCCGTCGCGTTCTCCGGATCGTCCCAGTAGGCGATCCGGTGTTCGAAGGAGAATCGATCGGACGAGCCGCGGACGTCGACCTGAACCCGGTGTTCGCCGGGGTCCAGATCGGCCTCGGCGGTGACTTCGAGGACGGTCCCGACCCGCCAGCGGTCGCCGTCGAGCACCGTCGTCGAGACCGCCCCCGCGTACTGGCCGTCGACCAGGACGTCGAGATCGTCCGACTGGAGCGTCGCGCCGCCGACGTTCTTGACGTAGAGGGTGACGCCACCCGATTCCGACGAGCCGTCGACGTTCGCGTCGGGATCGTAGGCGTCGACCGCCGGATCGTTTACGAGTTCGATTTCGGCGTCGATTCCAGCGGCCGATCGCTCGCCGTCGCGCTCGACAGACTGGCCGAAGAGTGCGGCGTTGGTCACCAGCGAGCCGACGAGCACCGTCGTTACGGCGACGATGGCGACGAAGAAGATCAACTGGACGATCGATTCGCGCACTGGAACGACCTCGTGGGTACGAATCGTGGGGGTGGATCGGCTATAACCCTACTGGCCTCACGTCTCCCCTTCGATGACGCCGACGAACCGCACCTGGACGGTGACGTCGCCGGTCGTCTGGGCGTCGACCCGGTCGCGCAACGCCGAGACGAGCGCCGGATCGGCTTCTCCCGGCGGACCGCCGACCGTGACGACGACGCGCTCGGGCGACTGGAACGGAAAGTCCTCGTCCATGTGGACCTCGAGGTCCAGCAGCTGGTAGGTTTCGTCCTCGTCGAGGACGAGTTCGACCTCCTCGCGGGCGTCCTCTTCGAAGCTGGCGGCCTGGTAGGAGGCGTAGGTGATCCCGCCGAGAAAGAGGGCGAACACGCCGACGACGACCACGAGTCCGAGGACGCGTCGTCGGACACGTTTTTCGGTCGGGCCGAGATCCCAGAGGTGCTCCGGTCGGTAGCCGGCGTACCACAGCGTCACCAGCCCGGCGAGGTTCACCGAGAGCACGTTGACGAACACGAGGACGGTCGCGCCCGTCGCCGCGGCCGGCTGGCCCCACGCGATGGCGATGCCCGCCGCGGCGGCCGGCGGGATGAGCGCCGCGG